>JAVXOZ010000067.1:0-1544 GCA_036644995.1 Clostridiales bacterium | reverse complement strand
TAGACATGAACAATGTTTTTATTAAACTTCCAAAATAGTAAGAAATAAATCGACTAAAGAGTGTCAGGAACTTTGCATTTTTAGGGGATTTTGCATTTAACAACTACCTATTTATGTGTTATAATATATGAAATATTTTTAATTTTTTTAAACAAGCGTTAAGGTTAGAAACCCTTTATCGTCTCTTTGTTTTTAAGGCTATCCAGTGAAACCTATGGCCATTTTTTCTTTTTAAATGGCTTAAAATGATGCTTTTCTATAAACTTATCTTCACAGTAATAGTAAACTAATTTAAACGATTAAAAGGAAGGTTTATCTATGAATTGTATAACGAAGAACAACTCAATTACTAAGAAAGTTTTTTTGGGCTTACTCTTAACCATTATTCTTTCAAAAATGTCTACCAGTATTTGTGATGTGGTGGATGCCATGGTCGTTGGTAATTTCTTCTCAGCAGAATGTCTTTCTGCCATTGGCTTTGCCCGGCCGCTTATTTTTATTCGTTCGGCAGTCGTTTACGTCATTTCAATCGGTGCGGTCTATATGTGCGCTTTTTATATAGGAAAAAACCAAAGAGAAAAAGTGGATCAAATTTTTTCTGCAATGATGATTTGTGCGTTTTTTGTAGGTGGCATATTCACGGTGGTATTGGTTGGATTTCCAGAGGCCGTTGCTTCCATACTCGGCGCCAATGGCGATGTGCATAGTTACACTTCCGCTTATTTAAGAGGCCTTGGCTTTGGGATGGTTCCCTATTTTCTTAACTCCATGCTCGTTGGATTAAATCCTTTAAATGGCTCCAAAGATTTAGTGCTTAAATCCACTTTATTACTCGGTGTATCCAATATTCTTATGGATCTTATTTTTGCGCTATTTACGCCTTTGGGCTTGTTTGGTATTGCCTTTTCCACCAGTGTTTCCTATTTGTTGGCTTTTTGCGTAAATATTCTTCATTTTCGCCGCCCTTATAACATCTTTCACCTTGTACCTTGTTTTTCTGCCACAAAAGATCTACTACACGGCTTAAAACGAGGGTTACCCCAAGGTATTTACCGCTTGGGAATTACAATCAACAGTATCTTATTTAACGCCATTCTATTTTCTGCTGGAGGCGACAAGGCCATTGCACTTATTGCCATAATAAACTCTATCCACGATATTATAGTGACTGCTTTTATCATGGGCACCAGCGGTGTCATGAATACCCTAATGGCCCTGTTTTATGGCGAAGAGGATGCCGAAGCCATGAAGGAAACATTGCAGTATACCTTGAAGGTGCAGATTCTTCTTCCCGGATTTTGGATGCTCATGTTGATCATCTTTGCACAACCCATTATTGCCATGTTTGGTATTGATGTGGCTACGTGGGGATCCGTTTATGTGTTGGCACTGCGCATATATGCCCTTTCCCTTGTGCCTAGGGCAATCACCAACGTTTTTGCCACCGTTTATAATGTCACCGAAAGAGAAACTCTTTCCATTGTAATGGATTCTCTGCAATTAATTGTTTTTGCACCCTTAATCGCTTGGTTACTTTCTACTCA
>JAVXOZ010000066.1:0-1587 GCA_036644995.1 Clostridiales bacterium | reverse complement strand
TGCAGATGTGCCTTTGAAAATGCCTTTTGCCAAGCAATACGCTACATCATTATAGTACCAATCCGTAGATTTAACGTCTTTCATATTTTCCATCTTTACAGAGGAATCCACAGGTGGGATTGATGGATCGATGGGTGGTTCAACAGGATGCTCTACCACAGGAGGGTCTACCACAGGAGGGTCAACCACAGGGGGATTGATAACAGGGGGTACATCTTTTTTATTAACCGTTATTTTACAAGTTGCACTAAAACCACCATCTAAAGTGGTAATCCTTACATTGGTTGTACCTACAGAAACACCTTTAACTCTGCCTATATTACTAACTTTGGCAATATTTTCATTATCAGATTTCCAAGTTACAGTTTCAGCAGTGGCATTTAAAGGGCTAAATGTAGCTATTATTTTTTCACTTTCATCAATCTTTACAGAGAGTTCTTTTTTATTTAATGATACACCTATGATTTTTACATATTTGGGATTATATTGATAGATTGCAGAATTTGCCGTTAAAGGATAAGTTACCATGGTATTGGCAGTAACTCCTTGGGTATCGGTATTATTAGTTAAATAGGTTTGCAAATTGGTTAAGGCAATATCAACCGCTGATTGTGTGGCTTCTAAGTTTTCTAAAATATTAACGGCACTTTTATAAGCATTACTATTTTTAATGGCAGGAGTATTTTTTTTGTTGGCTTCGGCTACTTTTGCGGTTAAAGCATCTTTATTGGCAACGGTAATATAGAATTGATTTTCACTGAACCCCGCACCAATATCCGCACCTAAACCCGAAACAGTAAACTGCCAACGTATCACATCACCATTATGTAATGGATAATCCGAGGAACTGCTGCCGAGGAATTTATTATTTACGCAAACCATCCACCCTGCGGTACCATTATAATCAAATTCCCCCAACCATTGAGGTACAACTCTGTTACCCATAACATCTGCTTGTTGGGAAATAACATCTACAATATATTTGGGCATATTAATTTTTTCACTGCTAACATTTTCTTTTATTCTTGCTAAATAAAAAGAGTTTTCCACACTCCCTGTGTTAGCATAATTTCCTTTGCCTAATATATCGGTAATAACCTGAGATACCTTTGTGCCATCCGCCACGGTTACTTGCTGTGGTTCAACCACATACCCCTGTCCCAAAGTGAATTTTTCCATAGAAACCGTAACGTTCACTTCCTCGGCACTTGCCAACATTGGCATGGTAAATACAAAACTTAACATCAACATAAGGCATAGAAATATAGTCTTTTTTCTCATATTTTCTCCTTTTTGCAAAGCGCAAAATTCACCCTCTCAAAATGAAAGGGTGAATCAGATTGTCAAAAAACATAGTTTTTTGGCAAGATGTCAGGCTGTTAAGAAAGCCTTAGATTCGGCAAAACTCCCAGAGCAGCGGATGTGCAGTGTACATAGATGTACATAAGCAGTGGGTGGGAAGGGATTTTGCCGAATATCAGACTTTATCAACAGCCACCTCACCCTCTAAAAAAGAGAGGGTGAGGTGCACCATATTTTTGCTTATTTTATTTCCAAGAAGCGGTGTAAAACAGCGGCAACTTCCGA
>JAVXOZ010000065.1:326-2840 GCA_036644995.1 Clostridiales bacterium | reverse complement strand
TTGAAAGAACTTCAGGAAGGCTTTTTAGACGGTATCACAGGCATTTACCACACACCGGATGGGTACTTCCATGAAGAAAAAGAGATAGAGGATTTTGATGCAACATTCCCACCAAAGGAAAAACTGAAACTGCCGGGGCAACTTTGACAATAATTGAAGTATAAAAGATATGTTCTTTATGGCATCTATCTGAAAGGATAGATGCCTTTTTCATGCCGTAATGCCTGCACTGTGCTTTAGTTCTGAACACGATTAGAGGTAGTAATATAATATTTATGCTCGGCAAAATCCGAGCTATTTTTTTGCCCCTTTTTAGGAGAGGTGGCAAACAGAATCAAGGGTATCACAGTGGAAACCGGCGGCGATACCACCAAACTTCAGACCGTTTTAAAGAGTGTCAATGGAGAAATCAAAAATACACAGGCACAGCTTAAAGATGTAGAAAAACTTCTGAAATGATAAGGCTATAGTAAATTGAACAAAGAATTAAAACAACTACCAATGGAAAATGATATTTTAAAACAGGCAGCCTTGATTATCCGCAGAAAATAGCGGTAATCAAGGCAAACAGTAAAAGAATATGTGCGAATAAACAATTCTTGGAACTATCTTTGTGCCATAATAGACCTATATAATCGTGAAATCATCGGTTATTCAGTCGGCAAAAATAAGACTGCTGAGTCGGTAAAAGAAGCAATTCAGCGAATTAATCGCCCACTTTCAGACATTAAAATTTTTCATACTGACCGTGGTAGCGAGTTTAAAAACAAGGAAATCGATAATATAATTTCCGCATTCGGTATAACTCCCTCATTGAACCATAAAGGCTGTCCATATCACAATGCGGTGGCGGAAGCGACGTATAATATTAAAACAGAATTTGTATTTGGAGAAAAATTTAATACTTTACGGAGCTTTCATTGAAGTTTTTTGATTATGTTAACCGGTATAACACAAAGCGTATTTACGGCTCGATTGGTTACGTTTTCCCGTTGATTTTAGGCAAAACAACTAATTTCTCTTTTCCAATGCTGCCTTCGATAAAATATTGTTCAATAAAGGGTTGACTATTCATTAACCCCTCATCGCCAAACTCACGGTAGAATGCAAACCATTGCCTAAGTGATTTTTTATCGGCTACTCTATATTTATTTGCTAAATATTTATCCCCACCTTCACCTCTTAAATATGCTTCTATTAATTATTTTATAAACTCGTAGCTGTATTTTGCTAAAAATATTGACCTCCTTAAAGTTAGATGTTTTAGGTCTAACTTTTAAGGGTAGGCATAAACATAATGGAGGTTTAATATGGAGAGTTAATTATATATGATAGATTGTATAATGAAGTGCGCCACCATGAATGGGCAAAAAGATAGCCCACAATGACAACTTCGTGTAGAATGTAGTTGAGAGACAACATTCGAACGGAGGCAACATTATGAGCTACCACCATCTTACCACATTCGAGCGAGGACGTATACAAGAATTATTGTCGTTAGGCTACTCGCATCGCCGCATAGCAGCCAAGATACACCGGCATCGCTCCTGCGTTGACCGTGAAATACTTCGCAATGCACAGGCAAGCGCGTACGTAGGTGAAAGTGCGCAAGATGCTTACCATGCGAGAAGGAAGCGTTGCAGACCAAATGGGAAATGGAATGCAGCCACCATTCCGGAGCAAATTGCGAACACCATTACCCTTGGAAAAATCAGCTTTAAAACCATCTACAACTGGGTTTATCAAGGAAAACTGGCTCATGTACAGATGACTGTGCTTAGGCAAAAAGGTAAGCGACAAAAACCAGCTGAAACACGTGGCAAATTTTCAGTTGGAATTTCTATCCACCAGCGACCAAAGGAGATTAAATCCAGGGAAACTTTTGTGCATTGGGAACTTGACAGTATGGTATCAAGTAGGGGCGAAAGCAAGGGGTGCTTTGCAACCTTTGTGGAGCGCAAAAGTCGTTGGTATATTGCGCTAAAAACTGCTGATAGAACCGCTGAATCCATGAAGAATGCCATCACTCAGCTGTACAATACATTGCCAAAAGATGCTTTTAAGACAGGCACCACCCACCGTGGAAAAGAGTTTGCTTGTTTTCAAGCTGTCAATGATGAGTTGGGTTTACCACTGTATTTTGCAGACCCTTATTCTTCATGGCAAAGGGGCAGCAACGAAAATTCTAATGGACTGCTTCGGGAGTTTTATCCAAAAAAAACAAATCTTGCTTTGATTGATCAAAAGGAGCTTACGCAAAATCTTTTTCTTATCAACAGCAGAGCAAAAAAGTGTCTTGGCTGGAAATCACCAATTCAAGTCTTTCTGCACGAAGTGGCGCATTTGACTTGACAATCTATCATATAGAAAGAAACGTAGCCCGGAATAACAAAAGGTTTTTACACGCATATACCGCAACCATTGACAAAGATTCTATTATACTATATTCACCCAAATTATATACTATATTCACCCAAATTATATACTATATTCACCCAAATTATATACTATATT
>JAVXOZ010000065.1:0-226 GCA_036644995.1 Clostridiales bacterium | reverse complement strand
CACCCAAATTAGTAATGCAAACTGATGGCTTTCTAAAACCTCTCAAATACACGCAAAAAAGAGAAATCCTTGAAAACAAGGATTTCTCTTCGTATGGCTCCCCGAGTTGGACTCGAACCAACGACAATTCGGTTAACAGCCGAACGCTCTACCAACTGAGCTATCAGGGATTAAAATTTACCCCGGCAGTGACTTCCTCTTCCGCGGACCTGCGTCCGAAGTACCC
>JAVXOZ010000064.1:0-2975 GCA_036644995.1 Clostridiales bacterium | reverse complement strand
TTAGGCTGTGGCTTGATTTTCAATAGTTGTATCTTCTTTGGGTTGTAAAAATTTAGGCAGGGGAAAAGCCGAGCCAATAAAGGCCGCAAGAACCAAGGTGATGATGGTGGAAATAGGGAAGCAAAGCATTAAAACCATGGCGGTCATCAGTGGTTTACGCATTATCATCGCCGTAAGTGCCGAGGTGGCAACGGCTACGGAAAAAATGGGGTCTGCTCCGGTGATTGTCGCCATGGCATAGCCGATGCAAACCCCTGAAAAAATCACCGGGAAAATATTTCCCCCACGCCAACCGCTGTGCCAGCAAATATTGGCGATTATAAGCTTAACAAAACCTGTTAAAAATAACAGAATAATGCCCATGGTTTGCCATTGGTGCATGATTTCTTCCATTTGGGTTTCCCCGGCAAACATGGTATATGGCAATAATATCCCCACTCCACCCAAAATAATTCCGCCGATGGCGGCTTTGATGATGGGGAACTTCTTTAAAGGTGTGAAGGCAGCTTTAATGCCTTTGCCGGTAAAATGGTAAAGATAGCCTGCAACAATGCTAACTAAAACCAAGGGTATAAACCACATTATTTCAGTGAAGCCCACAGTGGCTGAGTCAAAGTGGCTTAATGCCATGGCTGTGCCAAAAATGTGGTTGAGAAATTTAAAAACTCCAAGTCCACCAAAAATGGCGGCAAAATAAATTATCATTTTTGCTTTTTTGGGGAAAACAATATCGTTGTTTTCCTGCTCGAAAGGAGCAATAAAACCAAAAAGCGGAGAAGCAAAAATAACACCCAAAGCTGCGGATATCCCTATTTGGGCAATATCACGCATTTCTTTGGCTGCATATTTAAAACGATCCCCAACCCAAGTGCACAGCCCTGCTATCACCCCGGATAACCCTGCCTCGGGACCTACCGAACCACCGAAAATCAAAGGTAGAAGGGCGGCTATCGCAATAATCCAGAGCTTATGATAAGGATAAGCACCTGTTTTTTTTACTTTTGCCATTACCTCGCTGAGTTCCTCGGGATATTCCCCGTATATTTTTTGCCAAATCCCAATGATGATGCCGCCTATGAAGCACACCAGCAAAGGATAATATTTGAAATCAAAATATTCTTGCCCTGTAACCCAAACTAAATTTATGCCTAAGCTCATTATTTTCAGCACTATCCAAACAAAACCGCCGACGGTTGCCCCTAATATCAAGGCGATAATAATGAAAATTATAGCTGTTTTTGCCTTTTTTAAACTACTGCCACTCATATTACGGTCCTCATTTCAGCTGAGATAATACTTCTCCTATTTTATCATGGAAAATCAAATCTGCTTTGGAATCGTAAGAGGTGGAATCTCTGTTGATTAAAACCAATTTATTGCCTGTGTAATAGGTTATTAACCCTGCTGCGGGGTAAACCACCAAAGATGTGCCGCCCACTATGAGCATATCTGCATTTTTTATTGCTTGGACTGCTCCGTTAATAACTTGATTATCCAAGCCTTCTTCATAGAGCACCACATCAGGTTTTATGGTGCCGCCGCAATGGCACAGGGGAACCCCTTTGCAACTCAATACTGCATTTTCATCGTAAAATTGATGACACTTTTCGCAATAATTTCGTTTTACACTGCCATGTAGCTCGTAAACATTTTTGCTCCCTGCTTTTTGATGCAGTCCATCAATATTTTGGGTAACAATGGCTTTTAATTTATGTTCTTTTTCCCATTGAGCCAATTTTAAATGGGCAGGATTTGGCTGAGCGTTGGGAAAGAGCATAGTGCTATAAAAATTAAAAAATTCTTCGGTGTGATTTTTGTAAAAGCTATGGGAAAGCATAACTTCCGGAGGGTAATCAAATTTTTTGTTATAGATTCCATCATCACTGCGAAAATCAGGTATATTGCTCTCTGTGGATACCCCTGCACCGCCAAAAAATACAATACTTTTACTTTCATCAATTAATTGCTGGAATTTTTTTATATTATCAGTCATAAATTACACTTCTTTCTATGTTTTGTCATAATTATTTTATTTTCTAATAATCATTATAGAACATACTCCTTTGGTCGTCAATAAAACTGGATATTAAAAAGTTCCTTATAACAGGTTAAAATGTTATTTTTGTATAGATTTTGAGAACTCTTTCTATTTAGAATTTATCATGATATAATGAAGTGAGTTATTTTTAAAAGCGTAATAAAATGGAGGAGTTATGGTTAAAAAACTACTGATTTCAGGTGCTATTTTATTGTTTTCCCTTTTTTCCTTGGTTGGGTGCAGTTTATTTAATTCTCCGGAAAAAACCGTGGAAAGTTATTTAACAGCTCTTTTGGATATGGACACGGTAAAAGCTGAAGAATATTTGGTGCCCAATAGCACTATTCAAGATTTACCCACGGATAAAGATATGAAAAATCTTTTAAAGGAAATATGTTCCTATATAAAAATAGAATCTGTAACCACTGAAAAAGAAACTAAAAATGCAGCTTATGTAAATGTAAATATCCAAAGTCCGGATATTGGGCAATTATATCATAATAGTATAGATGCTGCCTTAACTGCATATTTGGCAGATAAAACCATTGATGATGCTACTTTCAATGCAGCGATAGTAGAAAATATCCAAGCTCAATTAGATAGCAAAGACCTAAAACTAATTAGCGAACATTTAAAGGTAAAGGTAATAAAGGGTGAGAAAAAGTGGCTTTTAACCGATGACGCTAAAACCGCTTTGAATAAAATATGTATCGGTGATATGGAAACATTGCATTTGGTGCAATAACCCCTTAAAAAAATCGGGCTTACTGTGAAATCTAAAATTTTATATGTTTTGCACAAAGCCTTAGAATAGGTACACTGCACAGCCGCTGTTCAGGGAGTTTATCGAATCTAAGCCTTTCTTAACAGCCTGTCATCTTGCCAAAAAACTATGTTTTGACAATCTAAGCGAGGATATAAAAATCCTCGCTTAGTC
>JAVXOZ010000063.1:0-3344 GCA_036644995.1 Clostridiales bacterium | reverse complement strand
ATGCTTACTCGTGTAGTTTTCCATTTATGTTACTGTTAAAAAAATTCAGTCCTAAAAGTTATTTTAAAATTCAAAGGAGAATAAGAGATGAAAAAGAATTTATTTTTGATTATGTTTTTAATGTTTGCATCTGTATTTATGTTTAGCGGAAATGCTATGGCAGCAGATGAAGCTTTACCACCGGAGACACCTCCATTTACCTGCGAGGGAGCTACGAGCTATGAATATGAGAGAACTTCAGGAAATGGTAAGATATTTTATTATATTGTTAATTATCCGATATTAAAAGAGTCACCAAATACGATAGAAATTTCATTTGATAGCACAAAATATAAACTATATGACTCGGGCAAGAAGCAGGATATAACAAGTAGCCCATATAAAGCAAGTTTATATAATTTAAAATATAACCATTATTTTTTGATTGATCTCAACAATCTTAATAGATGGTATGGTTTTAATATTAAAATGTTATACGAAACCCGTCCATACACCGCAGAGATTGATAATGCATCTTATCAGCTATATCCTACTTTGGATGTGGAATTGAGTAAGCAGAATAATAGTGAAACACCTTATAGTTATAGCACTATGCCATTTGGGGTAAAAAAAATATGGTTACAGCACGATGCAAATACAGTTTGCTATGTGGATAATGTGGATAATCCTTTACCAACAGTTAATAAACGACTAAACGAAGAAACAAATAGAGAGCAGTATGCCGCCAGGGGCAAAGTTTACACTAAAATTGAAAATCCTTTACAATATGAAAAAGGGAAAAAGTATTTAAATATAGTAACACAATCCACCGAAACCCCCAATCCCAATAAAGTTGAAAAAATCTATTTTGATGAATTCACTTATATTAATCCGGCGCTTCCTAATACTTCACCCCTTGGGGATTATATCGGCAATGGTGATCGCTTTAAATTAACCATACGAGCCGAGACATCTACATCCTGGCTTAAAACTACACCAATCATTTATTATGTGGTTAAAAACGAAAATGATACGGTAAAAGATTCCGTAATAACCCCGGTTAGAACCACTTTGGGTAATGTTGCTGAAATTAATAATACAAAAATTGATGTTAAAACCTGGTCTGAGGGAAAATATTATTGCGTTCTGGAATTGGGCACCAAGGAGAACGACGATGGTAAATATTTTAAAAGATCTGTTTCCACATTCACCATTCATCCCAATAAAGATGCCTATTTAGAAGATATGATGGCACAAACCTTGGATTATTTTAAAACCAAAGTATTTGTTAATCCTTCTGATAAAAAATATAAAGGTGTTGATAATCCATGGAATGCCTTGGCATTTTCTGCTTTGAAATCCTATACTCATGATGCTAAATTTAATTGGGATAGCGAATTTTTAAAGGCAGAAGATGGCACAACTTTTTGTGACTATGCAAAAACAAATGTTTTTAAAGATACACAAGGTGTGGAGATTACAACCACAGAACAGTATATCAATTCTTTAGTTGTTAATCATAATCAACCTGCGGAAAAAGACCTTTCAAGAATTATATTATCTACTGCTTGTTCCGATGGTGACCCCAGAGAATATGGTAAGTATAAAATCAATTTAATAAAAGCTTTGGCTTCTTGTGCCTATATTGGCCATGATATTACAGGTGATTTATTATTAGATAAAGATGGTGCTTTAGATATTGGTATGGCAATGGGCAATACTAAAGATCCACTTTCAGCTTCCTATGTGGCACTGGGTTTAGAAGTTGCCAATGCAACTGAAGCTGAGGGTTATACTCCGGCATTAAAACAAGCTATTATGAAAAGGATTGCCAATCCTGATAATATAGTTACCGGTGAGGGGCTATTTGATTTTGCTATAAGCGATTTTTACAGCATGAGTTTATTCCCGCTTTACTTTATCCAGGACGATGCTGCCTATAAAGAAAATGCCGTAAAAGCCATTGAAGGTTATAATAAATACCTTCACAAAGCCATAGCAGGGAAAGGAGATATTTCCAGTCCTTTCTCCGTATCTCAAGCCATTGAGGTTTTAACCCAAGAAGGATTTAGTTATGATGATTTATGTGAAGGTGAAGTTTGGCAGAGAAATGGAATATCCATGGCAACCTACTTTATTAACAATTTTAATAAGAAATTAACCGGTATGCCTCTTGATCAATATTTTTATGGTTTAAGCGATTTATACACAGGTAAAAGCTTTTATCTCAATGCTCATGAAGTCTACATGAAGGCTTATCCCCAATATGCAAATGCGGATAAATTAGCAAAAGCTAAAGATGCAGAAACCGCCATTGAAAAACTTACGGAAAGTTCCACCACAGCAGATGTAGATGCTATAAAAAAATCTATAAAATCCATGGATAACAGAACCAAGGCTTTGGTATCTTCTTTCTATCTTAAAAAATTAGAAGATACTGATAAAGCAATAACAAATAATGCAGATAAATTATTTAACGAAGTTAAAACAGCCATTGATAATTTACCAAGCAAAGATATTCTTTTAACCGCAGACCAAGCCAAAATTGATGAAATTAACAAATTGCAAACTTCTTACAGCAATTTAAGTGCGGAGAAAAAAGCTTTGCTTACAAAAACCGATGTTAATAAATTAAATGATGCTGTTTCAGCGGTTAAAGTTGCCCAAGTTAACAACGAAATCAATGGTTTACCTGCTGGTAAGGCTCTTACCTTAAATGATAAAGATAAGATGGTTAATGCCGCAGCTGCTTATAACGGTTTAACCAAAGAGCAAAAAGATTTGGTAACCAAAGAAACCCTTAAAAAACTTACTGATGCCCAAACAAGAATGGCAAAATTAGAAAAGAACAAACCCATGGCGGATATTACCAAAATGTCAGATATCAAAACTGGGGATTGGTACTACAATGATGTTGCCTATTGTTTTGAAAAAGGATTGTTAAAAGGACTCTCCACCACTGAATTTGGTGCAAATGATACCATGACCCGTGGTCAGTTTGTTGCTACTTTGGGTCGCTATGCCGAGATTGAAGATTCCAATGCGGCTAATCTTCAAAAAACTTCTTTTACAGATGTTGAAAGCAGTCAATATTATGCTGCACACGTAAAATGGGCAGTGGAAAACGGCATAACCAGAGGTATGGGTGAAAAACAATTCTGTCCCGATGCCACAATTACCAGGGAAGATACAGCAACTATGATGCTGCGTTTTGCCAAAACCATGAATATTAAATTACCGAAAGCTGATTTTGAAACATTTGCCGATGACAATAAAATAGCAGGCTATGCCAAAGATTATGTTTATATTTTGAAAGCCGCCAAAGTAATAAACGGTAAAGAAGGGAATATTTTTGATCCTAAAGG
>JAVXOZ010000062.1:0-3363 GCA_036644995.1 Clostridiales bacterium | reverse complement strand
TTTTAAGGATTCCATGACGTATTGAACATGGTCGTGGTTTAATTTTAAGAACTTGCTTTTGACCACTTGGGCAGGGTAATTCTGTTTCCCAACTCGGATAGTGCCACCTTGAGAGCATACGGTTTCTGTTATGAGAGCTGTTATCCCATGAATTTCATCTTTCCTTAGTGGGTTATCGTGGCATAGATTATCAAAGGCAATATTCTCTTTGACCAAATCTTCGTAAATTGCGATATTTTCCATCTCATCCATCTCATCTGTCACGTCAACCTCATTTTCATCATAGCTATCCTGTTCTACTGCTGTTTCTTGATAGATTGATTGATTAGTATTTAATTCTTTAGTATTTAATATCTTAGTATTTGATTGTGGGTGTTTTACCTGTGTGGGTTTTTCGTACTTAGGTTTTATGTTCTTAGGGATATGGCTTAATGGTGCTATTTTCTTATCTTGGTTGTTATCACAGCCATTGTTTTGGGTTTCTTCATAGATAAAATATTCAATATTGCCCAGCCGACCACTGATAGTTCTTGTGCGTTGCCGTACCAGATAACCGGCTTCTTCCAGCTCTTGGATAGCCGAGGTTACACTGCTTATTCCATCCTTACAGATGGCTGCCAAGCCTTGCAAAGTGTATTCCCATGTTTCGGGTAAAGAGAGCATCAGCGATAACAAACCTTTTGCTTTTAAGGATAATGATTTATCTTGCAAATGCTGATTGGACATCACCGTGTAATTATCTTTTTTCTGTGTTCTAAATACTGCCATAATAAATTTCTCCTTTTTAAATAGAAAAAGTGCAATTATCACCGAAAACGGTTTTAATTGCACTTTAGTAATATTATATTTAGTTTAAAATCTGTTTTAGCTAAAAATATTGAGCTGAGTTATCAGAAATCATTTTTCAGATGCTCTGCTCTTTTTTGCAGTTTTTGACCTTCATTGTTAAAGTATGAGGCATCACTTAAAACATGGTTCATGTCCTCGCTCTTAAATTGCATTAGCCGTACCCCTGAAGTTAAGGCTTCCTGGATAATGGCATCACGGAGCAATCCGTTTTCTTCAGCTAAAAGGGCCGATTGCAAACACATATTCGCCCCTGACATCTTACCGATTTTAAACATCATAGGAATCATGCGGCGGTCAACGTAAATATTTAATTGCCGTAAAAATTCATCGGTAACACTGCGAATACTGCCGTCAATTATTTCCGTCAACATATCCGTATCTTTTTGATAGCCTGCCATATCCGTTCCTTTTATCAATAACCGCCGAGAATATTCCGAAACAGTAATGTGTTTTTCTTGGGCTTGAAAGGAAAGTTTTTCTTTTAATATGGGGGTTACCCACAGACCCAGCCTTATATTTTCTCTGGTTTTTGTCATAATAAAGTTACCTTTCTTGTGTCTTTATTTGTATTACAAATGGACTACATATTTTACTTGTGGACTACGTCTTAAATAGGCTTTTAGCAGCTTTGCTGTTAAGAAGTGGGGTACCTCTATTCCTGCCTTTAAAACAGATTTTTACACTTTTTGTGTAAAAATGTGGCTTTTAAGGAAAAATATAAATTTTTGGAACATGGGCAGCCTAATGCCACCCGCACTCCTTATAGTTGGAGGAACCGGCTAAAATGGTAAATTGCCCAAATCTTATTTATTGAGGTTCACTGTGTTCTCCAATTTTTTTTAATGAGTTTAACCTATTCTTTAGGTGCAAAAAAATAGTTGAAATTGCTTATTAAAATCAGCTATTTTCTTTTTGTTGGATTATGTAGGCTTTTAGCATTGCTTGGATTAGTTCTTTGGTATTGGGGTTACATTCCACTCCTGCTTGAATCAAGGTTTCAGGTACTGTTTTGTGCAGTAGTATCACGCTTTGGGCTACATCGTGGTTTATGGCTTTCTTTTTCCAGTTGGGAAAAGTTTGATAATAGAGATCTCTGTCTATCTTTATGGTTTCGTCTTTGGGCTTTTTGGCGGTGGGGGATTTTGCCATTCCTGTAATGTAGTCTTTGATATTTAAGGTGGTCAATTTCCCTGCTTTGTGGGTATCGTAAAGTATTTCCGCAATGTGTAAAGTGAGTTTTCGGTGTAATTCCAAGGAAGAAACATAGGCTTCCATCTGACAATTTTCCTCTAATCGGCTTAGTATCGCTCCGGTGCTTATTTCCATATCACCGCTGTCCACCATGTCCAATAATTCAGGAATTAAATCCGCTAAATGCACATATCGGTAAAAAGTGCGATGGGATATGCCGTGGTCTTGGGCTAAAGATTGTCCCACTTTGTTGTGAAGAATTTCACCGTTTTGCATTTTTTTCTGTCGCAGTATTTTTTCGGCTTCCAAGGACATTTTATAGATTTTTGCCAATTCCGAGGGGATAAAATCTCCTTTTTGACTGCGAATGATATTGGCTTTGCTCAAAATATTATTTGCATAGGCATCGCAAATATTGCCTAAGATGATGGCTTCGATTACATCGTTGCCCGCTTCTATATTGGCTGTGTTGCGGTGATTACCGGATAAGATTTGATAAGGACTGCCATCCCCCAAATCCCGAACAATGATGGGTTCGTGGACACCGCTGATTTTTACGCTTTCCAGTAATTCTTTGTAGGTATCGGGATTATAGCCGAAATATGGGTTGTTGGGCGGCAATATTAGGCTTTTACTTTTTACCCAATCCAATGTTTTTTTGCCATGGTAAGACAGTAATACCGAGGTGGGATTGGTTGTTTCCCTGTTAGAATGGTGAGGTTGGTTTTCCAAATTTTTGGTTTTGCTTAAAATTTCTTTTGCCGCTGTTTCGTTCATATTTTGCCTCCTTGTGCTTTTAATTTTGAGTATAAATATAGCCTAAAATACATTTTTGCACTTTAGGCTTGTCCGATTTGGGTATTTTGTTGTAATGTAAAAGTTCTGATAGTGCTTTATGGTGCTCTTTAGTCTGTGTTCCTTAACAGGTGCCGCCGTGGCCGGGGTCTATGGCGATTATTTTGGATTTTAGGATATCTTTATCCGTGGTGTTTTTGGTTTGAGCTAAGCCGGGGTGGATTGCAAAAATGCCAATTATGATGGTGCAAATCAAGGTTAAGCCCCAGATAACCGCAGCAGTGGAAAAATTTCGCAAAAAAATAAATTTCATGGAAACACTCCTTGGGTTTTTCTTCATAATATGCCAAAAACCACCGCCCCATAACAAAAAAGTCAAATTCCCCCCAATAAAAGTTCAAAAAAGCCCATATTTTAAGTTATAATGAAATTTAAAAAGAACCAAAAGAATCAGCATTAGGGGGGATGTGTGCATAAACAAAATCCCTTGGCTTATTTTGAAGCTTTGGAAGAATATGCGGTGAAAGG
>JAVXOZ010000061.1:0-3768 GCA_036644995.1 Clostridiales bacterium | reverse complement strand
ACGCCATTTGTACAAAGGGATCCTATTTTTGCCGCAGCCGTGGTTAACTCCGCAGGTAGGGGCGTTAAGCTATTGGCTTACGATACTATTGTAAGCCCTGAGGAAATTACTTTAGATAAAGAAATACCCATTAAGTTGGAGGATTAAAATGACATATATAAAATTTGGTTTTGGTGCAGAAAAAATAGGAGTGGAGATACCTGCTGAAAATTTAATTGCCTCACTAATGCCACGTAAGGAAGAAAATATTCCCAATGGGGAAGCGGTGGTAAAAGCAGCTCTTGCCCATCCCATAGGCACTGAAACTCTGGATAAAATAGCAAAGCCCAATGAAAAAGTAGCTATTATTATCAGCGATGTTACACGTCCGTGCCCCAGTTATAAGCTATTGCCCCAGGTGATTCAGGAGCTTAATGCTGTGGGAGTAAAAGACGGAGATATTACCATTGTTTGTGGTTTAGGTAGCCATCGGCAACAGACCGCCACAGAGCGGGAAAAGCTGGTAGGCACCGCAATCTACCAAAGAATTAAGGTGGAGGATTCCACCGCCCATGGTTTCATAACCCTTGGTAAAAGCACCAAGGGCACACCATTTGAGGTTGCAAAAACCGTGGTAGATGCGGATATCCGCATTTGTTTGGGCAATATAGATTATCACTATTTTGCAGGTTATAGCGGTGGTGCCAAGGCGATAGTGCCCGGGGTTTGCACACGTGCCACCATAGAAGCCAACCATACCATGATGCTGGAAGAAATGGCAAAAGTAGGCTGTATAGAGGGTAATCCTGTCCGTGAGGATATGGAAGAAATACTGAATTTTCTTTCAATAGACTTTATTTTAAATGTAGTTTTAAACGAAAAAAAAGAAATCGTGGGGGCGGTGGCAGGGGATGCCATTGGAGCACACAGAGCAGGCTGCAAAATATTGGATAGAATTTACAAACAATATATAGATGAATTGGCGGATATAGTTATCGCCTCGCCAGGTGGTTTACCCAAGGATCTTAACGTTTATCAAACGCAAAAAGCCCTGGATAACGCCCAGTGGGCGGTAAAAAAAGATGGAATTATAATATTGGTGGGACAATGTAAAGAAGGCTATGGCGAGGCTACTTTTGAAGCATGGCTTAACGAGGCAAATTCTCCCGATGATTTGCTCAATCGCATAGGGAGAGAGTTTAAACTTGGTGGCCACAAAGCCGCCGCCATAGCCGCAGTTACCAAAAAAGCCCATGTCTATTTAGTTTCTGCCTTGGCAAAAGAAAAGGTAGATAAACTGTATATGACAGCTTTTCAGGATTTAGAAACAGCTTTTACCGCTGCATTAAACGCTAAAGGCAGTAAAGCAACGGTATATGCTATGACAGTAGGGGGCACAACATTGCCTGTTTATCAAGGAGCTGAAAATGGAAAATTATGATGGTTTATCAAAAATTTATGATATGATGATGTTGGGAGTGGATTATGAAGCATGGGCAGATTACGTTTTAGAAGCAGCAAATGAAGGGGGAATTAACCCACAAAATGCTTTGGATTTAGCCTGTGGCACAGGGAGCACCACTATACCCTTGGCAAAGCGTGGCATAGAGATGAGCGGTTTAGACCTTGCTCCGGCTATGCTGGAAATAGCAAAATCCAAAACTGCCCAAAGCGGAGTATCTATAAAATATTACGAAAAAAATATGCTGAATATGGGGTTTGAAAACGAATTTGATATGGTGGTTTCCTTTCAGGATGGCATTAATTACCTCACCGGTGAAGGGGATTTTAAAAAACTTGCAGCCGAGGTCAGCCGTGGTTTAAAGCCAAAAGGTGTGTTTATATTCGACCTAAATTTAGTAGACCAATATACGGCTTCGGAAACCACTGCCATAGATTTGGACGACCTTTATATGGTTTATGAAAATAATTATGATTCAGAAAGAAAAATTTGGCATATAAAAGTAACGGGATTCGTTCCCCAAGGGGAATTGTACCGCAAATTTGAAGAGGTGCATGAAGAAAAAAAACACGATTTAAACGAAGTTAAAGAGGCATTTGCCGAAAATGGTATGGAAATTTATGCGTTATGGGGCATATTTACAAAAGAGCCGCCCAAGCCCCAAACCAGAAGAATTTTAGTGGCGGCAAGGAAGGGGTAATTACTAATGCATATTGTTTTATTTGAACCTGAAATACCATCCAATACCGGGAATATATCCAGAACCTGTGCGGTTACAGGGGCATCGCTCCATTTAATTGAGCCATTGGGTTTTTCCCTTTCGGATCGCTATTTAAAACGGGCAGGACTGGACTATTGGGATAAGTTGGACTTGCATATTTATAAGAATTTTACTGAATTTATAGAAAAAAATCCAAAAGCAAATTTGTATTTATTTTCCACCAAGGCTGAAAAAAACTATGCGGAAATAAGTTATAAAGCAGATGATTATTTGGTTTTTGGGCCGGAAACCCGGGGCTTACCCCAGGAAATTCGCCATGGTGGCTATGGGTTGCAGGTTCGTATCCCCATGGGCAAGGATATTCGTTCTTTAAACCTTTCAAATTCCGTTGCCATAGCTGTTTATGAGGCATTACGTCAATTAGATTTTCCCGGATTACGGTAAAACTTCAATATAATAAACTTGATATTGAAAATATTTATGTAATTAATGTGTATATCTATTGACATTTGTAATTATTTTGGATATAATAATCATGCAGTTTTTTCATTTTCACACCATCTTTTGCTTTTAATGTTTTGGTTTGTCGGAGTGTGGCTCAGCTTGGTAGAGCGCTGCGTTCGGGACGCAGAGGCCGAAGGTTCAAATCCTTTCACTCCGACCATTTTATTTCCATGGCATGAGCAGGTATTTAGGCTTTATACAGTCCTAAGCTGGTGTTTTACTAAAACACATATAAAGTCACGGTTCGGTAAAAATGTGCACATATTGGCGATTGCGAGCAGGCATTTTATTAAAAATTGTAATGAAAATTGTAACGAAATCAACGGTATTTATAAACTAAAACTGCTTTAAACGGAGGCAATAAATGAATAATATCATGGCAGTCGGCAATCCGTGCACCCTTTTAGACGGTAGACCCGAAGGGTGTTATATTGATATAAAAGATGATGGAGTTTTTTTATTAATAAATATAAATAATCCCAGTCCCAAGGAAATTAATGCCATGCAAGATAATAAGCCGTTTAAAATAAAAATGACAAGAATAGATGGCATTCTTATTTTTACTGTTAAATTTGATGGTTTAAATTGGATGGATGCCCCCTTTAATGCCAGTTTATGTAAAAACTTCTCTGTAGTTAATATTCCCGAATCCAATCAAGGTTTGTCATTAATAGTTGGTTGCGTTGACTATTCAGACCAAGTAATTAAATCTTTGAGGTTAATAGGATTAGGGCATGATTTTTCAACAAAAATGATAAAAGAAATCATGATTGAGGAGCAATGGTCGGATGAATTTGACGAATCCGACTATTACTATAAGCTCAACAAGGTGTACGCCAAATACACCACAAACGAAATTGTTAAGATGTCCAAAGATTACTTTAATTTACATATAGATTAAGAATATATTATGCCAAAATTTTTATAGCAAAAAAGCCCCACCGATTTTTTACGTTCGGTGGGGCTTTATCGTTATTTTTTACCTGCTTAATAATTTGATTTGCGTATACTGGAGCGCATGCCGCCAATACACATTGCACAAATGATAAAAAAATAGAACCGGAGACTGGCACCGATTCTTTAAAACCGTAAACGGTTTTGT
>JAVXOZ010000060.1:0-3776 GCA_036644995.1 Clostridiales bacterium | reverse complement strand
ATATTTTTGCTTATTTTATTTCCAAGAAGCGGTGTAAAACAGCGGCAACTTCCGAGCGTAAAGTTGAACCTTTAGGATCAAAAATATTCCCTTCTTTACCGTTTATTACTTTGGCGGCTTTCATGGTGTAAACAGCATCTTTGGCATATTCGGAGATATTGCCGTCATCAACAAATTTATCCGCAGAGATAGCAGGTAAGGCTATTTTCATAGCGTTGGCATAACGCAGCATCATTGTTGCCATATCTTCCCTGGTAATTGTGGCATCGGCTGAAAATTTATTATCTCCCATACCTTGAACTATATCTTTTTTTACTGCCCAAGTTACATGGGCGGCATAATAAGCGTTGTTATCCACATCGGCAAAAGTGGAGGTTCCGGGGTTTGTTGCAGATGAATCCACCACACCATTATAACGGCCTAAAGTGGTAACAAACTGAGCACGGGTCATAGCTTCTTGGGCACCAAAGGTAGTTGCAGATGTGCCTTTGAAAATGCCTTTTGCCAAGCAATACGCTACATCATTATAGAACCAATCCGTAGATTTAATGTCTGTGATATTTTTAATATCCGTTACCGGTGTTTCGGGTTTTGGCTCCGGTTTTGTATCCGGTTTTGGCTCCGGTTTTGGCTCCGGTTTTGTATCCGCTATTTCTTTTTCCAATGCTGCAATTTTAGCTTCTGCATCGGTAAGTACTTTAACTTCTTTATCTGTAATTATTTTTTTCTGAGCATCGGTGAGCTTATCATAATCGGCTCTAACTGCAACCACTGCATTTTTGTTTTCCAAAGTAATGGTGCCGGGCAATTTAGCAATGGCAGCTTTTACAGCGGCAACTTCTTCACTGTATTGGGGATAAGCCTTCATATAAGTTTCATGGGCAGCTTCAAAACAGGTTTTACCTTTGGTAATATCCGTTAAACCCTGAAGTGTTTCATAAGTAGCCATACGAACCACATCATTTGTACCTATGCCGCCATTTGCCATTTGGCTCTTAAGAAGATAAGATAACTCGCTGGCACCATTTCTTTGCCATTTAGCATCGGTGGTATATTCAGAAAAATTAACACCACCGGAAACTAAAGATGACATGGAAACAGCAATGGAAAATAGATTCATTTGGCTATTTTTTGCAATTACAAGAGCATAATTCTTTTTAAAAGTTTCTAACACTTTTTGGGCTTCACCTTCATAACCTTTAACATCATTTAGGGAATAAAGAGGATACAAAGCCATGGCATAAAAATCGCTGATTCCTGAACTTGTTTCAGAATAATCCAAGGAACCGCAATCTCTAATTAAAGCTTTTAAGCCTGCGGTACGCAATGCTTCGGTATAGCCTTCCTCAGGTGTTGCATTGGCAACTTCCAAAGCCAAAAGGAAATAACTTTCAGCTATAGCATCGTTGGCAGCAAGGCGTACTTTTAAACAATCATCTCTGTCTATTTTTAAATCCCCGGCGGCTATATCATGATTTTCATAGCCCACGGAAATTAAAGCATTAACCAAATCTTTACCGCCAATATTGCGGGGGTCACCGCCTAAAGCAGCTATACCTAAAATTTGACGGCCTAATATTTTTGAGGCAGGGGCAGAACCATCATTTGCCATTAATTGCTCTTTGGTCATAGCTGAAAATTTTTCCGCTTTCATATCCAAATAGGTTTTATTATCATCGGATACTAATATTTTGCTTTTTGCATTATAGCCCAAAGCACCAAAGATGTAGGCTTCCCAATCTATACCCGTATCTGCACCGGTATCCCCGGAAAGACCAATGTATTTATTGCCACTATAAAAGCCCTTTTCTTTGTACCATTTAACTATGTTTTCCCTTGCTGCTTTGGCATAGTTTTCAGCAGTATCATACATGGTGAAAGGAACATACTGATTAGTTGTGCCAACTTCAATGCCAATAAAATATTTACCGGGCTTTAAATCCTTGGTAACAAGAGATGGGGCAGTGGTTTGAGAATAATTACTTGAAATATCTTTTACAGTAGTTTCTACCAGTTTGTTGGGTACTGCATCGGTAGATTTACCATCTTTTTTCGTTGTAATATATATTTTAGCAGGGGTGGCATCGGTAGTATTATCAAATGTAGCACCAATTTGACTATGTAAATCGTTACCCACATAGTTGGATAATCCCGAGGCTGTCATGCTTTTAACCGCAGGCACTTTTTCATATTCGCAGTAGAAAAACACCATTATACCGCTTTTATTTGCAAAGATATAACCATTAACAGTCGTACCTTTTTCTATAACATCAAAACTTCCTTTTATAATTTGATTTATACCATCAACATGAAAACTAGGCATATCTGCAAGTACACCATCTTTTACACTAAACATTAACTCAATATTATATTCATCATATTTTTCTTCTATTTTAAGTTTAGTTACCCCTGCAGGAATTGTTAGCTTATAAACAGGAAATGACCTCTCTGCTAAATTAACTGTCTTTTTCATATCAGTAAATACCAGCGGTGTTGTGCCATCCTTTGTTTTTATATTAAGCCAGTCATCTGTCAATAATCCCGCAGCAGAAGCACCAAAGCTAAACATGAAAATCATGAGAAAAGCTAATACCGGGGTAAATAAAAACCTTGTCTTTTTCATCTTTTTCTCCTTATAATTTTAAAATCTATACAATAGGTGCAGCAAATGCCGCACCCATTGTAGATTACTTATTATTAATTTAAAGTAAAGGTTTCCGTTGTTGAGGTGCTTGTAAGGTAATTACCACTTACATTACCCAAAACCTTAACGGTGTATGTGCCACCTTGGGTTAAATTTAAATTGCTAATAGTT
Source organism: Clostridiales bacterium (assembly GCA_036644995.1). Lineage (GTDB taxonomy): Bacteria > Bacillota > Dehalobacteriia > UBA7702 > UBA7702 > Cryptoclostridium. The sequence continues at coordinate 961 of JAVXOZ010000060.1, read as the reverse complement.
GCATTTCCATCGAATCCATTAGTTGTTGCTGTACTAATAATAGTACCAGATGCGGTAGAACCGCTATAAAGCTCTACAGTTGCACCAATATATTTAGCAAAATTACTAATCACCCAATCATAAGAAGGAGCAGGTGCAAAATATTGGTGTGATTCTTTCACATTAACAACTATTTGGCTTGGGGTTTTTGTAATTACATTAGCACGGGTGAATTTTGTAGCACTGGATTCGCTAATGGGATCATCAATAAAGAAAGAGATAACATCACCATCAGTAATAGTAGCCGTGGCAATGGTAGTTCCAAAGCCGGAAGAATCCATGGGGAAACCGCCATTTATACGGAAACACCAGCCACTGTAACCAACACCGCTGCCGCCTTCACCATTTACACAAGAAAAATAGGTGCTTTCAGCATTCACAGGTGTTGTAGCATTGGTTCCAAAAATAATACCTTTTGTAGCATCGGCATTTACTGCCAACATAGCATCAATAACTTTTTGGCTTGAGGTTTTGGCATTGAGAGATACATTAATCTCTTTATAAGCTGTGGTACGACCTTCAACTGCCACCTTAACATTAATGGCACTATTGGTGGCATGGGTTTCGTTTTGTCCATAAGATACAGGATACTCTTTAGCAAAAGCACCCATGCTTAAACAAAATACCATAGCAATAGCCACTACCATAGTTAATGCAGCTTTAGATTTTTTTAAAATTGTCATAAATTATTACCTTTCTTTTTCAGTATTTCTTTTCATAAATTAAAATTGTACTGAGTAACCCGTTACTACTTCTTTTTTTTCATACCCAAAGCAGCAACTTTAGACCATTATTTAGGCTAAAGGTAACTAACCTTAAACATATATCCCCATAGACATTCCCCCTTTTAAATAAATTTTAGGAATATTAGGACTGAATTTTTTTAACAGTAACATAAATGGAAAACTACACGAGTAAGCAT
>JAVXOZ010000059.1:0-4329 GCA_036644995.1 Clostridiales bacterium | reverse complement strand
AAAATCCCTTCCCATCGACTGCTTATGTACATCTAAGTACACTGCACAGCCGCTGCTCAGTGAGTTTTACCGAATCTAAGGCTTTCTTAACAGTCTGTTATCTTGGCAAAAAACTATGTTTTTTGACAATCTAAAGTGTAGAAGAAAAATCTTCTACACTTTTTTTAATACTTTTTTTAAATTAATGGTTGCTGAGTTTTATTTTTTTAACTATGTATCTTGGCTCTTTTTGTTCCTGTGGCAGCACTTCACATATCACCTTGGTAGATGTGGAAAATTTAACCTTAACTTTAAAAGTCCGTGGCACTTTATCGTAAATTCTACCGGCACTATAAGTTCCATTTGCGGTGGTGTAAAGGCTGTTTGCCACAAAACCCACTATACCCATGGGTGCTATTTCGCAGCGTATGGCTTCGCAGTCATAGGCATTGTTTGATTCTTTGGTGCAAGTTACAACGGTATCTATGGCAAAAGGCATTAAATCGTAATAATGCTTCATGCCGGTTATGGTAATATAAATTTTATCTTTCATTTTTTATTCCCCCTTTATATTATTATTATAAACTATTTAATGTCCAATAAAAAGGACAATAAAAGAGAACACTGCATTTTTTGCAATGTTCTCTTTAAAATTTTAATTTTGCTGTGAAGATGATAATTGTAATATAATTTGGACTTTGCTATATTCATAAATTTTTGGCAAAATACAAAGTTTTATTCAGAAATTTCATATTGTTCTTTGGCGGCAATTAAATGATTTTTATAAGTTTCAATGGCTTCTTCGGGGAAAATTAATTTTGCCAAATTCCCAAAGCTGGTTAGCCAGCCGTAAAATTGTGGGCTAACCACCACATCGGTGGTGATAATAAAGTGGTCTGTGCCATCTTGGCTCAAAAAAACATCTTTACCAAATCTATCTAAAACCACGCCGATAAGTTGATTGTGAAACCGCATTTTTACTTTTTGTTCGTTGCCGCTGAACATACCAAAAACTTTCCGTGTGTAGGCAGCCATATCAAAATCTGCAAAGTGGTCTTTGCCATCACGATTATCCGAAGTTATTTTTATCAGCTCCATTTTATCTACCCTAAAATGTTTTATTATTCCCGGCTCGGAATCAAAAGCCACCAAATAATAATTTTCATCATCCCAGGTTAAAGCCCACGGACTCGCAGTATAGAAGTTTCCTTCCTTGCGATAATGCTTTTTAATTTTTTCCGATGTGCCAAAGGTAACCACCCATTCAAAATAGCGAAAAGTAATTTTTTTGCCCTTGGATATGGCGGTGTGTAAAGTATCTATATTATAGTAAATGCTTTCGTTCATGGTTTTAATGCGGTTTGCCACATAAACTTGGCGTTGTAAAAGCTGTGCCTCGTGAATGCTGGCAAAGCTTTCAACTTTTTTTATTAGTTCATTGGATTTTCTGGCTGTAATAAATTTAGAAGATTGCACAGCATCTACCAATAATTTTAATTCAGGCAATTCAAAGGTGCGGTTGGCAATGTAATAGCAGCAGCCACGCCCACCTGTTTTTTCGATATCCAAGCCGTAAAGTTTTAAGGCTTCAATATCATCGTAAATACTTTTGCGTTCTGCTGTTACCCCATAGCTATTTAATTCATCGGTAATTTCCGCCATTGTAATCATATGTGTATCGTCGGTTTTTTCCAATAATATTTTCATTATATATAGAAGTTTTAATTTTTGATTGGAACTTTTTGCCATTATTTTCACCTCCATTTAGATTATAGCACTTTTGCTGTCCAATTTAAAGGACTTTTAAAAAGTTTTTTATTTGTTTTATTGACCTGTTTATAGGACAATAGAATGATTATAATATGATTATAGAGCGTAGTTAGAATTATGTTATAAATAATACTGTAATGGTGCTGTAACCATAATTAAGAGGGGGTTTTAACATGGTGGGAGATTTTATTGCAATGAGCGGTGTTATAGTAGCGTTGATGAGTATGGGCAGGTGCTCTAAACGTAGGCACAGAAAAAGGCAGATATAGCTAAAGCTTAAGGGGTTTAGTATTTATATTGTGATGTGTAGTGCGGTATTGTGATGTGTAGTGCGGAATTGTGATGTGCAGTGCGGTATTGGGGAATGCAGCGGTTAAAATGCAGTTCTTAAATCTATATGCAGTTTGTTATTGTATATTAAATTATGCAAGCTGTTGATAAAGTCTGATATGTGGCAAAATACCTTCCCATCCACTGCTTATATACATTTAGGTACATAAGCAGCCGCTGTTCAGGGAGTTTTACTGAATCTAAGTCTTTCTTAACAGCTTGATATCTTGTCAAACAACTATGTTTTTGAAAATCTGAATTATGTATTTTTATGTACCGTAGTATTTTAAGCTTAAGTGTGAAATTTTGGTATGATTTTAGGGTTTTAGCTTTTTAGATTTATATAAAATTAAAAAACAGATGGCGGTGGATTAAAAAATCCTGCCATCTGTTTTTTAAATTAAAGGGGGTAATTATTAAAGGGGGCACTTATAAAATTTTAGGGGTATATGTAAAATTTATAAAGGTTTTTTCTGAAATTATTTGAGTATCCGCTGAAATTATTGGGGTATCCGCTGAAATTATTCGGGTAATCCGTAAAAACAACGCTTGGGTGAGCAAATTTTTTCTTCTTTTTTCAATTCCTTAATGGCTTTATCCAGGTCTTTCTTTTCTAAACCTGTTACTTCAGCAATGGCTCCGGGACGCATCGGTTCCCCTGAATCTTTTAATGCTTTTAAAATTTTTTCTGTATTTTCCATTTTATTTTTTCCTCCACAATTTTTTCAAATATTTATTAAATTAATTCTAACACCAAATATATAAAAATAACAAGGTATAACTGGGGAATTGCATAAAATACTACAAAAATAAATTAAATATTTCTGTTTAAAGTGCCTTGTAAAATTTTGCGAAGAACTGTTTTTTAACAGCAATATATTAAACAAATCCCATGGTGTTTTTAAGGTTTTTTTAAAAAGTGGTAAAAAAGAACGTTTTTTAGCCACTTTTAGGGCTTGTATCACAGCCGAATGGTGGGGAATTTGCAAAATTTAGGAGCATATGGTAAAATAACCCTTGTCGTCAAAAAAATAACATTTGGCGATTTGTGAAAAATATCACATTTAAAAAGCACTTTGACAACTGAATAAAAGAGAAATTAATTGACCAAAAACTGAATATTGCGAAAACTCTCAAAAGCAAAAGACATAAACAAAAGACATAAAAATGAAAAAACTAAAAATAAAATATTGTGAAAAAAGAGATAAAAACAATAAATTTTTTGGAGGATACTTGTGAGTAAGAAATTAATCGGTTTATCATTTGCGTTGTGCGTAATATGCTTTTCTTGTTTTGTGGCTCCCACCGGTGCATCTGCAACGGAATTTGGGGATACCAACCACTGGGCAAAAAATTCCATAGATTACGTTTCAACCCAAGGGTGGTTTACCGGCACGTCTGATACTACTTTTAGCCCCGATGGTGATATGACCAGGGCAATGTTTGTTACGGTTTTGGCAAGATTTGCCAATGCCGATACCGCCTCATCATCTGCTTCAGATTTTGCAGATGTTTCGTCCACAGAATATTATGCTTCTTCTGTGAGTTGGGCAAACACCAATGGCATTGTATTTGGTACTTCGGATAAAACCTTTAGTCCCAATGAGGATATCAGCAGAGATGAAGCAGCCACTATTTTGAGTCGCTTTGTGAAAGAATCAGGCCGTTCTTTGGCATTAAAAAACAACGTTTCAGTCTATAAAGATGATAAAACCATCAGCTCTTGGGCATACGATTCTGTTTATGAAATGCAAAAATACGGTATAATAGTGGGTGACACCAATAATTATTTTAAACCCCAACAAAACTTTACCAGAGCAGAAGCCTCTGTGGTCTTTTCCCGTTTGAATGGTGAGTTTTTAGAAAACTATGAAGTAGTGGTAGAAACCCCAGCACCACCCATTGAAAACGTTGAAACTCCCACAGGCCCCACAGGTAAATTGATTGGTACTTATAAAAGTACTTTCTATTGCCCCGGCTCTTGCTGTAATGGTTCTTGGGCAGGTAAAACCGCATTAGGGGTTACACCCACACCGGGCAGAACCATTGCTGTTGACCCTTCTCGTATTAAATTAGGCACCTATGTGTATTTAGAATTTAAAGATGCCAGATTAGTGCAATACAATGGTGAATACCGTGCGGAAGATACAGGTGGTGCCATTAAAGGCTCACGCATAGATGTTTTGCTTGGCTCCCATTCTGCTTGTAACAGTGCAGGAGTTGGCAGCGTTAACATATATGTGCAATAAA
>JAVXOZ010000058.1:0-4593 GCA_036644995.1 Clostridiales bacterium | reverse complement strand
TGCCCTGAACATGGCTTTGATGTGGAGAATTTTTTAGCTCCCTATCCCCATGTTTATCTTATCGGTGCGAAAATTATTATAGATGATGAACAAAGAAATAGCGTGAAGGGCAAAGATGCAGTGGGGGCTATGGCAGAAGAAATAACCAAGGATGCCAGAGCAAAATTAGACCCCATTGTGTTGTCCTTGGAAAAAACCATGGGTGAAAATGAAGCTCTTTGCTGCTATGGCGGCACCTGCTACCTTTGCCTTACCTGTGCAAAAATTATGGGACAACCTTGTGTTCATCCTGGGGAAAGACGTGCCTCTTTGGAATCTTTGGGTTTTGATGTTGCGGGTACAACTTTGGATTTATTGGGTTATGAATTATTGTGGAGTGAAGATTCTTTGCCGGAGTATTTAACTGTGGTATCTGCACTGTTTTCCAAAAAACTATTGCCGAAAAGAGGTTGATATGCTATATCATCAAGGAACTGTATATTTAGAATCTGAAAATGTGTTTTTGCGACCTTTTGTTCAAGAGGATGCCGGAGCAATGTATAAAAATTGGGCTTCGGATGAAAGAACCGTGGAATATTTAATTTGGAATGTTTATACAATCCAAGAAGAAGCGGAAAAAACAGTTCGCCAATGGGTTGCCAATTATGATGAGGAAACTATGTATCATTGGGCTATAATAACTAAAGAAGGTGATGAGCCCATTGGTTCTATTTCCTTGGTTAATAAAAATGATTATTTTCAAAGCGGAGAAGTGGGCTATTGCCTTGGTAGCAAATGGTGGGGTCAAGGCTATGCCACCGAAGCCCTAACCTTGGTTATTAACTATTTAATGGGAGAAGTTGGTTTTCATCGCTTAGAAGGAAAACATGAGATTGGAAATGTTGGCTCCGGAAAAGTGATGCTTAAAGCCGGTATGCTGCGAGAGGGTATTTTAAAAGGAGCATATAAAAGAAAAGACGGCAGTTTTTGCGATGTTGTACTAAATGGGATAACCAGAGAAAGATGGGAAGTCCTTTGATTTTGCTAAAAGTAAGTTTGCTAAAAGTAAGTTGGGAGATGACTCTATGTCTTTAATTATCACAATTTATGGTGACGAGGGTATTGTAATGGCAGGGGATAGCCGTGCCACATATAATGGGCAACGTGTTGAGGGCGGTAAAATCATTAACGATTTTGGCATCCACTTTACGGAAAGTGTTAATAAAGTTTATATGGCACCCAATAATGTGGGAATTTCTGCCTGTAATGATTTTAGCTTTAACGGCAAAGCCTTGGCAGGATATTTGCAAAGTTTTATTGTGGGGGAGCTTAATCCCGAGGTTTTACCTTCGGCTGTGCCTGAAAAATTATTGCACTTTGTGCAGGAATTAGAGCCTGTGCCTAATATTTTATTCCATGTGGCAGGGTATGAAAAAATTGAGGGAGTATTTAAGCCCTGTGTTTGGCGTGTTTATCCCCAAGAAAATAAAATTGAGGAGCTGGATACCGATGCTCCCGGTGCTTGCTGGAATGGGGAAAACGATGTGCTTTCACGGTTGATAAATCCTGTGTACATCAAAGATATAAATGGGGAAATACAGGAAGTTAAAACTCCGCCGATTCCTTGGAATTTATACACCTTACAAGATGCTGTGGATTTTAGCTCCTTTGCTATCAGCACCACCATGGACACCATGCGTTTTCAACTGCGGCCCAAAACAGTGGGTGGCCCCATTGATATTTTGGTTTTAAAACCCAATGAAAGTTTTTGGGTACAGAAAAAAACTTTAGAGGTTAAAGGCAGATGAATTCCGCAGAAAAAATAAATAGACTTAACGAAATATATGCAAAAAGTGAAGGCGATGGGGAATCCATCGCCTTTCTCTGCCGTTGTTTTTATGATGAGGATTATTTGGTACGATGTCGCAGTTTTGCCTTGGGTGAAATAATGGGTTGTTCTTTATTAAGCCCCTGTTTGGTGAAGCTTATTTTCAGTGATGAGGAGCGAGAATGGCAGTTGCGTGGACTTTCTCTTTTATCTAAATTTGGTAACACAGAGGATATTGCCCAGCTAAAACCATTATTATTTCAGCGAGATAAACCTTTGCTGATGCGTGGTGCTTTATGGCTTATGGCATCGGCACAAGTTTTTGAGGAAGATTTTGTGATGGCGACTTTAAAAGACTTTGCCAATAGTCCCTTTGCTTGCTACTTAAAACCTAATTTTTTGGGAAATGCTTTTGCTTTGGCTTTGAGCAGATGTTCTCCCCATGGAAAATTTTTAAATGAAGATGGCAAAAACCATAAGTTATTTACCTTTTATTTGGGCTTTGCCACGGAAAATTCCCTTTTGCAGATTTATCCTTACCCCGATTATCTGACAAAAATGGCGGCAAAAAGAGATATTAATCCCAAGGAATTGAAGAATGCCATGTATTTTAAGAGGAAAAAACCCGAAAAAACCCCTAAATAGAGGTTTTAAAGTTTAAGTGTTTCGACTATCTTTCCGAGAATTTATAAAGGGACTTTGTTATAATATTTTTGAGGTGTATTTATGTTATATTATAACTGTCCACACTGTGGAGCCTCCATTTATGTGGTGGTAAAATGGGATAGCGTTATTTGCCCATTTTGCCGTGGCGAAATAATTTTTCCCGGAATGGTGGTTATTGATACGGAAAAATTAAAGTATTGGGGGCGATTATATCAAATCGCTGATAAGAATAAAGAAAAACCTTGAAAGCATATTTTTCCCTGTGGTTTATTGTTTTATCTGCGGTGAAAAAACCACCATGGAATATCCCGGTATTTGCCGCTATTGTGTTGAAAATTTAAAAGAAATGAATAAGGAATATGTACTATGCGATTTATGCGGTACATTTTATCATGTGCATTTTTCTTCCTGTCCCCAATGTTTTTGCAATAAGCAGCCACGTAGCTATAAAAAAGCAATTTCTTGTTTTCCTTATATAATTGAGGCCAAAAAATTGGTTTTAGGCTTAAAATTTAATAATGCCCGATATTTAGCGCCGGCAATGGCAAAGCTGATAACGGAACATCGGGATATAGCTGAAAATGGCAAGTATAGCTGTTTAATACCTGTGCCCTTATCTAAGCTGCATTTGCGTGAGCGGGAATTTAATCAATCTGAGGTTTTGGCACAGGAAATAAGCTATTTAACGGACTTGCCCTTATATACCAAGGTTTTGGTTAAAATAAAAGAAACAAAAGCCCAAATGGATTTGGATAAGAACCAGAGAAAAAAGAACCTATTATCTGCTTTTGCACTGACTTCAGGTAAAGAAATATTGGGAAAAAACGTGATTTTAATTGATGATATAATAACCACGGGCTCCACGGTAAACCAATGTGCCAAGGTTTTAAAAAGGGGCGGGGCTGCCTCTGTAAAAGTTATTACTTTTTGTGGTTGGGCGGATAAAAAAGAATGATGAAAATGAATAATCCACTTTTAACCGTTAATTATCCTTTAACACTGTGGATAAGGCTATGGGCTTTATCTACAATTTGAAATGATATCCACTTTTTGTTTTTGACAATTTCTGTTATTACCTGTAATACACCTATTTATTCACAATGCTGTGTTGATGAAATAGATAAATCCAATACACATTTAGGACACATTAATATAGTAAAATTAAAAAACAATAAAAATTTAGGAAAAAATTAAAAAAAATGGATTATTTTGCATCTTTTTGTAATAAAATAGGTAAATTATTTGTTTTTTGTAATATATACAGACAAAATAGTGGTCTATTTTAGAGGTTATAAACAATGTTATGCACATTGTCCACAAAAAACGGCGATTTTAAAAGTGAATATTATTAGTATTGTGAATAGTTTAGTCTAATAAAAGGATTTTTAATGTTGGTATGGAATTATATATTATGCTATGAAATTATATCAGTATTGTAACAGTAGGGAAGGAGTGTAGTACATGAGAATTACTTATAAAGGGAAAAACACCGATGTGACGCCTGCCTTAAAAGACCACACTGAAAAAAAGCTTAACCGCTTAGAGAGAATTATGGATATTGATGATGCTATGGTGACTTTGGTTGTGGAAAAAAATCACCAAAAAGCTGAGGTTAATATGATGATTCATGGTTATATACTCCGTGGTGAAGTGGTAACTGATGATATGTATAGTTCCCTTGACTTGGTAACGGATAAAATGGAAAAGCAATTAGTTAAATACAAGGAAAAATTGCAAAGAAGAAACAAAAAACAAAAAATAGCTTATCTGAATTTGGATACACCTGTGGAAGACGAATTGGTAAGAACCAAGCATTTTGCCATTAAACCAATGACAACCGAAGAAGCTATAATGCAAATGAATATGCTGGGACATACCTTTTTTGTTTTTTCTAACAGCGAAACCAATGCCGTAAACGTTGTTTATCTAAGACATGATGGTAAATTTGGTTTATTAGAACCTGAAATTTAATATAAATATTAAATTAATACAGATATATGCAGTATAATTAAAGGGGAAATCTGTGGATTTCCCCTTAGGCTGTGGATAAAGTCTGATATTCGGCAAAATCCCTTCCCATCGACTGCTTATGTACATCTAAGTACACTGCACAGCCGTTG
>JAVXOZ010000057.1:0-5326 GCA_036644995.1 Clostridiales bacterium | reverse complement strand
CGCTGCTCAGGGAGTTTTACCGAATCTAAGGCTTTCTTAACAGCCTGACATCTTGCCAAAAAACTATGTTTTTTGACAAACTTAAACCACCCTACATTTACAATGCAGGGTGGTTTTTAGGATAGTTATTAAATTATTTATTGTGGTTTAAGCTTTGGGTTCATCTTCTTCTTTTGCTTCTTCACAACAGGGCTCATCAGCTTCTGCACAACAAGGCTCATCAGCTTCTGCTTGGTTTTCACAACAACAGGTGTTGGCTAATTTTTCTTTAACTTTTTCCGTTAGATCTTGGGTGCTTTCCTTAATTTTACTGCCCACAGCAGCTGTTTTGTCCTTTACTTCACAGGCACCTAAGTAGCTTGCATCCATAATATCTTGGCGTGCTTGCTTTCCGGATTTTGGTGCAACAAGCAAAGTAATAGCGGTGCCAATCATTAAACCTGCTGCCAACCCAACAACTAAGCCTTCAATTCCTTTTTGTAAAGCGTCTTCTTCTGCTTGCCTTCTGCTGATAATGGGTGACTGTTCCATTTTTGTAAATCTGTATGCCATATTATTCATCACTCCTTGCAAAATTTATTTTGTCTTTATTATTATTCTTATATTTATCTTATATTATTACATATTTGTTAAATAAAAGCAAATCTTTTAACAAATATTTTTTCTGAAATTTGTGGTATACTATATAGTAAGAAAATGAAAAGTAGAGGCAAAAAAAATGAAAATTGTATTCACAGATGCCAAAACCGTGGCTAACCAAGATTTAACTTTGGATAGCTTTGGGGAATTTGGGGAACTGGTCACTTATCCACTTACTGAAAAAAAAGATGTGCCAAAGCGGGTTTTTGATGCCGATGCTATTATTTGCAATAAAACACCCATGAATGCTGAAACCTTAGGAGATGCCAAAAAACTAAAATATATCGGTGTGTTGGCAACGGGTTATAATAATGTTGATGTGGATTATATAAATTCACGTGGGATTACACTGTGTAATGCAGGTGGTTATTCCACATCTGCTGTGGCACAGCACGTTTTTGCCATGATATTACACCGCTTTAGTATGATTGGGGATTTTGCAGATTATACTAAAAAAGGGGAGTGGATAAAAGCCGATGTTTTTTCGCCTTTGGTTTTCCCCAGTCAAGAAATAGCCGGTAAAACCTTGGGCTTGGTGGGATATGGTGCCATTGCCCAAGCTGTGGCAAAGATTGCCTTAGCCTTTGATATGCAGGTTGTGGTTTTTACCAGAACACCAAAAAATAGTAAAGAAGTGGATTTTGTGGATTTTGAAACCATGCTGGAAAAATCCGATATTATTTCGGTTCACTGCCCTTTAAACACGGAATCTCAGGGTTTATTTAATGCCGCAGCCTTTGGCAAATGTAAAAAGAATGCCTATTTTATCAACACAGCCCGAGGTGGGGTAGTGGTGGAAAAAGATTTGGCAGCTGCTTTAAAATCTGCAACAATAGGCGGAGCAGCTTTGGATGTTTTGGATAAAGAACCCATGGCAGCGGATTGTGCCTTGATTGGTGCACCGAATTTACTTATAACACCCCATGTGGCTTGGACACCACTTGAAACAAGAAAACACCTTTTGAAAATTACCAAAGATAATTTAGCAGCTTATTTAAAAGGTGAACCCCAACACGTTATTTCTTAATAATTAAACTAAAACACGGCACTGTTTTTGTTCGGTTTTTAATATTTCTTATCTAATTTAATGTTTCAAATCTAAATTAAAATATACCATTATAAATTAAAAAATACCTCATTTTCAAAATGCGAAAATGAGGTATTAATTTTTTACATAAATGCTGAAATATAAATACCGAAAACAAAGTATTTTAATATTTCATTTGATTTTCTTCTTGATATTTTTCCCAGCCATTGGACATAAAACGGTGTTCTTTAACGGAAATATGCTCCATACTATCGCAACCTTTAAAGGCATTCTCGCCGATAAAAGGCACTTTTTCCACTGAGCCTATGGATTTTAATTTTTTACAATCCTTAAAAGCACCACAGCCGATGGCGGTGATATTAGCTGCAATTTCAATATTTTCCAAAGAACTGCACGAGGCAAATGTATGCCTGTTAATGGCAGTGAGTTTTTTGGATATGTGGATATTCTTTAAAGATTCACACTGAGCAAAGGCATAATCACCTAAAAATTTAAGGTTATCGGTGATGTTAATATCAACTAAAGCCGTGCAATTAAAGAAACAGCGATACCCAATAAAGGTGGTACTAATGGGTAATTCCACTTTTTTTAGCTTAGGGCAATTATTAAAAGCGTCGTGGCCTAAGGATAAAACACCTTGAGGCACAAATATTTCTTCAATAATATTATTGTTTTTAAAAGCACTGTTATCAATGGCTGTAACTATTTTTGGTATGCGAACTATGGCTTCTTTGCCGATATATTTAACCAAAGTGCCACGTTCTATTTGAAAATCCATTTTCATTTTACAAAGTATATCAAAGTAATAATTGCCTATTTTATCATCAGGATTCGCAGATAAAATGCGATTTGTGGTATTTTCTGCATCAACAAAATTTTCTTCTTTAAAATATTTTTCTACCATATGGTGAAAGCGGTCCATTTCCTCTTTGGTTGCGGGAGCGTTGGAATCTACCCCTGCATCTTTAAAAAACATTCTGCGTACTTTATTTTTTGGATATTGAATGCCGCAATGTTCACAAACAAACATTGTGCTTTTGGAAGCTGCCACAAGATTGCCCCCGCAAATTTCGCAATGTACTCCTGCCATTTTAGGTTCCCCCATTCAAAAGCGTAATTTTTTATACATATACTATACCATAAATATTTATAAAATAAAAGTGATAAAACCAATGAGGTGAGGGTAAATTTTTCATTGCTTTTTATTTTGGTTTGTGATATAATCTTTTTTAGTAAGAATATAACTTCTCATACGTTGAGGGGAGTAGCTTAAAAGTTTTGGAGCCAACAGCCGATATTATTTTAATATCTGGTTCCATTCTCCGTTGTGGATAGCGAGACCTTAATGTTTGTTTATATAACAAACATTAAGGTTTTTTTGATAATTAGGAGGACAATATATGCAAGATAAGAACTTTCTGTGGAAACCCCTAAGTAAGGTTTTATTATTTATGGGTGTTGCCATGCTGTTTAATTTGGGTATACTATATTTTATGGGAACCCAAGCAGCTTTGGAATTTTTGGGTGGTTATTTAATTGAATTTAGTTTAAGTATGGATAATTTATTTGTATTTATTTCTATTTTTACTGCCTTTGGCATCACAGAACACGCTGAGCATCGGGTTTTAACCTACGGTATCGCCGGTGCTATTATACTTAGGTTTGTTTTTATTGCTTTGGGAGTTCAGGTCATCGAACATTTTGAATTTATTCTTTATATTTTCGGTGTTATCTTAATTTTCAATGGTGTAAAAATGTGCGTAGGCAAAGAAAAAGAACAACATCCGGAAAACAGCAAGGTAATCAAAATTTTCCGCAAAATCATGCCTATTACTCCGGATTTTGTGGGTGAAAAATTCTTTGTAAAGCAAAATAAAATACTTTATGCCACACCTTTATTGGCTGTTTTGCTTATTATAGAATTTTCCGATATTTTATTTGCCATAGATTCCATACCTGCGGTTTTTTCCGTAACTACCAATGTTTTTATTGTTTACACTTCCAACATTTTTGCCATCCTTGGTTTAAGGCAATTATATTTTGTGCTTTTACATCTACAAGAACGCTTCCGCTATGTAAAATACGGCGTTGGTTTGATTTTAGCATTTACCGGTACCAAGCTGGGATTATTGGCATTTGATGTTCATATTTCCATTCCGGTTTCCATTGGGGTTATTGTGGCAACCATTACTTTAAGCATTATACTCTCAATTATTATTTCCGGCAGGCAAGCCAAAAAAGATAACCTATTTAATGAGTGATAAGTAAATTAAAAAATTCCAAGCTTTGGTGCTTTATCTGCACTTAAGTTTGGAATTTTATTTATTTAAAATGTTATAAAATTTTCACTGAGATTTATAAAAGTTTTATGTGCAATAAGGTGAAATAATATGGATTTGTGAAAAAACATTTTGTTTAACTGGGTTTAGTTTTAAAAAATACGGTTTAATTTTAAAAAAATTAGCCTTAAAAAATTAATGAAATTGGGTTAAATCAGCTTTTTAAGTTTTTCATGGTCGATGATTTTAATGCCCCCACGGGATAATTCCACCATGCCTTCTTGGGCAAAATATTTAAGCATACGGCTAACCACTTCACGGGCACTGCCCATATATTTGGCTATTTGTTCGTGGGTTAATTTTATGGTATCACCTTTTGTTTTCAAAAGTTCATCGTTTAAAAAAATTGCCAACCGTTTATCCATGGTCATAAACAAAATTTGCTGCATAGCCCACATAACTTGGGAAAAACGGGTGGTTGCCAATTTGTAAGCAAAGGCTTCCACATAGATATTGTTTTCCTTTAAGCTGCGAAAATCCCCGGCGTTAATCAGCACCACATCGCTTTTTTCATCGGCATTAACAAAAACCTCAAAGGCTATGGCATCTAAAACACAGGAGGCGGATAAAACACAGGTATCCCCGGGAAAAAGTCGGTAAAGGGTAATTTCCTTACCTTCTTCCGAAAGCATATAAACCCGTAATTCACCTGATTTTACAGAGATTACCCCTACGCAATTTTTGTTACCACTTTGCACGTATTCGCCTTTTTCGTAGTGATTTTCTTTGGCTGAGTTTAATAAACTTTCTTTTTCGGAATCCGAAAGATGCTCCCAAAAAGAAAAGTGTTGAGAAAATAAGTTTTTTAAATCACTTCTATCCATTATTTCACCTCAATTTTTTATTTATAGGAATTAATTTAATATTTCGGTGCTTGTTTATATTCATATATTAAATGAATTTTTATGCGAAATTTAGGCATAACTATTTAATAATATTTTTTTATTTCCTTGTTATTTTTTAACTTTATTTTTCTCCTTATTATAGCATTTTTTGCCATAATTTACAAGATTACAGCTTTAAAGTGTATTATCATATAAAAACCCTAACATACCTTGGAATAATAAGGTAAATTAAAAGATATTTTAACCAATCTGTATTATCAAATATTTATGAAAAACCAATTAAATTTTATTTATATATTTTACTTATAAACAAAATTAAAACACATAAAATACACAGGTAATAAACCTAATATTTAATCGTAAAAAAGATAAAATTATATCTTTTTATTCATGGAGATTATGCTTGCAAAGTGCTTTTACCTATGATATAATTAACCATTAGTTATGCGGGTGTG
>JAVXOZ010000056.1:0-5668 GCA_036644995.1 Clostridiales bacterium | reverse complement strand
AATTAACTTAGTTAGCTATTATTATAACTCTAAATTTAAGTTTGTCAAGATAAATGCCAAAAAAAATAACCCCTCACCATAAAAGCGAGGGGGCTGTGAAGTTTGCACTTTATCTTTTTTTACCTTGATTTAAGGAAAAACATCTACGGATTTAGTTAGTGATATGAAATTTTATTCATCTTCACTTTTTTTGCTCTTTTTACGTTTTTTTAACGCTTCCCTTAATATATATTCAATTTGTCCGTTAACACTGCGGAATTCATCCGCTGCCCATTGTTCAACGGATTCAAATATTTTAGGATCCAAGCGTAAAGGAAACGCTTTTTTTGCCGCCATTAATATAGGCTGCCTGTGTTTATTACCGGTTGGGCAGACCGATCCGATACGATGGTAACCATAAGATTATTTATCATGGCAATTTTTCTTTCATCATCCAGTTCCACTGTACCATCTTTTTCCAAGCGGTCTATTGCCATTTGCGCCATACCCACGGCACCATCCACCACTATTTGACGGGCAGCCAAAATAGCAGATGCCTGTTGACGTTGGAGCATGGCACTGGCTATTTCCGTGGCATATGCCAAGTGGGTAAGACGAGCTTCCATAATTTCCACACCGGCAACCACCAAGCGATGTTCCAATTCCGATTGCAATTCTTTTGCCACAACATCAGCTCCATTACGTAGGGAAACCCCTTCTTCATCAAAATTATCGTAAGGATATCTGGAAGCCACATGGCGTAAAGCTGTTTCACTTTGAATGGCTACAAATTTGGAATAACTGTCCACATCAAAAAGGGCTTTGGCGGCATCTACCACTCTGTAAACTATCACAGCGGCGATTTCCACAGGGTTACCGGAAATATCGTTAACTTTTAAGCGTTCGCTATTGAAATTAACAACTTTAACCGAAACTTTTTTTGGTACACTAAAGGGGATAACAAACCACATTCCTGTTTTTCTGATGCAGCCTGTGTAGCGCCCAAAAAAGGTAAGCACAGCCACTTTATTGGGTGAAACAATTACCAAGCCGCAAAAGAGGATAACCGCAACCACCAACAAAACCACACCTGTGGCAATAAGTCCAACACTCACCTCAGCTAAAGCTCCTTGTACAAAGCAGTATACACAAGCTGCCAAAAGTGCAAAAATAACAAACAATACCACAAAACCGTTGATTTTAAATGCCGCTTTTTCGGTGATAACATCACCTTCAATTTTCTTAATCATAAAAACATCTCCCGAATAATTATTTCATCGTACTTTGATGATGTCATTATGATATCACTTTTATATCATCGTGTCAATATTTTTTTCTGCTTTGAGGTTGTGAAATACACTATTTTATGTTAGAATATTTTCATGGATTATTATTATTTTATGGATAAAGCAATAGAAGAAGCAAAAAAAGCATTGACCATAGGGGAGGTTCCCGTTGGTGCTGTGGTGGTTAAAAATGGCGAAATTATAGGCCGTGGCCACAACCTTAAGGAAAGCACCAATATGCCCACCGCCCATGCGGAAATAATTGCCATAGAAGCTGCGGCAAAGCATCTTAATAACTGGCGGCTCAATGGCTGTACACTATACATAACCTTAGAACCCTGCCCTATGTGCAGCGGAGCTATACTTCAAAGCCGCATAGAAGAAGTTATTTTTGGAGCATGGGATTTAAAATGGGGCGGAGCAGGCTCCATTACCGATGTGCTAAAACCCAATTTGTTTAATCACACCGTAAAAGTTACAGGGGGCATTAAAGAAACCCAATGTAAAGAGCTTTTGGCGGATTTTTTTTCATTAAAAAGATAATACTAAAAAAGCACTTTTCCCTTATTTTTCGGGATATAATCCAAATTTGAAAAGCAGGTAATTATGAAGGACAGTTCGATACAATCAAATAGCATTGGCAAAGAGTTTACTTTTTGGTCTTTATTACGCTTTGCCTTCCCTTCCACCCTAATGATGATGGTAAACTCACTTTATGTGATAGTGGATGGCATTTTTGTAGCCAGATTTGTAGGCTCCGATGCCTTGGCAGCTGTAAATATTGTGGCACCGGCTTTTGCCTTATTCATGGCAATAGGCATTATGCTGGCATCTGGCGGCAGTGCTATAATCGCCAGAAATTTAGGTGAAAAAGATAATGTAAAAGCCAATAAAAACTTTACATTTATTACCTTATGCGGCATAATTATAGCTTTATTTGTTTGTTTAATAGGCTTTATTTTTACCGAGCCTATTCTTAAAGCCTTGGGTGCCAACGAAATTTTAATGCCCTATTGCCGTGATTATATGATAATTATCCTTTGTTTTGCTCCCACTTTTGTGGTGCAGTTGATTTTTCAAACCATATTTATAACCAACGGCACACCGGGTATAGGCATGGTTTTAACCATCCTTGCAGGGGTGGTAAATATGGTATTTGATTATATTTTTATAGTACCTTGCAACATGGGCATTGCCGGGGCTGCTTTGGCAACGGGGCTGGGCACTTTGATACCTTCTATTTACGGTTTATTTTACTTTTTTTCCTCAAGGGGAAATTTGAAATTTATTAAAACAGATTTAAACTGGCGGGTATTGGGATATAGCTGCTTAAACGGTTCCTCGGAAATGATATCCAATTTAGCCTACGGTTTAATTACCTTTCTTTACAATATTTCCATGATGCGACTCATTGGTGAAGATGGGGTAGCCGCCATAACCATTATCCAATATGCGGAATTTTTAATGAGCTCGCTGTTTTTTGGCTTTGTAATGGGGGTAGCTCCGGTTTTTAGCTTTAATTACGGCAGCCAAAACAGGGCACAAACCAAAAGAATTTTTCGCATTTGCCTAATCACCATCACCGTAACTTCCCTAAGTATTTTTGGGATTGCGGAAATATTCGGCAAATATGTGGTGGGTATATTTGCACCTCAGGGCACTTATGTTTACAATTTAGCTGCTAACGGCTTTGCCATTTTCTCCTTTGGCTTTATACTTATGGGTGCCAATATTTTTGCCTCGGCACTTTTTACCGCCTTATCCAATGGTAAACTATCGGCTATTATTTCATTTTTACGTGCCTGTGTATTTATTTCCGGTTCCATTATTATATTACCCTTTATTTTAGATGTAAATGGTATTTGGCTGGCAGTGCCCATTGGGGAAGCACTAACCTTTGGGGTATCGTTGTTTCTTATCCTTAAAAAACGCAAGGTTTACGGCTACCTGTAAATTAAAATATATGTAAATAATTTATCCCAAAATTTGGGTTCTGTACTAAATTTTATGCTATAATTTAAAAAAATAAGCCCATAAAAACCGAAGTGAAATAAAGTAAACCCCTTTTATCAGACAAAACACATCTCTAATAAAAGGGGTTATTTATATATCAAAAAAAGCTTTAAAGTGCTGAACTGTCATGGGCAATTCCTATAAATATCCGTTATTTTACAATGCCGCTTTTAGCTTTTTAGCAGTTTTTACCCAGATAAAAAATGCCACAATAAAGGTTAAACCACCGGATAAAGTAGCGGTAAAAAACACACCGTAAACTCCCATAAAAGAGGTTAAAACCAATAGGCAGGTAATGGGGAAAATAATGGCACGAAATGCCATAATTATCATGGATTCTTTGGGCTTATCCATGGCGGTTAAAAAGGCACTGGTAACCATGGTAAACCAAGTAAATAAATAAGATGGAGCAAAAAGCAACAAGGCAATAACCGTTAAATTAATAATATCCGCATTATTATCCTTGGCAAAAATACCGGCAAGACTTTGGGGAAAAAGTAAAATACCTGCCATGCAAATTGCGGATATTAGCCCTGTGGTTATCATGGAAATGTTAAAAAAATCAAAAGTTCTTTTAATTTCCTTGGCACCCACATTATAGCTTACCGCAGGCTGTATAGAATCCATAATTCCATACAAAATGCTGATTAGCAAAGTATCAATATACATTACAATGCCGTAGCTTGCCACCCCCAAGGCGCCACCAAAATGCAGCAAAAAGCCATTTACAATAGTGGCAATAAAAGCACCGGCAACGCTGCTAAAAAATTCTGAGCTGCCATTGTAGCAAATGCCAATAACTTCGGATACGCTAATTTTAGGTTTGGCAAAATGCAAAGTAATTTTTTTGGTAAAAAAAGGTATAAAGGCAAACACAGAGCCTAAGAACATACTTAACACCGAGGACAAAGCGGAAAATTCAATGCCCAAACCCATTTCTGCAATAAATAGCCAATCCAAAGCTATGTTCAATAAAGATACAATAATGTTAAGCCACATACTATATTTTGCTTTACCGCAAACACGGAGAAAATTATCCATGGCAAAAAGCGGCATAACAAAGGGCAAGCCCATGGCAAAAAAACGGATATAATCATATGCCATTTGGGCAAGGAGATCATCTTTAATAATGGCAAAAATTAGGGGTTTGGCAAAAATTAATGCTAAAAAGGAAACAATAAAACCCAAACCAATAACAATAACCACACTGGCAGAAAAAAGGTGACGTGCTTTTTCAATTTTCCCTTCACCCAGTGCCGTGGATACTTTAACCGAAGAACCCACCGCAATCATATTGGAAAGGGCAAATATCATCAACATAATAGGCATAATTAAGTTTACAGCGGCAAGTGCGTGTTCTCCAATGAAACGCCCCACAAAAATACCATCGGCTATCATATAGATAGAGGCAAAAATCATGCTTAAAACACTGGGTATTGCTAAATTAAAAAATACTTTTTTTACCGAAAGTGTGGTAAATTCTTTTTCTATCATAATTTTTAGGATACCTTTCCGCCAAATAGTTTTAATATCATTTCGTTCCACACTGCTTTGGGGTCAACGGGTAAATCGTAAAGAATTACCTGATCTATACCGACTAAAAGAGTATACAAAATTTCAGCGTTTAGTTTGGTATCAAAATCTTGGGGAAATGCCCCTACTTCCACACCACGCTCCATGCGTTTAATTAAAAACTGATTAAATTTGGCATCAGCAGCTTCCACCAATTCTTTTAATTCAGGTATCCTGGAAGTTTGAATATCTATTTCCGCATAAACTTTGCGTAAATTTTTATTTTCATAATAAGAATCAATAAAAGCCTCCCCTTTTGAAATTAACTCCTGACGGAAAGAATCACCGTTGTTTTCTTGGCTTAAAGACTCACTTCTTTCTGCATAATCATTCCGGTAAAGATTTTCTACCAGTTGGACAAAAATATCCTCTTTAGATTTAAAATAGTAATATATTGATGCTTTTTTTATCCCT
This sequence comes from Clostridiales bacterium, assembly GCA_036644995.1. Lineage (GTDB taxonomy): Bacteria > Bacillota > Dehalobacteriia > UBA7702 > UBA7702 > Cryptoclostridium. The sequence continues at coordinate 404 of JAVXOZ010000056.1, read as the reverse complement.
ATTGATTGGGCAATTTGCCCCATAGATGCTTTATCGTAACCTTTTTGGGCAACTAAATCGTACATAGTTTCTAATATTTTACTTTTGGTAGTGTTTTCATTCATATCCCCAACCTCCATATATTCTACCTAACGTTAGGTAGAATATACCACATTCAAACCACTTTGTCAACGCCCTAAATTTCCCAAAGGTTTGGGGTGGGAGATAAAATATTTTAAATAGAGATTTCACACTTGAAAGATATTTCAAGATGAATTTTTGTGGGGTAAAAGATGGTATGTAGTAAAGGTCCATTGATTTTCGTAATTGAAAATCAATGGACCTTTTTTTTAGGGTTTTATTGCTTGAATAAGTGAAGCCTTAGCTTGTTTAATATGCTTAAAGTATTTTTATTCTGTGATTTG
>JAVXOZ010000055.1:0-6982 GCA_036644995.1 Clostridiales bacterium | reverse complement strand
CGGAGTGATTCGGGGTAAAATTAATATAGAGCATATTCGTAATCCTTTGAAATTGCTGCTTAATCAATTCCGTTTGATAGGATTTTTCGAATATGCTCTATTTTTTTGAGCCTTTTTCAAATTTTATACACCACAATATTTACCATAGAAACTTTTTAAGCGAATGGGGCAATAAAACCAAAATATCTAAATTGTTGCTGTATAATTTATTTAGAAAACCCCTCATGAGGAATAATGGGCAATCTTCAACAAAAACATATAATTAAGCCAAAAAAAGTGTTAAATTATTAGGGTATAAATAACAGAAATATTTAGTTGGAAGCATTAATTGAATGTGGTATAATAATCCTTGAGTATGTTTATCTCCACAGAACAAGGCTTATATGGTAATTTTTATATAATAGCCAAATATGGGTATTGGTACATGGTGGTATGTAGGGAAAATTTTTAAATTAATTCTCAGCAAATTCGTAGCAGCAATAGGTGTTATATCCATGTGTTAAGAGATAAATACATTTTATTCAGAAATTAATTTGTAATTAATTCGTAATAAAACAGGTTTATTCAGTGTTTTAGATGAATTTTAAATAAAATAAAAAGCTCTCCACAATCGCAAAATGCGACCATAAAGAACTTTAATCATTGGTGCGCCTAGCTGGATTTGAACCAGCGGCCTTCAGATTCGGAATCTGCAACTCTATCCCCTGAGCTATAGGCGCATATATAAGGATTTGTTAAATACAAACTATCTACTCATTTTAGCCTAAAACTTCTATGAAGTCAAATATAAATTTTAAAAGAGAGGTCATAATGTCAAAAGAATTATATGATGTAAAAAATCCTAAGAGCTTTTATAATATGGATGAAACCGTTCGTGTTGCCATAGAAAAATTTGCAAAAGCTAATTTAGAAGAAATCATTGCCAACTGTGGGTTTACCCCTGAGGATGGCGGTTTCAGTGTTCACTTTATTAACCAAGATTTATTGGTTAAATACCCATCCGGTGAGGTTGTGGATAAAACCACAGGAGAGCCTGTTTTTGATACCATTAAAGTTTTGGTATTACACCATGCTGTTTTTGCTTTGGGTGGCGATTTGCAAAAAAATACTATATCCTATAAGGAATTACCAGGTGGGGAAATTTATATAGAGCCTTTTACCAAACGTTGCTTATATGCTTTAACAGGTATTTTTGCGGAAAATTTAGAAGCCCTTAAAAAAGCAGTAGCTGCCACAGACCACAAAGATGAAAAATTTGGTGATTACAGTTGCACTATTCAGGTAATGCCCAAAGTTCCCATTACCCTGATAGTTTATGAAGCCGATGATGAATTCCCCGCATCTTCCAATGCTTTGTTTAATGGAGCGGCGGCAAGATTTTTACACACAGAAGATTACAGCCAAATCACCTCTTTATTGGTGAGCACTCTGAAAAAAATAGCATTTGCGTGAGGTGAAATTAATGAAATCAATAGTAAAAGATATGAGTTTGGCAGCGGAAGGTAATTTGAAGCTGGATTGGGCAAAAAGTCATATGCCTGTTTTAAATTTATTCTGCGAAAGAAATGTAAAAAATAAACCATTTAAAGATGTAAATATTAACATTTGCTTACATATAGAAGCCAAAACAGGCTGTTTGGCTTTGGCATTAAAAGAAATGGGTGCAAATGTGGCATTGGCAGCCTGTAACCCTTTATCCACCCAAGATGATGTGGCTGCGGCTTTGGTAGAGCGTGGTATAGATGTTTTTGGTATACACGGAGCCGATGAAAAACTCTATGATGAATGTATCATCGAATCTTTAAAAAATAAACCAAATCTCATTATTGATGATGGTGGTGACCTTGTGCACCTTTTGCATCATGAAAAACAGGAACTTATTCCCGATATTATCGGCGGTTGCGAAGAAACCACCACAGGTTTAAATAGATTAAGAGCCATGGCAGCCAAAGGTGAATTAAGCTTTCCCATGATTGCGGTTAACGATGCGGATTGTAAACATCTTTTTGATAATCGTTACGGCACGGGTCAATCTGCTTGGGCAGCTATAATGTCTACCACTAATTTACTGGTAGCAGGGCAAACTGTGGTTATAGCAGGCTATGGTTGGTGCGGACGTGGCTTAGCTATGCGGGCAAAAGCTTTGGGTGCCAGAGTTATTGTAACGGAAATTAACGAAGTTAAAGGCTTAGAAGCCTTAATGGATGGTTACGATGTAATGCCCATGGCAGAAGCAGCTAAATTAGGGGACTTTTTCATCACTGTTACGGGAAATCGTGATGTGCTTTCAGCTAAAGATTTTAAAGGCATGAAAGATGGTGCGGTTTTATCCAATGCCGGCCATTTTGATATTGAAATAAATAAAGAAGAATTAAAGGAAATGGCAACAGGAATTAAAACCGTAAGAGAAAATATTGAAGAATATCAACTGAAAGATGGTCGCAAAATATATCTCTTGGGCGAAGGCCGCTTGGTTAATTTGGCTTGTGGCTTAGGGCATCCCGTGGAAATTATGGATATGTCTTTTGCGGTGCAAATTGCCTCTTTATTATATTTAAAAAAAGATGGCAAAGAGCTTTCTTCTGAAGTACACCCTGTACCCGCCGTTGTGGATAAGGATGTAGCTTCTTTAAAATTAGCATCTTTGGGCAAAAATATTGATGTTTTAACCCCTGTTCAAGAAAAATATTGGTTAAATAAGTAAGCGAGGTAAAAATGATTACCATTGCAGCAGAAAAAATAAAAGCCGCCATAGCAGATTTAGCTATGGAGGCTTGCTATGATTTAGGTGATGACGTTTATTGCGCCATGAAAAATAGTTTAAAAACCGAAAAATCTCCCACAGGCTGTGATATTTTGGGGCAGTTGCTTGAAAATGCAGATATTGCCCGTGAGGAAAAAGTGCCCATCTGCCAAGACTGCGGCTTAGCTGTGGTTTTTGCTGAGATTGGTCAAGATGTGCATATAGAAGGGGATTTTGAAACAGCGGTTACAGATGGGGTAATAGATGGCTATGACCGTGGCTATTTGCGTAAATCCACTTGTACATCGTTAACCAGAGAAAACTTTGGCAATAATGCTCCTGCCATTATCCATACAAAATTGGTACAGGGTTCTCATATAAAATTAACCTTGGCACCCAAAGGCGGTGGCAGCGAAAATATGAGTGCACTTAAAATGTTTCCTCCGGCGGCAGGTCGTCAAGGCATCATAGATTTTGTGGTAGAAACAGTGGGTAATGCAGGGCCTAACCCTTGTCCACCCATAGTTGTTGGTGTGGGTATCGGCGGCAATTTTGAAAAAGTTGCACTTTTGGCAAAGGAAGCATTGCTTAGAGAAATCGGCAGTGTAAATCCTAATTCCGTAATGGCGGTTATAGAATCCGAACTCTATAATAAAATTAATAGTTTAGGTATTGGCCCCGGAGGTTTTGGTGGGAGCACCACAACTTTGGCTGTTTTTGTTAATGATGCTCCGTGCCACATTGCCTCTTTGCCTGTGGCAGTGAACATTAATTGCCATGCGGCTCGCCATAAATCTGTGGTATTGTGAGGTAATGATGAGTAAAATAATTTTAACACCACCGTTAAAAACAGAAGATTTGGTGGATTTAAAAATCGGCGATACTGTGTATATCACCGGCACAATTTACACCGCCAGAGATGCGGCACACAAACGCTTAGTGGACTTGATTGATAAAAATGAAAAATTACCCTTTGATATTCAAGGGCAAATTATTTACTATGCAGGCCCTGCCCCAAATAAACCGGGAAAACCCATTGGCTCCATTGGTCCTACTACCAGCTATCGCATGGATGCCTATGCTTCCAGATTAATAGCGGAAAAAGGTTTAAAGGGTATGATTGGTAAAGGTAAACGCAATGATGAGGTTAAAGCTGCTATTCGGGATTGTGGTGCTGTTTATTTTGGTGCCACGGGTGGTGCTGCGGCTTTATTGAGCCAATGCGTCAAAAGTGCCGAGGTTATTGCATATCCGGAATTAGGGCCTGAAGCCATTAGGCGTTTAGAGGTTGAAGAATTTCCCGTAACGGTAATTAATGACATTGCCGGTGGGGATTTGTATGAAGAAGCCATTAAACAATATAACACCGAAGAAAAATAATACTAAAAGGGATAATCTGAAAAAGAACGGATAAAATTGATTTTAACTGCACTTTACAAGTATTTTAATCTCATTTTAATATTACTTAAATTATACTCAAATGTAACGGCGTTATCATAAGGTTAACAAATTACATTGGAGGTAGAAAAAATGGCAACATTAGAACAAGTAGAAAAATTAAGAGAAAAAACCAATATCTCTTACGAAGAAGCCAAAGAAGTTTTAGATTCCGTAAATGGTGATTTATTGGAAGCTTTGGTAAAATTAGAAAATCAAGGTAAAGTAGTGCCACCTACCAACGGCACTTACAATTCTCAAGGTCAAGGTGAAGGACAGGAAAAACAAAAAAAGCAGTATTATACTCCCCCGGATAATGATGGCATTCGTTTTTCCCAAGTTATGTCCAAAATTGGTAAAATTATGGCTAAAATATTCAATAAGGGCAATACCAATTTCTTGGAAGTGCGCCGCTTTGATAAAACCGTAATTCAAATGCCATTAACCGTGGTGGTTGTGTTTACAATCCTCGCTTTTTGGATAGTAATACCTTTGATGATTGTGGGCTTATTCTTTAATTGTCGCTATGTGTTTGTTGGTAAAGATATTGAAAAAACTCCTGCTAACAGCGCTATGAACAAGGTTGCGGATACCGCAGAAAATTTCAAAGAAGAAGTTAAAAAAGAAACGAAAGAATAAAAATGAACAAAATTCTTATTGTGGAAGATGAAGAGAATATAGCTCGTTTTGTGGAGTTGGAATTAAAATACGAAGGTTATGAAGTTGAAAAAGCCTACGATGGTAGAGTGGGCTTTGAGATGATAAAGGAGCATGATTACGATTTAATTTTATTGGATATCATGCTCCCAACCTTAAATGGTATGGAAATTCTAAGAAGAATGCGGCAGTTTTCCCAAACCCCGGTTATTATGGTAACCGCCAGAGATACCGTGGTGGATAAAGTTTCAGGGCTGGATGGGGGTGCCGATGACTATATTACCAAACCTTTTGCCATTGAAGAATTGCTGGCAAGGATTCGTGCGGTTTTAAGAATAAGAGAAAACGGCAGTGGCAGTGGCAGTGGCAGTACAGCAGTGCAACATCTTTTAACCCATGGCAAGCTTACCTTGGAAGCTGATAGCCGCATTGTAAAAGTGGATAATACCGTGGTGGAACTAACCAAGCGTGAGTTCGATTTATTGCAATACCTTTTAATGAATAAAAATATAGTTTTATCCAGAGATACCTTGCTGGAAAATGTTTGGGGTTTTGATTATTATGGCGAAACCAATGCCGTAGATGTTTATGTGCGCTATTTGCGCAGTAAAATAGAGGAACCCTTTAATTTGAAATTTATCACCACAGTCAGAGGTGTGGGATATGTGATTAAAGATGAATAGAAAATATAAAAAACACAGAAATTACGATAATAAAGATTTTTCTTTGGTTGTTAAGATGAACAGTCGTCTTTTATGGCGTCTGTTCCGTATCTTCTTAACCTTGGATATGGTTTTTTTATTGCTATTTTCTGTTTTTTTAATTTATAGAGCAGAGGAATCTTTTTCTCAAATAAATGTAGAAATAAACAATGCCAATATGGAAACTGCGGTGGAAACAGATAATAAAACACCCTTAAAAAAAGTTATGGTAGGTTCTGATTATCTTATAGAAAATAAAGCCAATATTGAAGGTTGGAAAATGCCAAATTGGTTAATTTTTAATGATGATGCTGCCATTGCCAATGCTCCCAGATGCTTTGTGGTGGAAAACCATAATGTGCCGGGGTTTTATGGCAATATGAAACATTTATCATATGGTATTTATTTTAAGGATTACGCCATAAAATATAATATAGGTGATGATTTACGTTTACTAACGGTTATTTTTGCCATAGTTTTAATTCTTGAAGGATTTACTTTTTTAACAAATATCAGATCCGGTGCTCGCCTTATTCGCAATTCCTTAAAACCAATTTACGAAATTGAAAAAGCCACCAGAATTATCCAAGAGAATACCTCATTATCGGAATTAAGCGATTTAACAGGGAGAATCAATAAAATTGAAGCAAAATCTTTAAGCAGCCGTATATCTGTGGATTCTGCTCAAGAGGAGCTTAAAGGTCTTTCCGATGCTATTAACGATTTATTGGAGCGTATTGAAATTGCGTATCGCTCCCAAGCACGGTTTGTTTCCGATGCTTCCCACGAGCTGCGAACCCCAATTTCTGTTATTCAAGGCTATGTTAATCTTTTGGATAGATGGGGTAAAAACGATGAAAAAACCCTCCAAGAATCCATAGATGCCATCAAAAATGAAGCCGATAGCATGAAAGATTTAATTGAACAGCTATTGTTTTTGGCAAGAGGGGATAACGAGGCAATGCCTCTGCGATATGAGGTTTTTAACCTTTCAATTTTAGCCGAGGAAGTGTATCAAGAAAGCCAAATGATAGATAAAAACCACCAAATAAATTTTAGCGGCAGTGAAAATATTATGGTAAATGCCGATATGCCCCTAATTAAGCAGGCATTAAGAATTTTTATAGATAACAGTATAAAATATTCACCACCCAATGAAAAAATATCAGTAAAAGTTGAAAAAAATGCAGATTTCGGTATAGTAAAAATTCAGGATAACGGAATCGGCATCATCCCTGATGATTTACCATATATATTTGACCGTTTTTATCGCTCCGATGATAGCAGAGCCAGAAAAACAGGGGGTACAGGTTTGGGCCTTGCCATCGGTAAGTGGATAGTTCATCGCCATGGGGGACACCTTGAAGTTTTAAGCCGTAAAGATTTTGGCACCAGAATAACGGTGTATTTACCTTTATATAAAGAAAATAATGAAGGAAATAAG
>JAVXOZ010000054.1:0-7280 GCA_036644995.1 Clostridiales bacterium | reverse complement strand
GCGGAAAAGGATGCCTACATCCGCGAGCTTCAAAGCAGCCTGAAAGACCTTGCCGGCGAGGTTGCCAACTTGCAGGAAATCGTCGCATGGATGCGCAAGCAGGCATACGGCAGCAAGAGCGAAAAAACACAGGTCAAAGAAAGTGCGCAGCTTGGGATGTTTAACGAGGCCGAGCAGGAGTTTAAGGCCGAAATTGCCGAGCCGATTAAGAAGGATAAGCGCGGTTACCATATTAAAACGCCGCTTGAGAAGTGGAAGCTTGTCGGCGGGAAAGATATTCGCTACGAGGATAGAATTCTGGCATTAGAGGGAGAAAGTTTGCTTTGCGCAGAGTGCGGCACAACAATGCAGTGTATCGGCAAAGAAGTTGTTCGAGAAATACCGGAGTTCATCCCGGCTCAGCTGAAAATTGTGCGCTACATTCAGCCGAGCTATTGCTGCCCTTGCTGCAAAAAGAAAGGGATTGTGCACATTGCAAAACGTCCTGCGCCAAAACCTTTGCTGAATCACAGCATGGCAAGCGCCAGCGTGGTGGCAGAAGTCATGTACCAGAAATACGTGCAGGCCGTGCCGCTGTACCGTCAGGAAGCGCAGTGGAAAGATGCCGGCATTGCTTTCAGCCGCACGACCATGGCAAACTGGGTCATCCGGTGCAGCCAAGATTGGTTGAGCCTTGTGTACGACTGCATGAAAAAAGAGCTTCTGAGCCGAGAAGTTCTGCATGCAGACGAAACACCGGTGCAGGTGCTGAAAGAAACCGGAAAGACCGCCGTTAGCAAGAGCTATATGTGGGTATATCGCACCGGAAATGACGGCTTGGCGCCGGTGGTGCTGTTCGAGTATCAGCCGGGGCGCAGCGGCGAATACCCGAAAAAGTTTTTGGATGGATTTACCTGGTACCTGCACACGGACGGCTATGCCGGGTACAATAAGGTGGAGGGCATTACACGGTGCGGTTGCTGGGCGCATCTACGCAGAAAGTTCGTGGAGGCTATGCCGCCGGAACTTGCTGCGGAACCGGCCGGCCCGCCCAGCTCCGCACAGATTGGTCGAGATTATTGCGACCAACTGTTTGCGGCAGAAAAGAAAATAGGGTTGCTGCCGGAAGAAAGCCGACAGACAGCGCGTCTTGAAGTGGAAGTTCCCATGCTCAAGGCTTTTTGGTGTTGGCTTGAAAATCTAGCCGAGCAATCCCTCGCGGGAAAGCTGAAAACCGCAGCGGAATATGCGCTTAAACAACGTCCTTACATGGAGAACTACCTGAAAGACCCGCGGTGCCAGATTTCCAACAACTTGGCCGAAAACGCAATTCGTCCTTTCACAATTGGCCGAAAAAATTGGCTGTTCAGCGACAGCGTGGAGGGCGCGAAGGCCAGCGCAATCATCTACAGCATTGTAGAAACGGCAAAGGCCAATCATCTGTCACCAAAGGATTATCTGCGGGTGCTGCTCGAAAGGATGCCGGAGTGGGACGTGCACCAATACCCGGAGAATCTTGATGCGCTGCTACCTTGGGGTGCGTATATTCAGGAACAATTTAAATAGAAAAAAGTGCAGGAGCCGGCGAGATGCCGGCTCCTGCACTTTTCGTCAAGAACGCCGGGTCGTTGGGCGGTTACGTTATGCTTTTTACAAATCAGCTTTAACCTGTATGTAAAAGACGATGGCAGCATCGCTTTGCCGTTGGGCTGAGCGAATACATAACCATCGTCCTTTTTTATGCTTTTAAGTTGTTGCTTTAGTTTTCTGCTACCTCCTGTATTGTTGTGTCTGACTGTCAAGGTTGGTATATCATTTATAATTTGAAAATCTGACCATTTAAGCGCACACAGTTCCCCTCGGCGACAGCCTGTGTAGATGGCTAAAAAATAATAGTAACGATAGTGTTCGGGTTCATCAAGCAGTGCATTCATTAACGCTTTGATTTCTGCATCGGTAGGTATGAGCTGTACTGTTTTTTCGGCAGGCAGAAGCTCCACAATTAGTGCAGGATTTTTAGGAATAATCTCATTTCGCTTGGCATCACTAAGCGCCGCTGAAATTGCAACCAAATACTTTTGGACTGTAACTTCTTTTGAGTTTGAAAAGTATTTAACAACCTTAAAGTGCTCATCATCGAGCATCTGTTCTAATTTAAATAGGGTAACATGTCTAAATAAAGTTGTTCGGTTCTCTTTTGTGCTCCTGCTGTATTGCAATGAGCAATCGAATTGTACATATATTCTCGACCATAAATATAATCAAGGGAGCTAGATATCAGTGGAGCGGCCAAAAGATTCCTCAATGTCTCATCACTAGATATGATTTCTGATTTACTAGAGCGTACAGCTTCATCTAACCATGGGAATTTTGTTACAAGAACCTGCGCACCCTTTTGATTACAATAACTTATATACTCGTTAATATATTCAATGAACTCTTCATCATAATTATTACCCCAACTAACAACACCATATATTTCTTCAACTTCTTTTGTAAATGGTGTGGGAATAATGCACTCATCTCTAGGATACGTCATATTTCCGCGTTGATCGTAGGCTTCCATAGAGTATGAGCCAGTTGCGACGTATGGAGAGAACAAGCAATATTCAATCTTTTTACTGACGTAATTAGGATATCCCTTAACTACTGCTTCTAGATTGCCTAACCTAAAAAAGCGATACATTTCAAATTTGTTTTCAATTCCAGTAAGAAGTAGCTCTGTCCCAAGTGTATTGACACTGTGATTAGCATACTCAATAATAACCACGTCACCCTTTTTAATATTACATTTTGACATCTCAATAAAGTAAGTCAGCCCCATCCCAGCATGATTTCCTAAAATTTGGCAGCTTCTTCCCGAGAGTTCTTCTAGCCTATTCAAATCCAACCCAAAAGATAACGATGATGCTCCAATCAATGTAATTTTATTCTCACCCATTGTTTTATAGGTATTATATTGTTTCGAAATTGCTCTTTGGTATGAGGTATCATATTGGTTTGGAATTACCAAATTCACAAATAAAAATAAACTTATCAGTAAAAATGGTATACCAATCAATAGTTTTAGGAGAAATTTTTTCATAGTCAATAACCTTTCATTTGCAATTAAAATTGAAAGTAAATAAACTGGTTTGGAGCACCAGTAAAATTCCAAATACTGTAAAAAGACACAATAAAAAACGCTGCAAAATAAATTCCCCAGCGAAAAACTAAATTTTGCTCTGATAATTTTTGCCTAATATGTATTTTTTGTTGCAATAATGAAGCTATAAGTAATATAATTAAGGCAACAATCAATACTATAAAGTCCTTAATATCTACGCTCATGTTTGTATAGATTGTCTGTAAGTAAAACCCCAAATTCAAATTCATCAGCGTTCTTTTGCAAATGTGCAGTGCTGTCATAAAACTATCAGCTCTAAAAAATACAAAACCAACACATACCAAACAAAATGTTCGTACAGTTTGGAACAGCCGCCAGCTAAAGCAATCCGTTTTTATCTTTAATATTGCAATAATTTTTTTAGAAAGTGGTTGGCAAATTTCGCCTAATACTATATAAAACCAATGAAGTAAGCCAGACCCAACTATAAATTTCCAACTTGAGCCATGCCATATGCCAATGGTAAACCATAAGATAAACATCGCCGAATAGGTAGTAATTGCTTTTGAAGCTTTTTTGCTAAAACGTTCTTTATTATGATCAGTCATTCTTTGAAAAAAGTCAGATTTTAATAATGGATAAAACAGATAATCCTTAAACCATGTGCCAAGAGTTATATGCCAATGACGCCAGTACTCCGAAATTGACCTTGAAAAGAACGGTGTTTCAAAATTCTCCGGTAGTTTAATGCCTAGAACCTGTGAAGCACCAATGGCAATATCCATGAAACCTGAAAAATCAGTATATAGTTGAAATGCAAAAAACACGGTTGCTACAACAAATTGAAAACCAGCATAGTTCTGCCAGTTTCCATAAACTTCGTTTACAAATAGAGCCAACCTGTCCGCAATGACAAGCTTTTTTAAAAAACCCCACAGCATGCGCTGCATACCGAATATAACCTGTGTATAATTAAAATAATGAGGCGTGAAAAGCTGCGGAGAAAGGTCACTATAACGGTTTATTGGTCCTTGCATGACCGATGGAAAATAGCAGGTATATAGCGCAAATTTTGCAAAATTATGCTGTGGCTCACACAAGCCCCGTGATACATCAATAAGATAACCTATAGCTTGAAATGTATAAAATGAAATACCTAGTGGCAATATCAAATTCAAAATTGGGATAGATGTATCCATTCCCACTATTGAAAATACTTTATTCAAGTTTCCAGCAAAAAAACCTGCATATTTTAAGAAAGCTAAGATTCCAAAATTAAAAATCAAAACGGATATAATTATATATTTCTTTTTACGATTGAAAACCTTTAATTGATTGCTGCGCTCTTCCGTCGTGCAAATATTTTTATTTTTATCAAGCCAACTTTTATGCTTTTGAGACATATTCCCAATCGCTAACGCTCCGGCATAAATAGTGACTGTAGTTAAAAGTAAAAAAAGGGATAATTTTACTCCGGCTGAAAGATAAAAATAAATGCTAGCTACCAATAATAATATCCACTGAAGTTTTTTTGGTATTATGTAGTACATAAAAAACAGTGCTGCAAAAAACACAAGAAAACTAAACGAAGTTAATGCCACGGTGTAGATACCTCCACATCAATATTCTTCTAAAATCTCAACAATTCCGATTTCAGGGCTAATCATAAATACAACCTTTTTATTTTGAATAGCTGGCGCAACAGCAGGTTCTTGAAATATCATAAAACCATGCTCCAACATATTTTTAATAGTATCTTCTAAGTTATGTGTACAGTAGCAAATATGGTACGGAGTGTTTTTATACTTTGTCAGCAAACTATATATCGGAGATTCTTTCCCTTCTGGAGAAATCAGCTCTACTCGGTAATTTTTATTAACCATAAAGCAAATATAGACTTTACGAGTGATATCAAATACAGTTGGCATTTCTATCTGAAATCCTAAACTTTGAAATTCTGAAACAGCACAATTTATTCGCTTCACCAAATATCCTATATGATGAATTTTCACTCTAAACGCTCCTCAATAATATTCACCATGGCTCCAACATTTTTCATCGTTACTACTTCTCCCATCTCAAACTTGATACCGAATTTGCGTTCTACAGCCACTACAAGGTTAATGTGCTCAAGACTATCCCATTCCTCAATGTCTGCTGATGTTGTTTCATTATTAACGATAATGCTATCGTCATCAAAAACGTCCTGAAAAACCTCGTTTAACTGATCGAAAATTTCCGTTCTTGTCATATTAGTAACCTGCCTTATCTTATTATTTTAATCTCATGGTTTTTGGTAGTATGTGCTCCCACATCGTAGTGCCATACAGAATTGCCTTGCTCATCTTCACTTATTTTATCGAAGCCCATTGTCGCATAAAAATTACGTACCATATTGTTTTTTGCAGTGGGGTAATAGTAGCCGATAATATCAATAATCTCATGAATTTGACACTCATCAATAAGAGTATCTAACATAGCATACTCCATATTGCGTTTGAGCACACGGCAGCTCATAAGCCATAGGTCGATATACAGCGTGCTAACTTTTTTATGCCCTATAATAATGCTTACTACTCCATTATCTCCAAATTTATCCTCTAATTTACCATATAACCGAATATAATTGCTGTCATTTGTGACTGCTGCTAATTCACTCTCTGAATACCGTTTAGTGGTTAAATTGAATTGGTTGCTTTTATTAGTTAACTGAGCAATGCGTTGCATATATATAGGTTCAAAATCTCGAATAGTTCCCACCATCTCAAGACTAAGTAGGTAATCTTCATAGCTTCCAAAACGCTGTTGAAGATTAGCGCGCTCGGCATTAGCCTTGTACATATCATTGCGTTTTATGTCGTCTTGAGAAAAATTTGTTACTTCAAAGAATCCTGAATGGTCAATTCGATGAATATATTGTTCAGCACTACCAATATCCGGCACCTCAACACCTACTACCTGCGCCTTTACAATAGCACGTTCAGCAGGGTTGTCATCGATAAACACCAAGCTATCTGTGCCAATATTCAGCTCATTTGCTATTTCGCATATATTACGGTCCTTGTTTTCCCAGTTTGCTTTAATAACAATAAAATCATCGGGCTTTAAACTGCCATCAGGGTGATTTAGCCCCAAAATAGCGTTTTCATGGTCATTCTTTGAGCACACATTTAACATTATTCCAAGATCCTTTAAAGACTTTATGTAGTCTTGAAATTCACTGTAAACCTGCCCCATAGATACTTCCGGTCCTATTACAATACCATCAACACCATCATCTCCTACTACACCGCCCCACAGGGTATTGTCAAGGTCGAGCACCAGCGACTTTTTGTTTTTCCCATAAATAGATTTAATGATATTAGATAAGCTAAAGGCCAAATCCGGTATAGCGGGAACAGCTAAAGCATATTTATACATATGCCAAAAAAACGGGTCGCTCCATTTATCTAAGCCATAGCTTGCCGCTAAAAAATCAATATCATGGATATAAAAACTTTCATGGGTTTGGGCATACTCATAAAACTTCAAGTTCAGCCGTGCAATAAAGTTGTTTCTCCCATGAATATCGCTGATGTCTTTATTACCGAGTAAACGATAGGAAAGTCGTTCAAAGTTGTTTTGTATTACAGGACAATGGTACTCCTGTAACAACTTGTCCCACATTACTGTAAAGTGAGAATACTGCGTTTCAAGCATATCAGTAATTTGCTCATCACCATTAAGCACAGTTGGGTACGAGGTTATATTGCGGCTTGTGGTATGTATAAAAATTACATCCGGGCAAAATTCCTTTAGCTCCTCATTAAACATAGCGTCCTGCCAATACTGTCCAAATTCAGATTCATAAAATTCAGGCTCGATGCCTTGCTCTAAAAGAAAAAGTGTTAATATGTTTTTGATTTCGCTAGTAGTAGAGCCACCAAGAATAGCTATGCGTTTTTTAAGATTCACTACAGAAGAAGCTAAGAGAGTTTTTTTTATAAATTTCTTCTTTTCTAAAATGTATCCGCTATCAAACGGATAAGCTAAGCAGTCCATATGACTTAACCTCCTATATCACAAAAAATAAAAAGGCGAGAATAGCTGAACAGAATTTACCGTTCAGCTATTCTCGTCTTAAATTGCAAGAGAAAAAAATGAGAGGCGTTACCGGGGGCCCCCCCGCCCGGGGGGGCGGGGGGGCGCGGGGGGG
>JAVXOZ010000053.1:0-8228 GCA_036644995.1 Clostridiales bacterium | reverse complement strand
CCGTTAACCCCGTTAACCCCGTTAACCCCGTTAACCCCCGTTAACCCCGTTAACCCCGTTAACCCCGTTAACCCCCGTTAACCCCGTTAACCTGTTAATTGCGTTAAATACCCCAGCGTTACTTTATCCACAGAGTAAATTATAAATATAAAAATACTTACATAAATATACACAATAAAAGTGTGTGGGCTTGATTTTTTAGATTTTAAACAGCCTAATTATGGCTTGTAAAAATAATAGGGGAGTAAAGTATGGCATTAAATTACAGCTTTTTCTTTTTGATTGCCTTAATTTTAATAATTTTGGGCATAATTAATTTAGTGGGCAAAGTGTTGCCTTTTCAAAACCCAGGTGGCACCACAGCGGATAAAGCTACAATGAAAAAATGGGCAAGACCCTACGGTGCAACCTTAATTTTAATGGGCTTGGGGCTATTTGTTTTTGATTTTATGCAGGGCAGTAGAACCATTGCGGCTTTGGGTGGACTTTGCCTTATTTTAGCCCTTATTGCCAATTTGTGCATAAATAAAAAATATCTGGGCTTTTATTTCACCTTAGGTGCTAAAGAAAAAGATGAAACCAAAACCAAATAAACTTTGAAATTTATGAAATATATTTCTCAAATTTGCCCTAATCTTTTTTAAAATGTGCCTTAAATATTTATCAAATTTACCTAATCTTCCAATTGCCATGTATTTTCAATTTAGTATAATTTTCAATTTAATATAAGGGTATAATTTAATCATCAAAGAGAGAAACCGTGTTGCTTTAGGCATTGGTTCTCTCTTTTTTTATCTATATTTTTAAATTTTCCGTTAATGCTAATTTTCAAGGCTGTTTAAATAAATTTTCCGTTAATGCTAATTTTCAAGGCTGTTTTTTAAAAAAACTTTATCGATTATAAAAAAAATATGGTAAATTAAAATTCAAAGTGATATACTAATAGATTATATAAAAGTCCCTTTTCAAAATCCATGGGGCAATGGTGGAAAATATAGATGTGGGAATTGGCTTCTTTTAATCTTGGCTGCCAATAGCATCTTAGTGAGTAAACAACACATGAAAGATTTATCTCAGGCTGTTGATAAAGTCAGACATTGGGCAAAATCCCTTCCCTTTCACTGCTTATGTACAATTAGGCACACTGCACAACCGCTTTTCTGGGAGTTTTACCGAATTTATGGCTTCCTTAACAGTCTGGCATCTTGAGAAACAACTATTTTTTTTGGCAATCAAATTTTTATTTTCCTAATTTACCTATTTTCAGTAAATGTTTTAGTGGAATACTGAATTTTCCCTTCCTATATATATAATAAAAAAATATAAAAGGGAATGTGTAAATAGAAGCTCAATTTATTTAGATAAAAATATTTTCCTTAAACAAGTTAAAAAACGGAGTTATTATGAGAAATATTATTTTATTGGGTCTGGTTAGTTTTTTTGCAGATTTAAGCACCGAAATGGTTTATCCTTTAATTCCTTTGTATCTTACTGCGGTTTTAGGTGCAACCCCGGCATTGGTTGGGGTTATAGAGGGCATTGCCGAAAGCGTTGCCAGCTTATTAAAGGTTTTTAGCGGTTATTTTACAGATAAATACCATCATAAAAAAGCCGTGGCATTTTTAGGTTACGGCACAGGCTTAATTTACAAAATTGTGTTGCTTTTTGCGGGATCTTGGGCAGGGGTGCTTTCAGCCCGTGTTATAGATCGTGTGGGCAAGGGCATTCGCACCGCCCCCAGAGATGTAATTGTAAGCGAAAGTGCAGGTAAAAACCATCTGGGCGGTGCTTTTGGAATTCACAAAGCCATGGATATGGCAGGCTCGGGCTTTGGGGTTTTGTTGGCATATTTAATTTTGGCAAATGCAGGTGGTAATATAGATTACAAAAAAATCTTCATAATTTCCATGGTGCCCATTATTTTGGGGCTTGTTGCCTTGTTATTTGTTAAGGAATCACCCAAAAAAACCCGTCCGTTAAAAATTAAAGAACCCTTTTGGCAAAGATTCCATGAATTGGATAGGAATTTGAAGCTTTATTTGGCAGTTGCCTTTATTTTCACCTTGGGTAATTCTTCCAACACCTTTTTGCTGTTGCGAGCCAAAGATTTGGGCTTTTCCGATATGAATGTGGTTTTGCTGTATTTGCTTTACACCATGGCGGCGGCTATATTGGCTATTCCCTTTGGACGCATATCCGATAAAATAGGTAGGAAAACACTGTTGGTACTGGGCTATTTTGCTTTTACAGGTGTATATTTGGGTTTTGCTTTGGTTACAGATGCCAAAGCTCTGGTGCTGATTTTTGCACTTTACGGCATTTACACAGCGATGACAGCAGGGGTAGAACGTGCTTTAATTGCGGATATTGCTCCTAAGGATTTAAAAGGCACCATGCTGGGGTTACACGGCACTGTGGTTGGGGTGGCACTGCTCCCTGCAAGTATAATAGCAGGTGCACTCTGGACAGGATTTGGGGTTATGGTACCCTTTATTTTTGGTGCTGCCCTCTCCTTTGTGGCAGGGGTAATACTTTTGTTTTTCTTAAAAACCAAGCCACTTCATGAATAAATCCAAGCTGGGTTACATCCAAACTCAAATTTTGGGGAAATTACAGCCTTTCTATGGCTTTAAAATATCAATGCCAAGGTAGATGCTGTTACTTTTTCGGTAATGCTGTTGTTTTTTCGGTAATTTAGATAAATTAAATTTATCTGGGATTCAAGCCTTATTCCAAACTTTGTAGAAAAGTTGAGAATGAGGCTTCTTCACACCTTGCTAAATTTCAGCCTTTTTATGGCTTTAAAATATTGATGGTAGGGTAGATGTTGTTGCTTTTTCGGTAATGTTGTTGTTTTTTCAGTAATTTAGATAAATTAAATTTATCTGTGATTGCAGTAAAAATTCTAAACTTTGTAGAAAAGTTAAAAATAGGTTTGTTTATAGCTTGGGATAAATTAAATCATCCGCTATTTATCCGTAAATTAAGTAAAGTTCTCACTTTTGGTAAATCTGCCCGTTAGTACCCGTGTTTTTGCTGTATCCTTAAATTATAGGTTAAATAAATTTTAAGGAGAGTGTAAATGTTAAAGGGTTTAGATTATTTTCCTGTTCCCTGCCATAACGAACAGGCGGTATCTTTAATAGAAGCGGAATTTGGTTTAACGGGCTACGCCATCATTATAAAATTATTGCAATTTATTTACGGCAGCAAAGATGGCTACTATATTGCCTGGTCTAAGGATAATGCCATGTTGTTTTCACTGAATAATGGAATTTCTGCCCAATGTAATATGGTAAAAGATGTGGTGGAAATTGCGGTGAAAAGGGAGATTTTTTCCCAAAAACTTTATGAGGATTTCGGAATTTTAACCTCTGAGGAAATTCAGGAAACCTTTTTTTTAGCGGTGAAAAGGCGAAAAAAAGTAGATGCAATTAGGGAATATCTTTTAGTAGATGAGGACACTTTGCCCATTCATGCTAACATAAAACCAAAAAATGATAACATTTTGCCACAAAGTAAAGAAGAGAAAACTAAACTAAAGAAAAGTAAAGTAAATCATACTAAAACAGATTTAATGATGAAAACCACTAAGGGCTGTGTTTTATCGGCAAATAACCAAAACCCACCGCTAAACTCAGTTGGTGAGGAGAATGTAAGCACATCACTAAACAGCGTTATTGCGGATAAAACAAAGGTATCTCCAAACACACTTAGTGGGTCTAACTTAGGCACACCACCAAACGCTGTTATTTCGGATAACTTAGGCACACCACCAAACACCCTTGGTGAGGATAACCCAAGTGTATTACTAAACAGTGTTATTGCGGATAAAACAAGGGAAAATTACTTTGAGTTAACAGGAAAACCAATAACATCTCAAAACTCAAAAAGTTCCTTTATCCCAGATATCCAATTAATCAACCAATCTCCTTTGGTAAATAATGAAAATGATGATGATTTTTCAAGGGATTTTCAAGGTGTTTTAAAAACTTTTGCCAAAGCCAAATCCAGGAAGGCAACTTCCTTGGAAAGTGATAATTTTAAGGGGTTAGCAAGGGAATATGGCTGCTCAGACCTGGAACAAGCCATGAAAAAAGCACTACTTTACGATAAGCTTTCCATTGCCTATATAAAGAAAATTTTAGAAAACGGCATTAATACGGAAAAATCACAATTAACCGAGTTTTCCAATGACCAATGCCATGTAAAAAAGTTGAGCAATCTACGCAAAGACCAAAATCACGATATTTTTACAGATGTTTGTGAAGTAGAGTAAGCAAAATAAAATAATAAACCAAAAAACACCGCTGTTTTTATAAAATACAACTACAATATGGGTAAAACTTAGTAAAGTCATGAACCTTCATTAAATCTATAATTACTTGTGCTGTATTGCTTATAATAAATAAAGTTAAAAACATAACATAAATAACCAAATATATGTTTATTATTAATAATTAAATTAGTATTGGTGAATTAACTCAATCCCTGCATGGAGATGTATTTTTTTAAATAAACTATTTTATCGCCGATTATTATATCCACGCTTGTTAAATAATTATACTAATAGCAATTTTTTAACATAGAATGATTGCGATTTATTGTATAAACAACTTCATAGTAAAAAATTGCTGAATAAAAACAGGCATATAACCAAGTAAAAGTCATAGCAAAAGCCTTTTCATGCAGGGGTAAGGGTAGGTACTTGTGCTCTTTTAACTATGAAAGCAGTTTTACCGTAATTGATTATGTAAAAAGTGTAATTTCTTTTACTATTAGCTAAAATGTTTATGGTGTTAGTTAAATAAAGTCTTTAAAAACACAAAAAATTGTACTATAATAAAAATATAATACAATTTAATCACTAATAAGCACTTATCATTATGATGGATTCTCAGCTATTGCGAAAAGTGGGATAGTGGAAGGAAAGGTTCTGTTATTAGTAAAATCCAATATAGCTAACAAGTTGAAAAATGTTACTTTTTTTTAAGCAATGAAAATGGGGGGTTATTTCATGAATACTCGTTATCTGAAATATTTTATCAGCGTAGCAAAATATTTGAACTTTACCAAAGCTGCACAGGAATGTTATATTTCCCAAACTGCTATGAGTCAGCATATTTCCAAAATGGAAGAAGAACTTGGGTTTAAGCTGTTTTTCCGCAATAATAGGGTGGTTGAATTAACACCGGGGGGCAAGGTTTTCTTGGATGAAGCCCGTGAGCTTGTACGTAGGTACGACCATGCAGTATTCTGGGGTTCTGTGGCTGCTATGGACTATAAAGGTGTATTGCGTGTGGGCTATTTGTGTAACCATGAAAAGAGCTTTTTACCCGATATTTTAAAGGAATTTCATCAGCGTAATCCACGGATAGAAATAGTTTTACGCAGGGATAATTTTTTACAACTATTGGATGGCTTAAATAATAATAAATTAGATGTTATTTTGGTTTATCCCTATGATATTCCCGATCCCACAAAAATTAAAATGAAAAGTTTTAAATATGATAACGTGGCTTTGGTGGTAAGTAAAGATCACCCCTTAGCCCATGCAAAAAAAGTTAATATAGATATGATGCGAGGGGAAAACTTCATCCTGTACAGCGAGTTAAAGTTTCCTGTGATGCACACCAACATTATAAACCAGTGCAAAGAATATGGATTTGAACCAAAGGTAATCGGCGCACCCCAAGATTTCGATTCTCTGCTATTGATGATAGAAATAGGTTTGGGTGTAACATTTATACCCACTTCTGTGCGTTCCAGCAACAACGGCAACTTAGCTTATATAGAAGTGGAAAATGCAGGTGCTTTCAGCATGGAGCATTCCATTGTTTCCCTGAAGGAAAACACCAACCCCTCGCTGAATATCTTCTGGAAAATCGTAGATGAAATGGATAAAGATGGGGAATTGCAAGGCTGATTTTAATGTTTAATTTTTTGTTATTTGCTTAATATGGCAAATATAATGCGGTATTTCTTTCCTACTCATTTTTTCTTATTGATTATCATTATCAATTACTAAAGATTATGATGTTATAAAATTTACCTATTGTACTTTTGACTTTTAACGGGTTATGCTTTAATTACACAAAAAGTAATTAATGGTTGCGGACAGTTAGCGAGGAAAAAAGAATAGGGTAAAGAGTTTTATTTGGTAATGAGCTTGATGGGGAAAAAGAGATTTATTAGAGTGTTTTTGTTAAGTTTAAACTATTTTAAAAGATTAGAGTAAGAAAAAATTTAAAAAACAATTTTTAAGGAAAGAAAGAGAGGGAGTATTAATGTTAGATCCCACAGTATTAAAAGATTGGCAGATTGCAGAAGAAGCCGAAAAGAATTTACCCGGTGTTGGAGATTTTCAAAAAAAATTAGGTTTGTTGGATGATGAAATCATTCCTTACGGAAAAACCCCAAAATTAAATTTTCTTAAAATTATGGAACGTTTGAAAGATCGCCCTGATGGCAAATTTATTGAAGTTACAGCCATCACTCCTACCCCCTTGGGCGAAGGAAAATCCACAACTTCCATTGGTTTAATGGAAGGTTTGGGTAAACGTGGTGTTAATGTTGGTGGTTGCTTAAGACAGCCATCCGGCGGTCCTACCATGAATATTAAAGGTTCTGCAGCAGGTGGCGGCAACTCCTTACTTATCCCTATGACGGAATTTTCCTTGGGTCTTACCGGTGATATTAATGATATTACCAACGCCCATAACTTGGCTATGGTTGCTTTAAATGCCCGTATGCAGCATGAAGCCAACTATGATGATGCCCAGTTGGCAGAACGTGGCTTAAAACGTTTGGATATCGACCCCGAAAACGTGGAAATGGGTTGGATTATCGACTTTGCCGCTCAATGCCTACGTAATATTGAAATAGGCTTTGGCGGCCCCAAAGATGGCTTCCAAATGAAAAGCAAATTTGGTATTGCGGTTAGCTCGGAATTAATGGCAATTTTGGCAGTTGCCCGTGACCTTGATGATTTAAGACAACGCATCAGCCAAATTATTGTAGCCTATGATAAAAAAGGCAATCCCGTTACCACAGCAGATTTAGAAGTTGATGGCGCTATGACCGCTTGGATGCGTAATGCCATTAATCCTACATTATGCTACACCACAGAACATCAACCTTGCTTGGTTCATGCGGGTCCCTTTGCTAATATCGCCATTGGTCAAAGCTCCATTATCGGCGACCGTTTATCCTTGAAATTATTTGATTATCATATTACAGAAAGCGGCTTTGCTGCTGACATCGGCTTTGAAAAATTCTGGAATGTTAAGAGCCGCTTATCCGGTTTGGTTCCCGATGTTTCTGTTTTGGTTTGCACAGTTCGTGCCCTTAAAATGCACGGCGGCGGCCCCACCGTTGTTCCCGGCCGTGATTTACCCCAAGAATATGTTGATGAAAACTTAGATTTAGTTGAAAAAGGTTTGTGCAACTTAATGCACCATATCAGAACAATTAAAAAATCCGGTATTAGCCCGGTGGTTTGCATCAATAGCTTCTATACAGATACAGATGCTGAAATTGAACTTATTCGCAAAGCTTGTTTAGATGCAGGCGTACGCTGTGCAAAATCCAGCCATTGGCAAGATGGCGGCGAAGGTGCTTTGGAATTAGCCGATGCCGTTATGGATGCTTGCAATGATAAAGTTGATTTCAAATTCCTTTATAGCTTAGACCAACCCTTGCGTGAACGTGTTGAATTGGTTGCCCGTGAAGTTTACGGCGCAGATGGCGTTGAATGGTCACCTTTGGCTGAAGAAAAAGCAAAACGCTTTGAAGCCGATCCCCATTTCAAAGACTTCTCAACCATGATGGTTAAAACTCATTTGAGCTTATCCCACGATCCCACATTAAAGGGTGAACCCACAAATTGGAAACTACCTATTCGTGATATCTTGGTTTATGGTGGCGCTAAGTTCCTTTGCCCCATGGCAGGAACCATCAGCTTAATGCCGGGTACCAGCTCTAACCCTGCATATCGCAAGGTAGATGTGGATACTAAAACCGGTAAAGTTAGCGGTTTATTCTAAAAAATAATACTAAGGAGGGGAACAAAGTGAGCTTTACTGAAAAAACTTGTAATGAATTAATCAGTGAACTGGCATCCAAAGCTTCTGTTCCCGGTGGCGGTGGTGCCTCAGCACTGGTTGGTGCTGTGGGCACTGCCCTTGGTAATATGGTGGGAAGTTTTACCAAAGGCAAAAAAAAGTTTG
>JAVXOZ010000052.1:0-8536 GCA_036644995.1 Clostridiales bacterium | reverse complement strand
GTTTTACCGAATCTAAGGCTTTCTTAACAGCCTGACATCTTGCCAAAAAACTATTTTTTTTGACAATCTGAATCGGTAACATCGTTACCGATTTTTTGTTGGTAAATAAAAATAAAATTTAAAAAAATTCTTAAAGTGCAGGTGGCAAAAAATCCCTAATCTTTACAAAAAAATCAAAATCGTTTACAATTAATATGTATGGGGTTTTAGATATTTCAGCGAAATTAACAAGGTTAATATATCGCTTTATTTTATGATAATTTTAAAATCTATCAGTAAAATTCCGTAGTTTACTTGTGTTCAAAAATTTTGGAGGTTAAATATGCCGGAAATTATAATTAAAAGAGATTTCAGAGAAGTGCCCTTTGATGAGGGTAAAATCACCCAAGCCATTGCCAAGGCCTTTAAAGGCTCCAACAGCAATAAGGATGAAAAAACTTGTTTGGAATTAACAAAGCAAGTATTAAAAGCTTTGGAGGAAGAAGGCAACGAAAAACCTTCGGTTGAACATATTCAGGATATTGTGGAAAATGTTTTGATGGTAAATGGCTTTGTGCAAACTGCCAAGGCATATATAATTTACAGAGCAAACCGCAGCCGTGCCCGGGAAATGAACAGCAGCTTAATGAAGGTATATCAAGATATTACCTTTAAATCTGCGGCAGATTCCGATATTAAGCGAGAAAATGCCAATATTGATGGTGATACCGCCATGGGTTCCATGCTAAAATATGGCTCTGAAGGGGCAAAACAATTTTACGAAATGTTTGTTTTGGCAGATGAATTTGCCACTGCCCATAAAGAGGGGGATATTCATATCCACGATTTGGATTTTTACACCCTTACCACCACCTGCTGCCAAATTGATTTATTGGATTTATTTAAAGGCGGTTTTTCCACAGGACACGGGGTTTTAAGAGAGCCAAATAATATACCCAGCTATGCGGCTTTGGCTTGTATTGCCATTCAAAGTAATCAAAACGACCAGCATGGCGGTCAAAGCATTGCCAATTTTGATTATGCCATGGCACCCGGTGTATATAAATCTTTTGTAAAATGTTTTAAACAAAATTTAGATAATGCTTTGGTGCTTTTGGCAAATATTGAAAATGGCGAAGAATTTGCCGCAGAAATAGTGGAAAATTGCGGCAAACCCCTTATGGAAGGGGAAGAAATAAACGAAAAATATAAAGAATACTTGGTTTCTAAAGGTATAGATAAAGATTTAGCCAAGAGAATTATTGATTTTACCCAAGAAAAAGCCTTTAAAGAAACCGACCGTCTTACCTACCAAGCCATGGAAGCTTTTGTGCACAATCTCAATACTATGCACTCCAGAGCAGGGGCACAAACTCCTTTTTCCTCAATAAATTATGGCACAGATACCAGTGCGGAAGGGCATCTGCTAATTAAAAATTTATTACTGGCAACAGAAGCAGGGCTGGGTGGCGGTGAAACCCCAATTTTTCCCATTCAAATTTTCCGCATAAAAGAAGGAAAAAACTACAACCCCGGTGACCCCAATTATGATATGTTTAGATTGGCTTGCAGGGTTAGTGCCAAGCGTTTATTCCCCAATTTTTCTTTTCAGGATGCACCTTTTAATATCCCATATTATCAGGAAGGAAAACCTGAAACGGAAATTGCCTATATGGGGTGT
This sequence comes from Clostridiales bacterium, assembly GCA_036644995.1. Lineage (GTDB taxonomy): Bacteria > Bacillota > Dehalobacteriia > UBA7702 > UBA7702 > Cryptoclostridium. The sequence continues at coordinate 6,876 of JAVXOZ010000052.1, read as the reverse complement.
CGCACCAGGGTTATTGGCAATGTTTACGATAAAAATCAGGAGATATCCACAAAACGTGGTAATTTATCCTTTACTTCTATAAATTTACCCCGTTTGGCAATTCGGGCAAAAGGGGATATGACCTTTTTCTTTGATGAATTGGAAAGAAAAATGGATTTGGTAGTGGGTCAATTAAACGAGCGTTTTGCCATTCAATGTAAAAAACAGGTAAAAAACTTTCCCTTTTTAATGGGGCAAGGTATTTGGCTGGATAGCGAAAAGCTGGGCTGGGATGATGAAATTGGGGAAATTTTAAAACACGGCACTTTATCTGTGGGCTTTATCGGCTTGGCAGAAACCTTAAAAATGCTCTGCGGTGCTCACCACGGCGAAAGTGAAAAAGCCCAAAATTTGGGCTTGGAAATTGTTGGCTTTATGCGTAATTATTTAGACGATTTAGCTAAAAAAACAGGGCTTAATTACACCTTGTTGGCAACACCTGCCGAAGGCTTATCCGGTAGATTTGTGCGTATGGATAAAAAAAGATTTGGGGAAATACCCGGAGTTACCGATAGGGATTACTATACCAATAGCTTCCATATTCCTGTTTATTACCCCATTTCCGCTTTTGAAAAAATAAAATTGGAAGCTCCATATCACAGCCTTACCAATGCAGGGCACATAACCTATGTGGAAATGGATGGGGATGTGAGCCAAAATTTAGAAGCTTTTGAAAAAATAATTCGTGCCATGAAAGAAGCAGGCATTGGCTATGGCTCTGTTAACCACCCTGTGGATCGTGACCCTGTTTGTGGTTACAATGGCATTATTGGTGATAGCTGCCCAAATTGCGGACGCAGTGAAGAAGCTGTGGAATTTGAGCGTATTCGCCGCATCACAGGGTACCTTGTGGGCACTTTAAATCGCTTTAACAATGCTAAACGTTCCGAAGAAAAGGACAGAGTAACCCATAATATGGATATTGAGTAAAAAATACTGAATAAATTGCATAATTTATACGGCATAATAAAGATGATGTAATGGAGATTAAATAATGAAAATCCAAATAGCAGGCTTGGTTAATGATTCCATTGTGGATGGGGTGGGCTTACGCTATGGTGTATACGTTCAGGGTTGTCCCCATGGCTGCAAAGGTTGCCATAACCCCAAAACCCACGATTTTAATTGCGGCAAAACCATGGATACCGATGAAATATGGGAAGCCATTGCTAAAAACCCACTGTTGGATGGGGTTACCTTTAGCGGTGGTGAGCCAATGTGTCAGCCAATACCATTAAAGGAATTAGCTGTAAAAGCTAAAGCCGCAGGTTTAAATATTTGGGTATACAGCGGTTATACTTGGGAAAAATTGCTAACCATGGGCGGCGATGTTTGTGCACTTTTGCAATTAACCGATATTTTGGTGGATGGTGCTTTTATAGAAGGTGAAAAATCCTTGGAATTGAGGTTTAAAGGCTCAAAAAATCAACGCACCATAGATGTGCAAAAAAGTTTAACAGCCAATAAAATTGTGTTGGCAGATATATAAATATTAAATCTGACCTTACATCTCAGAGATTTGTAGGGTCATGTTTATTAAGTGGAAAAATAAATTTATTAAAGATATTAAGCAACCTTTGCCAAAGCAGCAATAATTGTTTTTGGTAAACCGCAGTTAACAACCTTTAAAAAATAGAAGTAAAACGGATTTAAGTGAAAAGGAGTGGTATATTTGAATTTTGCCGAAGTATATATCAATAAAAAAATAGCAACTTTAGACCATACTTTTGTTTATGAAATACCACCTGAGCTTCTTAATAAAGTAAAAATTGGCAGTGTGGTGGCTGTGCCTTTTGGTCACACATCGGTGCGGGCAGTGGTAACTGCATTAAAAGATAATCCCGGTGAATTTAAGGCAAAATATATAGATAAAATCGTTAATGAAGAATTTTTATTTCCCAAGGATTTGTTATTATTGGCAAATTTCATTGCGGATTATTATATGAACACAACTATGTCTGTGTTGCGGGGTATGATTCCCCGTGGTATTGATATTTTTGGCAAAATTCAAAAACCCAAAACCCAAACTTGGTTAAAATTAAACAAAATTGCACCCTTAGAATCTTTAAAAGGTGCAAAACAACGTGAATTTTATAAATATATTTTAGAAAACCAAGAAATATCCCAAAAAGATGCAATTAGTACACAAAACTTTTCCATTTCCGCCATAAATTCCTTAACGGAAAAAGAGTATATTATAAAGTATAATCGTGATATCAAGCGTTATTCTTACAGCAATACAGCAAGTGGAAAACCACAGGATTTTACCTTAACCACAGAGCAAAATATAGCCTTAAAATCTATTTTAACAAGAGATAAACAAGATAAAAGACCAATTTTACTCCACGGTGTAACAGGTTCGGGGAAAACCGAAATTTATTTGCGTTTAGCAAAAAAAATGTGTGCAGAAAATAAGCAAACCATAATTCTTATCCCGGAAATAGCCTTAACACCTCAATTTATTGGGATTTTTGAGGAAACTTTCCCCCATGAAGTGGCTTTAATGCACAGCGGTTTAAGCTCTGGAGAACGTAGAGATGCTTGGTATGCGGCTCGTGAAGGTACTGCTAAAATTATTTTGGGTCCTCGCTCCGCTATTTTTGCCCCTACCCAAAATTTGGGGTTAATAATAATGGATGAGGAGCATGAGGATAGCTATGAGCAGGAAAATACCCCACAATTCCACACCAGAGAGGTGGCTATTGAAAGATGCCGCCTTACAGGTGCAATGATGTTGATGGGCAGTGCCACCCCTTCTTTTGAAAGCTATTATAAAGCAAAAAATGGTGAATACCAATTAATTACCATGGAAAATAGGGTAGATGGCAGCACCTTGCCCTTGGTGGAAACTGTGGATATGCGGGAAGAATTGGCACAAGGGTGGACAGAAGTTTTAAGCCGCTCTTTAATTGCGGAAATTAAAACAACTTTGGCACAAAAAAATCAAGTTATGCTGTTTTTAAACAGATTGGGTACTAAAACCTTTGTTTCCTGCCGTGATTGCGGTTTTGTTTATAAATGTCCCCATTGTGATATTTCCTTAGTTTATTACCAAAATACCAACAAATTAAAATGTAATCGCTGCAATTATGAAACACCAATGGAAACATTGTGTCCCCAATGTAAAAGCAAGCGTATACGCTATTTTGGCTTAGGCACCGATGGTTTGGAAAAAGTGGTGCGTCAACATTTTCCCCAAGGAAAAATAGCTCGGTTAGATTCGGATTCCACTCGTTTAAAAGGCGAGTTTGATGCCATCTATAAAAAGGTAAAAAATGGTGAAATTGATATTCTTTTGGGCACAAAAATGGTGGCAAAAGGCTGGGATTTCCCCAATATCACTCTCATTGGCATCATTGCCGCAGATTTAACCCTAAATTTTCCCGATTTTCGGGCAGAGGAACACACTTTTCAAAGTATTACCCAAGTTGCAGGTCGCTGTGGCAGGGGTGAAGCCATGGGTAAAGTTATTTTACAAACTTATAGACCAGATGAAAAGGTTTTAAAACTGGCGGCAAATCAAGATTACCCCTGTTTTTTTGCATGGGAGCAGAAAAAAAGGGAAACCTATGGTTATCCCCCTTATTGCGAGATTATAAAAGTAATTTTTACCACACCCAAAGGCTATTTTTTTGAAAAAGACTTAAAGGATATAAAAAAAGTTTTTCAAGATCTTGAGGATAATGATTTTACAGTTTTAGGGCCGGTGCCCGGGGTTTACCGCTATCAAAAAAATCAAGAGAAATGGGTTCTAACCTTGATGGGTAAAAATATTTTAATAATGAAAACCAAGTTAAAAGAAGGATTATCAACCTTGAACAGCGAAAATATAGCGGATAGAAATATCAGAATACAAACCGAGGTAAACCCGGTTCATATAGTTTAAAGCGAGGTGCATTATGGCAATTTATGAAGTTGAACAAACAGGTAGCGATGTTTTACGCAGAAAAAGTAAAACCGTTACCAAAATAGATGATGTAATAAGAGAATTACTGGATGATATGGCAGATACCATGTACCATTACGAAGGTTGCGGTCTTGCCGCCCCCCAAGTGGGTATTTCCAAAAGAATAATTGTGGTAGATGTGGGTGAGGAGCTGTGGGAGCTGATTAACCCCGTATTGGTTTCAGGTAAAGGCAAACAGCTGGGGGAAGAAGGCTGTTTGAGTATTCCCGGATGCTGGGGCGAGGTGGAACGCTTTAAATCTGTAAAAGTTAAAGGCTTAAACCGCTATGGTGATGAAATAATAATTGATGCCAAGGATATGGGTGCCCGAGCTTTATTACACGAAATAGACCATTTGGAAGGCATTTTATTCACAGATAAAATGAAGAAAAAGAAGTGAGATAATATGCGGATAATTTATATGGGAAGCCCTGAATTTGCCCTTTTCGGCTTAAATGCTTTAGCCCAAAGCCACCATGAAATAGTGGGGGTTGTAACCCGTGAAGATAAAATCAAAGGCAGAAAAAAACTACCTTTACCCACAGTGGTTAAAACTCGCAGTGAGGAGTTGGGTTTAAAAGTTTTTACCCCAAAAAACCCCAATGAAGGGGAATTTTTGGAGGAAATAAAAAAATTAAATGCCGATATCATTGTAGTTTCAGCCTATGGTAAAATTTTAAAATCAGAAATATTGGCAATGCCAAAATATGGGGTTATGAATATTCACGGTTCACTTTTACCCCTTTATCGTGGGGCATCTCCCATAAATTCAGCCATAAAAAATGGCGATACAAAAACAGGTATCACCATTATGTATTTGGATGAAGGCATGGATGAAGGAGATATCTGCCTGAAAAAAACCTTGGAAATAGGGGAAAACGAAAATTTTGATTCCCTCCGTGACCGCATGGGTGCACTTGGTGGTGAAATGCTAATTGAAGCCTTAGAACTTATAGAAAAAGGCTCCGCACCCAGAATCCGCCAAAGAAAAGACGCAGCTACCTATTGCAACCTTATGACCCGAGATGATGAATTGATAAATTGGCAACAGAATCTTGGGGAAATTCACAATCATATTCGCAGTATATCCCCGAATCCCGGAGCGTTTACCTATTTTGGTAAAGAGCCAATAAAAATTTTGGAAACCACCAAAGAATTTGCGGAATATACAGGAAAACCCGGTGAATTTTTAGGTGCCCAAAAAAATCAAGGGGTGCAAATTGGTGCAAATGGCGGCTATTTGTGGCTAATAACCGTAAAACCTGCGGGTAAAAAAGCTATGAAGGCTTTGGATTGGTACCGAGGTTTACGCAATACCGAAAATATCAAATTTACCAATGAACCCATTGAATAATAATTTAAAATAATAAATTTGGAATAAATCCACTCAATGTAGATTATAAAATATAAACTAAAAATGCTATTTTAAATGAACATTGAGTAAAAATTTAAAGAAAAAAAGAGGAATAAATATATGATGTTTTTTGACCCTACCTTTATAATATTGCTGCCTGCTATTATATTATCTGCTTGGGCACAAATGCGGGTATCTACCACCTTTAATAAATATTCCGGGGTAATGTCCCGTAGCGGCATGACCGGAGCCCAAGTGGCACAGGCTATTTTAAAGAAAAATAATATTCTTGATGTGAGAATTGAGCCTGTTCGTGGCAACCTTACAGACCATTACGACCCCAGAGATAAGGTTTTACGCCTTTCAGATTCAGTCTATGGCAAAACCTCTTTGGCGGCTTTAGGTGTTGCCGCCCATGAAGTTGGCCACGCAATCCAGCATGATGAAGATTATTCACCTTTGCGGGTTCGCTCTGCTCTTGTTCCCATTGTGCAATTTGGCAATTACGGCTCTTGGATTATTTTGATTGTGGGGATATTATTTTCCTCACCAATGTTGGTAAAGGTGGGCATTGGTTTATTTGTGGCTGTTGTGGCTTTTCAGCTTATTACTTTACCTGTGGAATTTAACGCATCTTCCCGTGCTATGGTGCAGTTGGAAACCGGTGGTTATTTAACCACAGATGAAATTGCAGGTAGCAAAAAAGTGCTGTCTGCCGCCGCTATGACATATGTTGCTGCTGCCATAATGGCAATCGCCCAGCTTTTACGTTTATTGGTAATCGCCGGAGTTTTTCGTAGGGATGAATAATGAATAAAAATTTTAATGCCAGAGATCTCGCCGCTGAAATTTTAGATAAAATTATAAATGAGGGCACTTATGCCAATATTTGTTTGAGCCAAAGCTTAAATGAAAACCAAGTGGATACCAGAGAGCGGTCTTTTATTACCAATCTTGTTTATGGTTGCTTGAAAAAATGGGTACCCATTGAGTATCAGCTAAATCAGTTTTTAACCAAACCTCTGAAAAAAAAGGACGAATTTTTAGAAATAATTTTACATTTGGGGGTTTATGAAATTTTATTTGCCGCAACCCCGGATAGAGCAGCGGTGAACGAAGCTGTAAATTTAGCTAAAAAACACGGTCACCAAGGATGGGGCGGTTTAACCAACGGTGTTTTACGCAATATAATCAGAGCCAAAGAAAATTTACAATGGCCGAATTTTAAAGATGAAATAGATAAAGAAATATTTTTTCAATCATTGCCGCTGTGGTTAGGGGATATGTGGCGTAAAGAAAGAGGAGATGAGGAAACACTTATCCTCATAAAATCTTTAGATGTTATCCACCCTTTATCCATCAGAACAAATACTTTAAAAACCAATCAATCCGAGCTTTTGCAGCGGTTAAAAGATGCAGAAGTTGAGGCTGTGCCCGGAGAATTTGCCCCTGATTGCATAAAAATATTGGGTGGTAAAAATCCCTTTTTGTTAAATATCAGCAAAGTTGGGTTTTTTGCAGTCCAAGAAGAAGCTTC
>JAVXOZ010000051.1:0-8795 GCA_036644995.1 Clostridiales bacterium | reverse complement strand
ATTTATCTTGACAAACTTAAATTTAGAGTTATAATAATAGCTAACTAAGTTAATTATTTTCTTTATCAATAATTAGGAGGGGTAATGACCAAGGAAAAGGATACAAAAAGGTTTTTAGATGTTTTTTACCGCAGCGATATGCTGTTAGGTGATGAAAATACTAATCCCCAAAAGAAAAATCCCGAGGATGAAATCAAAAATTACAGGCATCGCTCCCAACAATATTTGGCTGTGCTGCACCATATGAATGGTATTACAGAAAAGCTTAATACCAATGGCGAGCTGCCACCAAGTGAGCTTAATACACTTATGACCATTGGTAATTTTGACCACAGACCCCGTGGTATACGCTCTGCGGAGTTAAGCAGTGAGCTTAAGGTTTCCACCGCTGCCACCTCTAAAACCTTGAAAATTTTAGAGACCAAGGGCTTAATTAACCGCCTGATAGATGAAAAAGACCGCCGTGGTATTTATATTACCCTTACAGAAGCAGGACAAAATATTTACCAAAAAACCGCATCTGCCCAAGGTGACCTCATGGAGCGTGTTTTTCAGCGTATGGGTGAAAAAGATATGAATTTTTATCTCACTTTATGGGAAAAATTTAACAAGATTGTGGAACAAGAAGGAAGTGTTACCACTGATGTCGTAAAGATTAGGAGAGATAGTATGAAAACGGTATTTATTGAAGATTGCAACTTTTCTTTTACTCATCAAGATATTTTAGAAAGAATGGGTATGCCCAGAAACCATAAATTTGGGGATAGCATAAAAAAACTTATAGATATTGCCCGCCCCATAGCAAAGCCCAAAGCTTTTTATATGGAAGTGGAAATAGAAAAACGCACAGGCAAAACACTAACCATAGCCGGGGAAACTTTTACCAGCACTGCTTTGGTTAAAAATCTTGCCAAGGTAAATACTGTATATCCGTATTTGTGCACCTGCGGTGAGGAACTGGCAGCTTATGCCAAAACCTTGGATGATATTATGGAACAATACGCCTTTGATGCCATTATGGAATTTTACAGAAAGCGTATAAATGTGGATATGACCGCAGCTTTGGCAAATGCTCTGGAATCTGGGGGGCAAATCTCTGCTGTTAACCCCGGTTCTTTGGTGGATTGGCCCATTTATCAGCAAAAACCCCTGTTTAATATTTTTGGGCAAAATGCAGATAAAATCGGTGTGGATTTAAGCGAAAATTATTTAATGTTTCCCATTAAAAGTGTTTCGGGAATTTTCTATGCCGCAGATGAAGAATTTCATAATTGTCAACTTTGCCAACGTAAAAATTGCCCAAGCAGAGAAGCCCCGTTCAGCGAAAAGCTTTATATGGAAACATTACATGATTAATTAAGTTGGAGGATAATATGTCAATAGTATTAGGTATTGATACCGGAGGAACTTATACCGATGGTGTCATCATTGATTTGGAAACCAAAGAAATTTTAGGTGCTACCAAAGCACCCACCACCCACGATGATTTAATAGTGGGGATTCGCAATACCATTAAACAATTGGATGACCAAGATTTGGAAAAAATTGAATACGCTGCACTTTCCACCACCTTGGCAACAAATGCCATTGTGGAAGGGCGTGGCTGCCGTGTGGGGCTTTTACTTATTGGTTTTACCCCCACCAAGGATTTGCCACCCTGTGATTGCCACTTGCTCCCCGGGGTAATAAATGTTCGGGGCAAAGAGCAAGAACCTCTAAATATAGAAAGAACAAAAAATGCCATTGAAAGCTTCCGTGATAAGGTTGATGCCGTGGCAATATCCGGCATTTTCAGCGTACATAATCCCAGCCATGAAGAAACCGTAAAAGCCATGGTTAGAGATATTTTGGATTTACCTGTGGTTACCGCCCACGAGCTTACCACGGTTTTGGGTATACAGGAACGCACAGTTACCGCTGTTTTAAATGCCAGATTAATATCGGTTATTGATGAACTGATGAGTGCTGTAAAACAGGTTATGCAAGAGCGTGAAATAGAAGTTCCCATTATGATAGTTAAAGGTGATGGCTCACTGATGAACGAAACCGTAGCCCGTGAACGTCCCATTGAAACTATTTTGTCGGGTCCTGCTGCCAGTATTATCGGCTCTACCTTTTTAGATGATATGCGGGATGGCTTGGTTTTGGATATGGGGGGTACCACCACAGATATTGCCATTTTAAAAGATGGCAGACCTCGGCTGGATAGAGAAGGTGCCAGGGTTGGTGGTTGGCGTACCAGAGTTGCCGCCGCAGAAGCCAGCACTTTTGGTTTGGGTGGGGACAGCCGCATTTATTTAAACCAAAAAACTCAAACCACAATAGTTGGCCCCATGCGCTGTTGGCCTGTTTCCCTTATTTGCAGAGATTATCCCAGTTATTTGGTGGAATTAAAATATATTCGCAGCTACAATATGGCAGTGATATCCAACGACCTCCCCGAAGGTTATTTTCTTCTGAGGAAACCACCGGTACATATGGAACTCTCGGAAAAGCAACGCCGCATTATTGATGTTTTAAAGGACGGCCCCCACACCATAGTAAATATTGCGGATAAAATAGAAACCACACCCAATTTTTTAAATGTTAGATCCTTGGTAGAACATGGCATTTTAGGTATGATTGGTTTTACCCCCACGGATCTTTTACATTTAGATGGTGAATACGTTGCAGGGAATGTTGAAGCAGCACAATTAGCCGCAGAACTCATGGCAAAAAGCCGTGGCATCACCATAGATGATTTTGTAAAAAACACCAGAACCGCCATAACCGATAAATTGTGTCATGCTATTTTAACCAGCACCATGGATTATGAAGGTTTTAACCTTAACCAAAATGAAACCGATAAAACTTTGGATACCTATTTTAATAACGCAATTTGGCAAAAAAAATCCGATATATTAAATATTAAATATAAATTGGAATTGCCCATCATCGGTATTGGGGCGCCAATTAAAGCTTGGTTACCCCAAGGTGCGGAAAAATTTGATACCAAACCTTGTTTTCCTCGCCATAACGATGTGGCAAATGCGGTGGGTGCTGCGGCCGGTAAGGTAATGACCATTATTCAAATAAAAGTGCAAAACCACGAAGGGGCAGGTATTGGCATCTACTCTCCTTGGGGGCAAATTCCTTTTTATCTTGATGAAGATAATACCATAGCCGAAGAAGCAGGGGAAGATTTAACCGCAAAGGAAATTATGGATAAAGCAGGTAACTATGCTTCCACCAAAGGCAAGCTTATAGATATACCCGAAACGGAAAATTTAAAAATGGAATGTGGTATTAAGCAGGCAATAGCCTGTGGTAAAGAACACATAGCAACAGAAATGGAACGCCAAGGCGTGGCACATTACGATGTTTTAGTGGAAAGACGTGATGTAAAAACAGGAAACGCATATAATGAAAATATAAAAATACACATTGAAACCTACCTTGAAATTATTGCGGTAGGCTGCCCTCAATGGCGTCAAACTTCTACTAAGGGTTGATGACAAAGAAAAATTCCCAAAGCTTATGTACATTTTAGTACATTGTGGTTTTGGGGATTTTTTTTGGAGCTTAAGTTCTTATAGCTGTTGGATTTTAATTGGTCGTAAAGGGTGGTGCTGGTTTTTTTGGTAAATATTTGGGTTGTTTGGGTGGAAAATCTTCTATATTTTGTCAATAAATACTAAAATAACAGGATATTGAAAAAAATAACAGAAATTAATAAGTTTTTTTTATTTGTCTACTGTTTTCGACAAGTTTTTTAAGCTCCATGTGTTAGAATAGCATTATAGAAAGAGATGGAGGTATGAAAAATGCAGAAGGATTTACAAAAGCAGTGGCACAGTCGTCGTTTATATCGATGTCGTAGAAAAATCAACTTATTGGTATTAAGGGGTGAGCCGCTCACATCAAAGCGATTAATTCGCTTGGCAAACCGTCTTACAGACCATAGTTTAAAATCCCGACTTTTCACAGGCAACATATAAAGAGATTTTTCCACAGAAAAAAGAAGCTGAAAGAAATACACCAAAGTGCAAACTTTGGTGTATTTCTTTTATACTAAAAATAAAACCTCGCCTAAAACCCTAAATGAGCAAATAAAAGGGTAAAAAGGATTATATTAAGTAAAAGTGTTAAATATGAAAAAGTGTGGTTTTAGATAAAGAAAACCAAACTACTCACATGACAGTAGGGGGAAGTTTGAAGGGGGATAAAATCCCACCTTCATTAAACTAAAGTAAAAAATCTTCGAAATGGGCAAAAATATTTTGCCGATTTTGAAGGGGGAGGAAATCCCACCTTCATTAAATTAATAAGATGTTTTTGTTTGTTAAAATACTTTAACAAACAAAATACACCAAAGTGCAAACTTTGGTGTATTTCTTTTATACTAAAAATAAAACCTCGCCTAAAACCCTAAATGAGCAAATAAAAGGGTAAAAAGGATTATATTAAGTAAAAGTGTTAAATATGAAAAAGTGTGGTTTTAGATAAAGAAAACCAAACTACTCACATGACAGTAGGGGGAAGTTTGAAGGGGGATAAAATCCCACCTTCATTAAACTAAAGTAAAAAATCTTCGAAATGGGCAAAAATATTTTGCCGATTTTGAAGGGGGAGGAAATCCCACCTTCATTAAATTAATAAGATGTTTTTGTTTGTTAAAATACTTTAACAAACAAAATACACCAAAGTGCAAACTTTGGTGTATTTCTTTTGTGCAAACTATTTTTAATAGATAAATTTTCTGAATAGTTTGTTAAAACAGTTAAAATAAACTTGAATCTCATACAACGATAATATTCCGTTTATGTATTGTTGTGTAAAATCCCCTGCTAAATACAGGGGATAATAGGTTTCATCTGCCCACCACTGCCCCCCATAATACATGGCTTATTCAGAACAGCAGGAGCTGTTGCCGCAGGGTAAGGATTGACCGCAACCGCAGCCGCATCCGCCACCGCAACCACAGCCACCACCGCAACCGCCACAGCCGCCGCCAATGCCGCAGCCTAAGAAGGAATAAAGAATAGATGCCAAATATTGGAGTGTATACACATTGTAAATTGAACTTAAAACGCAGCTGTAATCTCCACAGCCAAAGCAGCAATCGTTGCCGCTGCCAAAGCTGTTAAATCCGCAGCCACCGCCGCAACTTCCGCCACCGCAGCTTCCGCCGCAGCTACCACCGCCGCAGCCGCATCCACCGCCACAGCCACAACCGCCGCCACAACCGCCGCCACCACAACAACATCCGCTTCCGCCACCACAACAACAACAATCAGAGGGACAACAAGAACCGCCACAACCGCAGCAGCAACAACAATCCGAGGAACGATAATTTCCGCCTTTTTTACTCATTAAAAAGGGCCTCCTTTAATTTTTATCATGGTTTAAGATATGATAAAAAGTCCTTTTTTGTGACAGCATTTTATATTTTATTTCCTAAAGCAGAAGAATATTTAAAGTTTTAAAATTTTTTCGGGGAGTTGTTTGGATAAAGGAAAATAATATTGGTTTAGGGGTGAAAAATTTACCTACGGGATATTTTTAGCCTAATTTTATTCCACTATTTTTACCTTGTATTTTTTTAGCCAATAATTTACCTGTAAAAAATAGGCAATGGTTTGTGGCACTGTCATTAATTGCCCATACCACGGTGTTTCCAAAGTTGTTTTTGTTAAATTTTCCAAAGATTCCTTTTTAACCAAGGATAATATTGGGGCATTGGGGTCGGAAATTACATCACTTAATCTTTGGGAAACGGCATTTAAGTAGCCGGGATTATGGGTTTTGGGGTAGGGGCTTTTTTTTCGCCACAAAATTTCAGAAGGGAGCATACCTTGTACGGATTCTCGGAGCAATCCCTTTTCGTAGCATTTGTGGTCTTTATATGCCCAAGGCATGGTGTAAAGATATTGGGCTATGCGTTTATCGCAAAAAGGCACACGCACCTCTAAACCGCTGTACATGGTCATTCTATCCTTGCGGTCTAAAAGTGTTTGCATAAACCAAACCATATTTAGGTGCATCATTTTTTTGGCGGTGGTGTCATCTTTATTTTCAAAATTCGTGGCGGTTAAATCTGCTAATTTTGCGGTATTTTCATAGCGTGTTTTTGCAAAAGCTTCGGCATCTATTTTGGCATTTAGCTCATCATTAAGGAAAGAACTACGCCATTTTGTGGATTGCGCCCAGGGAAAACCCTCTGATTCTCTGATGCTTTTATCCCGAAACCAAGGGTAGCCACCAAAAATTTCATCGGCACATTCACCGGAAAGTCCCACAGTAACGTGGTTTTTTATCTCTTGGGAAAACAATAATAAAGAGCTGTCCACATCTGCCATTCCCGGCAAATCTCTGGCATCTACTGCACTAAACAATGCTTCTACCAGCTCCTCTGTGTCTATATATATTTTATGGTTTTTACAGCCCAAATGTTTTACCATAATATCTATATAATCATGGTCGCTGTTGGGTTGGAATTTTCCCGGCTTAAAATATTTTTCGTTATCCCGATAAAAAACCGAAAAAGTTTCCAAGGTTTTGCCCCGTTCCTGCATATGTTTGGCTGCCACTGCGGATATAATTGAAGAATCAAGTCCCCCGGAAAGGAAAGTGCCAATGGGTACATCGGATATAAGTTGCCGTTCTATGCTATCTGTTACCAAAAAACGGGTTTTTGCCACAGCCTCCTCAAATGTATCGGTGCAGGGTGCATCTTCAAGTTTAAAATATTGGGTGGTTTTTAAACCTTGGGCGGATAAAATACCGTAATACCCGGGTTTTAGCTCTTTAATGCCTTTAAAAACCCCACAACCCGGGGTTCTGCCCGGCCCCATTAGCAATATCTCGCCGATAGTGTTTAAATCTGCTTGGGCTTCAATATAACCCGATGCCAAAATGGTTTTCAACTCTGAGGAAAAAATAAATTTACCCTGATTTTCAGCGTAGAAAAATGGTTTAACCCCCATGGGATCTCGGGCTAAAAAAAGTTCTTGGGTTTTACTGTTCCAAATTCCCAAGGCAAAAATGCCGTTAAATTTTTCTACACAACTTTTGCCCCAGCATAGGTAAGCTTTTAGCACAACCTCAGTGTCTGAATGTCCGCTAAAATCATAACCTGCGGATTTTAATTCCTTGCGTAATTCTTGGGTATTGTAAAGCTCTCCATTGTAAACCATGGTGTATTCACTGTTATTTTGGCTAAAAACCATGGGTTGCTTGCCGTGTTCTTCATCAATAACAGTGAGCCGCCTGTGTAATAGCAGGCAATGGTTATTTTGGCAAATTCCTTCTTGGTCGGGACCACGATGTATCATGGAATTTATCATGTTTTTTATCACCGCATCATTCCAAGGGTGGGTATTTTGATAATCAATTAAGCCGCCAATGGCACACATAAAACCACCTCTAAATAAGTTATTTATATTATTATATGCAGTTTTCTTGAAAAAAAATCAAAAAAAGGGCTTAGTGTTAAGAAAGTGTGCACAAAAAAAGCAAAGCCCTTAAGACTTTGCTTGAGGCTGTTGATAAAGTCTGATATTCGGCAAAATCCCTTCCCACCGACTGCTTATGTACATTTAGGTACACTGCACAGCCGCTGCTCAGGGAGTTTTACCGAATCTAAGTCTTTCTTAACAGCCTGACATCTTGCCAAAAAACTATGTTTTTTGACAATCTGAGCAAAGTCCTTAAGACTTTGCTTGAAATTGCGGTAATCATAGGTTTTGGGTAATGGTTTAGAACAGCTAAAAACCTAAACTGCGGATTAACAGCGTGTTAAAATCCGTATAAAAGCTTGTAAATTGGGGAATTTTTTGGTTTTGAACCTGCGGTTAAAATAACTTCGGTTGAGATAACTTCGGCTAAGATAACTTCGGTTGAGGTAGCCTTTGGTTTGGGTAGCTAAAATTACCTTATTTTTAACCTTGGGTGGTTTTGCGGTTATGTTGGGGTATTTGGGTTTCCTCCATCAAATCCTCAGAAATTATAGAGAGCATTTCCTCCAGTTTTGCCACATCTTCCTGGGGGAACCTTAGGCGAATCCGTTTCATAACTGTTTCAATATAATCATAGCTGATGCCGTAATATTCTAAAAAGCGGTCTGTTACCTCAAGATAATATTCCCTTTTATCTTCGGTGGATTGAATTTTACGCACATAGCCTTTTTTTATGAGGTTATTGATTTTATAAGCGGCGTTGGGGGCGGAAATTTGGGTAAATGTAGCAAATTCGTTGATAGTGGGTTTATTTAAAGCGTATATGGCTTCCACGCAAAAAGTTTCCACAGCGGTTAGGCTTGCCTCTCGGGATTGAAAACGGCTGAATATTTTTTTGTAAAAGTGCAATTTAAACTTGGTGTAAATTTCGGCAAAGTCATTTTCTAACAAAACAAAATGCCCCTTTCCCTGATAATATTTTATATTTCCAATAGAATTATAGCATGTGACTTAATTAAAAACAATGTGGAAAAAAGAGAGAAATTTAAAAATTCTCATAAACAGCCAAGCCAATTTATCAAAATTGGCTGAGGCTGTTGATAAAGTCTGATATTCGGCAAAATCCCTTCCCATCCACTGCTTATGTACATTTAGGTACACTGCACAGTCGCTGCTCAGGGAGTTTTACCGAATCTAAGGCTTTCTTAACAGCCTGGCATCTTCCCCAAAAACTATGTTTTTTGACAATCTAAGCCAATTTATCAAAATTGGCTGAGTTATAAAAACTGATGGCGGATAGCATGGGATAGGTGTGTTTAATCTGATTTTGGTTTTATGGCAAAAAGTGTGGGGTTTTCT
>JAVXOZ010000050.1:0-8904 GCA_036644995.1 Clostridiales bacterium | reverse complement strand
TCCATAACTCCTTTCTTGATTAATTGAGAATAATATACTTCCATATTTATTTACAGCACTACCCTCAAAGGGAAAACCTTTGAGGGTAGAATAATATTAGTTGTTATTTATTGTTTTACATCTTGTCGATAGATGCCAATAAATCACTATCTACACCCTGTGATACTAAAATTTCCTTGATTTTTGCCAATGTTTTTTCATCGTTTGTGGGCATTTGATATTTTTCCATTAATTGATTATACCTTTTTTCTACATTTATTTCAAATTGATGCAGATTATCGGATACATTGCCTCTGGAGCTGATTGTGGGAGTAAGAGGTTCGGTATGACAATATTCAAAGGTATGGTCTTTAGTAAGGAATTCGCCATCATGTCCCACTTCATCAATAAGGTCTAAGGGAACGGTTTTTTCGTTTACCTCAAAATCTCTCATATATCTTTTTACATAACGTACAATTTCAAAATCGGAAATTACTTTTTCGTAGGAAGTAGCTGCATAGCCATCTAAAATACCCGCAGAATGGATAATAAAGTTCATATGGTTTTCCCAGTCTGCCATTAAGGTAATCATAGATTCATAACCGGCTTGAGTATCCACAACCTTGGAATCTGTTAAAGCACCGCCGCCACGGCAAGGTAATTGATAGAATTTAGCAAGGTTTGCGCAATATTTATAGCAAAGTGCACCTTCAGGTGAACCGATAGCTACTTGACCTGTTCTCATATCAGAAGTGGTGGATTGAGATGCGTAAATCACCGGTGTTCCGGGGTTTACCATTTGAGCCAAGGCTATGGTGGATAATACTTCGGCATTGGTCATGGCGATGGTACCTGCCAAGGTAACAGGGGCAGTGGAACCTGCCATGGCACAAGATGCCACAACAAAAGGTTGTCCATATTTTGCAAAGGTAATTAGTACATCAGTCATGGTGATATCAAGCTGCAAAGGGGTATTGGCATTAACAATGGTAAGGGCACGGGGGTACTTTTTCAACATTTCTTTGCCGTCAAAAGCTTCTCCCAAGGCTTCCATTAAAGCTTCCATATACTCTCTTTTTCCTGCAGTTACCATAAGAGCTTTATCGGAATGGGTATAAGTAGCATAAAACATAGAAAGACAAGAGGTGGGAATGTCAATATCGCTGGGTTGAACCATTAAACCACCATCAACATGATAATCATCATTGGCATGAAACAATTTTGCATAATTTACATAATCTTCAATTGTTCCCGGGCGGCGATTGCCGTCTTTTGTGATTACGTGGGCTGCGCCATAAGGAGGAGCAGGATTAACTTCATCTCCACCTATAACAATATTATGTTCGGGGTTTTTAGCATAAAGGGTAAAAGCAGAAGGTGCTTTTCTAACCCAATACATTACTTGTTCCTCGGTAAAATAAGCAACGTTTTCTTCAACCCTAATACCATTTTCTTTTAAAATTTCAATAGCTTCAGGGTGATGAAATTTCATACCGGTTCTTTCCAGCATTGCCATACTTGCTTCATGCAATTTTTGTAATTTTTCTGTGTTAATAACGTCCATAATAGTTAAATCCTCCAAATTTTTTCTGTTTTTAATATTATTGTTTTTCTTCTTTAATTAGCGCTTCTTTTTCTTCTTTGTTTAATGTTTCATCGTAATCACTGCGTTTTAGCATACTCTTGATGTAGGCAGCAGCCATTACCAGCTGCAATATTAAAATAGGCAAACCGCAAACCACCACCGCTGTTTGCAATGCTGATAAACCACCGCTATATAGCAAGGCGAAGGCAATTAACCCCATTAGTACACCCCAGAATACTTTTAAAAGACGGGGAGAACCAATACCTTTTTCTTCATCTATATATTCTTCTTTGGTGGTCATATCCGCAATGGTCAATGTCATCGATTCTGCCAAGGTAGCAAAGGAAAAGACAATGGCGGCAAAAACCAAAACAAATAGTATAGGTGTTAAAGGCAGAGTTTTTACATAGGCAAATAATGCAATGGCAAGTCCCCCATCGGCTATTTCCCCAGCCAAAGCTCCGTTTATTATTTCCTCATGAATAGCAGAGCTGCCAAAAATACCAAACCAAGCAATGGCAAAAAGAGTGGGGGCAACCATATTAACTAATACAAATTGCCTTATAGTGCGCCCTTTTGCTAATTTGATAAGGAATAAGCCAACAAGGGGTGCAAAGGAAAGCCACCATGCCCAGTAGAATATTGTCCAACCGCTGACCCAGCCAGTTTGTTTAACAGGCTCAAGATAAAATGATTGCGGAATAATTAAAGCTATGTATTGACCAATAGCTGTGGAAGTGTTATTTAAGATAAATAAGGTGCCACCAAATAAGAATGCCCAAATCATTAAGGCAAAATATATATACATATTTGCATTACTTACATACTTGATGCCTTTGTGTAACCCTGTGCAAGCTGCGGTGATATAAAAAATTGCCATTCCGCTGATAACAAACAGTGCCAGTGCCGTATCGGAATAATTGGTACCAAATACATAGTTAATACCTGCGGATAATTGAGTAACACCGATACCCAAGGAAGTACCAATACCACCAACGATGGCAAAAATGCACAAGCCATTGATTATTTTACCCGGGGTACCATTCATCTTTTCACCGAAAATAGGATAAAGACTGGAACTTACCTGAAATTTTTTCTTAGCATTCCAAAACATAAAGGCACAGCATAAACCAGCTGCGGTGTAAATAGCATAAGGATGTAATCCCCAGTGCATAAATACATATTTTAAAGCACCCTCTGCTGCATCGGGAGAATTAGCTTCCCAGCCGGTAAATCCCGGTGGGCTTGTAAAATTACCCAAGGGCTCAGCAATACCATAAAATACAATGCCAATGGCAATTCCAGAGGTAAGGGCTACTGCAAACCAGCTAAAAAAAGACATTTCAGGTTTGGCATCTTTGCCTCCTAATTTAATTTTACCGTATTTACTAAATCCTGCCCATAAGCAGAATACTAATAAAAGAGTACTGCCAACAGCATAAAACCACCCAAAATTAGTTGTTGTAAAACCAAATGCCCAATTAGCAGCTTTGCCAAATTGTTCAGGTATTACTATGCCGATAATAACAGCAACAGTAATTAAAATTGCCGGCAAAAGAAAGGTTGGTTTATCAATTACTGAGATAAGACCTTTTTTCTTTTCCATAAAGAAAAGCCTCCATTTCATTGTTAATTGTTTGCGATCGCTATAAGTCTTTATAATTGCAATCCTTATGCCAAAATTATACAAAAACTATTATAAAACTTAAATAATTTACAAAATACCAGTATAACGCCATAATATTTGTTTATATTTTCTTCTATTTTGATAAATAATATAATAAGCAAAACTTTAGCGCAAAAAATTATTGCACACCAAAGATGCCTATGTTATAATATTTATTCATTGAAAGCAAAATAACACTCACCTGTTTTGGTGGTTGTTTGTAAATATAATATAGTTTTTAATTCAGTTTTTATCACATAATTTTTACCGCAAAAATTTTTTGCCCTGCAAAATAATTTTGCACAAGCTTCAAAAAGCATTCTATATTCCAATGGCAGAAAAACAAGGAGCAACCAATGTTAAAAATAAACGAACTAAAATTATTGGCAGAGATGACAGAAAACGCTGAATATGGTTTACTTATCACCAATGAAGTTGGGGATTTATTTTATGAAAACAACAGCTTTTCCTCATTTCTTAAAATTAAGGCCAATGATTTTTTACAACAATTTCCTCCGGCAAAAACCCAATGCCCTTTTATTTTTCGCAATAGGGTTATAAATAAGAGCCAATTTTTTTATGGCATAAAACTTTGTTATGCCTACTATGTATCCTATAATGAAGAGCATATGGATTTAATCAATGAAAACAATGGTATGAAACAAATATTAGAGGATATTGATAATGGCGTAATCCTTTCCGATGCCAAAGGCATTATTAGAGTTTATAATAAAAGCCATGGCGAGCTTGACGGCTTAAGCCCCTGTGAAGTTTTGGGCAAGCACCTTTTAGATGTTTATTCATCAGAGCAGCACAGTAAAGTTTTGGCATCAAAAGAAGCTATACACAGTAAATATCATCATTATATAACAGGAGATAACCGTGATATTTTTTGTGTTACCGGTACCTACCCCCTTATTGATAAAATAAGCGGCGAGATTATTGGGGTATATTCCGTGGAACGTGATATCAGTGTTATACAAAAACTTTTACAACGTGTAACCAAATTAGAAGAGGAAGTAACAAAAAATAGTGTTCAAAATAATACCGCTTACACCTTTCAAAGTATTATAGGTGAAAGCGATATTTTAAAGGAAACCATAGAAAGTGCCAAAGTATTTGCCAATTCACAATCTCCGGTTCTTATTTACGGTGAAACAGGTACAGGTAAAGAATTGTTTGCTCAAAGTATTCATAATCAGTCCGCAAATCTTAAAGAACCTTTTGTGGCATTAAATTGCGGTGCTGTACCGGAAAACCTTATTGAAACTGTACTTTTTGGCAGTGTAAAAGGGGCTTACACCGGTGCTGAAAATCAACAAGGTCTTTTTTTATCTGCCAAAAAAGGAACATTATTTTTAGATGAAATCAATTCTATGCCACTTTCTATGCAAACAAAACTTTTGCGTGCCCTTCAAGAACGCAAAGTGCGCCCGGTGGGCAGTGATAAAGAATTACCTATCCATTGCCGCATTATCAGCTCTTGCAATGTGCTACCCGAAGAATGTTTGGAAAATGGAATTTTCCGCCGAGATTTATTTTATAGACTCGCCATTATGCGTGTTAATATTCCACCTTTGCATTTAAGGGGTAATGATATCCTTATGTTGGCAAATCATTTTGCTAAAAAATATGTTAATGTTTATCGTAAAAAATTCACCGGTTTTGCCGATGATTTTGTGGAATACATCAAAAAATATCCATGGCCCGGGAATGTGCGTGAATTGGAGTTTACCATAGAAGGATGTATAGCCTTGTTGAAATCAGATGAAACTCAGCTTTGTGCCAAACACTTGCCTTCTAATTTGCAAAATACCCATATTCAAGTGAAAAGTCAAAAAACATTCCCCCAAAATACAAGCTGCACTTTATCCCAAACACTTTTACAATGCGAAAAAAGCACCATACTCAGTGCCTTGGAAAATAATCATTGGAACATTACCAAAACAGCACAATCCCTTAATATTCACCGTCAAAATCTACAATATCGTATCCGTAAATTAAATATCAAAAAGCAATAATCCATCCTATTGAATAATGCCGGAAATGTGAGGAAAATTATTTTAGCGTGGAAAATGGGTATTTATTTGCTTTTTTTTGTAATTTTTGATATTCTATAAAAAGGAAGTATTATGTAGGAGTGATAACACATGGATGTTTTTGATGAATTTTTTAATAAAAATACCCTGTACTTTGATGCTTTTGATAAGGTTATCGAATCTTTATATGTATGTGATATCAATGGGAATCTTGTGTATTTTAATGCGGTGGCAGAAAAACTGGATGGTTATCTTTTAAAAGATGTTAAAGGAAAATCCACTTTTGAGCTATATGGACTTGATAGAAAAAATAGCCCAATGTTAAAAGCTTTAACAACGGAGCGACCGGTACATAATGAGGAATTTTCCTACTATGTTAACGGTAAAGAAAATGTGCAAATTTGCAATGCTGCTCCTATTTATAATGATGGTAAACTGGTGGGCGCATATACAGTGCAGCGTGACTTAACCCAATTTAAGGAAATGGTAGAAACCAATATTGCTCTCCAGCGTGAACTGTTGAAACAAAAAAACCGAGTTGCTGCCGATGCTCCTCAAGATGAACCTTTTGCGGATATAATTGGGCAGAGTAATATTTTTAAAAAATGTAAAAACCATGCTTGGCGTGTGGCAAAAACAGATTCTTCGGTTATGCTTGTGGGTAATACAGGCAGCGGTAAAGAAGTTTTTGCCCGTGCTATACATCAGCACAGTAATCGTGCAAATGGTCCTTTTTTAGCATTGAATTGTGCGGCTATTCCCGAAACTTTAATTGAAGGTATTCTTTTTGGCACTACTAAAGGTGTGTATACAGGTGCTATGGAAAAAGAGGGTCTGCTGGCACAGGCAAATGGCGGCACTTTGTTTCTTGATGAAGTTAACTCCATGCCCATTACCTCCCAGGCAAAGCTATTACGTGTGCTGGAAGAAAAAACTATTATGAAATTGGGCAGCGGAAAAGAAAAAGAGATTGATATCCGTATTATCAGCAGTACCAATGAAGCTCCCTTTGATGCTGTGGATAATGGGCATATGAGGGAGGATTTATTTTACCGTCTTTCTGTTGTGCAAATAATTATTCCTCCCTTGCGGGAAAGAAGCGAGGATATACCAAAATTAGTTGAGCATTTTATCCATAAATATAACGAGCATTTTCAAAAAAATATATTGGGCATAAATAATGAAGTTTTAAATTATTTTATGAAATTTTTATGGCCGGGAAATGTGCGTCAACTAAAATCCTGCGTAGAATCAGCAATGAATTTTGCTAAAGATGGAACTTATATTTCCCTTGGTGATTTACCTCAGTATATGTTTGAAAGTGCCGATACTCCCGAAGATAAGTACAGACAATGGTTGCAATTAAAAAATCGGTCAGCGGCAATACATCCTCCTCAGGACATAGAAATGGACACCGATGAAGTGGCAATTATGGATTCTATTTGGGATGAAGAAAAAAAAGAAATTATTACAGCTTTGCGTCAATCCAAAGGAAATATCACCAAAGCGGCTAAATCCCTGGGCATGACCAGGCAATCCTTATCCTATAGATTAAAAAAATATCATTTAAAATGAAAAAAAAGTCCGTCCCCAAAAAATTGACGGACTTTTTTTTAATAATCATCAGGTTCTCTATGTTTATAAAGCATTTTAAAACAGTGATGAATATTGAATAAACCGCCATTTATATTAGTGATTTTGGGCGTAAAGGATAAAATTTTGCCAAAGATCTTTAAACTTATTATGGAGCGGTGGCTAAAAGTGCTCAATATAGCAAAATTATGCAATGTCGAAAAATGCAATATTTTGCTATATTAAGCACTTTTTTTCCATATATTTTGCGGTTAATTTGCTTATTTTGGGATGTTTATAATATTTTTGCAAATTTTTCACATCAAATCCCCAGATAAACTATGTTTTTAAAAATATTATTATTTTGTTTTAGTTTTTTTGGCACAGTTGTTGCATTATATATTGCTGTAACTCAAAAACGATAAAAATTATTTTAATTTAAAATTTAAAAACAAAAAACGGAGGATATTTATTATGAAACCCAGATATCAAATTTTAACCCAAACAGACATTGAAAAAATTCATGAAACATCGTTAAGGATTATGGAAAACGTTGGTGTTGTTTTCAGCTATGAACCCGCCAGAGAATTATTGGCAAAACATGGTGCCAAAGTTGAAGGACATACCGTATTTTTCCCTGCAACTATGGTAGAAGAAAAATTAAAAAGCGTTCCCTCTTCTTTTAGACTTTGCGGTAGAAACCCTGAAAAAGATGTGGAAATTAATACAGAAAACACCTGCTATGCCGGTCCTTATGGTTCTCCCTATGTTCAAGATTTAGACAATGGTCGCCGTTATGGTAATTTACAAGATTTCATCAACATCGTTAAACTTGTTAACGACTTGCCTAATATTGATATCCAAAGCCATATTTCTTGCGAACCCAATGATGTGGACGTTGATACCCGCCATAATGTAATGACTTATAATAACTTAAAATATAGTGACAAACCTTTAATGGGTAGTGTTTTGGGATATGATGCAGCAAAACAATCCATCGAAATGGCTGCTATTGCCCATGGTGGTCTTGATGTATTAAACGAAAAAACCATTATCGCTTCTATTCCCTGCACCTTAACTCCTTTGAGCTATGACGATAAAATGGCAGGTGCTATCATGGCATATGCTGAATTTAACCAAGCTCAATTAGTTAATTCCCTCTCCATCTCCGGTGCTACCACTCCTGCAACCTTTGCCGGCACAGTAGCTTTGCAAAATGCTGAAGTTCTTGCAGGTATTATATTTGCACAATGTGTAAATCCCGGTTGCCCCATCGTTTATTCCGCATCTGGTTCCAATGCAGAAATGAGCAACGGCGCTTTAGCCATTGGTTCTCCTGAAGATGCCATTTTCTCCTTAATGAATGGTCAGTTAGCAAAATTCTACAACATTCCTTGCAGAATCAGCGGTACCCTTTCTGATTCCAAAATGATGGATTCTCAGGCTGCTTTTGAATCGGCAATTACCGGTATGATGGCACAATTAGCAGGTGGTAACTTTATCCTTCATTCCGCAGGTATTATTGAAACATACAACTGCACATCCTTTGAAAAATTGATGATAGACCATGAAATGCTGGGCTATTTCAAACATATTGGTCGTGGCGTAGAAGTTAATGAAGATACATTAGCTTATGATGCCATTGCTGAAGTTGGCCCCCAAGGTCAATTCCTTACCAGCGACCACACTTTTGCTCACTTTAGAAAAACCTTCTATCGTCCTTTCATCACCGATAGACAAAATGCACAACAATGGAAAGGCAACGGCGGTTGTTCCTTAGAACAAAAAGCTAATAAACAGTGGAAACAAATGTTAGCAGACTATGTGGAACCAACCTTGCCTGCTGATATTGATGCAGCTTTGAAAAAATATGTAGAACAACACTAATTAGCAGAGCATCTTAAATTAGTAAATTAATTCAATATGAAAGTTGGTATGTTGTGGCATCAACACCCCAATATGAATTGGTTTACATGATATAGACTTTCAAAAAGACTTGAAGGGGAGAGGGAATTCTAATCCTCTCTCCTTCAATTATTTTAAGAAATAGAAAGCTGGTTTAT
>JAVXOZ010000049.1:0-9603 GCA_036644995.1 Clostridiales bacterium | reverse complement strand
TAAATGGCAGGCATTATAAAAGCTTTTCTGAGGTTGAAGGTTTACTTTCGGAATACGGTTGTTTGCATCTCAAATTCCCGATTATTCTTGGGGTTTCAGAGCCGACTTACACAGACAATCAGCTTGATAAATTTGAAACCGCAGATAAAAAGACTTTTGAGTTTGAAGGCAGGCATTACACCAAATATAAAGCATCACAAGTACAACGAAAATTAGAAACCTCTGCTCGCCACGCCAAAGATAGGCAGATAATAGCCAAAGCCGCCGGTGATGATACACTGCGACGGCAGGAACAAGAACGCATCAATCTTATAACCTCTAAATATGCTAAATTTAGCAAAGCCGCAGGTCTACCCACCAAAGCGGAAAGAATGAGCGTTAGCAAATATCATAGGGTGAAGACGCAACATGAGAGACTAACAACTATATTAACCGGCTATGAAACATCAGATGGCATTATGGTAAAATCAATTTCATCTCACCTTCTAAATAGAGAAAAAGAGAGAGGTGTACTCGAAAATCACATTATCGATGCTTTGACAAATCCACTTAAACAAGGTAAAATTAGGGGCAACAGATCAAAACAATACATGGGTGAATCAGCAACGGTTGTTCTTAATGTCGACACCGGCAATATCATTACAACTTGGCCAACTTCATCAAAAAAGGCCAACAAATTAAAAGAGAAAGGAGATGGCAAATCATGAAAAACATGAATAGTTACTTTAACAAAGAGCAATTAGACCTTCTATCAAGTATTAATATCAAATTTTCAAACGAGCAGGATTATTCTGACGATATGCTTTTAGACATCCATGATATCATAACCAATAACTATACCGATGTTGGTTTTGATAAAGAAGGTATGCCAACTTCTTTAGCTCCAATATACGAAAAAATAATTGACATCTTCTACGATAAGTTTGACATATAATTGGTGCTATGCACCTGCAAAACGCTAAACCACTCTACTTTAGCGGTAATGAGGTTTTTTGATGCCTGAATTTAAAGGATTACAAAATGGATAAATTTAAGTAAAAAAATACGATAAATATTTAGAGGAGTGATATTATGGCACGAGAACCCAACGCAATGCACCTCTGCCCCCTATTTAATAAAAAAATAGAAGCTGGCACTTGCTACGATATCTCCATGGTAGCGGAAAAGATGGCTCCACGATGGAGTGCTCCAAAAGAAGCCACAAAGATAGATGAATTTGAAAAAATATGTTTAGGTTGCAAAAATCATCAAGATTAGAAACCACACTACTTTAGCGGTAATAAGGTTTTTTGATGTCTGAATTTAAGTAAAAAAATACGATAAATATTTGGAGGATAAATAAAATGGCAAGAAGCCCAGGAGCAAAACATAATTGCCCTCTATTTAGCAGGGTTATAAATTGGTCTATGTGCTACGAAGTACAGGAAGTGCGAGACGACAATATGGATATGGAACTTTTTCCGGAACCTTTTGATGTAAAAGTTGCTGATAAGATTTGCGAAAAATGCCGATGGCATTATGTCAGTAAGAACGAATAACCACACTACTTTAGCGGTAATGAGGTTTTTTGATGCCCAAATTTAATATGTTTACAAGCAGGTTTAGCAACCTGCTTTTATTATGCCCATTTACTCAAGGGAAAGAGTATAAAAAGCCCAAATCCAAAGTGTGGAAAACGCACTATAAAAATTATTTTAGGAGGATATCACAATGGAAAACATATATGAAATCATGGCAAAGGCAGGGGTTGAAATCCCCGACGACAAAAAAGCCGAAATCGACAAAGCAGTTTTAAGCAACTACAAAACAGTTGCGGAAGTAGGAAATATCACCGCAAAGCTAAACACGAGAGTATCCCAAAGTTTGTGTAAACCTCCAGCAAAGCGTTGTAGTTCCCTATTTTTTCTTGTTATGGTATAATGCATTAATGGCAATGCAAGAATAGTTTCCAGTTGTAGTTCCCCATTTTTTCTTGTTATGGTATAATCAAAAGTTCTACAACCTTGACCCGATATATGTTGTAGTTCCCCATTTTTTCTTGTTATGGTATAATGTATTTCCACGATTTTATCAGATTCTTTGAGTTGTAGTTCCCCATTTTTTCTTGTTATGGTATAATTCTTGCTGAGATATATGTGGGTGCCGGCAAGTTGTAGTTCCCCATTTTTTCTTGTTATGGTATAATTGCAGGTGCGAGGAAAAGAAGGAGAGCCAAAGTTGTAGTTCCCCATTTTTTCTTGTTATGGTATAATAAAAGTATTTCCCTTGTGGGATGGTGCAAAGTTGTAGTTCCCCATTTTTTCTTGTTATGGTATAATTTTATTATCTTTAGCATAGCGAACATAGAGGTTGTAGTTCCCCATTTTTTCTTGTTATGGTATAATGCAAAACAAGTAATAATATAAGTTGCAATAGTTGTAGTTCCCCATTTTTTCTTGTTATGGTATAATACCTATTAAAAAATCTTGATGTAATATACCCTTGGTACAGGTATATTATGCCAACAATTCTCCCTATCTTTAGGGAAAAACAAAAAAACACACCGATATTCCGGTGTGTTTTTTCATTTTTTTAAAAAAGTGTGGGTTGTTCCATATTGATAGATTCTTCCTCTTTTCGTGGATAACCCAATAAAATATCAATTGTATTATACTGTTTTTCGGTAATTACCATCATACGAATAGAACCTTTAGGTGGCAACATTGCTTTAATTCGTGCTTTATGAACTTCTACGGCATCGGTGCCACTACAAATTCTTGCATATACAGAATACTGAACCATATGATAGCCATCTTTAATGAGAAAGTTTCTAAATTGGGTTGCTGCCCTTTGTTGTGATTTTGTTTTTACAGGCAAATCAAAAAAGACTAAAATACGCATAAACTTATGCATATTCAAATACTTCCAGAGGCACTAAAGTGGGTAACTCCAGAATATTTTCTCCCTCTTTAAGACTTTGAGAAAAACTAACAATAGTTTTTCCCACAGCGGACATAACTCGATACCGTTTTTCTGCCAACAAAATCACATAATTTGTAATATGAAACAGCTGTTGTTTTAGTTTTGGGGTAAGTTCTTCTTCCCCATCTAAATCCCAAGATGCCACTAATAAGTCGACAATTGGTCGATAAGCTTCGATTAAATCATCTGCCAAATTAAATTGATTCAATTCGCTATGGTGATGTATTCCAAAAGAAGGCTCCATACCATACATTACCAAAGAACGGGCAATCATACCACGCAAAACAGCGTAACCGTAGTTCAATGCGCCATTAAATACCGTTTCTTGACTTCGAGTAAACCCTTTCCCTGCCAACATGGGAAAATAGAGCTGAGCGGCTTGTGCCTCAATATTTTGGGCATCTCCAGAACTAACTAAATAAGACATGTCCTTGACTCTAATAGCGTTAGGTATCCCAAGATATTCCAAACACAAGCCTTGATTCATAACTTTTTGCTTCACAATAGACGCCCAAAGTTGTTTTTGCAAAGGACGTGATATTTTTATCTGTTTTTTTAGCATCCGGAAATGCCTGCTATGACAATTCATAGGAATTGTTACTGCTGATGGCATATGTTTTTCATCGCAAAAGAATACGTGAACGCCGTTGGCGATTAAGAATTGCAAAGCATAAGAGGTTATTGTTGCTTGGTGGGATTCAATCATAACAGCAGAAATTTCTTCCCCGGGAATGTAGTGCTTTTTATCCTGCTCAATAACAAGCTGTTTTTTTTCGATGGTGATTTTCGCAGGGTTAGCAATAAAGACATTGCGAAATTCCATAAAATCACCTTATTTCTTTTTTTTCTTAAAAAACATCCTTTTTTGTGGTAATTGTACTTTATGAATATTACCTAATACATCTACTTCGTATTTTTCTAAGGATTTTAGTCTTTTAACACCTAAACTTGGTAACAAATAGCCTCTATCATGAGAAGTAACTGTTAAAGAAGCGGTGGAAATATTCATGCCCACATAATACAAATAGAATTCTTTATCGGAAACTTTTTCCTCTCCCTTTGCTGTTTTATCCCTTTTGGTTAACGTCATTTTGTTTTTATGAACAGCTTTAATTAAATCCCCTGAATAAAGTGAGAAAATAAAGTTTTTATCCTTCATTTCTTTCCATTCTTCATAAGGTTTTGCAGCCACCACCGCCTTATTGGGCAATTCCTCTTTTATGGTATCAGCTACATAGATGGGCACCACATAATAGCCTTCTCCCTCCACAAAGAAAACGTCTGTCCTTATCATGCTCCCATTATCAGCAATGCCACCATGGACAGGTACAGACAACGTAGATTTTTCTGCAATTTTAACTTTTTTAACAAGAGGCCCTTGGCTTCCATCAGATTTTGGTTTAAAGAATGGCTCATTAAAGGCGGTTTCTCCCTTGCCGCCAAAATCTATCAGTCGTTGACGTAAGGCTTCATACAAAAGCTTGTCATCTCTGGGATTATAATAACCTTTGATTTCATTATTGCCATCTAATTTTAACTTAGATAATGGTGTTTTTGTTATGGAATAACCGGGCAATTTTCCGCTCCGAATGGTTTCGGCATGGGCTGAACCTGTAACTTTGCGATTGGGCATTCTGGAAACAAAAATTGGGGTTAAGTTTTCTCTGTTATCAAAATCCACATCCAATCGACTTAAATCAATATAATCTAAAACATTTTTTCGGAAATTTTCCCAAGGTGTAGGAAATTTATCCTCATCTCGCCATTGTTCAAAAGGAATAATTTCGCCAGTCTTTATATCAACAACAGAACCATCATCCATAAAACTTTCTTCATGGTTCTGGGTATAACGAGTTATTCGCTGAATAAAGGCGTCACCTACAGTTCCAACAACAGCTGCATCAAGTGCATGATGCAAATCGTCAGTACGCATTTTCGCTGGAAAGCCCCATTGACGACGAAGTTTTGCCGTTATACTACCATTAACGGCATAAACAGGCTTTTTGCTATATTTATTTGATGGTGCAAATTCTAATTGTTGACGGAAAAGATTAAAAACAACACGAGTGATATATTTTGTATCATTTAGATTCCGCTCTTTAAAGCCATTAATATCCTCATCAGTTAATTGGATTTTCAATAGTTTTTGTCGTTTCTTATAATCCCTTACATTGCCTTCCACAAAGGCTTCAAAATTACTCCAACGTTTTTCATCTTTCCCAAAATATTGATAAGGGGTACGATTGCCCTTTTGTCGGTTTTCCTTGGCTTTGACTAAAACCTTATTGGGGAAGCTATCATCAAAACAAAGACTATAAGGAATAATATGGTCAATATCTACATAGCCTGGGTCAAAAAGATGAGCAATATCTAAATTCTCTAAAGAATATAAACAAATGCCATTTTGCTCTTGGAAAAGACGGAATTTTAAAATATCCTCTCCCGTTGCTCTTGCTCCTTTAAAATCTTCCACTTGTTTTGCGGCGGCTTCGTTTTTACTTCGATTTTCTTCTTGATTTTTAGAGATTTTCGAGCGTTCTTGGAAGTTTTTGCCCATTTCTCGAGCAAGTTCCACTCGGACAACTTGAGGAGAACCGTATTCTCGAACAATGGCATTGACTACTTTAATGGTTTGGGAAACCCCCCGACGTACCACTGGATTATTGATGTATTCAATATCATCGATGGATAATTTACTTTTCCTCTCACCTTTAAAATTAGCCCTAAAATCACCATATGCTTCAGAGCAAGCTTTATCATATGTCATGCCTTTCTCTAAATTGGGGATAATTTTATTTAAAGCCGTTAAAGAAAGATGTCCAACTTTTGTAAAAGACAAGGGAAGAAGAGCATCCCAGTATTTTTCTGGCACATCAGCTTCTTTCAATAACCCCAAACGTGTTTTATCATTTCTATAAAGAGTAAGAATTGTGCCAATTTTATTTAGAGTTTCTGGATTTAAAGACGAAATAGCATCTTTTTCTACTTTATTTAAAGCTTTTCTAATTTGGTGGTAAGACTGCATTTCCTTGAATTTTGCGACTTTTTCTGTTTCCTCATTTTTTCCTTGATTATAGTTCAAATGGGTAAAGGTTTCAGTATCAGATAAACCTAATTTTATGCGAATTTTTCCAAAGTGAATGGTTTCTGTGGACAATGCAAAATCAACCAAGATTTTTCTTTCTTCATCTGTTAGTGGACGGGGGGCTTCTTTCACATTCCAAATACGCAAATTATTTATGCTCTGCAACAAACGGAAATATTCAAAGGAAAAAGTGGCTTTTGCCGCCCTTGGTTCCTCTGTTTCAAAGGTACATTTCCCAAGCCTCTTTTCGATAAGATTTCCGCCAAAGGGGCTATCTCCCCCTGGTCCTTCATCAAAACTTCGTTGGGATGTAAATATTTCTGCATAGGTTTCTTCATTATCCTCAGTAGCAAAATTGCTGCCCAAAGCCCTTTGTTGAGTAAAGATGTAATGAATTTCTTCTATTACCAATTTACGATTTAAAGTAAAGCTGTAATCATCAGCACTATTTCTGGTTTTTAATAATACCGAACCATCAGGATTGACATATTTAAATTTTTCATCCTTTAAAAGCATTTCCCCTATGGTACGATAGCCCTTTTCTATCATGAGAGCTTCATTTTCACTAATTGCTGTTAAGGCCCGCCCTATCTCTTTTCCTTCTTTGGCTTCTTCTGCTTTGCTGTTGGACTGGTAGCCTCGATGTTGACATAAATGGATAAGCAAACGCACCCATTCTTCATTATTAAGGAGAATATCCAGTGCTTTTACTCTTAAATCATAAACACTTTCTGCAAAATGTGGTTTTTCGTATAAGGTTTGTGTATCTTCTAATGTCATTAGGCCATTTTCTTGAATAAAATATCTAACTCTCTCCATACGATGCTTACGACGCTGTAACCGTCTTCTTGCATTTCGTGCATTGCGCCTAGGCTCACAGAGACTTGCCCCTGTTTTGGGTTGTTCCGCTTTATCAAAAATACGAACGCCCATACGCTCTATACGAAAAGGCTCATCAGCCTCATTATTTTCTAATACAGCCCAACCTACGGATGAAATACCAATATCCAGACCTAAAGAATATTTCATAATTCAACCTCCTTTTTGTCCCAAAAACGAAGATACCCCGATCAAAAGATCGGGGTAGTTGCTTCGAGGTGTTCTACCTTATCGTAGCAACACCATTTTCTCTTGTTATGGTACAAGCAAATTATACCACACAAGAACTTTTTGTCAAGAATAATCGTAACTACGGAAGAAGCCTTTCTTCGTCATCTGCTTTTAGTGTCAAGACCGTATTCCCAACCATACTCGCAATCATTTTTCCATGCGTATTTTGCCTCTTCTATGCTTCTTCATACTCATCTATTGTTAAATAATCGCAATGTTCAATATTGTATTTTTTTGCCTCATCATCATAATCGAAAAGTTCACCACCATCTTCTTCTGTAGAGTCCTCAAATATTTTATAAGGAAGATATTCTTCATCTATAGAAGTTTTACCATCACCGTCAAAATCAAATATTCCCATGCTTAACCTCATCTTTCTTTGCCCAGATAAATTTTATTGCTTATTATCATTAGACAACAATCCAGTAGTTACACCATAATTTCCAACAAACAATAAGTCATCCTTCCAGTCTGTAACAGCATATTTACAATCTTTAAACCTTATAAAATAATCCAACAACCCTTCAATTTCATATTTATCTGCCTTATTAAATTCAATCAAGTTTGCAATAATGGACTGCCTTATATTTGTTGGCAACCCCTCTTTTCCAGCCTTATATCCATAGCGACTTAATATTGAATCACTTTGAAAATCAGAATGATAAAAAGTCTTATCTTCTTTGCTAATATCCTTACTTTCCAAAAATAGTTTTCCATATGTTTTTAATGTATCTTTATCTATATAGTAGCGACAACACCTTGTACAAAAAACAACACGTATTTGAACAATTTTCCCAGTTAAAGTTTTGACATTAGCATCTCTATCTTCTAATGAATTACTATAATATTTTTTATAACATGGGATACAGTACCGTCTATTTCCATGCCATTTCATCACTCCTTACACAATAATTACCTATTTTGACCTACAGTTTACTCCTAATTACAAAAAAACTTCTCTATTATAAAAAAATTAGTTTATCATAATCTAATTTCTTAATCAAAGTAATAGTGTGGATATGGGGAACAAAATCTGCTCCAATTGTAAGTATCATCATTCTTTCTCCTACATAGTTACAACAATCCTAATTGGCTATAATCTGCTTCTATGTTGCATATTTATCTTATTTCACTCAAATAGATTGTATGAAATTAAGACAAGCCTTTGGGACAGTGAGTATACAGACCCATATTATAGTAACTTCATAGATATTTTCTCTATGGCAATTTTCAGTGTAGAATATGCCTTATATCATAGCAACTCAGAAACAGTTGACCATCATGAAAATAAGGCTATTGATGGATTTGCTAACCTTCTAATCGAAAATTTAAAACCATTATTTTCTATTGAAGGCTATCGAGAAACAAAGGATATTTCTTTGTTTATACAATATGTTAGTGATGTAATAAAAAGTTATAAAAACACAAAACATCGGGACTGCAAAATATTTAGGGAGAGAAAAAAGAACGAGAAAGCGGAGATGGGTATAATGAGCAGGTAGATGTCATATATCTTGAGTACCCGAAATGTATTAATACTTTCTATGGCAAATACCATGTTAAAACAGATAAAGATACTCTTTGTCATTATTTGAAGGTAAATGGATACCTATATACATATACAAAAGGTTTATCTGTGGTTAAGCAAAAGGACTCTAAAAAATATAATACTTTATATTTTTATAAGGATAAATTACAAAGTACCATTACAGAATAATACATTTGATATTTGGTCAAAGGCTCCAAGGTTCAAACATGATTTTTAGTGTGTTTTCTTATTACTATGGCCAAATAAAATTCATACAATACTACACCATCATATTTGTAAATAAATATGATTTCATTATTGCCATACAATGAAAGTATTATCACTTGTTTGCTGGTTTTGAAAATCATACTCTTAATATTAGATTAGCAATATCATTACTGAAGCAAACAAAGCCATGATATTGACTTATAACTTTGATAACAGATGAAACCGTGAAGACGATACAGAAGACAAGGAAACCTTGGATAAAAAATGTATAATCAATAGCTTGTATAAAATTCGGGTCAAATGAACCATAAGCTACAAGCAAAAAATCCCAAGCCATAAAAATGACTTGGGATCGTTTATATACAAAGGCTATTTTGGCGACAGAATAATGGGCTTTCAAGAAAGATTATAGACGGGTAAACACACCAATCAGAGAACGAAAAACCGCCCCCAAAATGGGGGCGGGTATTTATGGTGGAGATGAGGGGAGTTGAACCCAACAGCATAACCGTTGATGCAGGTGTTAAGCACCTTAATGGGGACTTATGTGTGCCATTTATTAACTTTTTACCCGCTTAACAATTTGGTTGGCGTATACTGGAGCGCATGCCGCCAATACACATTGTACAAATGATAAAAAAAATAGAACCGGAGACTGGCACCGATTCTTTAAAACCGTAAACGGTTTTGT
>JAVXOZ010000048.1:0-9616 GCA_036644995.1 Clostridiales bacterium | reverse complement strand
CTTCTTAAATCTTAATTAATGACTTACTGCATTAACTTAGACCCTGTGTCCACCACCGTTCTTTCAAACGATGTGACACTCACAAGCTCTACTGTTCAGTTCCCAAAGACCAGCTTTTGAAGTATACATTAAAATACTTACATTGTCAAGGCTTTTTTTAGAATTTGCATTACATTTTTTTGAAGTAATGTTTTCCGCAAAAATGTTTGACAACCATTTCATTATACCTCATAAGGTTCTCGTTGTCAACACTTTTTTTTCACTGTTTTGAAAAAAGTTTTTCTTTCTCAGCAGCTCCAAAAGGAATAGCGACAACATTGACTATGTTACCACGTATAAAAACTAATGTCAAGGGTATTTTTCAAGTTTTTACCGAAAAAATGAAAAAAACCTACAAAATACAGGGGTTTTTTTACGGTAATCGAACCAATATTTTACTCTTATATAATATTGTAGTTTTACGAATACTTAACCCCTAAAAATCAAAGAAAATTAATTTCTGTTTTTTTGTGTTTTTCAGGCATTTATCTGCAAATAAAATACATAAACCGCCAAAAAAGTAAATAAAGCGCCAAAAATCTCGCAATTTTAGATAATACAATTACAAGTTAACGAGATTTTTCCCCTATTTTTTCAAAAAACACAATATATATTATGTAAATGGGCAATTATTAATTTTCGGGAAGAATTTACTTCACCAAGGTTATTATTTGTAAATCTTTCCAAAAAACCGCATCGGCTTTTAAAACTCACATTCTCACAGCACAGAACAGCCGTAACTCCCCTATAACAATGCTGCCATACCATTAAGTGTGCCATTAATTACGTTGCCACTACCCCACTGTATGGGGATTATACCAGTAGTTAGCCACCAATGAATTTTAAATACACTTCAATCCGCCCTTAACCATTAACTAAAATTCACCCACAACCACTATTTAAAAGTTATTGTGGTTGTTTTTAAACCTAATTTTACATAGCAAAAAGCCCCGAACCTAAAGGTTCGGGGCTTTTGAGAGCTTTATAATCAAAGCATAACTTTTATTTAAAAACTGGGAATTACGGCTCCATCAAATGTTTTTTCGATAAAAGCTCTGATATCATCACTTTCTAAAGCTTTAATTAAAGCTTTAATGCCGGGGTCATCTTCATGGCCGGCTTCAACCGCAATGATATTGGCATAGGTTTTTGCCGCTTCACTATTGGAATCTTCAGTGGCAATGGAATCATTCTTGGCACTTAAGCCGGCTTCAATAGCATAATTGCCATTGATAACAGCCATATCAACATCTTGTAAGGAACGAGCTAACTGTGCTGCTTCAATTTCTTGAATCTTCAAGTTTTTGGGGTTTTCACTGATATCTAAAGCTGTGGCAGAAAGTCCAACACCTTCGTTAATTTTAATTAAGCCTTCTTGTTGCAAAACAAGGAGAGCACGGGCTTCATTGGTTCCATCATTGGGAACAGCAATGGTGGCACCCTCTTTTAAATCTGCTATTTTTGCAGTTTTACCGGGGTAAATACCAAAGGGTTCATAATGAATAGCTGCAACAGAAACCAATTTAGTACCGTTTTCGGCGTTAAATTCATCTAAATAAGGTTTATGCTGAAAATAGTTGGCATCCAATTCGCCACTTTCAACATTTAAATTAGGTTGCACGTAATCATTAAATTCGATAACTTCCAAAGTGTAACCGGCTTTTTCCATAAGGGGCAAGGCTGCTCTTAGGATTTCGGCATGAGGTGTAACGCTGGCACCAACTCTTACAACGGGATTATCTGCATTGGTTGCGGCTTCATCGGTGGCTTTATCTTTTTCTCCACAAGCGGAAAAAGCAAATACAGCCATGAGAGTAATAAGTAACAGGGATATAACCTTTTTCATGTTTTTTTCCTCCTTTAAATAATTAAATAAGTTTAACTAATTCTTTTATCACCGATTTTTGCTATTCTCATACCTGCTTCTTGGAACAACTGAACAATGATAACCAAGAAAAGAACAGTGATTAGCATAATACCGGATTGATAACGATAGTAGCCATAATTAATGGCAATGGCACCAAGACCGCCGCCGCCCACAAAACCTGCCATGGCGGTATAGCCCAAAATTGTAGTAACAGCAATGGCGCTGCCCACAATTAAAGATGGTCTGGCTTCAGGCAATAAAACTTTCATTACTATTTGCATGGGTGAGGCACCCATGGATTGAGCGGCTTCAATAACTCCAAAATCAACTTCTTTAATGGAAGATTCCACCATGCGAGCCACAAATGGTGCCGCAGCGATAACCAAAGGTACAACAGTAGCAGTGGAACCAATGGAAGTTCCCACCACAAACCGAGTAAAAGGAATAACCGCCACCAACAAAATAATAAAAGGCACCGAACGCA
This sequence comes from Clostridiales bacterium, assembly GCA_036644995.1. Taxonomy (GTDB): domain Bacteria; phylum Bacillota; class Dehalobacteriia; order UBA7702; family UBA7702; genus Cryptoclostridium. The sequence goes on along the minus strand of JAVXOZ010000048.1, from coordinate 7,226 downwards.
TAAAGTTGACTATAATTCCTAAAACAGCATTAAGCCCCCGCATAGGGCGAATGCCATCTTTATCGGAAACCACCAAAAAAAGCCCAAGGGGCAAACCTATGGCATAAGAAAGAATGGTGGAAAATAAAGTCATATATAAGGTTTCCCAAATGCCTATAAGCAGCAGGTGAACCATATTAGGGTCAAGCATTATTTATTTCCCTCCTCAAAATGTATTTTATTAACACGCAAATATGCGTAAATTCTTTTAACCTGATGTTCCTGTTTAGGCAGTTCTATTAGCATTTGCCCATAAGTTTTGCCATCTATTTTTTCTATATCCGCAAAGAGGATATTCACAGGAGCACCGCATTCCAAAACCATATTGCCAATTACCGGCTCGGTAAAACTATCACCGTCAAAAACTAAGCGCAAGCTTTTGCCACCCACAAAAGATTCCACCTTTTTGGCTCCGGGGAAGATAAGTTGTTTTGCCATATCGCTTTTTGGTTCTAAAAACACATCGGAAACTTTACCCAATTCCACAATATGACTATCATCAATAATGGCAACTCGCTGGCATATTTCTTCAATAACCGTCATTTCATGGGTAATGATAACAATGGTAATTCCCAATTCTCGGTTAATTTTTTTCAATAAATCCAAAATCGAACGGGTAGTGGTGGGATCCAAAGCACTGGTGGCTTCATCACAAAGTAAAACCTTGGGGTTTGTTGCCAAAGCACGGGCAATGGCAACACGCTGTTTTTGCCCACCGGATAATTGGGCAGGATAAGCATTAGCTTTATCCGTAAGTCCCACTATTTCCAAAAGTTCAACAGCCCTTTTTTTGGCATCCGCCTTGGATATTCCCGCTATGCTCATGGGGAAACAGATATTTTGCATGGTAGTTTTTTGCATCAGTAAATTAAATTGCTGAAAAATCATGCTCATTGATTGCCGTGCTTTTAATAATTGTTTTGAAGTTAAAGCACTTAAATCATTGCCATCAAATATCACTTTACCTTGGGTGGGTCGTTCCAAAAAATTCATACACCGCACCAAGGTACTTTTACCTGCACCGCTTAAACCAATAATACCAAAAATTTCCCCGGCTTCCACGGCGATGTTTATATCATCCAATGCCACCACGGTATTTTGTTTGGATTTAAAGGTTTTATTCAAATTTTCTATTTTAATTATTTCACTCATTACAGTTATTTGTACCCTCTATCCTGTTAATTAAACGCTATTTTATAATTTTACACCATAGAAAAGGTAAAGTCAATAAAATACCACGGTTTTCACCTGCCAATTAAGCCTATCCACCCTTTTGTAAGCCTTAAAGAATTACCTTAAAATCCAAATAAAATGGCCAAACACATGGTATACCATAACCATAGCGTTCAGCCATTTTTAATTTTTATACTATTCCACTATATCTGAATTTCCTTGGAAAATAGTATTTTATTTAGATTTTTCAATTAGAACAGCACATTCAGGGCAGATAGTTTGGCAGGTTTTACAACCATTGCAATCTTCATCCCCATGCCCCGGTTCCACGGTGGGAGCACCGTATATACCTACACGGTTAGACCAACCAATGGTATGCTTGGGACATTTTTCAATGCAAAGACCGCAACCCTTGCAAAGGTTGGAGAAAAGATAAAACTTTACTTTACCAACTTCCGTCATCATGGATTTGAATTCTATACTCATTTTAATCTCCCCTCCTTAACCCACTAAATCCATACCTTTTTCCAGTGCGGTGTAATTCATATCACGCAAGGCAGGATTGGCTTCAAATTTAGCTTGGAATTTATGTTCCAAGGCTTTTTTAACAGCGTCAACAGATACTATATTGGTTAAGCCCAAAACAGCACCCATAATAATTACGTTAAATACACGAACATGAAGCTCGGTATTGGCAATTTTCAAAGCAGGAATCTCCACCAATTTTGCCACACTGTCAGGAGAAGGCAAAGATTTTCTGGCTTCTTCGGAAATATTGGAATCGTAAACGTAAACGGTGTTGGGGTTTACATATATTTTTACACGTTCAATGGCACGATCGCTTAAAGCTACAATAATATCAGCATCATCAAATTTTGGTGAGCCGATAACTTCACTGGAGATTTGCATAAAAGCGATGGAAACACCACCACGTTGTTCAACACCAAAATTAGGAATATACATTACTTCTTTACCTGCGGCATAAGAAGCTTCAGAAAGAATAGCGGCAACAGATTGCACACCCTGACCGCCTTCACCTGCGAGCATGATACGTTTTAAGTCACTCATTATTCTTTACCTCCTTCTTGAGGTGTTTTAAATTCCTGAACCGGGAAAACATCGGTCATATCTTTTTCCAAAAATTCCCAAGTTTTTTTAGCATTGGTAGACCAGTTGGTGGGGCAAGTTGATAAAGCTTCCACAAAGCTGAAACCACTGCGATTCATTTGAGCTTTTAAAGCATTTACAAAGAATTTTTTCAGTTGTTTGGGCTTTGCCACAGTACCACGGGCAACATAAGCACCTTCAGGCAACATAGCGCTGAGCATTTCCGGACCATGGGTAGGTTCGCCTTGTTGTTCAACACTGCGGCCATAAGGAGATGTTTCTGTTTTTTGTCCCGGTAAAGTTGTGGGAGCCATTTGTCCACCGGTCATGCCATAGTTGGTATTATTAACCAAAATAGAGGTAATTTTTTCATTTCTGGCAGCAGCATTTAATAAATGCTGAGAACCGATGGCATAGCCACCGCCATCACCCATATAGGCAATACAAATTTTTTCCGGGGTGGCACGTTTAACACCGCAAGCCACGGCATTGGTACGGCCATGGTGGGTTTGAACTGTATCAAAGTTGAAAAAGTCCACTGCCAATAAGCAGCAACCAATATCAACGGTAAAAATCACATCGGCTTGTATCCCCAATTCATCAATGGCTTCACCAAGGGCTTTTAACACGATGCCATGACCGCAACCGGGGCAAAATTTATGAGTTTTTGTTTCTTTACGCCAACACGCCGGCATAGGCGGGGCGACATTTGTAATTTCAGTAGCCATGTTATTCCCTCCTTATTTCATCATGGTTTTCACTTGCATAACGACTTCATCGGAGCTTACACCTTTACCGGGTTTAAAATATTCGGTAATAGGAACGGTGCAGCCATAGAGTTCATCGGTAACAAAGCGTTTCATTTGACCTAAAGCACTTTCCACAACCAGCATTCCTTTTTTGCCTTCCACTATTTCTTTTAAAGCTTTGCCGGGGAAAGGTCTTAAAGTAATAGGACGGAAATAACCAACTTTGACCCCTTCTTTTCTCAGGATCTTAACGGCTTCTTTTATTGCACGGCTAACAACACCATGGGCAATAACTATAATTTCAGCATCATCAACGTCACCGCATTCATATTCCACGATTTCGTCTTTTACCGCATCATAATCGGCTTTTATGCTGTTTACAATTTCTAAAAGTTCTTCTTCTGTATTAAAGGTATTTTTATGGAATTTGGGTTCACGGTCTGTACCGCAAAGCCCGGGAGAACCGATAAATTGTTCGGTATCTTCCATTACGATGCCGCGGGAAGCGGGGTCGTACATAGTTACAGCCTCACGCATTTTTGCTTGGTAGCCATCACCCAGCACAATGGTGGGGAAGCGATATTTCCAAGCAGTGTTAAAGGCTTTAATTGTATAATCAAATAAGTCTTGGTGACTGGAAGTGGAGTAAACAACACGGAATCCTTCTCCATTTCCGCCATAGCAACACATAGTTACTTCCTGTTGAGAATAAATTACCGTTGCTGTGGAAGGACCACCACGTTGTTGAACCGCAACGACTAAAGGAATACGCATCATTTCAGCCATGGTTAAAGGTTCCTGCATCAAAATGGTGCCGGGCCCCGCTGTGGCAGTGAAAGCACGGGTTCCTGTTAAAACCCCACCACAAGTGGTAAAACCTGCGGAAAGTTCATCTTCAGTTTGTAGAAAATTGCGGTCAAATTTAGGGGCAAGACGTGTCCAGTAGTGCATGATTTCATTTTGGGGGGTGATAGGATACCCATACATAATCTTTGCTTCCGCTGCCAAAGCAGCCCAGGCAACTACTTCGTTACCGGTCACAAATACGTGGTTATCTTTCTCAATTGGTTTTGTGGCCATTATATTCTCTCCTTTCAATCTCTCACCAGAATCCCATGGGCAAATACCTTTTTAAAGTTCTCACCGGTACATTATCCCATGTTCCCCTCGGAAAATCTTTGGCAAATTTCTCATCTATGGCCAAAGCAACCACGGGGATATCTAATTTCTTACTAACATCATTAACAATATCATATCCATTTTTAATATGGTCTAAAGTTGTATCATCGCCCATATGAGTGTTGGCAATTAAGCCTTGGGCAGGACCGGATTCATGAAAATACTCAATAACTTTTTCCACAGTATCGGTCATTGGTCTTAAAGTATTTACAACCAATAAAACCTTTAAATCTTTTTCTTCTTCTATCCCTGCCAAAAGATTTAAAATACTGCTGCCACGAGCACCATATCCGATATCTAAAATAACATCGCCTTCATTGTGCAATGCCCAACGCATTCCCGGGTGAAGGATAGAGCCGGCTTCTCCAAGTCCCACTGTTTCGCTGGTTTCCCAAGCTATAACATTTACACCTTTGGCTATCAACATTTTTTTTAACGGCCGCAAAGTATAAACAGGTTCTACCAAATCTAAATCCACCAAGGTAACTTTGTGCCCTGCTTCAACCAAATCTAAACTACGGTTAACCGCATTTTCGCTTTTGCCTGAGGCATATTCACCAACGTAAGCTTCTACTATTCTGTCCAAATTTACACTCCCACATATAATATATGTTAATTTGGAATTTAGTATATCACATACAATTAACCTACACAATGCAAAATTTTGAATTATTTTTTAAAAATCATTGATTTTTCCACATTTTGCTGCGGAATATGATTTGATTGTACAAAAAAATATTAGAGGGGGAATTTTATGTCAAATTCTGAAAAACCTGTGGTAAAACCTCTGTGCTATGGCATTTTGGCGGTATTATTTTTAATTGTGGATGTTTTATTCATCAAATATCCCATCCCCACCCAAGCAGTGGCTGGCTATATTTATGTTTGATTTTTTACAACAACTGGAATTTTACAAATCGTCACTTTATTGGGTATTTTCATGCTCTTTAATTTTAGCTTCACCATAATCACCATAGCAATGCTCTTATCCATATTCATGTTTGTGCCGACAATCCAAAATATCAGCATCCCCGTCACCAAATAAAGCTCCAAATCACACCGCATAATCCAAATGGGGTAGGATGTAGATAATTATTTTATCTACCTCCTACCCCATTACTTAAGTTAAAAAAAACACAAACTATAATTACTTCGGTTTTCATTACTTAATTTATATAAACATAATTAATTTTCTTCGCAACAAGCATCATTTGTTACTTTTTCCACTGCATTTTCAGCTTTTAGGCGTTGATAGAAATTACCCATGGTAACTTCCATGTAAGGTCCCACATATAAAGAAGCCAAACCGAAGGTAACGCAAACCAATAAAAACCAAAAAACAAAGGATAATTGTAAAACAAAGTATTCCCATTTGTGACCAACCATCATTTTTCGACTTTTGGTAATGGCATCTAAAGGACTGATATCTTCATCATCTGCCAAAATATATATTGCCATGGCATAGCTGAAAGATTTAATAATAGCGGGAACAATTAATAATAATGCCCAAAGTGAAATAAATACCTGCATCAAAAACATCACTAAAAAAGCGGGTAAAAATCTCTTAAAGCCCTCAAAGATTGTGGATACAGAAACAAGTTTCCCCCTGACTATCTTTAAAATCAGATAAATCCACCCCAAAGTCAAGGGTGCCGTTACCAATAAGGTTACAGTAATAGTTGCAAAATCTACCAAAGCTGCCAATAAAGGTTTCATATCAACGGAATAATCCGTAAAAAAAAGAAGAACGAAGTTTAACACTGCGGTAAAACAAATAAAAATCAGATAACACCCTATTACCGTTCCCCATTTACCGGCTAATTGTTCCTTTGCAGACTGCTTTAAATCACTGCGTTGAAATCCCATAAAAACCACTCCTTTTCACTTTAACCTATTTTTCATTAACATAATAGTATGCCATTTGACAAAAAAAGTCAATTTATTTTTTAAAATCAGAAAAAATAGTATATTTTTCAATATAAAAGAGGATTTTAGAGATTTTTATACAACTTCTAAAGTGGAGGTTTTTCCACAATGAACAAAGAAAAAATTATTGATAAATTTAATATGCAGCCCCACCCCGAAGGTGGCTGGTATAAGGAACTGTGGCAAAGCCCCAAAACAGTGGGAGAACGCCACTTATCTTCACACATTTATTACCTTTTGGAAAAAGATGAAGTTTCCAAATGGCATCGTTTAACCTCAGATGAAATTTGGCTTTTCCACAGCGGCGATTACCTAACCCTTACCTTGGGAGGAAAAGGCAAAACCCCTATCCCCACCCAAGAAGTAGAAATAGGCAAAGACCTATTCCACCTGTTAATACCGGCAAATACTTGGCAAAGAGCCACGGCAAAACTGGGTGATTCCTTGGTTTCCTGTGTGGTAAGCCCCGGTTACAACGATGAAGATTATGAAATGATTTAAAAATTTAAGGAGATTTAAACAGATGATAATTGCACTTTGTGTTGCTTTGGCATTGGTAGCGATATATTTAATTTTACGCTATTTCAGTTTAAAAAGAGATCAAAACTACAAAATAGGTCTTGCCCAAGCTTATGAAGCCAAAGATTGGGATACATACCTATCTATCCTCAACTATAAAATCAGCAAAACCAACGAAATAAAAGATAAAAATATTTTGGCAACCTTAAAAATACAGGCTTATTTGTGGCAGCAGGATTGGGATAAAATAAATGCCCTTTATAAACAAATTGATATGAAAAAACTGCCAAAAAAAATAAAACTCACCTTTCTTTGCCACTACATCACCGCTCTTTTCCTTTCGGATAAACCAAACTCTGCCAAAGGATTTATAACAAAAAACAAAACTTTTTTGGCAGAAGGGGAAAATAACACCGCCTATCAGCTTTATTTAGATGGATTTAAGGCGTTTCAAGCCTATGAAGATGGGGATTATCCCACCGCCAAAAAAATATTTACTCAACTTGAGCACGATAAAGTAGGCAACGAATTTTA
>JAVXOZ010000047.1:0-10247 GCA_036644995.1 Clostridiales bacterium | reverse complement strand
GCCATGAGGTTGGAGAAAAAGCCAAATAATAAATAGTGAGATTTTAGAAAGGTTTGTCGGCGAATAGATTTGGGTATCTTGTTAAAGGATTATCACCATTATGTCCTATCTCCATCATGGCATGGGTTAAGGGAAATTTATATTCTACTTCCATTTATTCAATCTCCTAAGTTGGATTATTTTAGACAGTTTCAATTTGAATACACCTCTCTTATAAGCCGAGAAGCTACTTTAAAACCAAATAAAAAGCCGACAAATTGGTTATAGTATTCATTATCTTCATAAAACCCAACCGCCTTAATTCCTTGGGCTTCTAACGCTTTTGTGCGAGCATATCCCAATTTGTCAACCATGGAAACGGTGGAACAATTATTATATTCTTCGGTCTGCAAGAAATCAGAAAATAAACCCAATATTTCCGGATAGTTTTTCTTAATGTGTTCAAGTACATCTGTATACATCTTTTCATTCTCCTTATTTGACATTTGGGAGTGGCTAACCTATAATGAGGGTATCCGCTCCCTTAGTGGTTCGGTGTTAAGCTCCTGCAAGTGCTTCCTACGGCTAATTTGCAAGGGGCTTTTCTTATGCGACGGTAAACCTTCTTGATATGGTTTCCTTGGAGTATTGGGTGTATAAATCAGCGTGAGTGGCTTTGAAAGACTTGCTATCAAAACGGTGGCTTACTACCTCTTTCCATCGTACCTTGAATGACCCTGCTATGATTTCCTCTGTATTTCTTGCCGTCATTTCCGTTTTAATGATATCTTGGATTGTTGTTATTTCTTCGCCCAATTCCTCTGCCATAAGTTGTAACTCTTTTAGTTCTTGGATTTGCTTTTCTAAGTTTTGAATTGTCATTGTGGGTTCTCCTTTCGTTTCGGTGATTTCCCTCACCTCTTGAATATAGTATACTACTATTTACGTAATTTTTTCTACTAAATACGTAATATATTTTCGTGTTATGTATTGACTTAATACGTTTATCGTAGTATAATGATATTGTAGAAAAGCAGGCTTATATAAAGTTGTTTTGAAAGGAGAGTAAAATGCCCATTAAATTTAGACTGAAAGTTGTATTAGCAATGAATGATATGACGCAAAAGCAACTCGCAGAGATAACAGGAATACGACCTCCCACAATTTCGGCAATATGTACCAACAGCATCAAACATATCCCCGTTGATGTCTTAAATAAAATATGCAATGCCTTAAAATGCCAACCGGGAGATATTATCGAGCACATCCCGGAAGAATAATATAACACAGGGGTGTAATATCTTAAATCCATCTCTATTGGAACGCAAAAAAGATTTTGTTAATGTGAATATAAGAACACTTTCTAAAGCTGTCGTAGGAAACTATGCAGCTACCTTTAATGTTGAATATAACCACAAGAAAAAGAGTAAAATGCCACCCATAGGCTTATTGCCAGAAGGTACATGATTGTGGCATAGAATGGCTCTCGTGAATCGTGAGGGGATATATAGTGGGTTATCTTGATAAAGGGGCATTTTAAATTTACTTTTTTATTAAAGTGCCAGTATATTAACGGATGACTTGCCGTCCGTTTGCCGTCCAACCACATGATAATAGAGTGAAATATGATTGATTTTACCAGTATAGAAAATAGTTAAAAGGCGTTTTATCTGGTCTTATTTGTATAGAGCGCACTATGCAAAAATATTACGTGTAGATTCGTAATCAGCAGGTCAGCGGTTCGATTCCGCTCAGTAGCTCCAAAAAAACCCCTGTATACCGTTGGTATAACAGGGGTTTTTGCGTATTCATTTATTACATTTTTTGGGTTTTGCCGTTGTTAGACTTTGGATGTATTCTTACTCGGTATATCTATGGTATACAAGCCTTTTCAGCCCATTTTTACTGTAATTTCATAAAATAAATATTATCTACATAACGAAAAACCTGTTTCTTTCCACGAAAACAGGGTTTTTCCACAGGCTGGGGTTTTATTGCTTTTGTTTTGTCGGTTTAAATTGAAAAATAAATAGTTTGATAAAAAAAGGAAGCGAGTTTTCGCTTCCTTTATTAATGCCATGGGTAACACTCATCCTTTGTATTGTAGGGTAAAAGCAGTATATGTTTTTTATATAGATAGCTCAATATACCTATATCTCTTATCCTTTGTATTGTAGGGTAAAAGCAGATAGGGGTGTGGGGCTATGGTGGTTTATAATAAAAGTGGTGGGGTGCTTGTAGTGGTGCTGTTTCCCTTAATCTTTACAGCGGGGGGTTATTCTTCGGGCTATGTAGATTACAGGGGTATCTAAAAGGGCGGCAATAACAAATACCAAGTAGCCCACAAAGGTTATGGATAATAGTGTGCCAAGGTCGTAAAGCTGCCAAAACGCACCAAAATTAAAAAGCACGGTGTTAACAAATTGGGAAATTAAGGTGGAGCCGTTATTTCTCAGCCATAAAAAACGGCTGCTGTCACCACAGCGCTTGGTGGTAAAAGACCACCACTTATGGTATAGCCACACATCTAACTTTTGCACCAAGGCATAAACCAAAAGGCTAACTACCATGGTACGTCCGCTATTGGTAAATATGGTTTCTATATGAGGGAATGCCCAATCATGGGGAGATGGGGTGTATTGGAGCCAAAGCTGAGAAATAAGCAGAAAAAATACAGTGGTGGCTATGCCAATATTTACTGCCTCTTGTGCTCTTTTTTTCCCTGCCACCTCGCTAATTATATCCGTTATTAAAAAAGTGGCGGCAAAAACTATGTTTCCTAAGGTTTGCTCCATACCGTAGGCATTTATTAAAATTAAAACCTCTATATTGGCGGTGATGGTGGCAAAAACCATAAAGCATATTAACCCTTTTATGCCCCAAAATTTATAGCCCAGCAAAACAGCCCCGTAAACCAAAATAATGTTTATTAAAAGTAGAATTTCATTAGGCATTTGCTTTCATTTCCTTTCCATCTCAGTGGTAAAATATCTTAAAATATAGGTAAATAATCTATTTTAGGCATAAAAAAATAGGCATACAGAGCCCACTAAAATAACACCGCCCCCAGCGGTTTGCCCCGTAGTTTTTTTTATGGACAGGATGGTTACGAACTGTCCTATTAAATTAACTTGTTTATTATAAACCCAAATTTAGGGTATTGCAAGTTATATTTGTTAAAAATATACAAATTTCATGTTAATTTCCTAAAATAAATAAGATATTTTCTTGTATTTTTCATATTCCCCCTTTACGTAGCGGTAAATTAACTCTATAATATAGAGCAGAGGCTGTAACCGGTGGTTAAACTTATTTTAGCCGGCTACTTTTTGGTTTATGGTAGTTATCCCCACCCCGGGGCATTGGGTTTACATGCTAATGATTTATAACTAAATTTAAAATATTTAACTAAAGTTTGTTATGCTAAAATTATATTAGATTCTGCATATAACTTCTTTGGGTAAAATTACATAATATTGCAATAAAAATTAGGTAAAGAGGTGCAACTATGGCAGAACGCAGACCCACAAATCGGCGTTTAAATACAACAGAATCAGGACATGCCCAAAGGCGGGGCAAAAAAAGAAATGCCTTGGGAGTTCAAAAGTCTAAAAAATCCAGATTTAATGTGGGTGGTTGTATCGGTAGAATTGTCCTTTTAGGTATTTGTTGTTTGGGGATATTTTTCTTTTTACAAAGCAGCCTTTTTACGGTTAAAACCATAGATGTTAGAGGTACAGAACGGATAAATCCCGATGATTTAGTGGTTTTATCAGGTATAAAAACCAATGGTAATCTTTTTGATGTAAACCGCAAAGAAGCAAGGGAACGCATTGAGCTGCATGCCGCAGTAGATGAGGTTTTGGTAAATACACGCCCTTTTCACAAAATACTTATAACCGTTAAGGAAAAAGAAGCAGTGGCTTGGATTCACCATAAAGAAGGTTACTATCTCATGGATGAAAACGGCTATCTTTTTATCAACAGGGCGGAATATAACGATTACCTACCATTAATAACAGGCTTAACTTTGCCTAAGGATTTACCCATTGGCATCCAACTTAAAGAAATAAAAGGTCTTAACGATGCCATAGAAGTAGCCAAGGTTTTTGACGAATACGCCAGAGGGCAATTAAGAGAATTGCATTTTACCAAAGATGAAAACTTTGTCTTTTTTATTGGTGATTTAAAAGTAAAATTGGGTAAAAATACAGATTTGTGGAAAAAGCAACACGTTTTGGATAATCTTTTACAACAAATACCAGCTAAGGCTTTGCCCCAAGTGAACTATATAGACGTTTCCTCACCTGAAAATCCTGTGATAAGCGGCTATGATATTAGAGCAGAAAAAGAAAAAGCCAAAGCAGCGGCAAAGGCGGCAAAAGAAAAAGCAGCCCAAGAAAAAGCTCAAAACAACACTACCCCCAAAAATACCGAAAAAAATACACAAAATACTAATGGTGAAACAGATGTAAATACCGATGTTAATGCCCCTGTAAATGAAACAGAAAAAACCCAAAACACCACTACAACCACGGTGGAGAATGGTGCTAACCCCGAAGAAACCGACACCAAAACCCCTGTTTCCCAATAATGCCCAAGTAATTGACATTTGCAGAAAAAAGTTTTATAATTAAACAGGATATTTATATGGTTTATGTAAGTGAACCATTTGAATCTTTCATTACACATTGACCATTAGTTTGATAGAAATATAAGGGAGGAAATGGCATGGCATTGGAATTTGAAGATATGGATTACGACCAATTTGCGAAAATCCGAGTAATAGGTGTTGGTGGTGGCGGTAATAACGCCATTGATCATATGATTGCCAATGAAGTTAGTGGCGTGGACTTTATTGCAATAAACACAGACCTTCAAGTCCTTAAAAAATCCGCAGCCGGTGAAAAACTGCAAATCGGCACAAAATTAACAAGGGGCTTAGGTTCCGGCGGCAACCCGGAAATGGGCAGAAAATCTGCTGAAGAAAGCAGAGAAGAATTAAAAGAAATGTTAGAAGGCTCCGATATGGTATTTGTTACCGCAGGTATGGGCGGAGGTACCGGTACCGGTGCTGCACCCATAGTTGCTTCGGTAGCACGTGAACTCGGTGCACTTACCGTTGGTGTTGTTACCCGTCCTTTTAGCTTTGAAGGCAGAAGGCGCTCTCAACAAGCCGAATACGGCATAAATGAATTAAAAGATGAAGTGGATGCGTTAATCACTATCCCCAATGATAAACTTTTACAAATAGTGGATAGCCGCACACCAATGACGGAAAGCTTTGGCATTGTTAACGATGTTTTACACCAAGGTATTCAAAGTATTACAGACCTAATTAGTTTACCTGCTTTGATTAATTTGGACTTTAACGATGTTAAATCCGTTATGAAAGATGCAGGGAGTGCCCTTATGGGCATTGGCATCGCCCGTGGTGAAAACCGTGCGGTGGATGCTGCTACTGCTGCTATTTCCAGCCCTTTATTAGAAGCCTCAATCCACGGTGCCCAAGGGGTTATTTTAAACATTACAGGCTGCGTAAACTTAAGCTTGTTTGAAGTGAATGAAGCCGCTAAAATAGTGGAAGAAGCTGCGGATAAAGATGCAAATATAATCTTTGGTGCTGCGGTTGACGAAACTTTGGATGATGAAGTTAGAGTTATTGTGATAGCCACAGGCTTTGACGGCGAAAATACCAAAGAACAAGAAAAAAAGGTTGAAGAAAAGCCAAAATCTGCTTTTTCTACCGGTGATTTTGAACTGGAAGATTTGTCTATTCCCTCTTTCCTGCGAAATAGAGATTAAATCTTTATGTGGTTCATCAAAGTAACCTTGATTGGTTAGGGTAATTGAAAAATTCGGCAATACTTTTTCATATGCGAGAAGCGATAATCGCAGCTTACCCCATCGGTATTATTTTTAAATTAAAGAGTAAGGAATTTTTATTAGATTAAACAATTCCTTGCTCTTTTTATGTAAAAAATCATTAAACACCATATTGTTTTGGTTTTAAAAACTTGGGGTTGGATGTTATTTTTAAAAACTTGGGGTTGGATTTTCTTGGTTTTTAATATTTACTTTTGTTTCCACTGTTACTTTGGCATTTTTGTAGGCTTCTCTAAAATCATGGGTTTCGTAAAAATTATGGTGATAACCATTTACCATTCCCTGTACGTTAAATGGGTCAGTTTCATAGCTTTGCACAGTGGCAAAAACCTGCTCAATATTGCGTTTAAAATACTGCTCTGTAATGGCGTGGGCTTTTTTATACCCAACTTTCTCAACTAATTCTGCCCAAATAATTTTATCAAAAAAGCCATTTATTTTTACTTTTACTTTCAGCTCCAGTTTGTTATTTTCTATTGATGTAGATACCTTGGAGCTGCACCGATTGGTTTGAAAAATCACCTTATTTTCACCCCCTAAGTCATAAGGAGTACCTATTGTATAGGCAAAATCACTGGTTTTATTAATTGCCAGCATGGCAAAAACGCTTTCCTCAGCACTGAGCTTAGCCACCATTTTTTTATCTTTAAATAGGGCGGTGCCTTTCACTACAATTTTATCATTTTCTGCGGCTATCAGTGGTAATATAGGGTCTATATTGCTATTTAAAAAGTCTAAATCGTAATCGTAATAGGAAACATCAGGACAAAAACCGGATTTTGCGGCGTTATTTAATAAATCGTCTAAATAGGATAGTGCCTCATCTCCGGGTTTTATTAGATTAATTGTTTTAAACACCTGTTCAGGGCTGGTTTCCGAAACCGCATAATCGGATAAAAAGCGGTTTACTTCCTCAACTTTATGGCTGTCTATTTTGGTAATATAGCCCTCTCGTGCCACATCTTCAGCAAAAATAATGGTCTGTATTTTTCCGGATTTCAGTGCTCCGGTGGCATGGTTATTGGTTTTGTTAAGTGCCTCACTAATCAAAAAAGCTTCAGTGGTGTTAATGCTTAAAGCATCCTCGCTATTGCCATTATTACCGGAAACAAAGGTAAAATGGTAGGTGCTATCTTGATTTTTTTCCACCCCCGCACCCAGTATAATGGTGTTTTCCTCAAAAACTTCTTGGTCCCAACAGCCGCAAAATATCAGCGGTATAAAACATAAAAGGATTGCTGCTTTTTTCATTTTAGCCACCTCCTTTTTAAAATATAACCGCCGTAAAGCAATATAAGTAAAGCTATAATCGGCAAATTTAAAGCACTGCCAATAAGGTAAAATTCCCAAATATTACCATGGGGTAAGGGTAAAGTAGCCAAAAATATTTCCAATGCTCCCAAAATTACTAAGGTAATTCCTTGATATTTTTCATTAAAATTAGGTAAAATATCCCTTTGTGCTTTATGCAAGGTAGTAAAGAAAAACGAATTTAGCAGACCCAATAATGGTATAAAAATTAGAATAAATACCACATCCAGCCGCTCTAATGCCCTGCCTTTATAAATTGTGCTGAGGTTGTAAAAAGGCAAAATCAGTTCCTTTAAGGCATCGCCAAAATAAAAACGAGCTATGGCATAAGTGAACAGCATTAAACCTAAGGAAATTAAGGTAAATAAGTAAATGCTCCGCTTTATTTTTTGAGGGTTTACAATGGTGGGCAGTATAAAAAAGCTACCTAAAATTGCAGATGAGGTAATAAAAAAAAGTGGAAGATGCCGTAAATTGGTAAAAACATTTTCATCTATTAAAGGAAAAATGTTAGAAACCAAGTAATTATTTCTTGCCAATAAAATAACCAAAAGAAAGGCAGCAATAAACAAATATACCAAGGTGGAGCTGTGTCCAAAAACTCTAATTCCACCCCAAACCGTGTAAATAGAAGGCAATATCAATACCAAAGCTATAATGATTAAAGGGGTTTTTTGGAGATAATATACGTTTACTATGTATATAAAAATCCTTAAGGAAAGAGCGGTAAAAATCAGTAAATAAGCAACTAATAACCAGCTTAAAGCAGAACCAACGTATTTACCAAACAAGTTTGTGCAAATGCGGTGAGGGGATAAATATCCACAGGAGCAGGCGGTAAAATTAACTAAAAGCAGCAAAACCAAAGAAGCCGCAGAAATTAACATTATAGCTAAAAGTGAGTTTTGTCCAAAGTTTTTAAAGAGCATTGGGGTTAAATTCATTAGGCACAATGCCACCATGCCACTGAGTAGATAGGTGGTATATTGGGCTGAGCTTAGGTTATTTTTTGCCATAATTTTTCCCCCTTATTTTATCTATTGGCTTGGCTATGGTGGGTCTTGTACGCAGCTTGGCAAAGGGAAAACGCACCACAGTGTTGTAAAGCCCCACTTTGTGGGTGGGAAACATGGGCAAAAGATAGGGGCGACCCAAGGATTCTAATTGCAAAAGGTGAATCATTAAAAGTGATGCTGCGGTTATCATACCGATAAAACCAAATGCTCCGGCAAAAAACATCATAAAAAAACGTACAAAACGCAAGGTGTAAGCCATATCTTGGCTGGGCACCACAAACCCTGCTATGGCAGTAACGGAAACCACAATTACCATGTAATTGCTAACCAAACCTGCTTCCACCGCAGCTTGACCAATGATAATACCGCCCACAATACCCAAGGTGCTCCCAACATAGGTTGGTAAACGCACCGAGGCTTCCCGGATGATTTCAAATAGGAACTCAATAACCAATGCCTCTATTAAAGGAGAAAATAAAACCATGCTCCGAGAATTTCCCAAAGTTGAAATTATGGAAATAGGAGTAACATAATAATGAAAAGATAAAATTGTAATGTAAATAGAAGGTAAAAATAAGGCTATAAATAGGCTTATAAATCTAAATATTCCCACTAAACTCCCTATCCAAGGGCTATGGCTGTAATCGTCCATGGCTTGGAAAAATCCCCAAAATGAGGTGGGCATAATCAAGGCAGATGGTGCTCCATTTACAAAAATAGCAAATTTACCCTCCAATAGTGCTGAAACGGTTTTATCCGTTCGCTCTGTGGCATCACACTGGGGAAAAGGTGAGCGGGGATGGTCGGATATCATCTGTTCCACATAGCCTGTGGAGAGGAATCCATCGTAATTTAGGTGCTTAATCCGTCCACGCAATTTAGCTAAAAGTTTATCATCGGCTATGCCCTTAATATAGGAAATAACCAATTTTTGATTAGTGGTGGCACCGATAATATGCTCCTCAAATTTTAAATTTGCATTGCCTATTTTATTACGCATCATCGCCATGTTTAAATTTACATTTTCCACAAAGCTATCTTTGGCACCACGGAGGTTTTTTTCTGTTTCAGATGGAGCAGGGAAACGTCCAAATACATACTCCACCCGTACTTCAAACCCACGGCAGCGACCTTCCAATAAAAAGAAAGTGCCACCGGTGGCAACGCCTGCCAGTGCTTCATCTAAGGTTGTGTCTATTTTTACTTTGGCAAAGGGCAGGGTATCCAAATTGAAATTTTTGCTGTCCATGGCTAAAACATTGGGTATTACTTCATCGTAAAGAATCTGGCTGTTTACCATATTGTCTATGCAGAGTAAAAGAACACGGGTGCCATCTTTAAGTTTTAATTCATTTATGATATAATCAGGACAGAATTTGATGGCTTCTTTGATATAATCTACATTTTTTTGCCAATCTGCGGATATTTTCATGGGGTCACCTCGTTAATTATTGCCTTTATTATGGCTCAAAAGAAAGAAAATTATTAATGAAATATGAAAATATAATAAAAGCCCAATTTATAGACCGCCCAAATCGCTTTGTGGCAGAGGTAAAAACCGAAAAATATGGTGAAATAAAAGTTCATGTGCCCAATACAGGGCGATGTAAAGAGATTTTTCAACCCGGGGCTACGGTTTACTTGCAGCTATCAAAAAACATTAAAAGAAAATACCCTTACACACTTTATAGTGCCTATAAGGGTAATGAA
Organism: Clostridiales bacterium; assembly: GCA_036644995.1. GTDB lineage: Bacteria > Bacillota > Dehalobacteriia > UBA7702 > UBA7702 > Cryptoclostridium. The sequence goes on along the minus strand of JAVXOZ010000047.1, from coordinate 345 downwards.
TTAATTCATATAGATTCCGCAGGGGCAAATAGACTTATGGAGGAGGCTTTAAAAGCAGGGAAAATCCGTGGTTTGGAAAACATCAGCGAAATTGAGCGTGAAAAACCTTATGGTAGTTCTCGGTTTGATTTTAAATTTATAAAAGATGGTAAAACCTGCTTTATGGAGGTAAAAGGTGTAACTTTGGAAATAGATGGAGTAGCAAAATTTCCTGATGCTCCCACTCCCAGGGGAGCACGGCATCTTAAGGAATTGGGTGATGCCGCCGCAGAGGGATATGGAGCATACGCTTGTTTCGTTATACAGATGAAGGGTGTAGATTATTTTACGCCATTTGTACAAAGG
>JAVXOZ010000046.1:0-11249 GCA_036644995.1 Clostridiales bacterium | reverse complement strand
TAAAAGTCTTCAGACTTCCCATAATGGGTGATAACAGGGGAACCCCCCAATCTGAGACCGCTTATGTATAAAAGATACACTGCACGTCCTCACCTTGGTGCGTTCCCCTGTTCTAACCCATTCTGAAAAGTCTGGGGGGGGGGATTTTTAATTTTATAGAAGAAATGGCAAATCCCCTTAGGGTTATCAATGTAAACCCTAAGGGGATTTTTTTATTGTAAATTTATTTCTAAGGGATTTAATCTTAGGTTTATTCCAAATTCAAGTGTCTGTCTAAAATAAAACGGGTGGCAAAGAATAAGCCAACAGCTACCAATATTTCCAAGCCAACAGCAATGCCCATAAATAATTCCATGGAGTTTATCGTAAGGGGATCAAAAACATTCCCTATTATCCCAGACATTGATGAATATATAATATAGATGATGAAAAAAGTTCCCAAGCTGGCTATTTTTCTATGTTTACAGGCAAATGGTAATTGAGAAACCGAAAGGGATGCGTAAATTACCAAAACAAATATTATATAGCTTACCATGCTCCCCACTATAAATTCAGCTATCAAAACCCAGTCTTTCCAGGTAATCATGGAGAAAAGTCTGGGCAATTCTTTGAAGAAAAACCCTACTTCAGACCATGGTATTGCTTGTGAGCCCATGGCAATGCCGCATAATATTCCGGCAATAGTGCCAATCAAGCACCAACAAAAAGCCACAATAAGCTTGGAAAGAATTAATTTAGTGGTGGAAACAGGCAGGGTAAACATTAAATACCCTTCATCTGTTAATAAATTGTTGTTAAAACGCTGTACCGTAATGATAATGGTTAGCACTATTGAGGCGGTTGCCAACCCTGCAAATATCATAATAATAATCACAGAAAAAGTGCCGGCATTGGGGCCAAATGTAAAACCCCCTACAAGTGCCGCCAAAAGCATCAATATATATATTGGCACCAGTACCCGCCCGGTTGCTTTAAACTCATATTTCAATAATTTCCCTAACATTTAAATACCTCCCTAAATAATGTGTCAATGCTTTTTTCCTCCTTGGTGCGGATGTCATCCACGTTGCTCATTAACACAACTTCACCTTTTTTTAAGAAAATAATGTCGTCAAAAATTTGCTCCACATCGGTTATTAAATGGGTGGATATCACAATGGAAGCCTCTGGATTATACTTATTTAAAATGGTTTTTAAAATATAATCTCTTGCTGCGGGGTCAACGCCGCCAATGGGTTCATCTAAAAGATAAACCTGAGCTGCCCTTGCCATTACCAAAATCAGTTGAACTTTTTCCTTTGTGCCCTTGGATAAGTTTTTTAAACGGGCAGTTAAGTCTATATCCATATCCTTCATCATGGCAATGGCTTTATCTTCATGAAAATCTTCGTAAAAATCATTAAAGAAGGTGATGATGTCCTGAACCTTCATCCAATCGTTTAAATAAGTGCGTTCAGGTAAGTAGGAAACCACCTTTTTTGTTTCAACACCGGGGTGATTGCCCAAAATCAAAACTTCTCCTTGGGTGGGTTCTAAAAGTCCGTTTAAAATTTTCAATAAAGTGGATTTACCACTGCCGTTTGGCCCCAAAAGCCCTATTATGTGCCCTGGCTCTATTTGTAAGCTAACACCGTTTAAGGCGGTAAATGTACCAAATTTTTTGGTTAGCCCTTTAGTTTCTATAATGTTATACATTGATTATCCTCGCTTTCTGTATTTTCTCAACATAAGTTAAAATTTCAGGGTCGGTAAAGCCGATGGAAGTCATTTTTATTAAAAAATTTAAAACCACTGCTTTGGCAAAATCATCTTTTAAGCCTTTTATCAGCTCTGCATTTTCCGTTACAAATTTACCGCTGGTTCTGTTGGTTATAATTAAACCTTCTGTTTCCAGTTGGGTTAAGGCCTTTTGTGCAGTGTTGGGGTTTACCCCTTGGTCCATGGCAATATCTCGTACTGATGGCAATTTTTCTCCGGGTTTTATTTCTCCTGCTAAAATCTTTTTCTTCATTTCGTCCATTAGTTGTAAATAGATTGGGGCTTTATTGTTAAACACACTCATAATTTCTCCTTTCTTTAAAGATTGCGGTGTATTGTATCTCTGTATTAAGTATCTAATACAATAGTACAGTATGATGTGATTTTTGTCAACCCTTTTTTTAAATTTTTTTTTGCAGGATATTGGGGTAGGTTTACCGTATATACTAAAGAGGAAAAGTTTAATTTTTTAATGGTGTTTATTGCGTTGGGTGAAAAAAGTGGGTGAAAAATGATAAGAGAAGAATTGGAACAAAGAGAAATTCAATGGTTTTCTGCTTTTGCCACTAAAAGCTGTGAATCCCAAGGGCGTGTAAAGCCCGAAGAACCCTGCGATTTTCGCACGGAATTTCAACGTGACCGTGACCGTATAATCCATTCCAAAAGTTTTCGGCGGTTAAAATATAAAACCCAAGTTTTTTTACCTGCCCGTGGTGACCATTTTCGTACTCGGCTCACCCATACCTTAGAGGTTTCACAAATTGCCAGAACCATTGCCCGTGGCTTATTTTTAAATGAAGATTTAACCGAGGCTATTTCTTTGGGGCACGATTTGGGGCATACCCCTTTTGGCCATGCAGGGGAGCGGATATTAAATATAATACTCCAACCTGATTTGCACTTTGCCCACCACGAACAAAGCTTGCGTTTGGTAGATATTTTGGAAAAAGATGGCAAAGGTCTAAATCTCACCTATGAAGTGCGTGATGGCATTTTAAACCACACCAGCAAAGGTAAACCCCAAACTTTGGAAGGGCAAATTGTTTCCTTGGCAGACCGCATAGCCTATGTGAACCACGATATAGATGACGCACTGGGTTCGGGAATTTTAAAAGCCGCAGATTTACCCCATGATTATGATGATTTTTTGGGGATAACCCATGGCAGCCGCATCAATGCTATGATTGCCGATGTTATAAAGGAAAGTCAAGGCAAAAATTTTGTAAAAATGTCTACCCTTGGTTTTGCTGCTTTAAACTGCTTAAGGGATTATCTATTTGAAAATTTATATACTTTACCCACTGTTGAAGTGGAAGAAGAAAAAGGTGCCCATATTTTAGAATCACTTTTCCACCATTATATGGCTCACCCTCAAGAATTGCCAACATACGCAAATGATGAAAATTTGCTTATACATACCAAAGATTACATAGCGGGAATGACGGATAAATACGCCGTTGACCGCTTTACTGAGATATACATACCCCAAGGTTTTAAGTAAGCAGATGTAGGGAAATGGCTGATACCCGTTAAAATCATTCCCCAAAGCCTATTATATTGAAGGGGAAATTTCATTTTTCTGCAATAGGAGTTATTAATAAAAAGTCTGACATTCGGCAAAATCCCTTCCCATTCACTGCTTATGTGCATCTATGTACACTGCACAGCCGCTGTTAAGGGAGTTTTACCGATTTCTTAACAGCCTGACATCTTGCCAAAAAACTATGTTTTTTGACAATCTAAAGTCTATATGTATATTTTTCCAATTTTAGTAAATAATACGGAGAGAAACTATGTCAAAAGGTCTTATTCCACCGGAATTGGTGGAAGATATTAAAGACAGAACAGATATGGTAAGTTTGGTTGAAGCTTATATACCGCTTACGAAAAAAGGGCGTAACTATTGGGGGCTTTGCCCCTTCCACTTGGAAGATACACCTTCTTTTTCCGTATCTGGGGATAAACAAATATATTACTGCTTTGGCTGCCACAAAGGTGGTAATGCCATCAGTTTTTTAATGGAATATAAAAATCTCAATTTTCCCGATGCCGTGAGAGAGCTGGGGGAACGTGCAGGTATTACCATACCTGAGGAGGAAATGACCCCTCAGCAAAAAAAATATTATGATGAAAGAAAAAAACTTATTGCGGTAAATCAGGAGGCAACAAAGTTTTTTCAAAATCAATTAAATAAAAGCACCAAATGTAAAGATTATTTGGCTCGGCGTGGAGTCAGTCAAGAAATGATAGAAAAATTCGCTCTGGGTTTTGCCCCTGATAGCTGGGATGGCTTGAAGCTTTATCTCAAAAAACAAGGTTTTAACGATGAGGATATGGCAAAAGCAGGAGTGGTGAGCAAATCCGAAAATAATAGAGTTTTTGACCGCTTCCGCAACCGTCTAATGTTTCCTATTTGTGATGCCAAGGGCAATGATATTGCCTTTGTAGGGCGGATATTGGAAGATGGGGATACAGCAAAATATGTAAATACCGAGGGCACTGCTATTTACCACAAGGGCAAAACCCTCTATGCTTTAAATTTAGCAATACCAAAAATTAGGGAAAGCGGTGAAGCCGTGGTAATGGAGGGCAATTTAGATGTGGTAAGTGCCCACCAATTTGGGGTAGAAAATGCCATAGCACCACAGGGAACTGCCTTAACCGAGGATCAAGCCATGCTCTTGAAAAAGTATTGCCATAAAATATTTTTAGCTTACGATAGCGATAATGCCGGAAAAAAAGCTGCTATGAAAAATATGGATATTTTAGTAAAACACGATTTCAGGGTCTATATAATGGAAATGCCAGATGGTTTAGACCCCGATGATGTTTTCCACAAAGGCGGAACAGAGGCTTGGAATAAGTTAAAACAACGGAGCTTAGCTGCGATGTCTTATAAAATTAAAGTGGCTATGGAAAATTACGATGTTACCACCGCCGAAGGAAAATCCGATGCGGTAACAGCTTTGGGTCCTTCCCTTATTTCCATTAAAGATAACGTGGAAAGAAACGAATATGTGCGGCAAATTTCCGAAAAGTTTAATATTGATGAAAACCTTTTGCAAATGGATATGCAAAGAAAAATAGCCCAAAACCGCACGGATATAGGGCATGGTGTGGCTTTTGAGCCATCTAAAGATAAGGGCTTAATGTTTGCAAAGGAATATATTTTGCGTACCGCCATGGAAAATAAAAAAGTTTTTGATGAAATAGAAGCCAATGAGGGTTGGGATTTTTTGGAAAAACCAACTCATTTAGCTATAATAAAGTTAATAAAAGAAAATTATGAAGAATATACTTGGGAATTTCGTGACCTTCCGGAATTTGCAGAGGATGAACTAAAAAACGTTATTTTACGCATGGCAATGGATGATTCACCTTTGATGGCGGAAAATAATGTGGAAATGTTTAAAGATTGCCGTGGCAGAATCCATAAAGATTTTCTGAAAAAAGAGTTGAAAATTTTGACCGAAAGTCTAAAAAACGTGGAAAATGGCGAAAATTCTGAAGAAGAAGAAGTTCTTTTGCGGAAATTTGACAAAATACAGAAGGAATTACGAAATATTTAGTGAATACTTAGTACAATGATTACAAAATTAAAAAAATGTACCATCAGAAAGGGGGTAAATGATGAAATCAGAGAATATAAGTAATGATGTAGTGAAAAAATTAATGGTATCCGGTAAAAGCCGTCATTTTTTAACCTATGGCGAAATTCAGGATGCCTTATCTGAATTGGATTTATCCCCGGAACAAATGGATGATATTTACGTTCAGTTTTCCCAAGCGGGAATAGATGTTATTGATGAAAGTGCGGATTTAGATACTATTGATGCACCGGAAAACCTTGATGTCATAGAAGAAGTTGTGGTGGAGGAAGTTGCCGCCGCAGAAATAGCCGTTCCTGAAGGCGTATTTGTAGACGACCCTGTTAAAATGTATTTGAAAGAAATCGGGCGTGTACCTTTATTATCCGCCGAGGAGGAAGTTTCCTTAGCCAAAAGAATGGAAGAAGGGGACGATTATGCCAAAAAAAGATTGGCGGAATCCAATCTTCGCTTGGTGGTAAGCATTGCCAAACGGTATGTAGGGCGTGGAATGCTTTTTCTTGACCTTATCCAAGAGGGAAATTTAGGCTTGATTAAAGCCGTGGAAAAATTTGATTACCGCCGTGGTTATAAATTCAGCACCTATGCCACTTGGTGGATAAGACAAGCCATTACCCGTGCCATTGCGGATCAAGCCCGCACCATTCGCATTCCCGTGCATATGGTGGAAACCATTAATAAGCTGCACCGTGTAAATCGCCAGTTGTTACAGGATTTAGGGCGTGAACCTGCCCCGGAAGAAATTGCCAAAGAAATGGATATTTCCGTGGAAAGAGTTCGTGAAATTCAAAAAATAGCCCAAGAACCCGTGTCTTTGGAAACACCCATCGGTGAAGAAGATGATAGCCATTTGGGTGATTTTATCGAAGATGAGGATGCTCCGGCACCGGCGGAAATGGCATCTTTTGTATTGCTAAAAGAACAGCTGGAAGATGTGTTAGATACACTTCAACCCAGAGAACGCAAAGTTTTGCAGCTGCGTTTTGGCTTAGATGATGGTCGCTCCCGCACCTTAGAAGAGGTGGGGCAGGAATTTGGAGTTACCCGTGAACGTATCCGTCAAATTGAGGCAAAAGCCTTGCGTAAGCTCCGCCACCCCAGCCGCAGTAAAAAACTGCGTGACTATTTAGAGTAAAAATTAAAAATAAACCTCCAAAGCCCCACTGATACAGTGCAGGTTTTGGAGGTTGTTTTAAATCTGCCTTGGAAAAGGGCAAATCCATATTCTATTTTATATAGATTAAAATAAAAATTACAATACAGGCTGTTGATAAAGTCTGATATTCGGCAAAATCCCTTCTCATCCACTGCTTATGTACATAAGCAGCCGCTGCTCAGGGAGTTTTACCGAATATAAGTCTTTCTTAACAGCCTGGCATCTTGCCAAAAAAACTATGTTTTTTGACAATATAGATTGCAATAAAAATTCCAATAACAAAATAGATTGAAGTATTTTATTTGGCTTTAATTATTTTTTACAGGATAAAAGATAGTCCATCATCTCAATTTGTTGGGCATTAAATTCTTCACGGCTCATATCCGTGGGTGTCCAAAAACCCCATTCTCCCCAGAAAACTTTGTTTTTGCTAAACTGAGATTTATAGGCATCATCTTCTCCGTTTCTTTCACCACGAGCCACCAATTCGCCGGTATTTTCCGGGCGGTGGTCAAGGCTGATTTTATATGACATATCTTTTGCGTGTTGAAAATATCCATAGGAAACAGTAAAGAAACCCGGGGTGCCATTGGCAGTGTAATGCTTATATATTCGAATCGCTTCACAAGCAATAACGCCGATACCCGGTGGTTGGGATGTATATCTCACGGAAAAATCCGGGTATTTTTCGGAAAACTTAGTTATATCCAAGCTATGGTATGTTTTTTCCGCATCAAAGCGAACAAAGTTGTAATAAACTAAAAAAGATGCCGCCACCAATAGCAGGCATAAGAGTGCGATGTAACGCTTTTTAACTTTCATAAAAACCTCTTTTCTGTATAGCCTTGGTGAATTTTTTATTTGTAGCATCAATATGGTAGGGCAAGTATAGGTTATTAATTTTAAATAGTCAAGTTGACAATGGGTATTTAAACGTGGTATTATATCTGTTAATTGAGATTTTTATAAATAATAGTAGTGCATAATAGTAGTAAATAAAAAAAAGGGGGCAAGGCATTAAGCCTTATCTCTCTTTTAAATTTGCTTTTTATTATAAAGTTCTCTTGACACAGCAGTGGTGCTGTGGTATTCTATTGTAGGTACTCTGTCCTCATTATGTTTTAGGAGGTGCGTTATGCGCATTGGAATTATTTTAGCTTGTACGGATTGCAAAAATAGAAATTATTCAACGGACAAAAATAAAAAGAACAATCCCGATCGTCTTGAATTGAAGAAATATTGTCCTCATTGCAAGACCCATACCATTCATAAAGAAACAAAATAAATCTTTTTTAGATAGTTAGGAAGTGACGCTTGTGGCTGCAAAAACTACTGCGGTAGCAAAAAACAAGCCAAAATTCACTGTGAGAGTGAAAACTTTTTTGCGTGGAGTTTGGCTGGAATTAAAAAAGGTTAATTGGCCTACCAAAAAGCAGCTGATGACATATACTGCCGTGGTTTTAGTTACGGTTTTGGTCATGGCGCTTGTGTTGTGGATTGCAGATTCCCTCTTAACTTTGGGAATGGAAGGACTTATGAAATTAGGCCATTAATTTCTTAATTCATAAGGAAGGTTTTATTCAATGGAAAAACTTTGGTATGTTATTCATACTTATGCCGGTTACGAAAACAAAGTAAAAATGAACCTGGAAAGACGTGCGGAATCCATGCAAATGGAAGACCATATCTTTCGCATCATCGTGCCTATGGAAGATGAAATACAGGTTAAAGATGGAAAAAAGAAAATCGTTAAAAGAAAAGTTTTCCCCGGTTATGTATTGGTGGAAATGATTCTAACAGACGATTCTTGGTATGTTGTACGCAATACTCCCGGCGTTACGGGCTTTGTGGGTACAGGCAACAAACCGGTTCCGCTCAAAGAAGAAGAAGCTCAACACGTTTTAGAACAGCTGGGCTTTATTGAAGGTCGCATAAAAGTACTGTTTTCCGTTGGGGAAAACGTGCGTGTTAAAGAGGGTCCCTTTGAAGATTTCATCGGTATCGTCGAGGAGATTTTTCCCGAAAAAGGTAAAATGCGTGTTGCTGTGTCTATGTTTGGCAGAGAAACCCCGGTTGAACTGGAATTTTATCAAGTAGAGAAAGTCTAATTTTGCTCCACACAAACGGTTAATGCCGTTTTTGTTGGTGGGAGGGACAAATCATCTGTCCCGTTATACCACATATAGTTAGAGGAGGTGTATTAGGATGGCCAAAAAGGTTATGGCGGTAATTAAATTACAAATTCCCGCAGGTAAGGCTAATCCGGCTCCCCCGGTTGGTCCCGCATTGGGTCAGCATGGGGTTAATATCATGGGGTTCTGTAAGGAATTTAATGAAAAAACACAATCACAAAATGGTTTAATCATTCCTGCAGAAATCACAGTCTTTGAAGATCGTTCCTTCACTTTTATTCTCAAGACTCCCCCGGCGGCAGTTCTTTTGAAAAAAGCAGCAGGTCTTGACAAGGCTTCCGGCGAACCCAATAAGAAAAAAGTAGCTACATTGGGTCGGGATAAAGTCAGAGAAATTGCCACGGAAAAAATGCCGGATCTGAACGCAGCCACGGTTGAATCCGCAATGCGTGTTATAGAAGGCACTGCCCGTAGTATGGGTATTGACATCGTTGACTAAGCCCTTAAAGAATTGTTGAAATTTGTGGGAGGATATCAAAGATATCCAATCTACCACATAGGAGGTAATGAAATGGCCAAACATGGCAAAAAATATGTGGATGCCTTGAAAGAGCTCAGCAACGAAAATTTGTATGAACCTCAAGAAGCATTCGCTGTTTTAAAGAAAACAGCTACCGCTAAATTTGACGAAACCGTCGATTTGGCGATTAAATTAAATCTTGACCCTCGCCAAGCGGATCAACAGGTTCGTGGTGCAGTGGTATTGCCCAGTGGTACAGGCCGCAGCCGTAAGGTTTTGGTTTTTGCCAAAGGTGAAAAAGCTAAAGAAGCCTTGGCAGCAGGTGCTGATTATGTTGGCGCTGAAGACATGGTGGAAAAAATCCAAAAAGAAAATTGGTTTGATTTTGACGTTGTTGTTGCTTCCCCTGATATGATGGGTGTTGTGGGTAAATTAGGCCGTGTTTTAGGGCCTAAAGGCTTAATGCCTAACCCCAAAACAGGCACAGTAACTCCGGATGTAACCAAAGCCGTTGAAGAAGTTAAAGCCGGTAAAGTTGAATATCGTTTAGATAAAGCAGCTAATGTTCATGTAATATTGGGCAAAGTATCCTTTACCGAAGAACAACTCATGGCTAACTATAATGCTTTGGTGGAAACTTTAATTAAAGTTAAACCTTCAGCAGCTAAAGGTCAATATATGAAAAGCGTTGCTATTTCTGCAACCATGGGCCCTGGGATTCACATTAATCCCCAGAAACCCTTGGGTAAATAAAGCACTTGCTTTTTACCATTGATACCTTGACAAGCTTATTGGTTTTATGGTATCATACCATTCATAAGTGAATATTTTAACCGCAGACAGCAGGTTCCTTTGGGTATAATGGTTTATTCGCCTGCCGAGGTTTGGAGATTATAATTTTATGATTATTTAATCCCCTGCTTCGATGCGGGGGATTATATTTTTTTACATTTAAAAATTAAAGGGAGGTGAAATCATTGGAAACAAAACCTCAAAGAATTGCCAAAGAAAATACAGTTGCAGCCATTAAAAAACAATTTGAAGAAAATGCTGTTGTACTGTTAATGGATTATAAAGGTATTACAGTTAACGACGATACTTCTTTTAGACGTTTGTTGAGAGAATCCGATGTTGTTTATCAGGTTTCTAAAAATACTTTTATTAAACGTGCAGCCAATGATCTGGGAATCACAGATTTGGATCCCTTCTTAGAAGGAACAACCGCTATTGCTTTTGCCAACGACCCCGTGGCTCTTGCCAAAGTAATTAGCGATTTTGCAAAAACACATCCTGCCATCGTTATTAAAGTTGGTTTATTGGATGGAAAAGTTCTGCCCGCAGAAAAAGTTGCAGCATTGGCTAAATTGCCTTCACGTGAAGTGCTCTTAGCTCAAGTTGTTGGCGGAATGCAGGCTCCTATTGTGGGCTTTGCCCGTACATTACAAGGCGTGTTAACTAATTTTGTGAGAGTGCTTGATCAAGTACGTCAGCAAAAAGAAACTGCCTAATTGAAAATTTTATAAGAAATATTTGGAGGATATTAATATGTCTAAAGTAAACGAAATTTTGGATGCCGTTAAAGAGTTATCCGTATTGGAATTATCTGAATTGGTTACAGCTTTTGAAGAAGAATTTGGTGTTAGTGCTGCTGCTCCCGTTGCAGTTGCCGCTGCTGCTGCTCCTGCTGAAGCCGCTGCTGAAGCCGAACAAACCGAATTTGATGTAGTTTTGGAATCTGCTGGCGATGCAAAAACCAAAGTTATCAAAGCTGTTAAAGATATCACCGGTCTTGGCTTGAAAGAAGCTAAAGCTGTTGTTGATGAAGCTCCTAAAGCTGTTAAAGAAAAAGTTTCCAAAGAAGAAGCTGAAGAAGCTAAAGCCAAATTGGAAGAAGCCGGTGCTTCTGTTACAATTAAATAAGGTAGCTTAATTAAACTTTCATCACTGTATTTATTACAGTGCTTGGAGCTGTTGATGTAAATAACAGTTCTCCATATAAAAATGGTGGTACACTTTAAAAGTGTACCACCATTTTTAGGTTGTAGATAAAGTCTGATATTCGGCAAAATCCCTTC
>JAVXOZ010000045.1:0-11451 GCA_036644995.1 Clostridiales bacterium | reverse complement strand
AAAATCCCTTCCCATCCACTGCTTATGTACATCTAAGTACACTGCACAGCCGCTGTTTGGGGAGTTTTGCCGAATCTAAGGCTTTCTTAACAGCCTGACATCTTACCAAAAAAACTATGTTTTTGATAATCTATGCTCCCCTATTTTTCGGGGAGCAATTTTATATATATAAATTAATACAGCACACTTGTGCTCAATTTTTATTGTTATCCTCTATATAAGGAAAATTTGCCGTGTTTTTACTATTTATTTGCGAAAACATCAATAAAGATATAAAAATTACATAAAATCTACAAAAAAGTTGAAATTTTACCTATGTGGTGTTATAATAGGTAAGCTAAAGTAGATTAAATGAATAAAAATTTGATATAAAGTAGATTAAATAATTAAAAATTTGATACAAGGAAGGACAATTATGCTTTTGCTTATACTGGGAAGTTTATCCTTTCTTCTATTTTTTGTATATGATATTAATAGCGTAAAGAAAAATAATAGATTATTTCATCATTTTTTTTGGTTGGGATGTTCGGTAATTCTAATTGCGACTATATGCCTTTTTATCGGTGATTTTTCTGTGGAAAAGATTATGAGTTTTAGAGGTGTATTTTTTAGCATCTTAGGAATTATAGCATTTGTATTATTAATTTATACGCTGTTTTTTGCGTTACCATTTGATAAAACATATGTAGATGCCCATAGTGTTCCCAAAGTATGTGATGTTAAAATCTATGCTTTGTGCAGGCACCCAGGTGTAATTTGGTTCTTTTTGTTTTATCTTTTTGCGGCAATAGCCTTAAAATCTATAAATATTTTATGGGCAGCAATAATTTGGAGCTTTTTGAATGTACTATATGTTACTTATCAAGATAAAGTTACCTTTGTGATTAATTTTTCGGATTATAAAGAATATAAAAAAACTACTCCTTTTTTAATACCCAATAAAGGGAGTATTAAACGTTGTTTCGATACATGGAAATAAAAGTGGTATAATATAATTATTTGGCTAATTAAAGATTTTGATATGTGGTTTTAAGTTTAAGGAGCAAACTGTATGAGATTTGAAGAAAAATTAAAAATAGATGAATCCCAAGATTTATGGGAAGAATATTGTGGATTTTTGGATATCTCCCTTGAGCAGTTTATGGAAATACAAAACCGCTTAATGTTGGAGCAAATTGAATTATGGTGTAATTCTCCTTTGGGCAAAAGTATTGCCAAAGATAAAGTTCCAAATTCAGTAGCAGAATTCAGAGCCATGGTGCCTTTAACAACTTATGAAGATTATGCTGCGGTATTGCTATCCAAAGAACGTGATATGCTCCCGGATGAGCCTGTGCTGTGGATACAAACCACTTGGGAAGGGGGCACCCACCCAATTAAACAGGCACCATATACCAAAAATATGTTGGAAACTTATAAAAGGAATATGTTAGGCTGTTTAATGCTATCTACCAGTTCGGAACGGGGTAAATTTAATGTTGACCCCAAAGATACCATACTTTATGGTTTAGCACCGTTGCCCTATGCTACGGGACTTTTTCCTGTGCTATTAAACGATGAAATAAATATAGAATTTTTACCTCCGGTTAAAGAAGCGGAAAAAATGTCTTTTAGCCAAAGGAATAAAAAAGGCTTTAAATTGGGATTAAAAAAAGGTATAGATTTCTTTTTTGGGGTTGGCAGTGTTACTTATTTTGTAAGCCTAAGCCTTTCTTCAATGGGGAGTGGTAGCAAAAAAGAAAAATCTAAATTTTTTGATTCCTCTAATTTTAATTTTTCAATGATTACAGCATCCCTCAGTATGTTAGTGCGTTTATTGCGGGGTAAATATAGAGCAAAACAACAAAATAGAGATTTACAGCCCAAGGATTTGTTTAAATTAAAGGGTTTTATGTGTGCAGGCACGGATAATAAATGCTATAAAGATGATTTGGAACGACTTTGGGGTATTAGACCCATGGAAATATTTGCAGGTACCGAGCCTACCTGTATAGGTACGGAAATTTGGTCCAGAGATGGGCTGTACTTTTTCCCCGATGCTTGTTTTTATGAATTTATGCCTGAAGATGAAATGAAACTAAACAGTGAAAACCCTGATTATATCCCTAAAACATATTTATTGAGCGAAGTTATCCCCGGTGAAAAATATGAACTGGTGATTACCGTGCTCAAAGGCGGAGCCTTTGCCCGTTATCGGGTAGGGGATATGTATAGATGTTTAGGTTTGGAAAATAAAAAAGATGGCACCAAATTACCTCGTTTTGAATATGTGGATAGAGTGCCGGATATTATTGATATTGCAGGTTTTACTCGGATAACCAGGGCATCTATTGAAAGAGTTATTGAGCTTTCCGGTTTGCAATTAGAGGATTGGGTGGCTGCCAAAGAATTTAACGGTAACAACAAACCCTTTTTGCATTTGTATATAGAGCTGACACCCAAGTCCTTATTAAGCCAAGCAGCCACAGAAAAAGTGCTGAGAGAGCACTTAAGCACTTACTTTAAATATGTGGATAATGATTATCAGGATTTAAAAAAGATTTTGGGTATGGAGCCTTTGCAAATTACAATAATCAAATGTGGTTCTTTTAAAGCTTACTATAATAATGTAAACAGTAAGCTGCGAAAAATAAATCCAATGCCTTATGATATTAAAGAATTAATCAATAAATAAAGTATTTATTACGGAGGATTTCTTTTAGTGGGCAGTTATTTTTTTATTCCTGTTATAGCAATGGGATGCTATCTATTTTTATTTTTTGCATTCCTTGCGGCAAAAAAGAATAAAATAATTAATTCATTTTTGGTGGTATTAGCCATATTTTTACTCTGGACAGGTGGATCTTTTTTTATGCGGATTCAATTTTGGCCGGGAGTTAAATTTTGGTTTGACCTATCAATAGTGGGTTTAATTTTGTTGCCCTTTGCCTTTTATAATTTTGTACATGCTTTTGTAAATGATAAAGGACGTCTATTTTGGTGGATTTTCCTTGTTTTAGGGATAGTAAATAATATTCTTAATATAACTACGGGCTTTTTTATTAAATGCCCCAGCGTGGTGCCGGTGTCTGATGGTGGCGTGGTTTTTCAATATGATATAGGCTGGACTATTATTCTTCTTTTTGCTTCTGCGGGTATTACTATTTTAGGTATGCTTTACCTGTTACTTAAATATAGTAGAAATGATGCTTTTGCCCGTCGCCAGTTTGCCCCTATTATTGTTGGTATTGCGATACTTTTCTTGGGTCATATCTGTACCCTTATTCCTTTTTTTAAGGGTTTTCCCACCGATGTGCTTTCGGGGATTATTAATGCAGGATTTATGTTTTACGCATTGTATAAAAGGCGTATGTTTAAATTGACATTATTGGTTTCCCGTTGGGTTATTTACGGAGTTTCCGTTTTTCTTTGCGTTGTGTTGTTTTTAAATATTCTGATGCCTCTTGGTGATTTCTTCAGAGATAAAATGGGAATATATGCGGAATATAACCTTATTATTGTGGCATTACTGTTTTCCTTAGTAACTGCAACTGTGTCTTTTGTGATTAAAAAATTTATTAATATTTTATTTATCAACGATGAAAAACAGCAAGCCGAAAGCTTGCGTGAATTTAGCAATGCTATTTCCAAGAGTTTACAGGTAGATGAAATTATGGGTAAATTGGTGGATGTTATCCATAAAACCATAGATGTTGAAAAAGTTTATGTATGTGTGCCGGATTCTGAAAATCAAAATTATATAATTGCCCACAGTACCAGTCCCCTAACGGGTAAGGCAATTAAACTTGGAGCTAAAAACCCTGCAATTAAATTATTGGTAACCAATAATCAATGTGTTTTAATGAGAGAATTTCAAAGAAGTTTTTACTATAAATCCATGTGGGAAGTGGAAAAACAGCAACTTCAAGATTTACATATAGAATGTTTAGCACCCTTAAATGATGGGGAAAACCTTGTTGGTATTATATTACTTTCCAATAAAGTAAAGGGTAAAGCTTATTCTTATGACGATTTGGATTTACTGGATTCTATAAACAGCATCAGTTCCATTGCTGTAAGCAATTCCCGATTGTACGAAAAAGCCTATTTGGAAGCAAGAACTGATGAGCTTACAGGTTTGCTAAACCGTAAATATTTTTATGTGCAGCTTCAAACCGAATACGAAAAATCCGAAAATGCCTCCTTGTCTTTGATTATTTTCAATATAGACGATTTTAAACTGTATAACCAGCTTTATGGCATGAGAGAAGGGGATAAAGCCTTGAAATCCATTGCCAAAATAATTGATGCCAGTGTTGGCTCCCATGGTTATGTGGCAAGGTACAGTGGCAAAGAATTTGCGGTTATTTTACCTAATTATGATGTTTTGGCAGCAAAAAAATTAGCAATTTCCATTGGCAAGCAGATTGCAAATATGAACAGACGTGAAGCGGATTATGCTTTAAAAGTTTTAACTGTAAGCGGTGGTATTTGTACTATTCCTTATGCAGCCAACAACATTAAAGAATTGGTTGAAAATGCGGATATGGCTGTATACAACGTAAAACGCAGAGGCAAAAATGCCATTCTTGTTTATGAAATTGGCGAGGTATCAAATAAGAATGAAAGCAATGTTGTAAATAAAGAAGATGTATATTCGGAATATGCCGCCACTGTTTCAGCACTTACCGCAGCTATTGA
This sequence comes from Clostridiales bacterium, assembly GCA_036644995.1. Classification (GTDB taxonomy): domain Bacteria; phylum Bacillota; class Dehalobacteriia; order UBA7702; family UBA7702; genus Cryptoclostridium. The sequence goes on along the minus strand of JAVXOZ010000045.1, from coordinate 6,771 downwards.
CACAAAAGACCATTACACCTTCAGTCATTCTAAAAATGTGGCTTATTATGTAGTGGAACTTGCCAAGGCTTGTGGTATGAACAGTGATTTTGTGGAAATTGTGCGTGAAGCCGGTTTGCTCCACGATATTGGCAAAATTGGGATTTCCGAGCAAATACTTAATAAACCGGGGAAATTAACAGATGATGAATATATGGCGATGAAATCTCATGTGGAACATTCCATTGGTATTATCCGTAATTTACCATCTTTGGATTATGTAATTCCCGCAGTTATTGGTCATCATGAAAGATATGACGGCAAAGGTTATCCAAGGGGAATTAAAGGTGAAAATATTCCTTTATCCGCAAGGATGCTCTGTGTTGCGGATTCTTTTGATGCCATGGTTTCAAAACGCATATATAAGCCATCTTTTGATGTTGAGTATGCACTTTTGGAAGTGGAAAAACAGGCGGGTCTTCAATTTGACCCGGATTTAGCTGCTAAATTTGTTGATTTGGTAAAAAATAAAAATATTGAGGTTCAGTAACTATTGGTTAATTGTTTTTAACCGGTAAGCAAAGTGAAACTTGGTTTTTTGAATGCAATAAAATATCCCCGATATTTGTTAATACAAAACTGTTGATAACAGTGAGTAACAAATACCGGGGGTATTTTCGTTTTATGTAATTATTTTTATGTAATTCTATATAAATAAATGATTTTATTGATTGGCTTTCCAATTAATATCCACTTGTTTACTGTAATGGGATAAATCTACATGAGAAGCATATTGAAAAGTTAAAATAATATCGTTATTTTGATGGCGTTTTTTGAAAGCGGAATTAACACGGTTCATTGCCCGTTTTGCATTTTCTTGGTTGGAACCTAAAAGCAAAACTAAAAATTGAGAAGGTGCACAGCGAGTATAAATATCGCTTTGGCGTAATGCGGAACTGATGGATTTATGAAAGGTTTCAGAATTTTTTTTCATTTCACAAATACTTAATGGCTCGTTATTTTTATGGGTCATGGTGCAAAGTATTAAAAATGCGGATAAGCCGTTTCTGGCTATGTGTCTGGTTAAAAATCTGCAAGTGTTGGCAAACATTTGATAGCTACAATAAAAAGAACCATTTTTAAGGGGTGACTCCATTATTTCTGTTAAGGCATCGTGAACGCTGAGGGTAACATTGCTCATACTGGCAGTGGCTTTTAAATAAATTTCTTGTAATGGTTCCGAGGGACTAACCCCCATTTCATCAAAAAGCAAAGCACTGATGGTTTCATATTCACCGATTGCATTTTTAATTTTACCCATGCTGTAAAGAGCTTTCATCCTTAAAATATAGAAATTTTCATTGTATGGGTACATAGAAATGCCTTTTTCGGTGATTTCTAAAATAAAACCATAATTTTCTTTTTCCATAAGTAATTCAGCGGCGGTATCCATTGCTTTTATAAACATATCTTGGTATTTTACGGATAAAGGAATAACCCAAGTTTGTTCATAGGAAAAGTGTAAAAAATCACCATTGTAAATTTTAATAGCACTTAAAGCAGCGGTTAATATTTTTTTATTGTCATCTGAATTGTTAATTATGGCTATGTGCTTTTCAAATTCTTCCGTATCCACAGAGCAAGTATTGTCCTGAATAAAGCCATAGGAGCCTTTGCGGCAATAAACATATTCTTTTTCGGGCAATCCTGCATTCTTAAAGTATTGCCTGCTGCGATATGCCAAATTTTTTAAAGTGTTAATAGGGTCTGAACATTCGTCATTAGCTAAAATAATATCTATTAATTCTTGCTGGGATACACTGCGATAGCGATTTTGAATAATGTATTGCAAAAAATATAAAACTTTATTCTTATTGGAACTATCGGGAATAATATTTTCACCATTAAATATTATGGAAAAATCGCCAAAAGTTTTTATTTTTATGTTGTTTTTATTCGACATAAGAACATCCTCATTTTATTTTTATATATAGATACTTATTTATCATATACTATTTGCTATTTATTTACAACAGTTTTTTAATGTATTGGTAAAATCTTTACAATGTAATTTCCTTCTGATATACTTTATTTATAATCTGTGAAGCGGAGGAACAATATTAAGCATGGCAAAAAAAAAGAGTGGAATAAATAAAATGCTTGTAATTTGTTTTGCTACTCTTTTTGTGCTTTTTATAGCCGGGTGCAGCGATAATCAAGAAAAGGGAACACGTGATAATACGCCATTAATACCTAAAATTGAAGCCTTGGGTACTGAGGTGTATGGTAATAATCTTGTTGTTATAGATGCCTCCAATTCTGCCAAAGGCTATGTTTTGGTAAAATATATGGGGGAAAATAAAAAAATCCGTTTACAAATTACCACAGATGATGAGCTAATTTACACCTATGCTCTGGATTACCATGGAGAATACGAGGTCTTTCCCCTGACCCAAGGTAATAAATCCTACACCATTAATGTTTATGAATCCATTGGCGGTGATAAATATGCCCAAGCCTATGGCACCACCATTGATGTGAAAATGGAAAATGAATTTAGCCCTTTTCTTGGGCCTAATCAATATGTGGATTACGATGGGAACAGCCAAGTTATTGCTTTAAGCCAAAGGTTGGCAAAGCCTGCCAATGAAGATTTAGATGTGGTTGAGGGTGTTTACCAATATATATTGGATAATATTAAATATGATTATGATAGAGCAGCCAATGTTGATATTGGATATTTGCCAAATATTGATGATGTTATAGATAAAGGCAAAGGCATTTGTTTTGATTATGCTGCCTTGGCAACGGCGTTGTTGCGAGCCCAAGGTATTCCCACTTCTTTGGTGATAGGTTATGCAGGCGAGGTTTACCATGCTTGGATTAATGTTTACATTAAAGATGTTGGCTGGGTAAATAAGGTTATAGAATTTAAAGGGACGGAATGGGTGCGTATGGATCCAACCTATGATGCCAATGCTTCAACCTTGGATGAATATTTTGGTAGCGGCAGTGAGTATCATCCCATGTATTTATACTGATTTATGCCCATTGGCAAAAGGAGGACTTATGGCTAAGAAAAAAAAGATTGCAACCTCGGAGCTGGCATCTTTTTGTGAGCAACTGTATTTAATTTTAAAAGCCGGTATTTCTTATGATGAAGGACTTTCCATTATTAGTAAGGATGCTACAAATACAGTTATTAAGCAGGTGTCCACAGAATTGGAAGATTTAATACATGGTGATAGTTTGGCAAATGCTTTGGAAAAAGTAAAATTATTTCCTAAATATATGGTGGAAATGGTTAATATCGGTGAAAATACAGGTCGCCTTGAAGAAGTTATGGCTGGTTTAACGGATTTTTACCAACGCCGTTATGCCATAGAACGCAGCATTAAAAGTGCGGTGGTTTTTCCTTTGGTGATGGCTTTGATGATGTTTGCGGTAATTATTGTGTTAATAGTTAAGGTTTTGCCGGTGTTTTATAAGGTTTTGCAAAGTTTTGCCGGTGGATTATCTGCTTTTTCTTTGGGCTTATTAAAAATAGGTGGACTTATCAGCGGCAACGCCACGGTTATTGCCCTTGTTTTAATTGCGGTTATTGTATTGTTGGTAGTATTTTTTCTCACAGATAAGGGCAAAAAAATCGGTGAAGAAATAATATACCGTATGTTTAAAAAAATCAATACCGCCATTGCCATTGCAGGGTTTAGCTCCTCCATGGCTTTGATGTTAAAAAGCGGTATGAACATAGACCACTCTTTGGAAATGGCAAAGGAAACCTTGAAAAGCAGCGAGATGATAACAAAGATACAGCATACCCAAGATTTAATGGATAAAGGCTTGGGTTTTGCCCAAGCAACCAATGAATCCGAGGTTTTTAATAATATTCACAATGCTATGATTGAGTTAGGTGTGAAAACAGGCACCTTAGAACAGGTTATGGATTACATTGCCAAGGAATCCAACCAGAAGGCAGAAGAAAAAATTTCCAATTTAATTTCTTTAATTGAGCCAACTATTGTTATAGTATTTTCATTGATAGTGGCTATCATCTTATTATCGGTAATTTTGCCGCTGATGGGAGTGATGACTTCACTATGACCAATCTCGTTGAAAAAGCAGCACCCTTCAGAGAGGTTATTTTCCCTGTAATATTTTTTATTGCGGTGTTAATTTTTGTAATTATAGGGGTAAATAACATGGCGGCAACCGCAGGGGATGAACAATTAAAAAATATTGAAGATTCACTGCGTAGAAATGCCACCCAATGTTATGCCATTGAGGGGCAATACCCTGAAAATCTGCAATATTTAGCCGATAATTATAATGTAATTTTAGATAAAGAAGATTATGTTTATCATTATGCCTTTTTAGGCAGCAATGTTATGCCTCAAATATTTGTATTTTCAAGATAAGGAGGAAGTAAAATGCCTAAACACACAGGAGATGTATTTTTTACCGTGCTGCTTTTTTTACTTTTTGCCTTAACGGGTTTTGGGGTTGTGGCTATGGGTGCCAATGTTTACCGCCATACAGCGGAAAATATGACGCTAAATTATGATACTCGCACCTCGGTATTTTATATCAGCGAGAAGGTGCGTCAAGCTCCCGGTGCAATAACCTTGGGAAAATGCGGAAATTTAGAAGGTTTGATAATTGATGAATCCTATGATGGCAAGCCCTATGAAACTTGGATTTTTTGCGGCAATGGCAAATTGCGTGAAGTTACTGTTGCCCAAGGTGAAAAAATAGAACCCAATGATGGTCAGGCTATTATGGATATTAAGGATCTCTCTTTAAAAATAAATAATAATATCCTAACCATAGATGTTGCTGTTGCCAAGGGTCATACCTGTGAAAGTAAAATTCTCCTTGAGGAGGTAATGCCATGAGGATACGCACATCATCAAAATCCGGTCTTTTTCTTCTGGAATTTATGATTATTTTTATTATATTTGGTTTAACCACTGTTGTTTGTGTAGGCTTTTTTATCAAAGCACATGAAGCTTCTACATATAGTAAAGATTTAACCTTAGGAACAATGGTGGCAATGACCGTGGCAGAAGAATTTAAGGGCGGCGAAAAAATTGAAGCAACTTCCTTTTATAATGAAGATGGCAAAAAAATAAAAAACGGTAATTACCGTGTGGATTTTAGAGAAACCAGTGTTGAAAATCTTCAAGCGGCTACTATTACAGTGTCTAAAGGTGGTAAAAATATCTACAACTTAGGGGTTAAATATTGCAGAGATGGGGATGTAAGAGAGTGAATCAAAGAAAAATAAGTATAAATATTGGTATCGGTACCACCTCTTTGCTGGCAGTTTTTGTGATTCTCTGTATTGTAGCCTTTGCTATTTTAACATTCTCTACCGCTGAAAATGATAAGGCTTTGGCGGAAAAAACAGCCAATGCTACCACGGAATACTATGTAGCACAGAGCGTGGCAGAGGAAAATTTGGCACAAGCAGTTAATTATATTGCATTGGGTGATGCTACCAAAGTGAAAAATTTGGGCATAATCCGAGAATCTGTAAATAATGGAATTTTATTAAAGTGGAGCACCCCGGTGAACCCTAAAAAAAACCTGCTTTATGAGGTATTGGTAAAACCTAATGGAAAAATTGTGCGTAATACGCATACTGTAATGGAGTTGTAAATATGGAAAGTTTAGAAATATTAAAAAAAGCAGTGGAAAATAAAGCATCGGATATTTTTATCATTGCGGGTAAACCTTTTGCTTATAAAATAAATAATAAAATAGTGGATTTTGGCGGTGAAATTATGTTGCCAATGAGCTGCAATAAAATTATTAGCCAAATATATGAGCTGGCGGAAAACCGTGATATGGAAAAATATATTGCCGATGGTGATGATGATTTTGCCTTTTCGGTACCGGGACTTTCCCGTTTCCGTGTCAGTGTTTATCGCCAGCGTTCATCTCTTGCTGCTGTTATTCGTGTTATCAATGTGGAGTTGCCCAATCCTCAGGATATACATATACCACAAAGTGTTATAGACTTAGGGGAATTGAAAACAGGTTTGGTTTTGATTACGGGTTCTGCGGGGAGCGGTAAATCCACAACTTTATCTTGTATTATTGATAAAATAAATAATAGTCGCAGTTGCCACATTATTACACTTGAGGATCCTTTGGAATTTTTACATAAACATAAAAAAAGCATTGTTAGCCAGCGTGAAGTACCTATGGATACCAAAAGCTATGTGGCGGCATTGCGAGCCTCTTTGCGGCAATCTCCCGATGTTATTTTACTTGGGGAAATGCGAGATTACGAAACCATTAACATTGCCATGACCGCAGCAGAAACAGGTCACCTTGTGCTTTCCACCCTGCATACGGTAGGTGCTGCCAATTCCATAGATCGCATTGTGGATGTTTTTCCTGAAAATCAACAGGCTCAGGTTAGGGTGCAGCTTGCCATGGTATTAAAAGCTGTGGTTTCCCAGCAACTAATCCCGGGTACAGATGGTAAACCGGTACCTGCTTTTGAAATAATGCTTTGTAATAATGCGGTGCATAATATGATAAGAGAGGCAAAAACCCATCAGATTGATACAGTAATATCTTCCTCAGCTCAGGAAGGAATGACAACGATGAATGCTTCTTTGGCAAAATTGATTCAAGATGGTAAGGTAACCTTAAGTGATGGTTTGCTTTTTAGCTCCAATCCGGAAATGCTGAAAAAAATATTAAAAAAATAAGGTAATACATAAAGGTTTAAAATAATATAGATGTTAGTATATAAATATTAACTTAAAAAAAAGAAGT
>JAVXOZ010000044.1:0-12338 GCA_036644995.1 Clostridiales bacterium | reverse complement strand
TAGTTTTTTGGCAAGATGTCAGGCTGTTAAGAAAGCCTTAGATTCGGTAAAACTCTCTGAGCAGCGGCTGTGCAGTGTACCGAGATGTACATAAGCAGTCGGTGGGAAGGGATTTTGCCGAATATCAGACTTTATCAACAGCCTAAATCGGTAACGATGTTACCGATTATATTGTAATTTTTGCCATAAGATTACAGGTTTTGAAGAAAGGTTAAAAACAGGTAAACACCCCAACCAGGGTGCTTATCTGTTTTCCGCCTATATACCCAGCCTCAATGAGTAAAGTTGCTACCCATTGAGGCTGAGTATATTTTCATTCATCAAATTACCAAGCCATCCAAAGTTAATTACCGGTGGTTTTGGGTAAATCAGTTTACTTAATCTTCTAAATCTTCTTCATTGTTTTCAGCCAAAACATCGGCTAAATAACCTTGAATTTTAGTAAGTAAAACATCTTTGTTCATTCCTGTTTGGGCGGAAAAGGTAACTAATTGGTTATCACTTACGTTAAGCTCACGTTTGATTAAGGCTTTGTTTTTGGCTTGCTCATTTTTGCTTATTTTATCAGCTTTGGTGGCAACAATAAAATAAGGGATATCCATGGTGTGCACATATTGGCTCATTTGCACATCTTGAGCCGAGGGTTTATGGCGTAAATCCACAATTTGCCAAACCACTTTATTACGTGGGCAATCAAAATAGCCATCTACCATTTTTTTAAAGGCATTTTGTTCCCCATGGCTCACCTTTGCATAGCCATAGCCGGGTAAATCCACAAAGTACCAAGCATCGTTAATGCTATAAAAATTAAGGGTGCGGGTTTTTCCCGGGCTGGAGCTGGTACGTGCCAAGTTTTTGCGGTTTATCAATTTATTAACTAGTGAAGATTTACCAACATTGGAGCGACCTGCCAACACAATATCCAAACCCAAATCCACAGGGTATTGGTCGGGTCTTGCTACGGTTGCCGCCATTTCTGCCTTTTTAATTATCAACATTATTCTTCCTCTTTTAAAAGAGCCACAGCCAAAACATCATCCATGGTGGCACAAAGATTAAATGTCATTTTTTCTCTGATATTTTCAGGTATTTTTTCAATATCTTTTTCATTATCCTTGGGCAGTAAAATAGTGGTTATACCTGCACTGTAAGCAGCTAAAACCTTTTCTTTTAAGCCCCCAATGGGTAAAACATGGCCAAGCAAGGTTATTTCCCCGGTCATTGCCACATCGGAGCGCACCTTTAATTTACCTAATTGTGATGCCAAAGCCGTAGCCATGGTAACACCTGCGGAAGGCCCATCTTTGGGTATTGCACCTTCAGGCACATGGATATGAATATCCACTTTTTCTTCAAAGTGGTCTTTAAGCCCCAATCTATCCCCAATGGAACGGATATAGGTTAAACCTGCCTGTGCAGATTCCTTCATTACATCACCTAATTTACCGGTGAGATGCAGCTTGCCGCTGCCGGGTAAAACTTGGGCTTCTATTTTTAATATTTCGCCGCCCATTTCTGTCCAAGCCAAGCCTGTAACAACCCCAAGCTGTGGTTCTTCCAGCACTATATCTTTACTGAAACGGGGAACGCCTAAATATTCCGTAATATTTTTTTTGCTTACTTTAATGGTTTCATCTTTACCTTGAACAATGAATTTAGCAGCCCTGCGACAAACTCCCGCAATGTTGCGGTCTAAATTACGCACCCCTGCTTCTCTGGTATATTCTCGAATAATCCGCTTTAAGGCATTATCGGAAATTTGGAATTGTTCATCACTTAAGGCGTGTTTTTCCATTTGTTTGGATACCAAATGCCTTTGAGCAATGTTTAATTTTTCTTCCTCGGTATAGCCGCTAATTTCAATAACTTCCATACGATCCAAAAGCGGGGCAGGGATATTATACCGAACATTGGCGGTGGTGATAAATAACACTTTTGATAAATCAAAAGGCGCTTCAATGTAATGGTCGCAAAACGTATTGTTTTGTTCAGGATCTAAAACCTCCAAAAGTGCTGAGGATGGATCGCCTTTGTAATCGTTACCCAATTTATCCACTTCATCTAAAAGAAAAACAGGATTTTTGCTCCCTGCGGTTTTAATATTTTGAATTATCCGTCCCGGCATTGCCCCTATATAAGTGCGGCGATGACCACGTATTTCCGCTTCATCTTTAACTCCGCCCAAAGACATACGCACAAATTTGCGATTTAAGGAACGGGCTATGGATTTTGCCAAAGATGTTTTCCCCACTCCCGGAGGTCCTGTTAAACAGAGAATAGGACCTTTTATAGAATGGGAAAGTTGGCAAACCGCCAAATATTCCAAAATGCGGTCTTTAACATCGTCCAAGCCGTAATGGTCTGCATTTAATATGTTTTCCGCTTTATTTAGGTCTAAATTATCCTTGGTTTCTTTGCTCCAAGGCAAATCCGTAAGCCAATCCAAATAATTGCGGATAACCAAGGCTTCCGCCACCATACCCGGCATTTTGGATAAGCGTTCCACTTCTTTTAAAGCCTTTTCCGCCACTTCTTTGGGCATTTTTAATTTTTTAATTTTTGCCTTATAATTATTGCATTCCGCATCTTTATCTTCTTCTTCGCCCAGTTCTTTATTTATGGCTTTAATTTGCTCACGAAGATAATATTCCTTTTGATTTTTTTCCATCTGTTTTCTTACTTCTTGGGCAATTTTCTTTTCCAAGCCCAAAATTTCCGTTTCTTTATCCAAAATTATCAAAAGGGATTGGAGCTTATTTTTAATATTGGTATTTTCTAAAAATACCTGCTTTTCCGAAAGCTTATTTATAATTTGTGAAGCCACTAAATTCATTAAAGCTTCTTGGGATTCCGTAGCTACTATGGCGGTGATAATTTCCGGAGCTACTTTGTGTGAAAGACCACTGTAATTTTCAAATTCCTTGGTTAAGCGGCGGCAATATGCCTCTATTTCCATTTCATCTTCACATTTTTCATCTTCCACCACCAAAGCCTTGGCATTAATATATTCTTCGGTATCTAAAAGTTCTAAAATTTTAACCCTGGTAATGCCCTCAACCACAATGCGTAAAGTGCCGCCTGAAGGTCTAATAACCTGTTTTAGCGTGGCAATGGTGCCAATGCTGTACACATCATCCAAGCCGGGATCATCATCGTGTAAATCCTTTTGCATGGCAAGTATTATTTCTTTACCCTCATAAGATAATGCTTCGTTTATGGCTTTTATGCTTTTTTCTCTGCCCACATCCAGCTGCATTATAGTATGGGGAAACACAAGCACCCCACGTAAAGGTAAAACAGGCATTTCAAAAATGTCTATTTCAGCATCATCAATTTCTTGATTTTCATCTTCATCTTCAATTAAGGTTGTAAATGTTATGCTATCGTCCTCAATTATTTCGGTTTTACTTTTGGCATCTTCTATTTTATTTTCATCAGTTTCATTTTTTTCTGTCATATTTGTTATCTTATCCTCCAAATCTATCTTTGTTCTCTCAACCTTTTTATAATATATTATATCATAGCCTATTACGAAAATTAATTCAAGTTTTTAGACAATTTTACCTTGATTTTACACACAAGTGTGATATACTTGTCATAGGTTGTGATGTATTTATCACAATTAATTTATTTGAAGGGAACAGAAAAATGCAAAACAATATAAGGAATTTCCGTTTCTTGGCAAATATGTCCCAAAGTGCTTTGGCAAAAAAAACAGGAGTTTCCAGGGAAACCATAAATCGTGTGGAATCCAATAAATCAAACCCCTCTTTGGAGCTGGCATATAAAATAGCAAAAAGCCTAAACACAAATATTGAAGATATATTCCACATGGAAGAAAAGAAAATTTTGCAATAGTTTAAGGAGAAACTTTAATGAAAATTAAAATTACCGCAGACAGCACCTGTGACCTTTCACCGGCATTGATTGAAAAATACAATGTGGCCATCACACCACTTTCAGTGCAAATAGGAGAAAGCAGTTTAAAAGACGGTAAAGATATAACCGCACAGGAAGTGGTAGATGCTTTTGAAAAACAGAATATTTTGGCAAAAACCGCCGCAGTATCCATAGGAGAATACTTAGAAATATTCAAAAAATACACAGAAGAGGGCTACAATATAATACATATCAACATTGGCAGCAACTTTTCTGCCTGCCATCAAAATGCCACTTTGGCAGCTAAAGAAATAGGCAATGTTACCGTGGTGGATTCTCAAAATTTATCCACGGGTCAAGGCCATATAGTGGTAAAAGCCGCAGAATTAGCCGCCATGGGCAAAAATTCCCAAGAAATTGAACAAGAACTCAATGAGCTTATCCCCAGAATAGATGCAAGCTTTCTTTTGGATACTTTAACTTATATGCACAAAGGCGGCCGTTGCTCAACAGTTACAACCTTAGGTGCTAACCTTTTACAGTTAAAGCCCTGCATAGAAGTGAAAAACGGTAAAATGAGCGTAGGTAAAAAATACCGTGGGGAACTTGGAAAATGCTACAAGCAATACATTAAGGACAGACTCAATAATATTGAAGAATTTGAAGACCATTTGGTATTTATTAGCCACTCTCCCCAAGAGGAAGATATTTTACCCATAGCCCAAAAAAGCGTGGAATCCTATAACTATTTTAAAAATATAGAATTAACAAAGGCAGGCTGCACCATTACCAGCCATTGCGGCCCTAAAACCTTAGGGGTATTATGCGTAAGAAAAAAGTAAAAAACTTTTAAATTAGGAAGAAATACTATATGAAACTTTTGAATACAATTAAAGAAAAAAAACTGATGCCCATTATTTTGATAGTAATATTTTTTATTATTGCGGCAATTTTCATCGCCGTTTTATGGCGAACAGGTATTTTTTCCATGTTGCAAAATCCCGAAAAATTAGAGGCATATATAGATGGCACAGGGGCAAAGGGAATGTTTATTCTTTGTTTATTCCAAGTTTTGGTAGTGCTGTTTGTTCCATTTGCCGGGGCAGTACCTGCTATTACCGGCGGTATTTTGTTTGGATTTTGGACAAGCTTTTTAATTTGCTCTTTGGGCTTGATTATTGGTTCTTGTATAAATTTTGCTTTAGCAAAATATTTTGGCAGACCTTTTGTGGAATATTTTTGCCAGAAGGAAACCATAGATAAATACTTAAATTCCTTTGACGACCGCAAAAAAATATTGCTTTTTCTTATGTTTTTCTTTCCCGGTTTTCCCGATACCCTGCTATGTTTTGTGGCAGGATTAACAGGTTTTAGCTGGCGTTTTTTCATTTTAGCCGTGGCTTTGGGCAGACCTTGGGGTTTAATTTTAAGTAGTTTAATGGGAACCGGTGCTTTATTTATACCAATTTGGGGCTATGTTATTATCGGTATTTTAATTATCGGAATTTTAGTTTTTTCCTACAAATTCGGTCCTTCTATAAATGCCTATGTACACCGAAAAGTAGTAAAACAATTTGGAGTTATAAAAATAAAACATCACCGCTGAAAAAGTAACGTAAATAAAACTTTTACACCATCAAATTTTTACATCGTTGATAAAAGATAAAGTCATAGAGCTTAGGTGCATCGATGATAATAGTTGGAGCAATGCACTTTACCTCGTCTAAATAGCTGTATCTATGCAGTTTACCTCGTCTAAATAGCCGTATCTATGCACTTTACCTCGGTTAAATTGCTGTATCTATGTAGTTTACTTCGGTTAAATAGTTGGAGCAATGCACTTTAACTCGGTTAAATATATGGATTAATGCAATTTATCTCGATGGATAATAATTTAACCTAATGCAGTTTATCTACATCTTTAAATATGAATTAAAAAAGTCCCGTTTTTGATGCCCATAAGGTAGCCCTATAAGTTAACTTTTTAGGAACACCTTATGAAACAGCACCATAACGAGACTTTTTCTTATTTTAACCATATCAATAATATCTACAAAATCGATAATATCCGGAAAATAAAATAATATCTGCAATTAACTTTAGTTTCCAATATTTTTTAACTTTAAATAACTTATTAAAGTTGTTTGAGGCTGTTGATAAAGTCTGATATTCGGCAAAATCCCTTCCCACCGACTGCTTATCTACATCTATGTACACTGTACAGCCGCTGCTCAGGGAGTTTTACCGAATCTAAGGCTTTCTTAAGAGCCTGACATCTTGCCAAAAAACTATATTTTTTGACAATCTGAAATAACTTATTAAAGTTACTTTTATTTTTATAATTTCACCCAAATTTGCCGATATTTATAAACATTAATTCACACTTAATTCACCAAAGATTCAAAAGGAAAAATCGAATTTTTCTCATCTTTCACTACCAATAAATCCAATACCTCATCAAAGGTGGCAACGGGTACTATTTTTATGGGCATATCAGCATAACATTCCTGAAAATTTTCTTGGGGAATCACCACCACCGTAGCTCCTGCCCTAATTGCGGCTTCAATTTTAGCAGTTACGCCACCCACAGGCAAAACATCACCATGAATAGATATTTCACCTGTCATCGCCGTATGGCAGTTTATTTTTTTTCCTTCAATAGCGGAATACAACACAGTTGCCATGGTTATGCCGGCGGAAGGGCCATCCACAGGTGCACCACCGGGAAAATTGATGTGAAAATCCAAATTTTGCCAATCCGCAACTATTTTTTGTTTTAAAACCGTAAGTACATTTTCCCAAGAATTTTGTGCCATACTGCGGCGAATAAGCTTATGGCCGCCACCACCCATTTCCTCCTCATCCACAATACCGGATATAACATGGCTGCCGCTACCCGGGAGCACCAAGGCTTCCACAGGTAAAATAGCACCCTCTCCCCCACTGCCCACACCCAAGCCTATTGCCCTGCCAATTTTAGATTCTTTAGGCATTTTTCGTTCAATATGAGGGCTGTAATGGCCTTGGTTTATTATTCTATCCAAATCACCTTGATTAATGGAGTTTCTGGAGTTTTGCTGGGCAATTCCTGCGGCAAGCTGTATCATATTAACTATTTCCCTGCCATTTGCCGCATAATGCGCCACCACCCCTGCTTCTTTTTCATTGATGTTAAAGCCAGATCTTTGGGCACTGTTTACCGCTATTTTTTCCAATTCATCAGGGCATAAGGAACGAAAAAATATCTCCACACACCGTGAACGCAAAGCAGGTGGCAGTTCCTCGGGATTACGGGTAGTAGCGGCAATCAGGCGAAAATCCGCAGGTAAACCGTTTTGAAAAATATCGTGGATGTGCTGGGGAAATTTTGTGTTTTCCTCCTGATAATAGGAGCTTTCCAATATTACTTTGCGATCCTCTAAAACCTTTAAAAGTTTATTTAATTGCATTGGATGCAGTTCTCCAATTTCATCAATAAATAAAATACCACCGTGTGCTTTACTCACTGCACCTTCCTTGGGCTGGGGTATTCCTGCCTGACCATAAGAACCTGCACCCTGATAAATAGGGTCGTGAACACTACCTAAAAGTGGATCGGCAATTCCTCTTTCGTCAAACCGAGATGTAGTGCCGTCTACCTCTATCATTTTTGCATCTGCCATAAAGGGTGTACCCGAACTTTTTTTAGCCTTATCCAAGGCTAAACGGGCAGCGGCGGTTTTACCCACCCCAGGGGGGCCGTAAATTATAACGTGCTGGGGGTTAGGGCCACAAAGTGCGGCTTCTAAGGTTAAAAGTCCATTTTCCTGACCAATAATTTCCGCAAAAGTAGATGGTCTGGTTTTTTCTGCCAAAGGCACATTCAAGGTAATTTGTCGCAATTTTTCTAATCTGTTAATTTCTTTTTCGCTATGCTTTTCCATACATTGGGGCGGTGCATCAACTGCACCGTTTTTGCTGCGTTTAACATACAAAAATCCAAGAATTAGCATGAACGCAACTGAAATTATGATTACGTAAGCTAAAGTTGAAGAAATCATAAAAAAAGCTCCTTTCGGTTTTAATACTATTATTACCCAAATAGCACTAAAACATGAAAGGAGTTTTTATTTTATTAGATTTTTATAAGCTAATTCGTAAATTTATATAACTGAATTTTTAAGCTGTTTCAAATTGTAGAAAAACATAATTTTGGCTACAAAGATGATAGTTTTGCACAAAACCTTAGAATCAGTAAAAGCACCAAGGTGCAAACTCACAGTGTATTAACAGTGTATTAAAGATGTGGGAGTTTTAGGGTTTGCCCATTACCACACTTTGTACATAGCCGAAAATAACTGAATTTTTAAGCTATTTGAACTAAGCTAAATGATTTTGACTTATTTGCGTAAAATGCTGAAACCTTGGCTTAAAAGTTAATAATTTAGATTAACAAATTTACATTAACAGCAACAGATATCCAGAACAGCTTTTTACAACAGATTCCCACAAACAACTTTTCATAAATAGCTATACGCAACAGCCTTGTATAACATCTTTTATAAGTAGATTTCTGTAAACAGCTTTTCATAAGCAGATTTTCACACAATGGCGTCATATTCTGCAATTAAATTCTGCTTGGGAAAAGTAGATAGATATGGGAAAATTTACTTTCCACTTTCCACTTTCCACTTTCCACTTTGTCCTTTGGAAATTACCGCCTAAAATTAAGCAGTGGTTTCCTCATCTGTTTCGTTTTTGGTATCCTTAATCAGTTCCAAGCGTTCTCTTTCAGCAATAATTGTTGCGGGGTCTTTTAAAATCAATTTCGCTTCAGAGTTACCCGAAGTGAAATCTCTGTCAATAATAACCTTGGCAACATCATCACGGGAAGGCAATTCATACATTAGACCATTCATTAAATCTTCTAAAATTGCACGTAAACCCCGGGCGCCTGTGTTTCTTTTCATAGCAGTTTCAGCCACATCTTCCAAAGCCTCATCGGTAAACTCAAGTTCCATACCGTCCATTTTAAATAGGCGTGTATATTGCTTAAGCAAGGAATTTTTAGGCTCTTTTAAAATGCGAACCAAAGCAGCTGTATCCAATGGAGTTAATTTACCCAAAACCGGTAAACGCCCTACAAATTCGGGTATTAAGCCATATTTGAGCAAATCTTCAGGCATTATATTAGCCAAAATTTCGCCGATATCTTCTTTTTTCTCTTTGATATCCGCACCAAAACCCATAACACCGCTGCCCAATCTTTTTTGCACAATTTTGTCCAGTCCGTCAAAAGCACCGCCGCAAATAAAGAGAATATCCGTGGTATCTAATTGGATAAATTCCTGATGAGGGTGTTTTCTGCCACCTTGTGGCGGTACACTGGCAACGCTGCCTTCTAATATTTTCAGAAGAGCCTGCTGCACTCCTTCACCACTAACATCTCGGGTAATGGAGGGATTTTCGCTTCTTCTGGTAATTTTATCAATTTCATCTATGTAGATAATGCCATGAGCTGCGGCATCAACATCAAAATCTGCTGCCTGCAACAATTTAAGGAGAATATTTTCAACATCTTCCCCCACATAACCTGCTTCGGTTAAAGTGGTGGCATCTGCAACCGCAAAGGGAACGTGTAAAAACCGAGCTAAAGTTTGGGCAAGCAAGGTTTTACCTGTGCCTGTGGGTCCAACCAAAAGTATATTGGATTTTTGCAATTCCACATCATCATCTACAACAGGGGCACCTATTCTTTTATAATGATTGTAAACCGCCACTGCCAACACTTTTTTTGCGGATTCCTGACCAATAACATATTCATCTAAATCATGAGCCAATTCTTTGGGTTTGGGCAATTCATTAAATTCTATATCTTCAGTGGGTTCGCATAAGGCTTCGTCAATGATTTCATTGCACAGGGCAATACATTCATCGCAAATATTTACCCCGGGACCGCCAACCAATTTTTGCACTTGGCTGCGTGGCAGACCACAAAAAGAGCAGCACTCTTGGTCTACATTTTCAAAATGATCCATTTTTCCTCCTTAGTGTTCCCTGATAACCTTATCAATAAGACCATATTCTTTGGCTTCTTCAGCAGACATGAAATTATCACGTTCTGTATCCAATTTAATTTGTTCTAATGATTTCCCGGTTTTTTCTGCCAAGATCTTGTTTAATTTTTCTTTGGTTTTGATAATGTGATTTGTATGAATCTCAATATCCGTAGCCTGACCTTGGGTTCCACCTGAAGGTTGATGAATCATAATTTCGCTGTTTGGCAAAGCAAAGCGTTTACCTTTGGCACCTGCAGTAAGCAAAAATGCTCCCATGCTGGCTGCCATCCCCACACAAATGGTGGAAACATCGCATTTGATATAATTCATGGTATCATAAATTGCCATACCTGCGGTGATAACACCACCGGGGCTATTTATGTAGAAATTAATATCTTTTTTAGGGTCATCGGCTTCTAAAAATAGCATTTGAGCCACAATAATATTAGCCACGTTATCATCAACGGGATCGCCTAAAAATATGATTCTGTCTTTTAACAACCGGGAAAAAATATCGTAAGAGCGTTCACCACGGCTTGTTTGTTCTATGACGTAAGGAATACTGTAATTATAAGACATTTGCGTCCTCCTTCAATCTATGAATATCTTCTCCCCAACAGAACTTATTTATTCTATTTTGTCCAAAGTAAATACTTTGGTTAGGCTGTTGATAAAGTCTGATATTCGGTAAAATCCCTTCCCATCCACTGCTTATGTACATTTAGGTACACTACACAGTCGCTGCTCAGTGAGTTTTGCCGAATCTAAGGCTTTCTTAACAGCCCGACATCTTGCCAAAAAACTATGTTTTTTGACAATCTGTACAAAGTAGTTGCTTTGGCACTCTGGGTCTTTTAAGTATATTTAATAATTCTAAAATTATTCAGCTTTTTCTTGTTCGGCTTCTTCTTCTTCAACAAAAGGTACAATATTTGCATTGTCTACCAAGAAATCTATTGCCTTTTTAACGATGATGGTAAATACCAAAACGCTGTATTGACCGGTTTTCATCAAACGTTCTTTAATAACGTCCAATTCGGTATTGGTCATTAAAGCGACTTTGGTGCATTCGGCATCAACATCAACTTCTTCGGCTTCCAATTTTTCTCTTTTTGCCAATTCCATCAAAGAAACTTCGGTTTTAACAGCTTTTTCCGCATTGGGGCGGCCTTCTTCTCTTAATTCAGTCATGGTTCTGCCGGAAAATTCCAAATATCTTTCAATATTTAAGCCTTGTTGGCTTAAGCGGGCTTCCATATCTTCTAAGAAGCTATCAATTTTATCGTTAACCATTATTTCGGGAATTTCCACTTCGGTAACGGCTAAAAGTGCATCAACAGCTTGGTTTCTTAAATCATCGTTAATCTGACGTTCTGCGGCTTCTTCCAAATGTTTTTTGGTATCAGCTTTAAATTCTTCCACTGTTTCCAAGGAGGAAACCAATTTTACGAATTTTTCATCAATTTCCGGTAATTCTTTTCTGCGTACAGTAATGATATGTACTGCAAATTGAGCTTCCTTACCCTTTAAATCTTCAGCGTGGTAATCTTCGGGGAAGGTAACTGTAACAACCACATCTTCACCGGGTTTATGGCCTTTTAATTGGTCCTCAAAACCGGGAATAAAGGTGTTGGAGCCAATGCCCAAGGAGTAGCTTTCAGCACTGCCGCCTTCAAATTTTTCGCCGTTTACAGAGCCTTCATAAGAAATTTCTGCCATATCTTCATCTTGGATAGGTTCATCCACATCAACCATTTTGCTGTGGCGGTCACGCAATCTTTCAAGTTCGTTATCTAAATCTTCATCGGTAACGCTTAATTCACGTTTTTTTAAGGTAAGACCTTTATATTCCCCTAATTCAGGTTCGGGGCGGAGAACAACTTTTGCCTTAAATACAAATTCTGCATTTTCTTCAATGGAAACAATCTCCACATCGGGTCTATCCACAGGTTCTAAGCCTTCGGTGGAAATAGCTTCGGCATAGGCAGGTCCCATCATAATTTCAGCGGCTTCTTCAATAATTGGTGCTTTACCAATTTTTTGTTCCAATACAAAACGGGGAACTTTTCCTTTTCTGAAACCGGGAATATTCACTTCTTTAGCTATTTTTAAATAGCCTTGGTTCATTGCCTTGGCAACGGTTTCTTTATCTACGGTGATAGTAAGTTCAGCTTGGTTTTTTCCCTCTTTTTTCACTTCGTAATTCATTTTTGTATCACTGCTCCTCTAATAATAATAGTATTTAGTTGAAGTAAGTATTTTTTTAAGTTAATTTTTCGGCTTCCCGAGATTATGGTGCGGGTGAAGGGACTTGAACCCCCACGGTTTCCCGCTAGAACCTAAATCTAGTGCGTCTGCCATTCCGCCACACCCGCATAACTAATGGTTAATTATATCATAGGTAAAAGCACTTTGCAAGCA
>JAVXOZ010000043.1:247-12411 GCA_036644995.1 Clostridiales bacterium | reverse complement strand
ATAAGCAGTGGATGGGAAGGTATTTTGCCGAATATCAGACTTTATCCAAAGCCTAAAGCAGATTTGTTTTATTTATCCTTTTTTAATAATCCGTTTTCCACGTAAAAACTTGAGCAATTACCCATAAAATCTTGACTTTTGGTGCCGGTAATAAAAGTTTGTACTTTTTCATTTACCACACCTATTAAAGCTTCCCGCCTTTTTGCGTCCAACTCCGATAATACGTCATCCAAAAGTAAAATAGGGTATTCCCCTCTTTGACCTTTCATCAGCTCCAGCTCTGCTATTTTCAACGCTAACGTGGCTGTGCGCTGCTGACCTTGGGAACCATATTTTTTAACGTTATCGCCATTTACATAAAAAATTATATCATCACGATGAGGGCCAAAGGAGGTATTTCCCCGAGCAATATCCATTGGTAATCGCTCTTTTAAAATTTCACTGTAAGCCTCTTGCCAAAGTTTTATATCCGCTTTTTTATATAAAATTGGGTCTATTACTTCTAAGCCGCCCTTGTACTCTAAAATCAATTCTTCCTTGCCCCCTGTAATCTTCCTATGGCAAAGACGTGTCAAGGGCAGTAAACGGTCTATGGCTTCTTTACGTTGGAATAGAATATAGGTTCCGCACTCCGCTAATTGAATATCAAAGGCTTTTAGCACCTCTTTATTTTTTTTACCCTCACGCATTTCTTTTAAAATATTATTACGTTGACGCAATATTTTTTGGTATTTTTGAAAATAAACATAGCTTGTAGGGGACATTTGAATAATTTCACCATCCAAAAAACTCCGCCGTTCATCGGGATTTCCCTTTATCATAAAAAGGTCGTCAGGTGAGAAAACCACGGTGTTTAAAAGCCCAATCATATCTGAAAGCCTGTGTATCACGTTGCCATCACTTTTTAAAACATATTTCTTTTTTAAGGAATAGGCAGTTTTTAAGGTGTGATTAATGCCACCTGCGGCAAATTCACCGCTGATAAAAAAGTAATCCGCCCCTTTTTTTATAATTTCCTCTTTGGAACAATGGCGAAAGGAGGAGAAGGCACTTAAAAAGTAAATGCCCTCTAATAAATTGGTTTTACCCTGGGCATTTGAGCCGTAAATCATATTAATACCGGGGTTCCAATCCAAATTTAAGGATTTATAATTTCTAAAATTTGTTAAAGTAAGGGATTTTAATATCAAAGCATTATCCCCTTTCCATCTTCTGCAAAATTACGCTTTTAAGGGTAAAGCCAAGTAGAGATAATTGCTTTCATCTTTAGGTTCAAGAACCATAGGTGTGTTTGGTCCTGTAAATTTAATTACCACGGTTTCAGAATCAATAACATTTAATAAATCCAAGAAATAACGGGAATTTATAACTAATTCCAAATCCTGACCTTCCTGAAAAACAGGAATAGATTCGTTTATTTTACCTATATCCGCATTTTGGGAATGGATGGTAAGGCTTTCATTTTCCAATATTAATTTGGCTTTACCTGCTTTTTCCCGTGCTTGATCTTTAACCATAACAGAGGCTCTTTCCAAAGTGGAAAGCAAGTGCTCAACACTGACCTCAGCTCGGGCTATAAATTTACTTTCATCGGGTATAACAGGGTTATAATTAGGGAATTTACCCTCAATTAAACGGGAAACAAATAAGGTATTACCTAAGGAAAAACTAATCTGCTTATCCCCTATAATTACCTCCATTTTTTCTTCTTCTTCCATGGCGCTTTTAGCTATTTCTCTTAAAACTTTAGCTGGTATTATGGCTGTGGCGTTTTCTTTTTCGCCTTTATTTTCCCAGATAGTGCGTTTTAAAGCCAAGCGATGGGTATCCGTTGCCACCATAACTATATCCGAGCCTTTAATTTCAAAAAGTATGCCGCTCATAATTGGTCTTGTTTCATCTACTGCACCGGCAATGGAAACTTCTTTTATATCTTTTTGAAAAGCTTCTAAATCGAAACAGCCTCTAACATCCCCTATAACTTGGGGGAATGCCGGAAATTCTTCTTGATCTATACCGCTGATGGTAATTTCTGAGCCGCTGTAACATATATATACAGTGTACCCTTCTGTATACAAAGTTATTTCCTCATTGGGCAAGCGTTTGGCAATTTCTAAAAGATAGCGACCGGGTACAATAATGCTGCCTTCCTCCTCAATGATTACGTTGTTATCTTTGTATTCTATGGCTATTTCCATATCTGTGGCTTTATAGAGTAGTTCTCCGTTTTCGGCTTTTAAGAGAATACCCCCTAAAGCAAAGATAGTGTTTTTATTGGATACCGCACGGTGTGCCGATTGCAAACCTTTAAGCAGATTGTCTTTTCCACATTTGATTTTCATGATGATTCTCCTGTTCTTTATTATTATATAATTAAGTAATAGTAATAATAAGGGCTGTGAATTGGTTAATAAGTGGTTTTAACCCCAGTGTGAGGCTGATATTTTACTGTGTGTAACTTGTGTGGTCTTTGTTATTGTGTTTGGGATAAGTTTTTGGGTTTTTTGCCTATCAACACTGTTAACAAGGACAAGTTGTGGATTCCACATTTAATTATCAATATTATCAACATTTAAGGGATAAGTAGCTGTAATTATTTAAAAAGAGAGAGCATATAAATAAAGATGAGGCTTATTTAATGCTGTTTTTAAGTTATTAACTTAGTTATCCATATATATATTTAATTTTCACGTTATTTTGTTTATGATTTACATTTTCTTTATTTGTTTTGTAATATCATCTATAAACTTTTTATTTTTAGGGTCTATTTCTATGCGGTTATATATTTTATCGTGTCCGTGCATCACTGTGGAGTGGTCTCTTTTAAATTCTTTGCCAATATCACTGTATGTCATATCCGTTAATTCACGAGCCAAATACATAGCCACTTGACGGGGAAATGCAATGTTATTATCACGCTTACTGCCTTTTAAATCTTCAACTCTTACTTTAAAGTATTGGGCAGTAACCTGAATTATAAGTTCTAAGGTTATGGGTTTTGATTTATTTTCCGGTATCAGATTTTTTAAAGCTTCCTCAGCTAATTGTCTATCTATTTTTACTTTGTTTATTTTGGCAAAAGCTATTATTCTGTTTAAGCTGCCTTCCAATACCCTAATATTGGAATCTACCTGATTGGCAATGTAATAAAAAACTTCCTCATCGGCAATGTAAACTTCTTCCATAAAGGCTTTGTTTTTTAAAATAGCGATACGGGTTTCCAAATCCGGTGGTAAAATTTCTGTGGTTAAACCACCGCTAAAACGGCTTACCAAACGTTCTTCCAAGCCTTTTATTTCCATGGGTGGACGGTCTGAGCTTAATATTATTTGGCTGCCGTTGTTGTGAAGTGCATTATAGGTATGGAAAAATTCCTCTTGACAAGCACTTTTGCCGCTGAAAAATTGAATATCATCAATGAGAATAACGTCATAATTTCTGTATTTACTGCGGAAGGACTCTGTGGATTTATTGCTCATGGAGTTTAAAAATTCATTTACAAAGGTTTCCGTAGAAAAATAACCAACTTTTGCTCTGAGATTATTTTCCAATACAAAATTGGCTATTGCCTGCATAAGATGGGTTTTACCAAGACCAACACCGCCCTGAAAAAACAGAGGGCTATATACTGTTCCGGGTTTTTCCGCCACTGCCAATGCTGCGGCATGGGCAAAATGGTTATTATTTCCCACCACAAAGCTTTCAAAATTATATTTGGGGTTTAAGGCGGAATGTCTCATGGATTCCGATATTGGTTTTGGTATTTTTGCAACAGCGGGTTGGGAAGATAATTCTGTTTCTGTTTCGTTTTCATTTTCATTATCCGGGGTGTAGGTACCGTTGGAATTTAACAGCACCAGTTTAACATCGGTTACCTCACCTTGGGATACCTTATCCAAATAGCGTTTTAAAAGCTCCTTATAGGTGGTATCTACCCATTCTCTTACAAATTCAATGGGAGCTGCCAAGTAAATTCTGCGGTTGGAAAAGTCTACCACTTTTAAAGGTTCAAACCAAGATTCGTAGCTGGGTACAGGAACTACTTCTTCCTTTTTTAAAGTGTCCATAGTTAGTTGCCAAATTTTGATATAGGGTGATAAATCTATCATTATGTCCTCCGTTATATTATTAGAGAGTACATCTCTTAAAATACATTTTTAAGCTATAATAGCTGTATAAGATGGTTTAATAGTGCAAAAAGGCAATAAAAAATGACGCCCAAAAACATAGTAATTGATAAAACACTTATTACTTTGTTTTTAGGCAGTTTTTTATTTTCATTTCTTTCTCTATAAGATTCGAAAAAATATTCTCTCAAATCATAATAAGATTTTAGCAGAGTTTGGAAAAAAAAACAACCTTGCTTATCCACATATAAATGTGTTAAAAATAATTACCATGGTATTTAGTTGGTGGATATTGGGGATAACTTATTTTTATGTAATTGTTATATATAAAGGAAGAAATATCTAAAAAAAACTTTTTAAAATTTGTGGATAAGTATTTTTTTTTAGATGATAATATGTGAATGATAAGGGGCGAAAATTTAAAAAAAAGGCATTATATGTTGCAATGGGGATAGATTTACCTTGGTGTATGTTGATTTTATTTAGCTTAGGCTGTGTTTAAAGGTATGTAGCAGATAAAACCCAAATGACCATCTAAAACCCAAATGACTGGCTTTTATCTACATCAAAAATCATTGGAAGTTTGGATTTTGGTGATTTTACCTTTTTTTAGGTTTTAGGTAAAGCCTATTTGTAGTGAAAAGTGAATTTTTTACGATTTTGTTAACTTTTAGACAGTTTATTTTAAAATATTAATATTATTGGAATTAAATGCAGATTTTAAGGGCAAAGACATAGGTTTTTTAAAAAAACAAGGATATTTTTGTTTAAATAAGCATCTATTTATTGACAGTTAAAGTTTACTGATATATAATAGAAACACTGTAAACTGCAGAGGTATGTCTTTATAAATTAAACATCAGTATGTTTTTTTTGGCAAAACCTTTGTTGTATATTGGATTTTAAATCGTTAGGAGGGATATAAATGACGAAGAGAACTTATCAACCCAAAAGACGCCAATACAAAAGAGTTCATGGCTTTCGTGCCAGAATGTCCGATGCCAACGGCAGACAGGTTTTGAAACGCAGAAGAGCTAAAGGCAGAAAAAGACTGAGTGCCTAAAGATGAAAGAAGGGTCACTTTTTGTGACAAGAGCGAAATTGGAAGATAATAATAGGCTGAAAAAAAGAAAAGATTTTACCAAAACCTATAAAAAAGGTCGTTCTGTTAATGGAAAATCCATAATTCTTTGCTATCGGAGGACCACGAAACCCTGTTTTAGAATAGGGTTTACAGTTTCGAAAAAAGTGGGTAATGCCGTGGTTCGCAATAAAGTGCGGCGGCGGCTGAAAGAGATTGTGAGATTAAACCAAGAATGCTTTGCCAATAATTACGATTATATTTTTATAGCTCGGAGTATTGCCAAAAAAACTTCTTATTTAGATTTGGAAAAAGAAATGCTTTCTTTAGTTAAACGGGTAAAATAATATGAGAACCATATTAATTTATTTATTAAAATTTTATCAAAAATTTATTTCGCCAATGCATCCGCCTTGCTGTAAGTATTACCCCACGTGCTCTCAATACGCTTTAGAAGCAATTAGAAAGCATGGTGCCATAAAAGGCACAGCTATGGCAGTTTGGCGTGTTTTACGCTGCAATCCTTTCAGTAAAGGTGGTTATGATCCCGTTAAATAAAAAGGGAAGATAAAAGGATTTAAAGGATTTAAGGATGAAAAAAAAGAAATTACTTGTGGTTTTACTCATTATCTGTTTGGGGATAGCATGTGTAGGCTGCGGTTTTAATAATGCCGCCAATTATCAGCCTGATCCTACCTCTGTTACCGGACATTTAGTTGGGGCGTTGTTAAACTTTTTTCAAGGCTTAACAGCAGGTATAGGTTTACCCAATTACTGCGTAGCAATTTTTCTTGTAACTGTATTGCTTAAGCTTATTACCCACCCTTTAATTATTAAACAACAAAAAAATGTAAAAAGTATGAGTGTTGTTCAACCTAAAATGCAGGAGATCAACAGAAAATACGAAAACAATCCCGAAAAGAAACAAGAAGCAATGATGAAGCTATATAAAGAGGAAAGCATTAACCCCATGGCAAGTTGCTTACCCCTTTTGATTCAAATGCCCATTATTATGATTTTGTTTTGGGGTATGCGCAACTTTATTCCCCCTGCTGACCTTGCTCAGTATTATTCTTTCTTCTGGATTGATGATTTAAGCGTTATCGTAAGCACAACTCAATATAGCTTGTTTTTACCTATTATGTGTGCTGTTACCACTTTATTGCAACAGGGCTTATCCATGCCGAATATGCAGGATAAAACCCAAAAAATAATGCTGTTTATGATGCCCCTTATGTTTTTATTCATGGCACAGCAATTCCCTGCGGGTCTTTGCTTGTACTGGATTTTCTATGGTTTAACCACCGCTGTGCAAACTTTATTTGTAAATTACAAATTAAAGATTGGTCTTTTTGCCACTGCTGAAGATAAAGAAAGAACCAAAATTGCCAGAGAAGAACAACAAAAACAAAAAGGTGCCAACGGCAAAAGAACTGCGGCAGAAATTGCCAAAGAAAATGCCGAAAAACAAAAACGTAAACAAACACATACTCACACTCATAATCAAGACACAGAGGAGAGCCACAAAAAATTGCCTGATAAACCTTGGCAATAAGGAGTAAATTCCATGAAAGTTTTAGAAAAAGCGGGTAAAACCATTGAGATTGCCATAGATTCTGCTTTGGCAGAGTTGGGCGTTGACCGAGAAAATACAGAAATTGAAATTGTGGAACAGCCCACCAAGGGTATTTTTGGTTTTGGTGCCAAAGATGCTTTGGTACGGGTTACGGTAAAGGAAAATCCCACTGCCACTGCGATTGAATTTTTGAACAATATTTTTGAAAAATTTGAACTTACCATTGATATTAAAGTTAAAAATGGTGAAGAATTTACCACTTTGGACTTGGTTGGGGAAAATTTGGGTATTTTAATTGGTCGTCGGGGTGAAACCTTGGACGCTTTACAATATCTTACCAATCTTACTGTTTCTCGCAAATATCAAGAAAGACATAAATTTATTTTAGATGCAGAAAATTATCGTGGGAAAAGAGAAGAAACCTTGGAACGCTTGGCTAAAAAACTGGCGGATAAGGTTTTGGATACCGGCAGAAGCCTTTCTCTGGAGCCTATGAGCCCTTACGAGCGGCGTATTATTCACACGGTTTTACAGGATTATCCCGGTGTTCGCACCTTTAGCGAAGGGGAAGAACCTTACCGTAAGGTCGTAATAACCAAGAAAAGATAATTTTACGATGTTTTGGTAAATTTAAAATAGTGTAGCCCAAAATACAGGTTTTTAGATGGATTAGCCCATGGGGTATTTACACTTTAACTTTTAAATTACACCAAAAGCTGTGTTTTGTAGTTAAAAATTCAAGGGTTTACAAATTTATTTGTAGCTGAACTTAGTTTTTATTTACAAAGGAAATTTTATCATCTTGCAGCTAAAATTGCATTTCGGCCCGACGGTGATACCGTCGGGCTTTTTAATAAAATTATATAAATTTACAGATAATATATTTATATTGTCATAGGCTGTTGATAAAGTCTGATATTGGGCAAAAATCCCTTACCATTCACTGCTTATGTACATTTAGGTACATTGTGCAGCCGCTGTTCAGGGAGTTTTACCGAATCTAAGGCTTTATTAAGAGTCTGACATCTTGGCAAAAACTATGTTTTTTGACAATCTGAGATAATATATATTATCAGGAAAAACAGAGGATATTATGGAACAACCGTTGATTACCGCTTTGGCAACAGCCCAAGGTGTGGGTGGCATAGCCATTGTGCGCCTATCCGGTGCAGGTGCTTGGAATGCCGTAAAAAAAATATTTAAACCCAAAGCACAGTTGGATTGGGAAAAGGTTTCGGGTTTTAGTCTACATTACGGTTTAATAGAATGGGAAAATAAAATTTACGATGAAGTTTTATTGGCACTGATGAAAAAAGAGGCTTCCTATACCCGTGAAGAAATGGCGGAAATTCAATGCCACGGCGGTTTTATTGCCGCAAGGCGAATTATTGAATTGCTCCTTAATTTAGGTGCTCAATTGGCTGCTCCCGGGGAATTTACCAAAAGGGCATTTCTCAATGGGCGGTTGGATTTATCCCAGGCAGAGGCGGTAATTGAAACCATTGAGGCACGGGGTGAAAAAGATTTGGAGTTTTCCCTGCGCCGTTTGGAAGGGGAAAAAGGCAAAAACTATCTCCTTATCCGCAACGACCTTTTAAATTTAGTTGCCCAAACCGAAGCGGTAATAGATTTTCCCGAGGATGGCTTGGATGAGGAAGTTAGCAAAAATATAGAAACCCAAGTTCGCAGTATGCTTGTGAAATTAGATAAGGAAATTAAAAAAGCAGAGGAAGGCAGCATTTATCGGGAAGGCATTAAAACCGTGATTTTAGGCCGCACCAATGTGGGAAAATCCAGCTTAATGAACGCTTTATTACAGGAAGAAAGAGCCATTGTTACGGATATTCCCGGTACCACCAGAGATACCATTGAGGAAAAAGTAATTTTGGCAGGTGTGCCTTTATCCATTATAGACACAGCAGGAATCAGAGAAACCCAAGATCCTGTGGAAAAAATTGGTGTGAATCGCAGCCGTGATGCCTTAAAAAATTGCGATTTGGTTTTGGTGGTTTTAGATAGCGCCCAAGGTTTTACCCCTGAAGATAAGGAATTATTAACAGCAGTTGAAGATAAAAAAGCTATTGTTTTATTGAATAAATGCGATATTGCCACAGAAGATGAAAATCTGGAAAAAGCCTTAGGTTCACTCCCCTATCTTTATATTTCCGCCAAAGAAGGCAATAATTTGGAGAACCTTGGTAAATTGATAGAAAAAATGTTTCTTACCGGTGCCATCAATGAAAGTGATGATAAATGGGTGGGAAATTTAAGACATAAAGAATCCTTCATCGCTGCCCGTTATCACCTAAACGAGGTTTTACAGGGTATAGCAGTTGGAGTGCCCTTGGATTTTCAGGTTATTGATTTACGCAGTGCCTTGGATGCTTTGGGGGAAATTAGCGGTGAGAGTATTTCAACGGAAATTATTAACAGAATTTTTTCCGATTTTTGCATTGGAAAGTAAGGAACTATTATGAACACATATGAAGCAGGAAAATACGATATAATTGTGGTTGGCGGTGGTCATGCCGGGGTGGAAGCTGCCTTGGCAGGAGCAAGATTGGGTAAAAAAACCTTGCTTTTATCTTTAAGTTTAGACCATATTGCCCTTATGCCCTGTAATCCCTCTATCGGCGGCCCGGCAAAAGGCCACGTAGTGCGAGAAATTGATGCCTTGGGTGGGCAAATGGGGCTGAATATAGACGCTACCCAAATTCAAATAAGAATGTTAAACACCTCCAAAGGCCCTGCGGTACGGGCTTTACGTGCCCAAGCTGACAAAAGGGCTTATCAGGAAAGAATGACCTTCACCGTGGAAAATCAGGAAAATCTTGATGTAAAACAAGGTGCTGTTGAAGAAATTATTATAGAAAACCAAAATGTGGTTGGTGTACGCTGTGCTACCGGTGCGATTTTTAGAAGTCGGGCGGTGATTTTAACCACAGGTACATATTTACGCAGCCGCACTATTTTAGGGGATATTTTAACAGATGCAGGGCCAAATAATCAGCCCACAGCTGCAAAACTCTCTTTTTCTTTGAAAGATTTAGGGCTGGAGCTTTTTCGCTTTAAAACGGGAACTCCTGCCCGTGTAGATAAACGCACCATTGATTTTGATAAAACAGAAGTGCAAAATGGCAGTTCGGAGCCTTTGGCTTTTTCCTTTATGAGCAAAAAAGTAAATCGCCCCATGGTGCCATGCCACCTCACCTACACCAACCCCAAAACCCACGACGTAATTCGGGAGCACCTTCACTTAGCTCCGATGTACAGTGGCATAATTGAGGGAGTTGGTGCCAGATATTGTCCTTCCATCGAAGATAAAGTCACACGCTTTGCCGATAGAGATGCCCACCAGTTGTTTTTAGAACCTGAGGGTTTAAATACCAACGAAATATACGTTCAGGGTATGTCCACAGGCTTGCCGCTTTTTGTTCAGGAAATGTTTATGCGCACCATAAAAGGGTTGGAGCACGTAGAAGTTATGCGCCCTGCCTATGCCATTGAATACGATGGCATTGTGCCCACTCAGTTGAAACCTAATTTAGAATATCGCAGCATTGGCGGCTTATTCGGAGCAGGGCAAATCAACGGCACATCGGGATATGAGGAAGCAGCAGGTCAAGGACTGATGGCAGGGATTAATGCAGCATTGGTAATTGATGAAAAAGAACCTTTTGTTTTAAGCCGTTCCCAAGGCTATTTAGGTGTGCTTATAGATGATTTAGTGATGAAGGGCACCAACGAGCCATACAGGCTTTTTACCTCCAGAGCTGAATACCGCTTGCTTTTAAGAAACGACAATGCGGATTTGCGTCTAACGGAAAAAGGCCATAATATTGGTTTGGTTACCGAGGATAGATGGCGTGTTTTTAATGAAAAAGTAGAGGAAATTGCCCAAGTAAATCAGTGGTTAAATAATGCAAAATTTAGCTGTGGCGATGAAGATGTGGCAGGCTATTTGGCATTAAAAGGCTCATCCCCCACGGATGCCACCTATATTGGTTCGGAATTATTAAAGCGACCTGAAGTGGAAATTGCGGATTTGGCAGAGCTGGACGGAGCATCTGGAAAGTGGCAGGATGAATCCTTGGCACAAGTTGAATTGGAAATTAAATATGAAGGCTACCTTAAAAAGCAACGGGAGCAAGTTAACCGCTTTAACCGTGGTGAAGGTAAAAAATTACCCCATGATTTGGATTACGATTTAGTTAAAGGTTTGCGGATAGAAGCTAAGGAAAAATTGAAAAAGCTGCGTCCCTTTAATGTGGGTCAAGCATCCAGAATTTCAGGGGTATCCCCTGCTGATGTGGGAATTTTATTAGTATATTTGGAAGAAGAAAAACGCAAAGGTAATGAAAATGAGTGATTTTAAGGCGGAATTGCAAAAGGCTTTATCTGCTTTAGATATGGTTGCGGATGATGAGGAAATTGCTCAGTGCTGCAAGTATTATGAAATTTTAATAGCAGAAAACCAAAAGATGAATTTAACCGCCATTACAAAACCACAGGATGTTGCCATTAAACACTTTGTGGATTCCCTTTATATTTTAAAATATGTTGATTTACCCCAAGGCTCAACCTTGGTGGATATAGGAACCGGAGCAGGGTTTCCCGGCTTGCCTTTAAAAATATTTCGGCAGGATTTGAATATAACTTTGTTGGATTCCTTGGAAAAACGCTGTAAATTTTTAGAATCTGTAATAACAGAGTTAAGTTTGAAGGATATAAATGTGGTTTGGGCAAGGGCGGAAGATGCAGGACGTATGGAAAATATGCGGGAGCATTTTGATTATGCCACAGCCAGAGCCGTGGCATCCTTACCTGTGTTGATGGAATATGCCTTGCCGCTTTTGAAAATTGGTGGCGAATTTTTACCTTTAAAAGGCAAAGAGGAAGGTATTTCTTGTGAAAATGCACTTACTCTTTTAAATGGGGAAATAGTGGCTCAATGCTCCTATCTTTTGCCCATTATAGAAGAAGATAGAATAATTTACCGCATTAAAAAGACTGCTGCCACCGCTGAAAAGTATCCACGCAGATCGGGAAAAGTTACAAAGAAACCCCTTTAAATTGGCTGTTTATCTATGCTCCGTTAAACTCGGCTATATCCACCATACTTAACTATGCTCCGCTATATTTCCGTTATATTCGCCATTCTTTACTATACTCACCATGCTTAAGTATACTTCTTTGTAATCTGCTATACTCTATTATGCTTGACCATCCTCGATTATACTGTATCATACTTAACTATCCTCGATTATACTCCATCATACTGTATCATACTTAACTATCCTCGATTATACTCCATCATACTTGATTATACTTGATTATACTTGATTATACTTGATTATACTTGATTATACTTGATTATACT
>JAVXOZ010000043.1:0-147 GCA_036644995.1 Clostridiales bacterium | reverse complement strand
TGACTATACTTGGTTATACTACATTGTACTTAACTGTTATCCGTTATACTCCATCATGTCCCACCATACCCCACGTTATGCTTAACTATGCTCCGCTATATTCCACTGTGTGATGAAGGGGTTAGAATATCCGAGATATTAACAGGC
>JAVXOZ010000042.1:0-13595 GCA_036644995.1 Clostridiales bacterium | reverse complement strand
GCGGTCACGATGAAGGGATTTTGCCGAATATCAGACTTTATCCTAATCATAGGCTGTGAAGAAAGGCTTAGATTCGGTAAAACTCTCGGAATCGGGGACGTGCAGTGTACTTAAATGTACATAAGCGGTCACGATGAAGGGATTTTGCCGAATATCAGACTTTATCCACAGCCTTTATATTTCTCTCCATATAAAAAACCTCCTTGATTACTAATGCCCTGGGCAAATCCGCATTAGTACATCACAGGAGGTTTTTATTATTTCTGGAATAATTGGTGTTATTTATTTTATTATTGATGCTATTTTATTTAGCTTATTTTTTATTCTGTTATTGCGTTACTTGTGGGTATAGTTGTTGTATCAGATGATGTATCCGCAGGGGTAGTATCGGCATTATCCGCCGGTGCATCTGTATCAGCAGGTGCTTCTGTATCGGTGGGAACAACAGCAGGGTCATCCTTTACATTGGATACCTTGGCTTCTGTTTTTACATCATCAATGGTAGCGGCAGGAATGGGATTATCCGACGAGGGGTCAACTGAACCTGTCCATGTTACACAAACGGCTTCACCCACAATCAAGCCATTAGCACAATTTACCTTAGCTCCATCCAAGGAATATTCCAAGGTAGAACCGCCTGCTACATCCAAAACCAACAAACTTTTACTGGTGGCTTCATCCACGGTACCCACAACCGATGAGGTTGTGGCAGTAGCAGCAGTGGCAGTATTAGCCGCAGAATCCGTTACGGAAATAACAGTTACACCGCTGGTATCTGTACCATTTATGGTGCCTGTATAAGTAATGCTTACAGCATTACCCACTTGTATGCCATTGGTGTAATGATGTTCAGCATCGCTGGTGGTAAAGGCAAGCTCTGTGCCGTCATCCGTTTTGATTACGGTATTATTCATGGTTGCATCAACCACGGAACCGTTTATGGTTTTAGGACTATTATCGGGTTTTGGTGTATCGGTGCCGCCACTATTGCCGCCGTTATCCCCTGTATTACCTTGATTACCTGTATCTCCTGTGTTACCTTTATTGCCTGTATCCCCGGTATTGCCTTTATTCCCTGTATCTCCGGTGTTGCCTTTATTGCCTGTATCACCGGTGTTGCCTTTGGTGGAGGGATTACTGTTTCTATCCACATTGGCAGCGGCATTGGCATCCCCATCGGTAATGGAAATAACCTTCAATTTTATGGAATTTGCCGTGGTTAAAGAACCTTGATATTTAATAGTAACGGTGTTCCCTATTTCAATACCGTTTTTAACATATTTTTTTGCTTTATCTGTATTAAAGGTAAAAACATCGCCGTTTTCATCTTTTATAGTTATAGATTGATTCGCAGCTTCTGTAACTATACCCACTATATTGTGAACATCGCTTTTAACTTCGTGGACAACATTGGCGGCAAAATCGTAAACCGAAACCACATTTACTTTGGATGTATCTGTTCCATCTATTTTGCCCTTATATTTCACAATAACATCGTTACCCACTAAAATGCCGTTTTTATAATGCAATTCAGCATAGGTGGTGGTAAAAACAAGCTCTGTACCATCGGCAGTTTTCATGGCAAGTGTATTCATAGAGGCATCTACCACTTTACCCTCTATGGATTCCAAAGTATTATCCGCCACAGGGTCTATTTTCTTTTTCTTCTCATTTTTATTGGTATCGCTATCGGAAATTTTTAAAACTTTTGTATCAGAGGTATCGGTACCATCAAGTTTACCGGTGTAAACCACTGTTACTTCATTTCCTGTTTCAATACCATTAACACATTGTATCTCTGCATTTTTTACATCAAAGGTCAATTCAAGATTATCCCCTACTGAAAGAGTAAGAGCATCGCCATTATAGGCTTTTACTGTACCGGTTACGGTTATTTCGGTTTTATTGCCGCAGCCATAAAGGCAAAATACCGCAACTAACACCATAGCCGCACATAAGATTTTTGTTACCATTGATTTTTTCATTTTTCCGCCCCTTTTCCTATAAATATATATGTATTCTTTGGTAATAGTATCAGTATATCATATTTTTTTACACTACAATTATACAATTAAGTAAAAAACCATACATATTAGGAAGTAATTAAGGAATTATTTAATTTTGCTTTGGTTTTTATTTGTTCTTTCCATAGGTAAACGCACCAATATCATCCTTAAATTTGCCACTGTTTAAAAACCTTGATTTTGCTTTAAAGCTTTTAAAACACGGCAAAAAAGGGCAAATTATGTAGTTTTAAAGGAAATTTAGGGTAATACTTAAAATTCTTTAAGTTTTTTATTGACATTCCTATTTTTCCGTATATAATATAAAAGAACTAATACTTAAAATTATTTAACTAAATTATTTTAAGTATCTTGAACACTCTATATATCTGAAAAATAAGGAGAAATTATAATGATTTTTGAAAAAGTACGTGAAGTGATTGTAGATACCATTAACTGTGATGAGGGCGATGTAACACTTGAGGCATCTTTAAAAGAGGATTTGGATGCGGATTCTTTAGATGCCATGGAGTTAAATATGGCATTGGAAGAAGCCTTTGAAATAACCATTCCCGATGAAGCTTTGGCAGAAATGAAATTGGTTTCGGATATTGTTACCTACATCGAAAACAACCAAAAATAAGCCTTTGCCAACAGTGAGTAAGCACCAACCATCTAAAAAAAGTCTATAAGATTAAAAATGTAGCCTTTAGAAAACCTAAGCATCAAACCCTAATTTTCAAAATGGGTGATATTAACCAAAAGCAAAAATTCGCCAAAGTGCAATGTACACCAATATACATAAACTTTCGCACATTTTATTTTTAGGGAATATCACCCATTATGTAAAAAAGGGCTTAGAGAGGATTACCATATGAATTTCAGTGAAATTAAAGAACTGATGGCAGCATTCAGCCAATCCAATATCACAAATTTAAAAATAGAAAATAAAGAAATTTCCCTTTCTTTAGCAAAAGAAAATAAGGAAGTACAAATATTAACACCACAACCCAAAACAGAAGCCCAAATCACCACAGCCCCAATTACCACCCCAATTACCACAGAGCCTCAACCTCAAAATATTCCCACAGAAAAAACCACAGCCACCCCTATAAAAGCACCTTTGGTAGGAATATTTTATACCTCCCCTTCTCCAGATAAACCACCCTTTGTGCAAAAAGGTGAAAAAGTAAATAAAGGCGATGTGGTGGGCTTAATTGAGGCAATGAAAATGATGAGCGAAATAAAATCCGAAGTTACAGGCACAGTAAAAAACATAGCCGTAACCAACGAAGCAATGGTGGCTTTTGGGGATATTATTATGGAAATTGAGGCGTAATAAATGTTCAGAAAAATTCTTATTGCCAATCGTGGGGAAATAGCCTTGCGTATAATCCGCTGTTGCAGAGAAATGGGCATTGAAACCGTGGCTATATATTCCACTGCGGATGAAAGCGCACTCCACGTTCAAATGGCTACCCAAGCAATTTGCGTAGGAGGCCCCAAACCAGGTGAAAGCTACCTAAATATGAGAAACATTTTATCTGCTGCTATTTGCAGCGGTTGTGATGCTATACACCCGGGCTTTGGCTTTCTT
Source organism: Clostridiales bacterium (assembly GCA_036644995.1). Classification (GTDB taxonomy): domain Bacteria; phylum Bacillota; class Dehalobacteriia; order UBA7702; family UBA7702; genus Cryptoclostridium. The sequence continues at coordinate 9,995 of JAVXOZ010000042.1, read as the reverse complement.
TCGGAAAATAGCGAATTTGCCAGACTTTGCCAAGAATGCGGCATAATTTTTATTGGTCCCTCCGAAGAAGTTATAGAAAAAATGGGCAATAAATCCCAAGCCCGAAAATTGATGATAGCCAATGATATACCTGTGGTTCCCGGTTCAAAAGGGAGCATAGCCAATGCCGAGGAAGCAAAAATCATAGCCCAAAAAATTGGCTACCCTGTGCTGATAAAAGCAGCAGCAGGCGGCGGCGGCAGAGGTATGCGTACCGCCTTAAACCAAGAGGAAACAGAACAAGCCTTTAACACCGCCCAAGCCGAGGCTCAGGCCTGCTTTGATGACGGAGAAATGTACATAGAAAAACTGATTTTAAACCCCAAGCACATAGAATTTCAAATATTAGGGGATAGTCACGGCAATACCATCCATTTGGGTGAACGGGATTGCTCTATCCAAAGAAAAAACCAAAAAATGATGGAGGAAGCCCCCTCCAAAGCACTAAGCCCCCAATTAAGAGAAAAAATGGGTGCCACGGCGGTAAAAGCCGCCAAAGCTGCTAATTACACCAACGCAGGTACCATAGAATTTGTTTTGGATCAACAGGGCAATTACTACTTTATTGAAATGAACACAAGGATTCAGGTTGAACACCCCATAACAGAAATCCTAACCGGGGTAGACTTGGTAAAAGAGCAAATACGAATCAGCGCAGGACTGAGCTTAGAATATAAACAAGAGGATATTACCTACCATGGGCACTCCTTAGAGTGCCGCATCAATGCGGAAAACCCCATGGCGGATTTTTGCCCCTGCCCCGGGACTATTAATTTTTTGCACTTACCCGGGGGCAACGGCACCAGAGTAGATGCGGCAATTTACAATGGCTATGAAATAAGCCCTTTTTACGACTCTATGATAGCCAAAATTATAGTTAACGCACCCACCAGATTAGGGGCAATACGTAAAATGCGACGTGCCTTAGAGGAAATGGTAATAGAAGGCATAACCACGAATTTGGAAATAGAACACCTTATTTTATTTCATCCTGAATTTATGAAAGGCACCTACAACACAGGGTTTATAGAAAATAATTTGGATGAGCTTTTAAAACTCGCCAAAAAAATATAATCTACTCTAAGGATAAAAAACAAAAAACCCCAAAACAAAAATCAAGGAGGAAATAGATGAATCCTTTTAAGCAACATAAAGAACACATGAACCTTTTAAAAATGTTAAAAAATAAAATTAACCCCAAGCGTTATGCCAATATACCGGAAAATCTTTTTCTTCAATGTGAAAAATGCGGGGTGAGCATATCTTGCCGTGAACTCACAAAAAATTTATTGGTATGCGAAAAATGCGGTTTTCACCATAAAGTACCAAGTTATTTGCGTATGGAAATGATTTTAGACCCTGGGAGTTTTCAGGAAAAAAATAAAAATTTAGTGGGTTGCGATCCACTAAATTTTCCCAATTATGCAGATAAAGTAGAAAATCTCCAAGAAACCACAGGCTTAAAAGAAGCGGTGGTAACAGCCACAGGCTCCATTGAGGGAAATACCGTGGCAATGGCGGTTTTGGATAGCTCTTTTCTCATGGGGAGCATGGGAGTGGCTGTGGGGGAAAAAATAACCCGCATAATTGAATATGCCACCAAAAACCAATTACCCCTTATCATCATCAGCTCCAGCGGCGGTGCCAGAATGCAGGAGGGTATACTATCTTTAATGCAGATGGCAAAAACAGCCGCCGCCATTGAACAGCACAATAAGGCAGGTCTTTTATATATTTCCGTTTTAACCAATCCCACCACAGGTGGGGTAACAGCCAGCTTTGCCAGCTTAGGGGATATTATCATCGCTGAGCCCGAAGCTTTAATTGGCTTTGCAGGGCCAAGAGTTATAGAAGAAACCATTGGGGAAAAACTACCCAAAGGTTTTCAAACTGCGGAATATTTACTGGAACATGGTTTTTTGGACTCCATTACAGAGCGAAAAAATTTAAGGGAAACCTTGGGTAAACTCATAGCTTTGCACTCTAAAAGGGGTAATATATTATGTTAAAAGAAGTAGAAGGAAAATTAGAAGATTTAGAAGCCCAAATAACCGCCGTGGAAAAATCCCAAGACCCCACGGATATTATTGTTTTAAAGCAACTGAAAAACAACCACAAAGAGCTGATGGAATACGGCTGGGAAAATCTTAATGCCGCAGATAGGGTCTACTTGGCAAGACATCCCAAAAGACCAAATTCCTTAGAATACATAGAAAATTTATTTTCGGATTTTTTCCCTTTACATGGTGACCGTTTAAGCGGTGACGATGAAAGTATATTAGGGGGCATTGCCAGCTACCATGAAATACCCGTAACGGTACTTGCCCAATGTAAAGGCAAAAATTTGGAGGAAAATCTTAAATATAATTTCGGTATGCCCTCACCTTCGGGTTATCGCAAAGCCCAAAGACTGGTAAAACAAGCAGAAAAATTTTGCCGCCCCATAATCACCTTTATTGATACACCCGGAGCATACCCCGGTTTAGATGCCGAAGCAAAAGGTCAGGGAGAAGCCATAGCCTCTTGCCTTTCCTTATTTAGCAGCGTAAAAGTGCCTGTTATAGCCATTATAATTGGAGAAGGCGGCAGCGGTGGTGCTTTGGCATTGGCATTAGCCAACACCCTTATAATGCTGGAAAATTCCATATATTCCATTCTTTCCCCGGAAGGCTTTGCTACAATATTATGGAAAGATGGCAAAAAAAGTGATGAAGCCGCCAATTTAATGAAACTAACCGCCGAGGATTTAAAAACCTTGGGCACAGTGGATTATATAATTCCCGAAGGCATAGGCGGTGCACACCGCAATAAAAACCAAGTTTTTACAGATTTGGATACCCTACTTTATGAAGAACTTACCAAGCTTTTACAAAACAGTGGTGAAGATTTGGCAAATGCCCGCTATGAAAAATTTAGAAATATGGGTAACTTTTCCACAGATAATGAGGAAAAAATATGAAATCTTTAAAAATACTCTCAACAGGGAGTTATTTGCCACCCCATATTATCACCAATGATGAATTCAGCAAAACCTTGGATACCGATGATAAGTGGATAACCAGCCGCACAGGGATAGAATCTCGGCATTTTGCCACAGATGAAACCAACACCGATATGGCAATAAAAGCCGCCCAATCCGCATTTTCCAAAGCCGCAATAAACAAGGAAGATATTTGCTGTGTTATAGTGGCTACTTTTACCCCTGATGATTTTACCCCTGCCATAGGCTGTGAGGTGCACAATGCCTTAAACTTACCGCCGAACATTATGTCCTTTGATATAAATGCTGCTTGCAGTGGTTTTATTTACGCCATGGAGGTTGCAGAGGGATTGCTTTTACAGCATCCGGAAAAATATGCCTTGGTAATAGGCAGTGAAAAAATTAGCAATTTTTTGGATTTTACAGACCGCACCACCTGCGTTTTATTCGGAGATGGGGCAGGTGCTGCAATTATGGGCTTGCAAAATGGCAAAAGCTGTTACACCATGGGCACCAGAGCCAGCCGCTCCGCCCTTTATTGCCCCAGTATTGCAAACCCCAAATTAGCCATGAACGGCAAAGAGGTTTTTAAATTTGCTGTGGAGGTAATACCCCAAAGCATTGAGGAAATTTTAGCTAAAGCCCACCTTAATATAGATGAAATAGACCATATAGTTTGCCACCAAGCAAATTTGCGGATAATTTCCCACGTTTATAAAAAAATGGCAATAGAACCATCTAAATTTTTTGTAAACCTTAACCAGTGCGGCAATACCTCAGGTGCCAGCATACCTTTGGCTTTGGATGAAATGAACCAAAAAGCCTTACTGAAAAAAGGCGATAAAATAATTTGCGTGGGGTTTGGTGCAGGACTTACTTGGGGTGCAACACTGATTACTTGGTAAAGCACTATAAAACCATCGCCCTAAAACCTACGCCCCAAAACCACCCATAAAACCACCAATCTAAAATCTACGCCTCAAACCACCCATAAAAATACCGCCCTAAAATCTACGCCTCAAACCACCCATAAAACCATCGCCCTAAAACCTACACCCCAAAAACCCCCTTAAAACCGCCAACCTAAAATCTACACCCTTTAATAAACACTTTTTATTGGTGGGGAGTAAGGGTGGCATAACCTAAAAACACAGGCAATATTTACTAAAAATATCCAAGGAGTTAAAATGAAATTAAATGAATTTTTAAATATTAAATACCCCATTATCCAAGGTGGCATGGCGAATATTGCCACAGGTGAATTTGCCGCCGCCGTTGCCAATGCCGGAGCATTGGGCATTATTGGTGCCGCAGGAATGGAAACCGAAACATTACGGGAGCACATAAAAAAATGCAAAGAATTAACGGATAAACCTTTTGGGGTAAATATTATGCTTCTAAATCCCAATGCCGATGAAATTGCCCAACTGGTAGCCGATGAAAAAATAGCAGTTGTAACCACAGGAGCAGGTAATCCCGGAAAATACATTCCCATGTGGAAAGAAGCGGGAATTAAAGTTATCCCGGTGGTGGCAGGTGTTACCTTGGCAAAAAGGCTGGTTAAAGCAGGAGCAGATGCCATAATAGCCGAAGGCACAGAAAGCGGCGGACACGTAGGGGAAATGACCACCATGACACTGGTACCCCAAATTGTAGATGCGGTGGATGTTCCTGTAATAGCCGCAGGTGGCATTGCCGGTGGCAAACAACTTTTAGCCGCTTTTGCCTTGGGTGCCTGTGGTGTACAGGTGGGAACCTGCCTTTTGGTGGCAGAGGAATGTCCCATCCATGAAAACTACAAAGCTGCGGTGTTAAAAGCAGGAGATTCCGATACCGTGGTAACAGGTCGCATAGCAGGGATTCCTGCCCGTATCATCAAAAATAAAATGGCTCGGGAATATGTAAAATTGGAAAAAACAGATATAGACAGAATGGAACTGGAAAAATACACCTTAGGCTCTTTAAAAAAAGCCGTAGTAGAAGGCGATGTGCAAATGGGTTCTTTAATGGCAGGTCAGGTTGTGGGTCAACTAAAAGAAATTAAACCCTTGGCACAAATTTTCAGGGAAATGTGCAGTGAATGTGAAACTACTCTTAAAAATTTGAGAATGGAGTAACCAAAATGAATATCAAAAATAAGCACCTCTCTTTACCCCTTATCCAAGGTGGTATGGGGGTTGGAATATCCTTGGGGAATCTCGCAGGCAAGGTGGGAAAATGCGGTGGCATGGGTGTAATTTCCACTGCGGATATTGGCTTTAAAGAGCCTGATTTTTGGCAAAACCCTTTGGCCGCCAATGTACGGGCACTAAAAAAAGAAATTAAAAAAGCCCAAGATATAGCCTGTGGCAATGGGCTGATAGCCATCAATGCCATGGTGGCAACGGTGCAATATCCCCAGATGGTACAAGCTGCCATTGAAGCCGATATAGATTGCATAATTTCCGGTGCAGGGCTACCCACCAAATTGCCTGAGCTGGCAGGGGATAGCAATGCCGCCATTGCCCCGGTGATAAGCAGTGCCAAAGCCGCAGGTACCATCTGTAAAATGTGGGACAGAAGATACCAAAGAATACCTGATTTTATGGTTTTAGAAGGCTCTCTGGCAGGTGGGCATTTGGGTTTTGGGGAAGATGCCCTTAAAAATGGCACCACAGAACCACTGGAAACACTTTTACCTGCTGTTTTAAAGGCAATTGAAGTGTATGCAGAAAAATACAATACAGAAATTCCCGTATTTGTGGCAGGTGGCATAGATAATGCCGAGGAAATAGAAAAATTTATCCAAATGGGTGCAGCAGGTGTGCAAATTGCCACAAAATTTATCCCCACCATAGAATGCGATGCCGCAGAAGGCTACAAGCAGGCATTTTTAACCGCCAAAAAAGAAGATATCCGCATTGTAAAAAGTCCTGCAGGTATGCCCGGGAGAGCATTATGGACACCTTTAATGCAAAATGTGGAAGCCCAAGGCAGAATTGCACCAAAAAAGTGCATTAATTGCTTAGTACCCTGTGATACAGGAAAATCCCCTTACTGCATTACCGAAGCTTTAATCGGTGCGGCTTTGGGAGATTACGAAAAAGGCTTGTTTTTTTGCGGAGCCAATGCTTATAAGCTGGATAAAATAACCACAGTCCCTGAAGTTCTCGATGAATTATTACCCCAATGGAGGAATAAATAATGAATTTAGCCTTTGTATTTGCAGGTCAGGGCAGTCAACACCCTGAGATGGGCACTGACCTTTATGAAAAATATCCCATTTTTAAAAAAACTTTTGATGCTGTGGATGTAGATAGCAATCTTAAACGCCTTTGCTTTGAGGCAGAGGAAAAGGAATTATCCCTTACCCAAAATACCCAGCCTGCCATGGTGGCTTTTGCGGTGAGCCTTACCGCCACCTTAAAAGAATTTGGTATAGTGCCCAAAATCGCCGCAGGTTTAAGCTTGGGGGAATATTCCGCACTTAGTTGTGCAGGGGTTTTTTCTCCCCAAAAAGCTGTGGAATTGGCAGCTTTTAGGGGTAAGGTAATGGCAGATGCGGTAAAAGACATACATTGTGCCATGGTGGCAGTGCTGGGAGCAGAAAAAGAAACCTTGGAAAAAATCTGCGCCGAAAACAGCAAATTTGGCGTGGTGGAAATAGCAAATTTTAACTGCCCGGGGCAAATGGTCATCGGCGGTGAAAAAGAAGCCGTGGAAAAAGCCACCCAAATGCTGATGGCTGAAGGTGCCAAAAAATGCGTACCCTTGGCGGTTAGCGGTGCTTTTCATACCTCTTTAATGAAAACCGCAGGGGATAAATTGGCAGAAAAATTTAAAACCATAGATTTTGCCCCCATGGAATTGCCCGTGGTTTTTAACACCACAGCACTACCCTTGGGAAATGGGGAAACCATAGCCCAACTTTTGGAAAACCAAGTTCAAACCCCTGTACATTTTGATGACAGCATAAGCTATATGGAAGCCATGGGCATTGACACCATCATCGAAATAGGGCCGGGAAAAACCTTAAAATCTTTCATCCGTAAAATCAGCAAAAATATCACAACTTACAGCGTGGAGGATTGCCCAACCTTGGAAAAGCTTTTAAATGTTTTTAAAGGAGATAATTAAATGTTAAAAGGACAAATTGCCATTATCACAGGGGCAGCTCGGGGCATTGGCAGAGCCATAGCTTTAGAGCTATCAACATTGGGTGCCAATATTGTGGTAAATCATATAGGAAATAAAGATGAGGCTCTTTCCGTGGTGGCAGAATGCGAGAATATGGGAGTAAAAGCCATAGCCATTGAAGCCGATGTTGCGGATAATGCCCAAGTTGAAGCCATGGTAAAAGAAACCATGAACACCTTTGGCAGGGTGGATATTTTGGTGAATAATGCAGGAATAACCAAGGATAATCTTTTAATGCGCATGAGCGAAGATGATTTTGATGCGGTAATAAACACCAATCTCAAAGGTGCCTTTATCTGCATGAAACAGGTAAACCGCATTATGCTAAAACAGCGATACGGCAGAATAATTAATATCAGCAGTGTGGTAGGAATAAGCGGCAATTCGGGACAAACCAATTATGCCGCCAGTAAAGCAGGGATAATTGGGATGACCAAAACCGTAGCCAAGGAGATGGCAAGCCGTGGCATCACCGTAAATGCCATTGCTCCGGGATTTATAAAAACTAAGATGACCGAAGATTTACCGGCAAATATTGTGGAAAACTTAACCCAAAACATACCCTTGGGCAAACTGGGAGAACCCTGTGATATTGCCCGTACCGTGGCTTTTTTAGCAGGTGTAGGCGGCAGATATATCACAGGGCAGGTGCTATGTGTTGATGGCGGCATGGTAATGTAAAGGAGAAAATATGGAAAAACGACGTGTAGTTATCACAGGGATGGGAACCCTTAACCCCATAGGCAATTCAACGGCAAAAATGCAGCAAAGCATACGCCAAAACAGCTGTGGCATTGCTAAAATAACAAATTACGATACATCAAAGCAAAAAGTAACCTTGGCAGGGGAAATTAAAGACCTTAATATAGCGGATTTTATTGATAAAAAGGAAAGCCGCAAATTAGACCGTTTTACCCAACTTGCACTTATTGCGGCTAAAGAAGCCATTGACCAAAGTGCTTTGGATTTTGATAATGAAGATAAAGGTCGCTGCGGTGTAATTGTGTCCTCGGGTATTGGGGGCTTAGATATCATCGAGCAGGAGCACCAACGTGGATTGGATAAGGGCTTTGATAGAGTATCTCCCCTCTTTATCCCCATGGCAATATCCAACATTGCACCGGGCACCATTGCCATTAAATACGGTTTAAAAGGTATGTGTACCTGTGTGGTTACGGCTTGTGCCAGCGGCACCAATGCCATTGGGGATAGCTTTCGCCATATTCGGGATGGCTACGGGGAAATTATGGTTTGCGGTGGTACAGAAAGCTGCATAACCCCTTTGGGCATTGGCGGTTTTACATCATTACACGCTTTAAGCACCGAAAGTGACCCCAAAAAAGCCTCTATCCCCTTTGATAAAAACAGAAGCGGCTTTGTAATGGGTGAAGGTGCAGGGATTTTAGTATTGGAAGAATATCAACACGCCATGGCACGGGGTGCGGATATCTTAGGGGAAATTGTGGGCTACGGAGCCACCTGCGATGCCTTTCATATGACAGCCCCGGCAGAAGATGGCAGTGGTGCCGCAGCCTGCATGATAAATGCCATGGCAGATGCCAACATCAATCCCCAAGATATAGATTATATCAATGCCCACGGCACAGCCACACCAATGAACGACAAATGTGAAACACGGGCAATAAAAATTGCCTTGGGTAACCATGCCAAAGATATTATGGTAAGCAGCACCAAATCTATGACCGGACATTTGCTGGGTGCCAGCGGCGGTGTGGAGGCGGTTATTACTGTTACCGCCTTAAAAGAGGGCTTTGTGCCTGCCACGGTAAACTACTGCGATTTTGACCCTGATTGCGATTTGGATATAGTACCCAATCAAGGCAGAAATGCAGATATAAAATATGCCATGTCCAATTCTTTGGGTTTTGGTGGGCACAATGCCACCATAGTTTTTAAAAAATTCTAAAATTAGCGATGCAATAAAAATAATACACCCTTGCACCGCTGTATATAAACAGATTCTCAAAAAACATAGTTGTTTGACAAGATGCCAGACTGTGAAGAAAGACTTAGATTCGGTAAAACTCCCTGTACATCGACTGCTTATGTACCTAAATATACATAAGCAGTGGATGGGAAGGGAGTTTGCCGAATATCAGGCTTTATGTACAGCCTGTATAAACATTATGGCTTATTTTACATCTATACTGAAATTATATTTAAACCTTATTTATAGGAGAAAAAATGGAATTAAATTCAAATGAAATTCAAGAAATCATACCCCACCGTTATCCTTTTTTATTGGTGGATAAAATAACCGATTACGAACCGGGAAAATGGGCAAAAGGTATAAAATGCGTATCCGCCAACGAAATGCAGTTTTGTGGGCACTTCCCTAATATGCACATTATGCCGGGAGTTCTCATTGTGGAAGCATTGGCACAGGTAGGCACCGTTGCCATGCTTTCCCTACCTGAAAATAAAGATAAAGTGGCTTTTTTTGGTGGCATAAAAAACTGCCGTTTTAAACAAAAAGTAGTCCCCGGTGATGTGCTGGAGCTGGAATGCGTGATGACCCAACAGCGTGGTGCCATGGGCATTGGCGAGGCAGTTGCCAAAGTGAACGGCAAAATAGCGGTTAAAGCCCAACTGACCTTTGCCATCGGCTGATAATTTTTACTTTTAAAAAGCAGCTTAGATTAAAGCCCAAACAAAAACCAAAATCCAAAATTTTTGCTTTTTTCCACATTTGGCACTTTCACTAAGTTTGGAGTATTTTCACTAAGAAAACCCCACACTTTTTGCCATAAAACCAAAATCAGATTAAACACACCTATCC
>JAVXOZ010000041.1:0-15256 GCA_036644995.1 Clostridiales bacterium | reverse complement strand
CCCATTATGGGAAGTCTGAAGACTTTTAAGAATGGGTTAGACTCGCCAAAGGCTACAATGGGCGGACGTGCAGTGTACTTTGATGTACATAAACGGTCGAGCATTTTAGTTTTTGGCGAGTATCACCCATTCTGGAAAGTCTGAAGTTAGATTTCTAAATATTCTTCCAACTTCTGAATTTTTGAACGCTTGCCAACTACCACTATTATATCCTTATCTGCAAATTCAAAATCCGGCTGGATTTCTGTGGTTATCTCGCTGCCACGCTTAATGGCAATGATATTAAGCCCGAATTTTGCTCTTAAATTCAGTTTAAAAACTGAGATATTTGCCACTTTTTCCGTAATTAACAATTCCGAAATGTCAATATCGTCACTTAGGGAGATATATTCCATAACTTTGGATTTTATTAATTTATTGGCTAAACGAATAGCCATATCTCTTTCGGGGTAAACCAATTCTGCACCTAATTTTTCTAAAACGCAGCCTTGTTCATAGGTTGTGGCTTTGGATATTACTCTTTTTATGCCCAAGTTTATCACGGTTAAGGTGGTTAAAATGCTGGTATCTATTTTTTCACCGATGCAAACCACCACGGTATCGCAATTTTTAAATCCCACCTCTTGGAGGCTTTCACGGGTTAGGCTATTAATTACAAAGGCATTATCGGTAAATTCCGTTGCTTTACGCACTTTTTCTTGGTCGCAATCCACCACCAAAACTTCTTTTCCCGCTTCAGACAAGGTTTTTGCCAAGGGAAAACCAAATCTCCCCAAACCAATTATTCCATAAACACTTTCAGGTTTTCTTTTCACTGTATTTTTCCTCCTTATCCCACGGTAACGCCTTCTTCAACATATGATGCCAAAGAGCCTGTATGGCTAAACCAAATGGACGCTATAACAAATGGCCCTAAACGACCGATAAACATGGTAAATATTAAAACGATTTTACTGAGAGTATTCAAATCCGGAGTAATACCTGTGGTTAGTCCCACAGTACCAAAGGCCGAGGTAACCTCAAACAAAATTTTAATAAAATCAATATCGGGTTCCAAAACCGTTAATAAAAATGTAGATGTACAAACAACACCTATTGCCAATGCCGCAATAACCGAGGCTTTACGAACCACTTCTCTGGGGATTTTCCTTTTAAAAGCAGTACAGTCTTTATCTGCGGAATAAGAAAAAACCGATTTGAACAATACAAAAAATGTAGTGGTTTTTATGCCGCCCCCGGTGGAACCCGGTGATGCACCAATAAACATAAGCACAATAAGCACAAAAATACCGGCATTGGAAAAGTCACTCAACGGATAGGTAACAAACCCCGCTGTTCTTGCCGAGGTACTGGCAAAAAACGCACCCAGCCATGTAATATCTTCACAGGCTTTCAACAGCAATGTGCCAATGAGCAAAAGTGCAGCGGTTACTGTTAATACTATTTTTGTGTGAAGGTGAAATTTTTTAAAGTGCTTTTTGTCCCAAACTTCGCAGATAACGAAAAAACCGATACCGCCGAAGATAATTAAACCGCAGGTAACCAAATTTAACAGCACATTATCTTTATAATCCAAAAGACTTTTAAAGCCACCAAAAACATCAAAGCCTGCATTGTTAAACCCGGCTATGGAATGGAAGGCGCTGTAACCCAATGCCTCCCAAAAGGGATAATCTTGGGAAAAAACAATAAAGCTTAAAATCATGCCTATGGTTTCAATTATAACCGTAACAATGATAACATAACGCACCAAACTGATAACCCCGGTAAATGAGGTGTAATTTAAGGCTTCCTTAACCAAGGTTCGGTTACGCATACTAATCTTTTTTCCCGATAATACTATAAGGAACACACCGATAGATGTAATACCCAAGCCGCCAATTTGAATTAACACAGCCACCACTGTTCTGCCAAATAACGAAAAGGTATCACCTGTATCCATAGTTATAAGCCCTGTTACGCACACCGCACTGGTGGATGTAAAAAAAGCATCTATCAAAGATACCCTTACGCCATCTCGGGCAGAGATGGGCAATAGCAGCAATAATGCACCAATAATTATAACCAAGGCAAAACCCAAAACTATAAAGCGCCCCGGGGTTATTTTATTATGTTTTTTCAGATATACATTCTTTTTCATTATTCCCACGCAATATACCCCAATATACTTAAATTAACACTATTTAACGATATTGTGGCATAAAAAAACCGTTTTGTAAACATAAATTTTTTGGCGTAAAAAATCCCCACACCAAAGCCACAATTAGACCCACAGCAATATATTATAGTCTTTTTTTTCAAAAAGTAAATAAGATTTTTTTTTATTTTTGTGATATAATAAGAACAAACATTTATTTTTAAGTGAATTAAGGTAGTAAATATGGATAAATTTAAACTTGTAGCACCATACAGTCCTTCAGGTGGGCAACCCCAAGCCATTGATTCCCTGCTCCACACCATCAATGCCGGAGAAAAAGACCAAATACTTTTGGGTGTAACCGGGTCGGGAAAAACTTACACCATGGCAAATATAATTGAAAAAATGAACCGCCCCACCCTAATAATTGCACACAACAAAACCTTGGCTGCACAGCTTTGCGGAGAATTTAAAGAATTCTTTCCGGAAAATTCTGTGGAGTATTTTGTGAGTTATTACGATTATTATCAGCCAGAGGCTTATGTGGCACGTACCGATACATATATAGAAAAAGATGCTTCGGTAAATGATGAAATTGAAAAATTACGACACGCCGCCACCGCCGCACTTTTTGAAAGACGGGATGTAATCATCGTTGCCAGTGTTTCCGCTATTTACGGCTTGGGCGACCCCGAAGATTACAGCACCATGGCGGTGAGCCTTTGGGAAGGACAGGAAATAGACAGGGATGAGATAATAAAAAAGCTCATTACCATGCAATTTAACAGAAATAATATGGATTTAAGCCGCAGTGAATTTAGGGTGCGTGGGGATGTTTTGGAGATTTTTCCCACATCCTATTCGGATAAATTGATTCGGGTAGAAATGTTTGGGGATGAAATTGAACGCATTGCAGAAACAGATTTGGTAACAGGGGAAATATTGCAAAATCTACGCCATGTTATGATATTCCCTGCATCTCACTATGTAACTGAGGAATCCAAATTAAAAAAAGCCATTGTTACCATTGAAGAAGAACTGGAAGAACGGCTGAAATATTTAAGAGAACGGGATAAGCTTTTAGAGGCACAGCGTTTGGAACAGCGTACTCGCTTCGATTTAGAAATGATGCAGGAAGTTGGCTATTGTCAAGGCATTGAAAACTATTCCAGACACCTAACAGCCAGAGCCGTGGGGGAAGCACCCTATACTCTTATGGACTTTTTCCCCAAAGATTATATGCTTTTTATTGATGAAAGCCACGTTACCATACCACAAATAGGGGGTATGTATAAAGGGGACAGAGCCAGAAAAGAAACTTTGATAGATTACGGTTTTCGTTTACCCTCTGCTTTGGATAACCGACCCTTAAAATTTGAGGAATTTGAAAAAAAGGTCAACCAAATAGTTTATGTTTCCGCCACACCGGGAAATTACGAAATGGATAAAGGCGCACCCATTACCGAGCAGGTAATTCGCCCCACAGGGCTACTTGATCCCGAAATTGAAGTGCGACCCATTAAAGGACAAATAGATGACCTGCTCTTTGAAATTAATCTGCGGGTAAAAAAACATGAGCGTGTTTTGGTAACCACCCTCACCAAACGTATGGCTGAGGATTTAACCAAATATTTAAAAGAAGCAGGGATAAAGGTTAATTACCTACATTCCGATGTTAAAACCTTGGAAAGAACTGAAATTATCCGTGATTTACGCTTAGGCGTTTACGATGTGCTGGTGGGGATAAATCTCCTCCGTGAAGGCTTGGATATTCCCGAGGTTTCCTTGGTAACTATTTTAGATGCAGATAAAGAAGGGTTTTTGCGGGCAGAACGCTCCCTTATTCAGACCATTGGCAGAGCCGCCAGAAACGCCCAAGGCAGAGTTATTATGTATGGGGATAAAATAACGGATTCCATGGCAAAAGCCATAAGCGAAACCAACCGCCGCCGTGGAATACAAATAGCTTACAATGAAGAACACGGCATAACCCCTAAAACCATAATTAAAAATGTCCGAGATTCCTTTGGTATCTCTTATGAAAATAAAGAGGGGAAACCTGCACTATCCGAATTGGTTAAAAACAAAAAGAAACGGGAAAAAGTGATTTCCTCTTTGGAAAAAGAAATGAAACAGGCGGCAAAAAATTTAGATTTTGAAAAAGCAGCTGAATTAAGGGATATGATTATGGAACTACGTGCCCAAGGCCGTAATAAATAAATTTCAAAATGAACAGGAATAAAAAATGTTAGAAAAAATATTAATAAAAGGTGCCAGAGAACACAATTTAAAAAACATTGATATGGAAATCCCCCGTGATAAATTAGTGGTTATCACCGGGATAAGCGGTTCCGGTAAAAGCTCTTTGGCTTTTGATACCATCTATGCCGAGGGGCAACGCCGCTATATGGAAAGCTTAAGCTCCTATGCCAGACAATTTTTAGGGCAAATGGAAAAACCCGATGTGGACTATATAGAAGGGCTATCCCCTGCTATTTCCATAGACCAAAAAACCACCTCTAAAAACCCACGTTCCACTGTGGGTACGGTTACGGAAATACATGATTATTTACGGCTGCTTTATGCCAGAGTGGGACACCCCCATTGCCCAAAATGCGGCAAACCCATTACCCAACAAACCGTGGAACAAATTGTAGATGCGGTTACAGGCTTTAAAGAGGGCACAAAAATATTAATTCTTGGGCCTTTGGTGCGTGGACGCAAAGGTGAGCACCAAAAGTTTTTTGAAGATGCAAAGAAAAATGGCTTTGTAAGAGTGCGGGTAGATGGGGAAATTAGAGATTTAAGCGAAGAAATTATTTTAGATAAACAAAAAAAGCACAATATAGAATTGGTTATAGACCGTTTAATTATCCGTGAAGGCATGGAAAAACGCTTGGCAGATTCCGTGGAACTGGCACTATCCTACGGTAATGGCTTAGCTGAGGTGGACATTATTGGTGGCGAAACCCTAATGTTCAGCCGCAATTTTGCCTGTGTGGATTGCGGCATCAGCATGGAAGAATTAACACCGAGAATGTTTTCTTTTAACAACCCTTTTGGAGCTTGCCCCCAGTGTGAGGGATTGGGCTTTACCATGAATATAGACCCTGATTTTATTATCCCGGATAAAAACCTTGCCATTAGCGAAGGTGCGGTGGTATCCATGAATTTAGGGAATTTAGGTGGCTGGTATTACCAAACTTTAGCCGCTGTTGCCCGAGATTTTGGTTTTTCACTGGATACCCCCATAAAAGATATGAAAAAGAAAGATTTAGATTTGATTCTTTACGGCATTGGGGATAAAAAGGTAAAAGTGGATTTCCACCACGATGACGGTAATTCAAAAATCTACAATGCCAACTGGGAAGGGCTAATTAACAACTACCAACGCCGCCACAGAGAAACAAATTCCAACTACATTCGTGAAGAATTGGAAAAATATATGTCCTTTAGACCCTGCACCGCCTGTAAAGGCGCACGGTTGAAAAAAGAAAGCTTAGCTGTGACTGTGGGTAATAAAAATATCAACGAAATAAGCAATTTGGCCATTGGTGATGCTCTTAAGTTTTTTAATCAACTGGAATTAACAGAGCGTGAAAATTTTATTGCCAAACAAATTTTAAAGGAAATAAAAAGTCGTTTGGGCTTTTTGGTGGATGTGGGCTTGGATTACATTGCCTTATCCCGCAATGCCAGCACATTAAGTGGTGGTGAAGCCCAGCGTATTCGCTTGGCAACCCAAATAGGCTCATCCTTAATGGGGGTAATTTATATCTTAGATGAACCCAGCATCGGCTTACATCAGCGAGATAATGCCCGACTTATCGAAACATTAAAACATTTAAGAGAATTGGGTAACACGGTTTTGGTGGTGGAACACGATGAAGATACCATGCTGGCATCGGACTATATTATAGATATCGGCCCCGGTGCAGGTGTGCACGGTGGCTATGTGGTGGGTGCTGCACCACCCAAGGAATTTATGAAATTGGAAAATTCCATAACAGCTCAATACCTTTCCCGTCGCATGGAGATACCACTGCCCCAAAAACGCCGCCCCCTCACCGAAAAAAGAATTAAAATACACGGAGCTAAAAAGCACAATTTAAAATCCTTGGATGTGGAAATACCCTTAGGTGTTTTTGTGGCTGTAACAGGAGTTTCCGGTTCGGGAAAAAGTACTTTGGTTAATGAAATACTTTACAGCACCTTGGCTTATAGGCTCAACAGAGCCAGAATGCAGCCGGAAAACTTTACGGAAATTGAAGGCTTGGAATATTTAGACAAAGTTGTGGATATAGACCAAAGCCCCATTGGCAGAACACCACGGAGCAACCCCGCAACTTACACCGGAGTTTTTGACCATATCCGTGATATATTTACCCAAACCAAGGAAGCACGTACCAGAGGCTATAAAAAAGGACGCTTTAGCTTTAATGTGAAGGGCGGTCGCTGCGAGGCATGTCAAGGTGATGGCATTTTAAAAATTGAGATGCACTTTCTCCCTGATATTTATGTACCTTGCGAAATTTGCAAAGGTAAACGCTATAACAGAGAAACTTTAGAGGTTAAATATAAAGGCAAAAATATTTCCGATGTTTTGGCAATGACCGTGGATGAAGCCACAGACTTTTTTGAAAATATTCCTAAAATACACCGCAAGCTAAAAACCCTTCAAGATGTGGGTTTGGGCTATATTAAAATGGGGCAAAGTGCCACCACTTTAAGCGGCGGCGAAGCTCAAAGAGTAAAATTGGCAACGGAGCTGAGCAAACGTGGCACAGGCAGTACCATCTATATTTTAGATGAGCCTACCACAGGACTACACACTGCGGACATTGCCTATTTACTAAAAGTTTTGGAAAGATTGGTGGAAAATGGCGATACGGTGCTGGTAATTGAACATAATTTAGACGTGATAAAAACAGCGGACTATATTATAGATTTAGGGCCAGAAGGTGGGGACAAAGGCGGTAAAATCATCGCCCAAGGCACACCCGAAGAAATTGCCGCCAATAAAAAATCCTACACAGGACACTTTTTAAAACCCAAATTAGTCCAAGCCCAACAGAACTAAAACTACCCACCAATATTATACAACCACTGAAATTCCACAAGGCTAAAACCAACAAATTACATAAAGCTAAAAACCACAACTTCCATATATATAAAACCACCCAAGATTTACAAAACCACTCAAGGTAAACAACTGAACCTTAACCTCATAAAATAAATTGCAATCAAAATACTTCAATAATAAGGAAGAAATATGGATAAAATCTTTTGGCAGGAAAAACTAAAATCAGTACCACAAAAACCCGGGGTTTACATTTTTCGTGATGAAAACCAAGGCATAATTTATGTGGGCAAAGCCGAATCTTTAAAAAATAGAGTTACCTCCTATTTTCAGGAAAGTAAAAACATTGCCCCCAAAACCTTGGCAATGCGTGAAAAAGCCAGAAGTTTGGAATATATTTTAGTGGATTCCCCTGCTGAAGCCTTGCTTTTGGAGTGTAATCTTATTAAGCTTTACCGCCCACATTACAATATAATGCTAAAAGATGACAAAACATATCCTTATTTAAAGCTTACTACCAAAGAAACCTTTCCCCGTCTTTTGGTGGTGCGAAATTACAAAAACGACGGCAGTATTTATTTTGGCCCTTACACCAATGTAGGTGCCATGAATAATACCGTAGCTTTGATACGCAGCACTTTTCCTTTGCGAAATTGCGGCAATAAAATGGGTCGCACCAAAGGGCGCACCTGTTTAAATTACGATTTGGGTAATTGCAGCGGCCCCTGTGCGGGGAAGATATCCCCTGAGGATTACGCCAAAAACGTAAAACATATAGAAGAATTTTTAAACGGCGATGCCGACGTAATCTTAAAAGAATTAACCGCCAAAATGGAAAATTATGCCGAGGTATTGGATTTTGAAAATGCCGCAATTTACCGAGATAAAATAAACGCTGTTAGGGAAGTTTTGGTAAAACAAAAAATAAGCATTGCCAATTCCCAAGATAATAGGGATTTTATTTCCCTATATCAAGATGGAAACAATGGGGTGGCAGCGGTGTTTTTTGTACGTCAAGGCAAATTAATAGGACGTGAGCACCTGTTTTTAACAGGCTGTGCCCAAGCTACCCCCGAAGAAATTTACAGAAATTTACTACCGGAGTTTTACAGCGGCGACCGCATGGTGCCCCCTGAAATCTGCTTGGAAGCAATCCCTGATGAAGGTGATTTGGTAGCGGAAATATTGCGGAAAAAACGCAAGGGTGCGGTGCATTTTCATGTGCCCCAACGTGGGGAAAAGCACCGTTTAATGTCTTTGGCTGCAAAAAATGCCAAGCTACTCCTGGACGAGGAAAATCGCAATAAATCCGGCAAAGACCAAGAATATGCCACAGCTTTGGAAAATTTACGCCAAGCTTTGGGCTTGGTAAAAACTCCACAACGCATAGAATGCTACGATATATCCCACATACAAGGTGCTTACACCGTGGGTTCTATGGTGGTTTTTCAGGATGGCAAACCCAAAAAAGACCAATATCGCAAATTTAAAATAAAAACCGTTACGGGCATTGACGATTTTGCCTCCTTAAATGAGGTTTTAGACCGCCGTTTTCGCCACGGAATCGAAGATAAAAAAGAGGGCAAAACCCAAGGTTTTGCTAATTTCCCGGATTTATTTATTATAGATGGCGGTAAGGGACAGCTCAGTGCCACCTTAAAAATTAAAGAAAAATACAATTCCCCCATCACTTTTGTTTCCTTGGCAAAACGTGAGGAAGAACTTATTGTGCCTTGGTCTGAAGAATCTTTAATACTGCCCAAAGCCAGCCCTGAATTTCACCTTATTCAGCGGATACGTGATGAAGCACACCGCTTTGCCATAACTTTTCACCGCAATTTGCGAACCAAAGGTCAAACCAAATCCGCATTGGAAGAAATACCCGGCATAGGGCCTAAACGTCGCAAGGAATTATTAAAACATTTTCACACCATAAAAGCCATTGAAAAAGCAACCATAGAAGAACTGGCTCTGGTGGAAGGTATGAATAAAGATGCAGCTTCCGCAGTGTATGACTATTTTCAACTAAAACAAAAATAACATATATAAGTATTTTACGCATATATTTATAGAAAGAGATAAGGTGATTAAAATGACTCTTTCTAAAATATTAGATAACAAGGAAATTTATAATATGGCTAAAAATAGCATCGGTGATTGTTTGAACAATTTTGACAAACAGTGCGACCATGCTTTATTTTTAGGCAGAAATTTGTGTATTAATTTACACCATAATGTAGATTTTATTTTTCTTTGCGGTGTGGGTGGCTCAGGATTGGCAGGGGATTTTATTCGCAATATTTCGCTACAATACGGCATTACCCCAATTTTTGTAATTCGCAATTACACCTTACCCCACTTTGCCACGGAAAAAAGTTTGATATTTATTATCAGTTATTCCGGAAATACCGAGGAAACTTTAAATTGCTATGAAGCCGCAAAAAAACTTAAAGCACCTTTGGTGGCAGTTAGTTCCGGTGGTAATTTGGGCGATTTGGCAAAAAAAGATGGCACATATCTCATTGAAATACCCTGTGGATTTCAGCCACGCATGGCTACCCTATACATGGCTTTACCTGTTTTACTCCTGTTAAACAACGAAAAAATAATTGATTTACCCCAAGAAGAAATAGGGGAAATTTACTTTAATTTGTGCATACTCAAAAAAAAATGGGGATTTTCCACACCTGCAATAAAAAACAGAGCCAAAGCCACTGCCTTGCAGCTATACGGTAAAATGCCTATTATTTGGGGCAGTGAGGACTTAACCGATGCAGGGGCAAAAAACATGAAAAGCCAACTTAACGAAACCGCAGAAACACCTTGCTTTTGCGGTGCCATACCAGAGGTTAACCATAACGAAATAATGTCTTTTGGCAATAAAAACCGTAACTTTGTACTGCTAATGTTTAGGGATAAAAAAGAACACCCACGGATTGCCCAAAGGTTTGAAATATCCGAAAATATGCTTAAAGAACAGGTGGAAAAGATAGTTACTTTTACAGCACAAGGTAATTCTTTTTTGAGCAGATTAACAGAAAGCATTTACTTTGGCGACCTTGTGGGCTATTATCTCTCTATTTTAAACAAGGTAAATCCCGAAGAAATTGCCATGATAACCTCTTTTAAGGCAAGGATGTTACGTTGACAAACCACTCTGAAAGCCATATAATTATTTGGTATAGGAGTTTTTAAATGAGTTTATTAGAAGTACACAATATTTCCCATATGTACGGGGATAAAAGATTATATAGCAATGCTTCCTTTGAATTATACAAAGGAGAACACATGGGTGTGGTAGGGCAAAACGGAGCCGGAAAAAGCACCCTGTTAAAAACCATAGTAGGTGAAGTAGTACCCGATGCAGGCTTTGTACGCTGGCAATCCAAAACCACCGTGGGGCATTTGGATCAATACGCCAAGGTAGATGAAAATTTAACTATTTTTCAATATCTGCGCACAGCTTTTGCTCATCTTTTTGAGGCAGAGCAAAAACTAAAGGAAGTAAACGGAAAATTGATGAATAGCTCCGATGATGTTTTGGTGCGTACTGCGGCAAATTTACAAGATTTATTGGAGAACCAAAATTTTTACGGCATAGATAGCCAAGTCCAGCGAGTTGCAGCGG
Organism: Clostridiales bacterium; assembly: GCA_036644995.1. GTDB lineage: Bacteria > Bacillota > Dehalobacteriia > UBA7702 > UBA7702 > Cryptoclostridium. Next base: position 4,411 of record JAVXOZ010000041.1, on the reverse strand, counting down.
GTTTAGGCTTAACCCCCATCGGCTTGGACAGACAATTGGGCAAGCTAAGTGGTGGGCAAAGAGCAAAAACTATTTTGGCAAAATTACTTTTGGAAAATTGTGATGTGCTGCTTTTGGACGAACCTACAAATTTTTTGGATAAAGAGCACATAGATTGGCTGATAAAATTTTTAAAAGGCTTTAAAGGTGCTTTTATCATCATTTCCCATGATTGTAATTTTTTAGACAAGGTTTGCTCTTGCATTTTAGATATAGAATTTGATACCATCAAAAAATACAGCGGTGGCTATAAATCCTATCTTACACAAAAAGAACAGCAAGATGCGGAATATTTACGCCGCTATCAAAGCCAGAAAAAAGAAATTGAAAAAACAGAGGATTATATCTCTCGCAATAAAGTACGGGCTTCCACTGCGAACATGGCAAAAAGCAGGCAAAAAAAACTGGATAAAATGGATAAAATAGCAGCACCCAAATTTACCGCAAAGCCCAATATTAAATTCCCCTTTGCACCCATAAGCACCCAAAAAGCCTTGGAAGTTAAGGATTTGGAAGTGGGATATTTTTACTCCTTAATGCCAAAACTGAGCTTTACCATTGAAACAGGAAAAAAATGGGTATTTACCGGATTTAACGGCATCGGCAAAAGTACCTTGTTAAAAACTTTAATGGGGCAAATACCCCCATTGGGCGGAGAATTTAAATTTGGGGAAAAAACTAAATTAAGCTATTATGCCCAAGAGTTAGATTGGGAAAATGATGAAGCAACACCCATGGACTATATTTTTGATCTCTACCCCAAAATGTCCATAAAAGAAGTGCGTAATGCACTTTCACGCTGCGTTATACGGTCCGACCACGCATTACAGCCCTTAGGCACTTTAAGCGGTGGCGAACAAAGCAAAGTTAAACTTTGCAACCTCACCCTTACTACCACCAATTTTTTAATTTTGGATGAACCAACCAACCATTTGGATGCCACAGCCCAAGATGTGTTAAAAAAAGCCTTGATAAATTTTGAAGGAACTGTGATTTTGGTTTCACATGACCCCTCTTTTTACCAAGACTGGGCAGATAAAATATTTGATATTGAGGACCACATTATACTTAACGATTAAATAAAAATATTTTTAATGGATTCTTAAAATCAGTCCATTGCCTATATTGCAAAATCCATAAAAAATACTTTTTAAACAACAAAATAACCACATACCACAAAACCGCTGATAAACAGCGGTTTTTCAAATTATATTTAAAATATTCATTTGAGACAATGCAATTTATTTTTTAAAAAATAAATTGCAATATAAACACAGCTAAACCCCCAAAACACATAGTTATCGGCAATGTAACAAACCAAGCTATAATAATGTTTTGGGCAATACCCCATTTCACAGATGAGAAACGCTTTGCGGATCCCACACCCATAATAGAGGTGGTAATTACTTGGGTAGTGCTAACAGGCGCACCAATAAAAGAAGCTGCCTCAATAACCAAAGCCGCAGTAGTTTGAGCTGCAAACCCACTGGGTGGCTCAAGTTTTGTAACTTTACTTCCCACTGTGCTCATAATACGCCAACCACCAACCGATGTACCAAGGGCAATCATAACCGCACAGGCAATTTTAACCCACATAGGAATACCATCACTGGGTGATATCATACCCCCGGTTATTAGTGCTAAGGTAATAATACCCATAGTTTTTTGGGCATCATTATTACCATGTGAATACGAAACAACCGCCGCAGAAATAATCTGCAATTTAGAAAAGACCTTATTTGCCTTTGCGGGTCGCCAGTCTTTTAGGAGATTAAATAGGAGTTTCATCACCAAAAAACCTATAAAGAAACCAATAAGCGGTGAAGATAATAATGGCAATATTACTTTACTTAAAACCCCATCCCATTGCACATATTGCAGGCTCATGGTATGGACAATGGTTGCCCCTAACAAGCTGCCGATAAGTGCGTGCGAAGATGAACTGGGAATAGCTAAATACCACGTTATCAAATTCCATAATATGGCACCTAAAAGTGCCGCTAAGATAACGTATTGTTCTACTTCCACGGAAATTAACCCGTGGGTTATGGTCATGGCAACTTTTTCACTGACTAAGGCTCCGACAAAATTCATTGTCGCCGCCAATAAAATAGCTTGTTTTGCTGTTAATGCCCGTGTATAAACCGATGTTGCTATTGCATTTGCAGTATCGTGAAAGCCGTTGATAAATTCGAAAAGCAGTGCTGCCAATATAACAATAATCAGGATACCACTAAGCATGTTTCATTACAACTCCTTCGACTACATTGGCGACTTCTTCACAGCTGTCAAGGCCCTTTTCCAAATAGTCATAAATTCTGTGCCATTTCATCAATTCAAGACCATCTTGTTTGTCTTCGAAAAGTTGTTTTAAACCATGGCGATAAATATGGTCCCCTTCGTTTTCCAAGCGATTTACTTCAATAATCTGTTTTAAAACCATATCGGTTTTTTTGAAATCCTTAAGATTATCAAACATAACTTTTAAACCCTTAATACTGGTAAGATTTTTTTCCACCATAGAGAAAACAGCAGGTTCCATTTTGGTAATGCTGTAAATGTAAAAACTGCTGGCAACTTTTTCCATATTATCCACAACTCTATCCATACATTTAATCATTAAATAAATATCTTCACGATCAAATGGGGTGATAAAAGAGTTGTTTAGTTGCCGCATAATTTTACGGGTTTCTTCATCGCATTCTTGTTCTTTGTCGCTCATTATAGCGGCCATTTTTTCCACGTCTTGATTTTCATAATCCAGAATCCACTGATAAAAAAACTCACCGGTTTCTAAAATCATATTGATTTGTTCGCAGAATAACTCGTAAAAAATTCCTTCTTTTTTTTGAACTCCGATCATTAATACACCTCGCTAACATTTAATTTTCATAAAGTTCCTTTCTTTTCATATTCAGATAATCTTATATGCAGCCAAAACCTTAACATAAAAACAACACAGCGCAAACATTAAGTATTATCTGTAAAAACATTGTAAAATCATTGTTAAAACTTTATAAAATTATTATAACACTTATTTAAGAATTGGTAAAGTTTTTTGGGATATTTACTTTATTATTAGGGAAATTTGTGGTAATATAGACAAAACTGAGGTAGTAGGAGGAAAAATGACAAAAAATAAAATAATCGCACTTATTATCTCTCTTTTCCTTGCTATTTCACTTTGTGCCTGTGATTTTAGCCAAAATACAGAGGATAATACAGACCCAAATACCAATAATAACAATGGAGAAACAAGGATAACCGCTCCCCAAGAAGTTGCAGATTATATACATGAATACGAAAAATTACCCCCAAACTACATTACCAAAGCAGATTATATACATGAATACGAAAAATTACCCCCAAACTACATTACCAAAGATGAGGCTAAAGATTTGGGTTGGAAAAGTGATGAAGGAAATTTGAATGAGGTAGCACCGGGTATGAGCATTGGCGGTGATTATTTTGGCAATTATGATAATACTTTGCCCCAAGGAGATTGGCACGAATGCGATGTAAATTACACCACCGGATATAGAAATGCCGAAAGATTGGTCTATTCAGATAAAGGTGATATTTTCTATACAGATGACCATTACAAAACCTTTACCCAAATGTATTGATTGAGGAAATTAAATGATTAAATTGATTTTAGATGGGGAAAAAATAAAAAGTGAGGCGGAATTACATAAAATAATAGGTGAACAAATACCTTTACCCACCTATTATGGCAATAATTTAGCAGCTTTAAACGATGTTTTAAGTGCCAATACCCAAGATATGGAAATTTATTTATTAAACCAAGAATTATTGGTAAAGCATTTAAACCAAGGTGCACAAGGGCTTTTAAGGCTTTTGCACGATTTGGATTTACATAACTGCAATATTACATTAAAGGACGGAATAATTAAATGAAACACACATTTAAAACCCAGGGTACCTGTTCTTCCAAAATTAATTTTGAATTAGATGGCAATATTGTCCACAACGTGGAATTTGTAGGGGGTTGCAGTGGCAATACCCAAGGAATTGAACGTTTGGTGGAAGGTATGACCATAGATGAAGTGGTGGAACGCTTGGAACATATAAAATGCGGCAGAAAAGCCACATCCTGCCCAGACCAGCTTACCAAAGCTTTGGCAGAAGCTAAAAACACAATTAATCCCTAAAAAAATAAGTAAATTGAAAAACCCCGACAAAAATGTCGGGGTTTCAGATTATCAAAAAATATAGTTTTTTGACAAGATGTAAGGCTGTTAAGAAAGCCTTAGATTCGGTAAAACTCCATGAGCAGCCACTGTGTAGTGTACCTAAATGTACATAAGCAGTGGATGAGAAGGGATTTTACCGAATATCAGACTTTATCCAC
>JAVXOZ010000040.1:0-16372 GCA_036644995.1 Clostridiales bacterium | reverse complement strand
TTTATGAAGAAAAACTTGTTTTTTGATGGAAAAGGACAAAAAAAGACATTGACTATTTTTCTTTGGACACTTATACTTGAGCAGTAATGAAATTATATTTATGGCAGTAGCCGTATAAAATTTGCTATGTAAGCATACCTTTGTTATGTAAGTTGTTTTTAGATATCAAAATGTATTTATCTTTAAACTTATTAAAAAGCATTTTTTAAAAGAATAATGTAGTTTATAAAAGCCATGAAGGCAAAAGCACAGTGTATCAGTGCTATTGTTTTCATGGCTTTTTTATGTATTAAAATTAGGAGGAATGTATTTTATGGTATTGGAAAGTAAAATTAAAAATTATTGGGAAGGAGAGGCTCAACAGTATAGTACAGGTATTAAAAAGGATTTAGAAAGTGAAGGAAAAGATGTATGGCGAGAATTGGTATATCAATATTTACCCCATGGAAGTAAAAATACTAAGTTGAAAATATTAGATATTGGTACAGGACCCGGTTTTTTCCCTATTATATTTGGTTTAGATGGTCATGATGTTACAGGGATTGATTTAACCGAAAATATGCTGGGTTGCGCAATGGAAAATGCAATGCACCAAGGGGTAGTTGCTAACTTTTTGCGTATGGATTGCCAAGCCTTGGATTTTGCCGATAATAGCTTTGATTTATTGATTTCTCGAAATTTAACTTGGATACTGGAATATCCTAAAAAAACCTATAAAGAATGGTTAAGGGTATTAAAACCCGGAGGTCATCTTTTGATTTTTGATGCAAATTGGAATGGCTATTTATTTGATGATGAATTGCAAAAGAAGCATGAAGAAGATGTAGAAGCAGTGCGCAAAAAATATGGAGAAGCCACCCACGACCATTGTGATATGGCAGAATCTGAAAGAATAAGTGAAAAACTACCTATGGGTAGATATAATAGACCAATTTGGGATTTGGAAACTTTAATGAATATTGGTTTCACAAAAATATTTTCCGAAATAAATCTTAATGAAAAAATATATAATGAGAGACAAAAATTGGAGTATGGCAATACGCCTATGTTTGTGGTTGGCGGAAAAAAATAATAAATCTGTCAAGGTAGGCTTAATAGTTTAATTTAAAAAAAAAGCTGTTGTAAAATATGCTTTATGGTATTTGCGGCATTTATTTTTGCCACATTGTTGTGGTATCACTTTTAAAAATTAATAAAAAATATAAGGGAGAATTAAAATTACAATGTTAAAAAAAGTATCAAAAATTATTGTGTTATGTATGGTTATGGCGTTCACCGTTTTTATGTTTGGTGGATGTGGCGGCGAAGCCCAAAGTGAGGCTGATGCTGATACCTTGGTAATTTCTACTCCTATTGATACCGGGAACTTAAACCCTCACACCTATAATAGTCCCATGTGGATTCAAACAATGGTTTATGAAGGCTTAACGGATTTTGATAATGGAGAAGTAAAACCCGGCATGGCTCAAAGCTGGGATATTACTGAAGATGGAAGGGAATATACTTTTCATTTAAGAAGTGGCAATGTATTTAGTGATGGTACAGCTGTTACTGCTGATATTGTGAAGAAAAATTTCGATGCGGTATTGGCCCACCGAGATGTGCATAACTGGGTTGAAAGCATTAACCAAATGCAGGCAGTTGTAGTTATTGATGAAAATACAGTGAAAATTATATTAAAAGAACCATTCTCCTCTTTTTTACAGGAATTATCTTTAGCTCGTCCTTTGCGTGTGGGGGCTGAAGCAATATTCCCCGGTAACGGTGATACAGGTGAAAATATTAAAGAACCCATTGGCAGTGGTATGTGGCTGCAAAAAGAATATGTAGAAGGTCAATATACTGTTTTTGAAAGAAATGATAAATATTGGGGCGAAAAACCAAGCTATAAATTTTTAAAGTTTAGCGTTATTCCTGATATTAATACCGCAGTTAGTTCTTTAAAAGCAGGTGAAATAGATTTAATTTATGATATTGAAGGGCAAATGACAGGGGATGCTTATAACGATTTGGAAAAAAGCGGATATAAAACCATTAGCTCTGAGCCTATGACTACCAATAATTTATTACTTAATACCAGTTCCTCGGCGACCAAAGATTTGAATGTGCGTCTTGCTTTGGAATATGCAACGGATAAAAAAGCCATTGCGGATAATGTTTTTTACGGTTTGCAAACTCCTGCAGATACACTGATGTCTACACAAACACCCTATTGTGATATTGGATTAACACCCTATGATTATAACCTTGATAAAGCTAAATCATTGTTGGAGGAATCAGGTTGGAAATTAGCAGATGGAGCCACCTATCGCAGTAAAGATGGGAAGGAACTGGCAATAGATTTTATTTATTTAGGCGATAACGATGCTCAAAAAAATATTGGGCAGGTATTACAAAACCAGTATCAGCAAATTGGTATCAAAGTAAATTTATTGGCACAAGAAAAACAAACCTATGGTGATAAGCAAAAATCCGGGGAATTTGGTATGCTTTTAGCTGAAACATGGGGCGACCCCTTTGATCCCCATTCGTATTTATCCTCGTTCAGAAATCCCAGCCATGGAGATTATGCTGCCCAAGTTGGTTTACCAATGAAAAAGGAAATTGATAATACCATCAATAAAGCACTTAATTCAACGGATACCAAAATAGTGCAAGAAAGCTATGATTATGTATTAAGAACCCTCCATGAGCAAGCGGTATATGTTCCCATTACCTTTACCACAAAGCAGGCTGCTTTTGGTGATAATATTTCCAAAGTAAGATTTAACACTTTGGTTGAATCTCCCTTTGGTGAAATTGAACTAAATAAATAATTCTCAAAATATAAATATCAAAATAAACTTTGCCAATGGTATTTGCTGTTGGCAAAGTTATTTTGAGAAAAAAGACAATAGAGGTGGATAATGTTAAAATTTGTCATAAAAAGACTGTTATTACTAATCCCCATTGTTATTGCAATATCTTTGGTAGCTTTTTCTTTGGTGCGTTTAATTCCCGGCAATACCGCCGCCGCCTATTTAACAGCTGCGGGTATTCCCCCAACAGATGATGCCATTATAGCGGTAACCCATGAGCTTGGCTTGGATAAACCATTTTTTACCCAATATTTTCAATGGTTGAAAGATGCAATACACTTTGATTTTGGTACTTCTTTTCTTAATAATAAACCAGTAAGTGTGGAAATTCTTGGTGCATTTGCCAACACCATGAAACTTGTGCTTGTTTCTATAATTATGATGTTATCTATAAGTATTCCTTTGGGAATTTTCACCGCACTGTTTCCCAATGGAAAAATAGATAATTTTGGTCGTGTATTTGCCTTTATTGGCACATCTATGCCTTCTTTTTGGTTGGGATTGTTGTTGGTGCAGCTATTTTCAGTGCAATTAGGGTGGTTTCCCGTATCGGGGATGGGTGGTATTAAACATCTTATTTTGCCTTCGTTTACTTTGGCGGTTTTGTATATAGCTACATATTCCCGAGTATTGAGAAACAGCTTGCTGGAAAATATGGGTAAAAGATATGTATTATTTAGCCGTGCCAGGGGAATTAAGGAAAGCAGAATTATAGGTAACCATGTTTTTAGAACCTCATTAACTCCGGTAATAACTACATTAGGTGTGAATTTTGGGAATATGTTGGCAGGAACAATTATTATTGAAATTATATTTTCATGGCCTGGTATCGGCAGGTTGATTTTAGGTTCCATTACCGGCAGAGATTTGCCGATGATTCAAGGCTATATTGTGTTGATGTCCATGGTGTTTATTACTATAAATTTGTTGGCAGATGTACTTTGTGCGGCTCTGGATCCAAGAATAAGATTGGAAAGGTGATAGCTATGGGTTTTAAAGACTTAATTAAAAGTATATTCAAACAGAAGTATTCTAAAATATGTGTAATCATCTTTTTTTCTATAATTCTTGGGGGTATTTTTGCGCCATATATTGCTCCCCATGATCCAACTGCCATGAATTTATCCGCAAAGTTTCAAGGTATGTCCTTAATGTACCCTATGGGTACGGATAATATGGGACGTTGTATTTTTTCCAGAATTTTATTTGCTACCAGAGCTACCTTGGGTTTTTCCGTTCTTTGCACTGTGTGTGCCGCTACAATAGGTATTACACTGGGCATGATAGCGGGTTACCATGGGGGCATTATCGATCAATGTATTATGCGTACCTGCGATGTGCTCTATGCTTTTCCCAATTTGGTTTTGGTTTTGGTTATAGTAGGTTTTTTGGGGCCCGGCATTGTAAATGTTGTAATTGCTATGTTACTGCTGCAATGGCTGTGGTATGCCAGAGTTACCAGAAATTTGGCACAAAGTGAAAAAGAGAGAACATATATTGCTGCGGCTTCTATCAGTGGTTCTTCTGATTTAAAAATATTATTTAAGCACATGCTTCCTAATATAATACCTCAACTCCTTGCCATTATTACCATTGATTTTGGCCATACTATTTTATCTATATCAGGATATTCGTTTTTAGGTATTGGAGTGCAGCCACCCGCAGCGGAATGGGGGGCGATGATTAGCGATGGTAGATCTTTTATCAATAGCGACCCTATGATGATGTTTTGGCCGGGTATGATGATTCTTCTTGTGGTTGTGTGTGCCAATATGATTGGTGATAATATGCGTAACGTATTGGATAAAGAAAATGTTTAGGAGGATACACCATGGCAAATGTGTTTGAAGTTAAGGATTTGTGCATTTATCTTAAGGAAAAAAATCGCCGCATTCCCGGGGTTGAACATATTTCCTTTACTATAAATAAAGAGGAAACTCTGGGTATCATTGGGGAAAGTGGTAGCGGAAAATCTTTAACCTGTTCTGCAGTGTTGGGTTTGTTAAATCCAAAAATATGGGATGTTTCCGGTGAGGTTTTATTAAATGGTGAACCTGTACCATATTGGGATAACGCTGCAATGTCTATATTTAGGGGTAATCGCATTGCCTTGATTATGCAAAACCCCATGAGTGCTTTTAACCCTATGATTACCATTGAAAAGCATTTTTATGAAACAATAAATAAATTAGGAACTAATATTCAGCCTAAAAAAACTGTGGATAAAATTGCCCGGGATATGTTATCACGCATGAGAATAAGAGATCCCCAAGCTGTACTTAAATCCTATGCTTTTCAGTTAAGTGGTGGTATGCTCCAGCGAATAATGATTGCCTTATCCTTGGTGATGAAACCAAATATTTTAATTGCGGATGAACCCACAACTGCTTTGGATTTAACTATTCAACATGAGATAATAGAATTATTAAACGAGCTGCAAAAGTCAACGGGTACAGGTATTTTGGTGGTATCACACGATTTGGGTGTTATTGCCCATTTAGCAACTCATGTGGCGGTAATGCATTCAGGTTCATTTGTGGAAAAAGGGTGCGCAAATGCTGTTTTAACTGCGCCATCTCACCCTTATACCAAGGGATTATTTGCCTCTAAGCCCGGTTTTTCCAAAAAGCGATTATCTGTTCTTCAGGGGCAGCCCCTAACATTGGAAAATCGTAGGAGCGGCTGTACATTTTTGCAAAGGTGCAGTTTTGCCGATGATAATTGTTTAAAATACGATTTGGCACCTTTTTTGGTATCCCCAACCCATGAAATGCAATGTAGTAAGATTACTGAGATGGAGGAAAAATGTAATGTCGCTACTTGAGGTAAATGATGTAAAAAAAATATATCAAGCTAAAACCATGGGCAAAGCATATAAACTTATGGCTGTAAACGGCGTAAGTTTTAAAATTGAAAATGGCAAATGTTTGGGACTGGTAGGGGAAAGTGGTTGCGGCAAAAGCACATTGGGGAGGCTTATTACAGGTTTGGAACCTCCTACGCATGGTAATGTTCTTTTTAAAAATTATCCGGTAAAAAGACGTTTATCAATGGGAAAAAAGAATAAGGCGAATCTCTCTAAACAAATTCAAATGGTATTTCAGGATTGCTTTAGTGCTGTAAACCCAAGATACACTGCAGCTCAAGTCATAGAAGAACCCTTGGTTAATTTTTACAATTTATCCAAGTTAGAAATTAGTGATAAAATAACTTCTTTATTGCAGCAAGTGGGTTTAAATCCTGAGGATAAAAATAAATATTCCCGACAATTTAGCGGTGGGCAGCTTCAGCGGGTTTGCATTGCCAGAGCTTTGGCATCGGACCCCAAGCTAATAGTTTTAGATGAGCCATTAAGCAGCTTGGATGTATCGGTTCAGGCTCAAATACTAAATCTTTTAGGGGATTTGAAAAGACAATTAGATTTATCATATATTTTAATCTCCCATGATTTAGAGGCGGTATACTATCTATCTGATGAAATTGCAGTGATGTATGGCGGTAGAATTATGGAACGGATTTGCAGTATTGAGCTATTTGATAAAATGGTTCACCCCTATACCTTAAGATTACTTTCTTCCACATCGGCATATATAGGAAAAAGCAAAGAGGTGAGTGGGGAACCAGAGGATTTAACCATTGATATGGGAGTGCAAAACCAAGGTTATGAAGGTTGCCCTTACGCAGGCAGATGCGGCAGGGTTGTGGAGCAATGCAAAAATCATTGTCCAAATATTAAAGAAATATCTGTGGGGCATTTTGTTGCGTGCCATTTATATCAATAATGAGGAGGAAATATAATGGGCACATATTGGAGAATGATACAGTTTTTATCTATGGCAAAAAAGGAACTTTTAGGTAAAGTTCTATTGGGCTTAGGGGTTTCTGTAACCTATGTTTTGCAAGGATTTGTTATTGCTAAAGGTGTTGCCCAGGTGTTCAACCACGGCAGCATGGCAAAAATTATAATATTTATCAGTATTGCTGTTTTTTGTATTATATCGAGGGCTTATATTATCCGTTATAATGAATGGTATACCAGAGTAATTGCAGCTAAAGTAAAAGACCGTATTCGTGGTACATTATTGGATAAATTAACTCTATTGGGGCCGGGATATCAAAGTAAAAAGCGCAGCGGAAACCTTAATTCCTTAATTACCGATGGCGTTGAAGCTTCTGAGGCTTTTCTTATTTCCTATATTCCCCAAGCTATTATCACCTTTGTTACAGTGGTGGGAATTGTATCATATTTATTGGCTTTAGATTGGCAGGTGGGACTTGTTGTTGTATTATCCATGGTTATTGTTATTATTGCACCTCATCTTTCTGTGCCTTTGGTGCGCAATGGTATTATTGGTTATTGGCAATCATATTCCCACTTAAATGCAGAGTATATTGATGCTATGCAGGGTATGAATACTTTAAAAGTATTTAATGCCGGGGATATTAAGGGTGAAGAATTGGGGAAAAATGCGAAAAAACTGGCAAAAGAGTCAATTCGTAATACTTCTGTATCTTTGGTAGATTCTGCTCTTATAGTATTATTTATGACCATTGCTTCATCTTTAACCATTGCCATAGCCACATGGCACACTGCAAATGGCAACCTTTCTATTACTGCTGTATTAATTATTTTATTTCTTGTTCCGGAATGTGTTAGACCCATTGCGGAGCTGAATAATAGTTGGCATGCCAGCTTTTTGGGTTTTTCCGTTGCAGAGGAAGTATTTGATATTATGGATGAACCTATTGTAATTAAAGAAAAAAAAGAACCATATAAAGGGAAAAATAAGCAAAATTTGCCCAACGTTACCTTTGAAAATGTGGATTTTTCCTATGATAATAAAAATGATAAGGCTTTGAAAGCTGTAAATTTTTTTGTAAAATCGGGTGAAACCGTGGCAGTGGTTGGGAAATCCGGGGCAGGTAAATCCACCATTGTTAATCTTTTGTTAAGATTTTATGATGTTAGTTCAGGGGTAATTAAATTTGATGGCATTGACCTGGGTGATTATGATTTATCCTATTTGCGGAGTTGTATTGCAGTGGTGTTTCAGGATACTTATTTGTTTTATGGTACAATTTCTGAAAATATTAGGATGTCCAAACCTGATGCCACAGAAAATGAACTTATTGAAGCCGCAAAAGTGGCAAATATTCACAATTTTATTATGGCTTTACCCAAGGGGTATGAAACTATTGCGGGAGAGCGTGGTGCTACATTATCAGGAGGTGAACGCCAAAGGATAGCCATTGCCCGAGCGGTTTTAAAGGATGCTTCTTTCTTAATATTGGATGAAGCTACCTCCAGTGTGGATGCAGCCAATGAAAAATATATTCAAGATGCTCTGGTTTATTTAATGCAGAACAGAACCACAATAGTTATTGCTCACCGTTTATCCACAATAAAAAATGCAGATAAAATACTTGTTTTAGAAGATGGCTTATTGGTAGAAGTGGGCAATCACCCCTATCTAATGAAAAAAAATGGTAAATATGCACAGCTAATCAATGCACAGCATAAAACGGAGGTAAAGTCTAATGGCAGAAAATAAGCATTACAGATTAGCAAGTATGTTTAAACTTGTAAAAAAGATGAAGTCTTATTATCCTAAAATGGCATTATCTTCACTGAGCGGCATCGGGCATAACCTCTGTAATATTTCCGTTGCGTGTATATGTGGGTACATGGTTAGTTTGGCAATTAAAGGCACATTGCTGACAAAATGGATGCCGTTAATTACAGCTTTGGTTGTGGTAATTATTTTCCGTGCTTTGTTTTATTATGGGGAAATGTGGTTTTCCCATGATGTGGCATTTAGGATACTGGCAGATTTTAGAATAATGCTTTTTAAAGCCGTGGATAGGACTTGCCCGGGTTTACTCCTTAATATGCGTTCGGGGCAATTAGCCTCTACCTTAATGAGTGATGTTGAGCTGTTGGAATGGTTTTTTGCTCACACCTTTGGTACGGTAATTGTTGCCGTGGCGGTACCCCTTATCACTTTAATATTTTTGGGTACATTAAATATTGTTTTACCATTAATTATGTTGATATTTTTAATAATTGTGGTGATTATTCCTTTGATTATGAAGAAAAAAGCAGATAAACAAGGTGCTATTGTTCGTGAGTGCTTAGCCGATGCCAATTCTGTGGCTATTGAAGGATTTCATGGTTTAAAAGAAATTCTTACATTAAATTATCAAAATCAATATAAAAAGAAAAATGCTGCCTATATGGAAAAATTATATCAAGCACAAATAGGATATGGTAAACGCTTGGGTACCGAAGGTGCCTTAATGCAAATTTGCGTGGGCATCGCCATGATTTCTATGATGGTTACTTCCATTGTGCTTATATTCCATGGGAAAATGGCGGTACAATGGTTTCCTGTTGTTATTATTATTGCCGGTATGACCTTTAACCCTGTGCTGGAAATATGTAATATGGCGAGGAATTTTGGTTTAATTCTTTCTGCAACGGATAGAGTTTTTGCTGTGTTAGAGGCAAAAAGTTTGGTTGAGGATAAAGCTAAGGATTATAATATTGCCAATATTAAGCCTTCCATTGAATTTACTAATGTTTCCTTTAGTTATAAAGATGATTCTGAAAATGTACTTAATGGTGTTTCCTTTAAAATTCCTGCCAATAAAAAGGTTGCCATTGTGGGGCATTCAGGTGCAGGTAAAAGCACCTGTATTAATTTATTGCTGAGATATTGGGATGTAAGGGGTGGTTCTGTTAAAATTGGCGATATTGATTTGCGTGATATGTCATTAAATACATTACGTAATCTTACCTCAGGTGTGCTCCAAGAGGTATATCTATTTAATATATCCATCAGGGAAAATATAAGATTAGGAAAAATAGGTGCCTCTGATGCAGAAGTGGAAAATGCTGCAAAATTGGGACTTGCCCATGATTTTATTTCGGAATTTCCCCAAGGATATGATACCATAGCAGGGGAACGAGGTACTCAATTATCCGGTGGGCAACGCCAAAGAATAGCCATTGCCAGAGCCATACTTAAAGGAGCACCTATTTTAATTCTGGATGAAGCCGTATCAAATTTAGATACAGAAAATGAAAATGCAATCCACGAGTCCTTTAAAAATATGGAATCTAATCCCACTATATTTATTGTGGCACATCGTTTGTCAACAATTAAATCAGCGGATTGTTTAGTGGTTATGGATAAGGGTAAAGTAATGGAAATAGGCACCCATGCTGAACTAATTGCCAAAAATGGATTTTATGCAAAACTAATATCCTGCCAAACATGGAAGTAAATTATTATAAAATAATATATCGTTAAATAAAAAAGCCGTGGTACCCTTAATAAAAAAGGGTAACACGGCTTTAGGCTGTGTATAAATCCTGATAATGAGCAAACCCCCAAGCCCCGAACTCTTATGTACATCGGGGTACACTGCGAGTCCGTAGCTTGTGGTGTTTCCCCATTCTAAGCCTTTATTCAAAGCCTATCATATTTTAGCCAAAATTGCATTTTACCTAAAATATGAGCCGTGTTATCTTTAACAAAAAAGGAAATACGGCTTTTAGAATTTTTAATAAGCTGTTTAAGTGCGTTGTAATAATATTTTATGGTCTACTAAAACCAATTTATCAATTTTTGCTTTTAAGGTTTTTCGTGCTCCAAATATGTCCTCTAAAATTAGTTCTTCACCGTTGGGGATTATTTTATCTACACACTCTAAAAATAATTGGTATTCTTCTTCTTCTGAGTTTTTTAAATAAACGTTGGCTTCGCACATGGTAACTACCTCCTAATATTATTAATTATTTCAATAAGTTTATCAATTTGGTGGGGCACAGGCTCGTGTTGTATCCCCACAATGGTGATATCGCTGCGATTTACCGGCAACATAATTTTTTTGGCTTTAGAGCTGCCAATGGCTTCCACAATTTTGGGGGTTACTTCACCGCACATACTGTTAGCGGCAATTATAGAGATGGAGCCAACTATAATATCTACCTGTGATGCCATATAAGCAATGGCACTTTCCCCTGTTGCCCCCTCGTTAGCCCCTGCACGGAGCATGGCGGCGGTTGCTACGGCATTGGTGCCCAAGCCAAATATTTCGGTATATTCCGGCATGGTTTCCCGTAATTTCATGGTGATGTGCTTACCTATGCCGCCACCCTGACCATCAATAACTGCAATTTTCACTGTTTTCTCCTTGTTGCTGCGGTTTGTGGTTTGGGCATTTTTTGCATCTGCTAAAAGAAGATGGCAGTTCCAAGCCCACATTTTGTAAAAGTTTTTCATCCTGTAAAATAATTTCAGGGGTGCCATCTGCAACTATGTTTCCTTTTTCTATAATAAGCACACGTTGGCAGGTGTTTAAAATTAAATCCAAATCGTGGCTTGCCACCATAGATGCCAGTTCTGCTGTTGCAATCAATATAACCCCACCAACACCAGGTGAAATCAGTGGGTTTTCCGTATGTGTAATCTTTTTATCCTTGTTTTTCTGTAAAATAAAAATACCTATGCAAATATCAGGTCGCTACAGCAACCAAGGATACCTACATGGTATTGTTTTTCTCAACGTTATTAACTTAATATTTAGTATACACTTAATATCAGCATTGTCAATGTTTTTACAAATAACCGCAATATTTTTTATTTATGGCAAGTACTTACAGTTTTACAGGGTTAAAAGTGTAGTTTTGTATTTTATTTTTATACTGGGCACAGTCTGATTAAGGGTATTTTTTTAATAATTTGCAACTTGTGATTTATCTACATTATTATATGTTGGTTTAAATTTTCTCCTTAATAAATAATTTTGGTACAATTTAAAAGGAGATTCGCATTTAAACCACTCTCCTTTTTTATTAAGTTTATTTTATGGGATTATGTTGATTTTATAGGTTGTATTTATAGCAAAGTCGCATTATAATTTCTGCAACTTCGGCTCTGGTTATTTTTATATCTTTTAGACCACCGTTAAAGCCTTGGTTAAGGTGGCGGTTATGGATTTATTGTTTAATGCAGATTATTATTTAAAAGCAGACATCATAGCTACACCCTTTGCCCCTGTGGCTAAAACCTCATGGGCATTTTTGGGGCAAATGCCGCCAATGCCATAAACGGGGATTTTTACTGATTTAACTATTTTGGCTAAAAAGTCCAAGCCTCTGGGTCTTAGTCCTTTTTTGCAATCTGTGGCAAAAATATGACCCGGTGTTATATAGGTTGCCCCTAATTTTTCTGCTTCTATTGCTTGGTCAAGGCTATGAACGGAAACACCTATTTCCTGAAAAAAGTCCATCTCATCTTGGTGTTGTTGTAAAGCCGGTAAAGATAAGTGTATTTTGGTGTGATTTAATTTTTTGGCTACATTAATATAACTGTGCAAAAATAGCTTTGTTTGCTGTTTTTCGCAAATTGCCATTACTGCTTTTGCCAGAGTTTCATAATCTTTTTCCGAGAGGTTTTTTTCTCGCAAAATAATTGCCCAAGGTTGCAATAGGGCTATTTCTTCTATTTTCTGTAAATAATTATCGGGATAAAGTGTGCTGTTGGTTATGGCGATTGTTTGTTTATACGAAAACATAATCATTGGTTACAGGCTGAAGATTTTTATTTTTAATTGCCTGATAAATTTCTGTAAAACTGCGTTCATCGGCAATTTCAAATTGGTCATCTCCTTTGCCTTCTCCTTCCTCTGTGTGGCTACCTATGCCTGTGCTTACTCCTGCGGATATTTTAGTGGCTGCCATGCCTATTATATTATTTCTAAATTCCGCTCTTTCCCTGGTGGAAATGGTAATAGAGGCAAAGGGCATAAAAAGACGATAGGCGAGAATAACTTGGAGTAATTGGGCTTCGTGAACATCTTTGGGATTGATTTTATCATTGTTGATGATAGGGCGTAATCTTGGGCAAGAAAAGGCAATTTCTGTTTGTGGATATTTTCTTTGGAGCAGATATCCGTGTAGCCCTGTGGCAAAGGCATCTTTTCTAAAGTCGTCCAGTCCCAGCAATGCCCCAAAGCCCACCCCACGCATTCCGCCTTTTATGGCTCTTTCCTGCGCCTCAAAACGATAGGGAAATACCCTTTTATTCCCTGCTAAATGCAAGGTTTCGTATTTATCTGCATTATAGGTTTCTTGAAATACCGTAATATAATCCGCACCGCATTTATGGAGAAATGCGTATTCATCGCTGTTTACGGGATAGATTTCCAAACCCACCATTTTAAAATATTTATGGGCAATTTTACAGGATTCCCCAATATATTCTACATCGGACATTTTGGGGCTTTCCCCTGTTAATATCAAAATTTCCTCAATGCCTGTTTGGGAAATGGCAAGCATTTCTTTTTCCATATCCGCAAAATTTAATTTTGCCCTGCGGATTTTATTGTGACAGTTAAAACCACAATAAATGCAGTAATTTTCACAATAATTAGCGATGTAAAGAGGGGTAAAAATATTTACGGAATTGCCAAAATGTTTGGCGGTTTCTCTTTGTGCAGCTTTTGCCATATCTTCTAATTGTGGTGCAGCGGCTGGGGATAATAATGCGGCGAAATTTTCAGGAGTGCGAAAATCGTTGTTTATTGCCCTTTTTACATCATCTTCGGTAAATAAATCATAATCATAGTTTTCCATAGCTGTAATTACTTTATTTCTGATTTCATCATTGATAATTTCCATATTTGGCAGATAGGTCATGTGGTCTATTTTTTCCTTACTCATTCCACTGCTCCTTCTGCCAAAAAGCCCGTTAAGGGTGAAGATGCACTGCCCCCTTGGGAAAGCACACGCCCTAAGCCGCACAGATATGCCATTCTCCCTGCATCAATGGCTAATTTAAATGCCTTTGCCATGGTGGGCACATCACCTGCTGTGGCTATTGCGGTGTTTGCCATCACTGCGGCTGCTCCCATTTCCATGACTTCACAGGCTTGGGAGGGGCTGCCTATGCCCGCATCTACAATAATGGGTAAATCTATTTCGTTAATTAATATTTTTATAAAGGATTTGGTGGTTAAACCTTGATTAGAGCCGATGGGGGCTGCCAAAGGCATAATAGCGGCTGCACCTGCCTTCATTAAATCACGGGCAACGTTTAAATCCGGGTACATATAAGGCATAACAATAAAACCATCGGCGGCCAATATTTCTGTGGCTTTAATGGTTTCGGCATTATCAGGGAGCAAATATTTGGAATCTCTGATTACTTCAACTTTTATAAAATTGCCACAGCCTACTTCTCGGGCAAGTTTCCCAATTCTTACTGCTTCTTGGGCTGTTCTTGCCCCTGAGGTATTAGGTAGTATGGTAACGTTTTTGGGAATGTAATCTAAAATATTATCGGTGCCGTTGGTATTGGCACGTCGCACTGCCATGGTTAGCATTTCCACTTTACCATCTTCCACTGCGGCTTTAATTAAATCTAAATTGTATTTTCCTGAGCCTAAAATAAAGCGGGAAGTAAATTCCTTACCCCCAAGCACTAATTTATCTGATTTTATATTGTTGTTCATCTGTTCTCCTTTGTTATGCGTGTTCTGTATTTAACAGCAATCGCACTATCATATTGCCTTGATGTCCTGCACAAACCATTACTCTCGGTGCCATTAAACCCATGCCGCTTTCAATGCCGTTTTTGCCGTCACCGCACAAATAAAAATTATTTCTGATTTTTTTGGTGTGGATTTCATTGCTGCTTTCAAAGCCTGCCATCCCCGATGATGCTACTATTTTGGTATGGGGACTTTGTTCTAAAATGGTATTCACCAGCATGGCTTTGGCTATGGGATTGTCAAAGGCTTCGCAAATAATATCCTCTTGAGCAAAGAGCTTTGTGGCATTTTTTGCAGTTACCTGTACAGTGTGGGTGTAAACATTTATATAAGGATTGATTTCTTGGATTTCTTCTTTTAGAGCCAAGGTTTTTTCCTTGCCCAAATCCGCTATTTTGTAGCTTTGGCGGTTTAAATTGCTGGGCTCCACAGTATCAAAATCCACAAGGTGCAGGTTACCCACGCCAATTCTTGCTAACCCGATGGCAACGTGAGAGCCTAAGCCCCCCAAGCCTGCAACTGCTACTTTACCTGCGGTTAATTTTTCCTGTATTTGTGGTGTGTGGCGTTGATTTAACATTTCTAAATATTCTTTTTTGCTTAACATTTTATCAACCTCCTCCCACAAAGTTAATTATTTCAATAACATCTTTATCTTGAATTACAACAGTGCCATAAGTGGCTTTTGCTATAATTTCCCCGTTTATTTCCACTGCTACTGTGTCTATTCTGTAACCTTGTGCTGAGAGAAAGGTTTGTAAATCTGTGCTGATATATTCTTGGGCTTTTCCGTTTACCGTAACCAATATATTGCCTCCATTAAAACTAAAAATATGGCATAAAAAAAGCACATAAAGAATTACACCCGTGGTGGTGTACCCCTTCATGTGAATTATCACACTCTAATCAATTATTATATAGATAAAATTATAGACAGTTTTTGAAAATTTGTCAAGTATTTGCTTTTGGCTGTAAAGGCGTAAAAAATCAATGTAAAGTGTAGATTTTACCCATGGGAAAGTGTAAAATTGCAGATAACTTGGTAAATATTGATTGATTTTATATTATGACTTTGTTTATATGTTTTTTAAAAAGTATAAATAAAAAGATATACTTTCTTTTACTAAAGGTGTATCCTTATACTATGTAGTTTTAATTAAATAATGGGAGTGTAATATGAAAACGTATTTTGAAGATTTTGATTTTACTGATTTTTGGGATGACTGTGATGAGTCCGAAGAATCTTATATCAGTGATTATCCCGATGATGCTATAATAGCCAAAGTTCAGGGTAAACTGGGCTATAAATTGCCGGAATCCTATATTGAATTTATGAAAATTCATAACGGTGGTTTAGTAAAAAGAAACTGTTTCCCCATAGATTATATACCCACCATTGGCACTGATTTTGTGGATTTTTATGGATTTTTGGGAATAGGCAGTGCTAAAATATGCAGCTTGTTGGGGGATGTTGGTTCGGCATTTTGGATAGACCATTGGCATTACCCCAATATTGGCATAGCTATTTGTGATACTCCAAGTGCAGGCCATGATTTGATTTTTTTGGATTACAGTAAAGTTGGGGCAGAAGGTGAGCCTGAGGTTGTGCATATTTGTGAAGAAAATGATTTTAAAGTGACCTTTTTGGCTAAGGATTTTGAAACCTTTATCAAATCTCTAAAATATGAAGGGGATTTTGCCGATAAATAATTCTGAGGCTGTGTATAAAGTTTGATACTGGCAACCTCAACCTCAACCCCAACCTCAAACTCAACCTCAACCTTAAATTCAAATTCAAATTCAACCCTCAACCCTCAACCCTCAACCCTCAACCCTCAACCCTCAACCCTCCAACCTCCAACCTCCAACCTCCAACCTCCAACCTCCAACCTCAAACTCGAACCCAAACCCAAACCCAAACCCAAACCCAAACCCAAACCCAAACCCAAACCCAA
>JAVXOZ010000039.1:14200-16385 GCA_036644995.1 Clostridiales bacterium | reverse complement strand
CCGCTATATTCCACTGTGTGATGAAGGGGTTAGAATATCCGAGATATTAACAGGCTGTAATTTTTAACCCAATAGAGGAAAATGTGTTGTGGGATTTAAACTGAATACAGAAATTAGGTAGCTATATTTTACCGAAGTATACCGTAAAAGATTAAATACATAGAGCGTAAACTATATCGAAAAAAAGCATCAAATATTATAGGAATAAATGTTCTTATGATATTTGATGCTTTTTTTTTATACCCTTTTGTGTTATAATATAGTAGTTCATTATAATATGAAGTATTAGATTTGAAAGGAAATAAAATGGCTAAAGTTATAGTTATTGCTAATCAAAAAGGTGGGGTGGGAAAAACCACAACTGCGGTAAATCTCAGTGCTTACCTTGGCAATCATAATAAAAAAACCTTGTTAATAGATATAGATCCCCAGGGTAATGCCACCGGTGGCGTTGGTGTAGACCGCAATGGCTTGGAAAATTGCATTTACGATGCTTTAATAAACGATGTGCCCATTAAAGCCTTAATTTTAAAAACACAGTGCAAAAATCTGGACGTATTGCCTTCTTCCAGGCAATTAGGCGGAGCAGAAATAGAATTAGTTGATGAACCGGAGCGTGAAAAACGTTTGGCTAAACAAGTTGCAACGGTGAAAAATGATTATGATTATATTATCATAGATGCACCCCCCACCTTGGGTTTACTTACTTTAAATGCTTTAAATGCAGCGGATTCACTCATTGTGCCTTTGCAATGCGAATATTATGCCTTGGAAGGACTGGGGGATATTACAAATACTTACCAATTAGTAAAAACCCATATGAATCCCAATTTGGAATTAGAGGGAATTTTACTTACCATGTATGACGGGCGCACCAATCTTTCCCAAGATGTGGCAAATGAGGTGCGAACACACTTTAAAAATAAGGTATTTAAAACTGTAATACCCAGAACTGTGCGGCTTTCCGAAGCACCGAGCCATGGTATGCCCATACTGAAGTATGACCCCAAATCAAAAGGAGCCGAGGTTTATAACGACTTGGCTAAGGAGGTAATTAAAAATGCCAAAAAATCAAAATAAGCGTGGTTTGGGTAAAGGCTTGGGAGCATTGATTCCCGCTGCCACCGAGGAATTTATATTGGAAGGTACCGTTGGTGCCACAGAGCTTGAATTAAAGGCAGATGTGGGAGCACAGCTTTTGGTGGATGTTAAATCAATTTCACCAAGCGTGGAGCAATCCAGAAAAATATTTAACGATGATAAAATAGAGGAATTAACAGCATCCATAAAAGCCCATGGTGTAATACAACCTTTGATTGTTCGGGAGCACGGAAAAAATAAATATGAACTTATTGCAGGTGAACGACGTTTACGGGGAGCAAAACAAGCAGGGCTAAAAAAAGTACCTGTGGTTATTATTGAAGCTGAAGATAACGTTGTTGCGGAATTGGGTTTGATTGAAAATTTACAGCGTGAAGATTTATCCCCATTGGAAGAAGCCCAAGCTTTTCGCCGTATGATGGATGATTACGGGCACACACAAGAGAGTTTAGGGGATATTTTAGGCAAAAGCCGCAGTTATATAGCCAATAGTTTAAGGCTTTTAACCTTAACTGAGGCAGAAACAGAAAGCTTACGCAATGGGGAAATAACTCCGGGTCATGCCAGAGCTGTACTTTCGGTTAAAACAGCAGATGGACGCAGTTTTTTACTTGATGAAATTATCCGTAAGTCCTTATCTGTGCGTCAAGCTGAGGATTTGGCAAAAAGGATAAACGATGTTGGAGAAAAACCTGTAAAAAAACAAAAAACAGATAAAATTATATCAACACCTTTTCGCAGAGAGATGGAAAATAAGTTAAGGCAGCGTTTTGGCACTAAAGTAAAAATTAAAACAACGCCTTACGGTGGCTGCATAGAGATAGATTATTATAATGAAGATGATTTAGATAGAATATTAAGTATGGTGGTAGAGGAAGAAAAGTCCTTAAAAGACTAAGCCCTCAAGTAACAAGTGTAAAGTACAAAGTGCAGAGTGCAGAGTGCTAAATGCCTGTATAACACGTTATAATTTAATAATTAAAAAACATAACTTATATAGTAAAGCCGCAATCCGCAAACACCAGCCATCAACCATCAACCATCAACCATCAACCATCAATAGCAAAACCGCAAATTGCAATAG
>JAVXOZ010000039.1:0-14100 GCA_036644995.1 Clostridiales bacterium | reverse complement strand
CAACCATCAACCATCAACCATCAACCATCAATAGCAAAACCGCAAATTGCAATAGCTTTTGGTGTTAGTAAAAGCAAATTCTTATTTGCTTATCAGAATTTTTTCATAAAATTTTGTTTTAAACTAATAAAGTCCAATCTACTTTGGAGCAGATACATTAATGTATAATGCTTTGTGGTGGATTGGGCTTTTTTGCAATTATTTGATTATATTTATTTATAAAATTGCCTATTTTTAACAGCTTATTGCCAAATAATTAGTTTAGTTATATTTTAAAGTTATATTGCCGATTTATACTGCATATATTTCAGAGTATAGTTTCACGTGAAACATTAAAGGCTTTAAAAGTAGTTATGTTTCACGTGAAACATTAAAAGTTATAAAATTTGTTTCACGTGAAACAGGAGGATATATGATATACTTTGATAATGCGGCAACATCATACCCAAAACCTCAATGCGTATATAAAGAAATTAAAAAAGTCCTTACTCGGTTTGGCGGTAATCCCGGGCGTGGGAGTTACCCCTTGGCAAATGATACAGGTAGATATGTCTATAAAGTGAGAAAAGAAATTGCGGATTTCTTGGGAGCATCAAAATCCTCTCAAATAATATTTACCGCCAATGCCACGGAATCTGCTAATGTAATTTTAAAGGGATATTTGAACCCCGGGGAGCACGTAATATATTTTTCTGCGGAGCATAACGCAAATTTTCGTCCTCTGAAAGCCTTAGAATTAAAGGGAATAGAACTCTCTAAGGTAAAAGTATGCGATGATGATGAAAACACAATTAAAGGGCTTATAGCGGCTTTAAAGAAAAAAACCAAGCTAATAGTGGCTATTTATGGTTCAAATGTAAGTGGAAAAGTGCTGCCTTTGGCAAAAATTATAAAAATTGCCCATGATAATGGGGTTAGAGTGTATAGCGATATGGCTCAAACTGCGGGTTTTTTACCTACGGATTTAAAAGCAATGGATATAGATTTTGCGGCATTTGCAGGGCATAAAAGTTTATTAGGACCATGTGGCATCGGCATTTTATATGCAAAGGAAGAAGCTTTGCTGGAACCATTAAAAACCGGTGGCACCGGTAATCTCTCCCAAAGTCCTTATCAACCACAAAATTATCCTGCTGCTTTGGAAAGTGGCACCCCAAACCTAATTGGGATTGGCGGGTTATATGCAGGTATTAAGTATTTAAAAGCCTACGGAGAATTTAATGCCTTTGAGCATGAAAAGAAGTTAACCCATTATTTCCTTTGGGAGCTGCGGTCAATTTCTGCTGTTGAGGTATATGGTCCTAAACTTAATGAACTGCGATTGCCTGTGGTATCATTAAATGTAAAAGATAAGGACTGCACCATAGTTGGGGAGCATCTACAAAAACACGGAAAAATTGCAGTAAGAACAGGCTTGCACTGTGCTCCCGAAGCACATAAAACCATAAATACCTTTCCCGGTGGCACCGTGCGTTTTAGCTTTGGCTTATTTAATACTAAATCCGAAATAGATGTGGCATTAAATATTTTAGAAGGTATAAAGTAATAATTTTAATTGTTTTAATAGGGAAAGTTACAATGGGAGCATGGTAAAACAAATCCGTAAAAGTAAATTATATTAGCTGTATTAAAAAAAGCCTATATAAAGCTACAATTTTGTAATCTAAATATAGGCTTAAACTTGAGAAAATTAACAATTATTATAAAAATAACAGAAAAAAATGAAACAAAAAACACCTTAAATGATGAAAAATTGCACCGTCACATAAAAGTTAGATCTAAAATCTAATCAATGGAGGTTGGTGCAAAAAAATATCATTTGAGGTGCTTTTAAATTTACCTCTATTTTGTTAGTGAAATTATGATTTTATATAGCTCCATGGGTGAATTTGCAATGTAATCAGGGCAGTAATTTGCGTTTTTCATATCTTTTTCAATCCCCCATGTTACACCTATGGTTTTAACATAGGCTCCTTTTCCTGCTAAGATATCATATTCGGTGTCCCCAACCATAACACATTCCTTTGCATCTTTTCCCATTCTATCCAAGGCAAATTCCACAGGTGCAGGGTGTGGTTTATGGAAAATTGTGGAATCGCTGGTTACTAAAAGGTCAAAATAATCATGTGCATTTAGCACAGTTAAATTATTATTTAGGCTTCTTCCTCGCTTGGATGTTATCACAGCAGTTTCAATATTTTGGGCTTTTAGGTTTTTTAACATTTCTTCTATACCGTTAAAAAACTTAATCATTTTGCCTCCATGCTCAGGAAAACTTTCTAAATATGTATTAAGAAATTCCGCACTTTTTTTAGCTCCAACAAGTATCTCACCCATGTTTACCAGGGGTTTACCTATTAAAGCTTCAGCTTCTGCCAATGAAAAATCTGCGTTCATTTTCTTTTTAACCACTGCCATAGTAGCCATTATACCCGGTATGGTGTTTGCCAAGGTACCATCAAAATCAAAAAAAACAGTGGTTATTTTCATTTATTATGCTCCTCATTATAGGCTGTAATTGCCGCTTTTGCTACTTCTTTTAATGAAATATTGTTTTTTAGTGCTATGTTTTTTATGTCGTTATACTCGGGTTTTATTTTTTTTATACCGTAACCTGTGGCTATTTTTATATCAATTTCACCATAGGGAGTTGCCACGGTTTCAATTTCCCGTGTCATTTTAAAGCGTTTTTCCTTGGTGCAAGTTATGCCAATGGTTGAGGTATGGGCGAATAAGCAATCACGCACTGCGGTTAAATCTTCTTCTTCAACTAATACTGTGATGGTTTGCCCAGGTCTGGCTTTTTTCATAAATACCGAATTAAAGGTCATATCTTTTGCCCCGACAGCATATATTTTTTCCCAGAGAAAGCCTAATTCTTCCCCGGTCATATCATCTATGGTGCATTTCAGTATAAATATGTATGAATCTCCGTATTTATCTGTTTCTTCAGTTACCGTGGCAGTTGTGGCATCTCCTTGGGTAATGACTTCGGTGGTTAATTTTTTAGATATTTGCGGAGCAGCGACCTTGTGGGTTTCGGTAATTTTTTCGTTAATGGATTGATTCGGTGCTCCCAAAAAACAACGTAAAATATTGGGACGCTTTAAATCTTTGGTGCCACAACCTACCCCAATTTTTTCTATGGTCATCGGTGGCATGGTTCCGAATGTGCAATCTAAATATTTTAAAAGAGCAATTCCTGTGGGAGTTACTGTTTCTGTTTCTTCTTCAATGCCATAAACCGCTACATTTTCCAAAAGATAATTTAAACCCGGTGCAGGATGTGGCATCATGCCGTGGCAGCCCATGCTTAAACCCTTGCCCATAGGGAGTGGTGAGGCATATATTTGGTCAATTTTTAAATAATTAAGCAGCAATATTACCCCAGCAATATCTAAAATAGTATCATCTGCTCCCACTTCATGAAAATGTACTTGTCTTTTTTCTATGCCATGAGCTATGCTTTCCGCTGTTGCCAACAGAGCAAAAACACCTAAAATTTCCGTGGTTATTTTTTTTGGAAAATCTGCTGCTTTGATTATTTTTTCAATATCTTCAAGATGGCGGCAAGGTTGTGATTTTTCAAGGATAAAGTCTATTTTTTCAGCGGCGAACTCACCTTTTTTTACGGTTTTGTGCTGCCATTGCCATGGATGTAACGGTAATTTTTTTAAATTAGCCAGTAAAAATTCGTCATTTTTGCAGAAATTTAATAGAGCTGCCACCATCATATCGCCGCTTATGCCCCCAATGGTATCAAAATATAAAATATTCATCTTAGCTCCTTTTTTATTCTCTATCAAAACTGCCGCTTTTAAATGGACGTAAATCTAAGGTTAATTTACTGAATCCAATTTTTGTCATTGCCTCTAATAAACCTTCTTGAGCTGCTATTATATTTGCCATATCCTCTTTTGAAGCTTCTATTCTTGCCCAATTTTTCCCTTCCCAACGCAATCTAAAATTGTGTTTACAGATAAAATCCAATACTTTTTCACCATCTTCAATCTGTTTAATAATGGTGCTGTTTATGGATTCCGACATATTGTAGGGGAATCTGGTTAAAAGGCAAGGTTTAGATGGTTTATTCCATATTGGCAATTCTAAATCGCAGGCATAGTTGCGAACATTTGTTTTGGTAAAGCCGCATTCCTTAAGAGGACTTTTAATATTTTCTTCGGTTAAAGCTTGAAAACCCGGCCGAAATTCCTTGGTGTCATCAGCTATGGTACCATCATATATTACGGAACACTTGTTTTTTAATGCCACTTTTTTTATGGCTTGAAGTATGGCTTTTTTACAGTGGTAGCATCTATCTTTATGATTCTGTGCCACTTGGGGTGTGGCAAAAACGTCTATATTTACAATTTCAATAGGGAGCATATGCTCCCGTGCGAATGATACGGCTTTTTCTATTTCCCCATCACTTTGAGCTTGGGTTACACCGATGATGCCCAAGGCATCTCCGTTTCTTAGTTTTGTGGCTAAATAAAGCAGTAAGCTGCTATCTACACCGCCGGAAAAAGCTATTGCCGGAGTGCTGCCGCTTTTTAAAATATTAATTAGTTGTTCTTTTTTTTCATTATAAGTATTCATATTTATATGTTAAACTAAAAACCTAAACTTTTCAACCACTAATTATGGGGTGGCTGTGTAGTCCATGGAATTTGCTCATTTTCCCCAATTTAAGGGTTATTGCAGATAGGGAGTTTTAGCTTTCCTTTGTTTAATAGAATATCTATATAAGGGCATTTTTTCCCAAAATCTGCACCGTTAAAGTGGCAAAATTCAATATCTAAAATAACTATGTAGACCAATAAAGGAAGGCGAAAATATTATTTATGGGCAAATAACAATGACGTATTTGTTTGTTTTCATGAAAAATATTGTGCTTATAACCAAGTGCTTATAACCAAGAAGAAACATAAAATAAGGTGAGAAAAATGAGCCTGAGTGCATGGCTAAAATCGGAGCAGCTCAATATTTTTATACACTTAGATAAAAATAAGCCGTTACTGTGAAACGTCGGGGGATATATTTTGAAAAGCAAGTTTAATTATTTTTAAAAATTCAACTTTATTATAGCTAAATGTGACTTAGGCTGTGGATAAAGTCTGATATTCGGTAAAATCCCTTGCCATCGGCTGTTTATGTACATATAGGTACACTACACAGCCGCTGCTCAGTGAGATTTACCGAATCTAAGGTTTTCTTAACAGCCTGACATCTTGGCAAAAAACTATGTTTTTGGACAATCCCAGTCACCTTTATCATAGCTAAATGTGGCTGTTGCCGCCTTCTTTTGCATTGACTTTGGGGTAAATGCTTGATATACTAAATTTACTAATATGTAATATTTGGCTTTGTGGAGGGGAGGGTGAATGGTGAAGTATATTTTAGCTAAAAAAACCATGGAATCTTGGCTGATTTTTTCACGTGCTGTTTTTATAAACGGTGAACCCCTGTGCAGTGCTACGGCTTTGCTATCTCGCAATGTTGCGGCTTTTCCCCATAGCAATGTTGCGACTTTTCCCCATAACAGTGCTGCGACTTTTCCCCAGAGCAATGTTGCGGCTTTGCCATATAGCAATGCAAAAGTTTTTCCCCATAGCAATGATGGGATTTCCCCATATAAATATGGGTGGAGGGTAGGGGTTGCCGGAAAAATCCCCAATATTTCCTATCTTCTCCAAAAGATTGGTTGTGATAATTATGGAAAGTGATGAATTATTATATCATCGCTATTTAGATGGTGATGAAAGCGGATTGCGAGAGCTGATGGAGCGATACGGCAACAGCTTAACCTTATATATAAACGGCATTATCCATGATTTGCAAGATTCAGAAGATTTGATGATAGAGGCATTTGCACGGATGATGGCAAAAAAACCAAAGATTTACAATCATGGTTTCAAAGCTTATTTGTTTAAAATAGGGCGTAACCTTGGGTTGCGCTATGAGGCAAAAAATCGCCGTCAATGTTTTTTCGGTTTTGAAGATTTAGAAAAAGAGCCTCAGGGTGCAGAATTAGTTGAAGATGTTTTAGGAAAAAAAGAACTGGGCACTACTTTGCGATTTGCCATGGAAAAGATAAATATTGATTATCGGGAAGCCATGTATCTTCTCTACTTTGAGGGAATGACCCACGCAGAGGCGGCTCGGGTTATGAATAAAACCGAAAAGCAAATAGATAACCTTGCCTATCGTGGTAAAAAAGCCTTACGTCCAATTTTGGAAAAGGAGGGAATAACCGGTGCGCAGTACCGATAAACGCATAGCCGCTGTGAATCAGCGGACAGCGGAATTAAAAAATAGAGAAAAAAACCTTAAAAATGGAGTTGTTGGTTTGTGCTCCATGGTTGCCTGCCTTGTTTTGATTGTGGGTTTAGGTTTTTCCATGCCCGATATTATGATAAAAATGGAAGCCATGGAAGCTTTGGAAAACTCTGATATGGCAAGTATATTTGCGGTGGGCAATGCCATGGGTTATGTGCTTATAGCTTTATTGTCTTTTATCCTTGGGGCTTGCGTTACCATGCTGTGTTCTTATTTGCACCGTAAATCTGCACTAAAAGATCACTCCAATGGTGATTGTGATGATTGAAATTATAGATAATGCCATTCAGCTGTGTGTAACCATGGGCTGTGGTTTGTGGGCAGGTATTTATGCCTTTCGCCATAAAAGTCAGTTATTTTTTCTTCTGGCTTGCTTTTACGGAACTTTTTGTTTGGGCTTGATATATTGGCTTTTATATCTGGTTCTTAATGGCTATACCCCAAGATTTTTCTATGTGTCAGACCTTTCTTGGATTGCCGGCTTTTTGTTTTTACTGCTGCTGAATTTGTTTATTGCTCAACCCGAGGAACGTGGTTACAGGTCTATTTATGCCTTCCTTGTGGTTCTGGTATTGCTTTTAATGACCTGGCATCTTTGTTCTTTTGGCAACGATATAAATACTTTGATATGGTGCCTGCTTTTAACAGGCTGTGGCTATCTCTCCACAAGAGGTTTACTTTTTGCACGGCAACACGGCGCTTTGAAACCACGGCTGCAATATATTCACATAGCTATTCTCTTTGTGATTTTTGCGGAGTTTATCCTCTGGATAAGTTCTTGCTATTTTAAGGAAAGCACCTTGGCAAACCCCTATTTTTGGTGCGATTTTCTCCTTACTGCGGGGCTTTTTGCCCTAATGCCTGCTTTGCTAAAGGCGGTGGATTCATGACATATATTGAAAGTGTATTCATTTGTTTAACTGCACCCATGCTTGTGGGGGCAATTTGTGCAGGGCGAAAATATTGCCGAGCCTTTGTTTTTGTAATAGCAGGGTATGTTGCTTGTTTGCTTGCTGCCTATATCAATAGTTTTTTTGCCCGTTTTTACGGTGCGGATATTGTAGCCGCTGCTGTGGAAATTGCACCGGTAGTGGAGGAAATACTAAAGCTGCTGCCTTTGGTTTTTTATATTTTAATATTCGAGCCTAAAACAAAAGATGCACAAATGGCAATTTTTACCATAGCTGCCAGCTTTGCTACTTTTGAAAATGCCTGTTACCTTACGGAACACGGGGCAACCCAAGTGTTGCACTTGCTTATGCGTGGGTTTGGTGCAGGGGCAATGCACATTATTTGCGGTGTTCTCATTGGCTATGGCTTGATTTTTATTTGGAAATATCCTTGGCTGAAACTGGCAGGAACTTTTGGCTTGCTCTGTGCCGCCATAACCTACCATGCCATATTTAACCTCTTGGTAAGTGCAGGTGGGGCAATGCAAACCTTGGGCTATCTTTTCCCCATTGTTACTGTAACCCTTGGCATTATTATTATGCGGATAATTGGTTATCCACAAGACCCTATATATAAGGAAGATAAAAGTGAAGATTTTGAAGCTACCTTTTAGGCAGTTAACAAAGCCTATTATTGGTGATTTGTAGGGTTATTTTTTTGCGAAAGTTCAATATTTTTGCGTAATTACGGTATTTTCGGGAAAATTAGAGGATTTTATTTAAAAAAGCGAAATATTTTTAAACTTAGGTGAGTACTTTTACCCTTTTATGTATTTAAGTATATAGACGGTTGTTTGGAAGGGAGGTCTTGCCATGGATAACAGGATAGCGTACCGTTGCGAAGAAGTGATTTTACGCACCAAAAAAATTCGAAGAAATAAAGAACATCACCTTATGGGTGCACTTACCATAATTTCTCTTTTATTAACAGTTGGTTTGGGTGTAATATTTAGTACCGTGGCAAAAGGATTACCTATGGGCACGGCGGAAATTCAAGGATATGGTGCTATTTTACTTTGGGGTGCCGCAGATGCTTATGTGCTCATTGGGGTTTTGGCTTTTACCGCAGGTGCAATAATTACTGCCTTGTGTATTCGTTCACAAAGGGGTAAAAAAACACAGCGGGGAAACCACAGCAACACAGAAAATAAAAGATAGGTGTGAGATTTTTATACTTTTATTTAGATATAGCAAAATGAGGTTTTGTGTAAATTAATTCCTCGTAATATTATATCTCCACAGTGCAATATGCACCAAAAAAATATACTGTGGGTATTTGTTTAATAAGCCAATGTTTTATAGAGCTGTTTAATCAATATTGCTGTTTTTTTAATAGCAAAAATTTATTTGCCATATTAAAAATTTATTTGCCATATTTAATATTAAAATTATATACCACGGAACTATCAGTGAAAGATTTATTAGGGGGGATGCAAAATCTAAATGCTTTTAGATTCTATGCTGTGGATAAAGTCTGATATTCGGTAAAATCACTTCCCATGGACTGCTTATGTACATCTGGGTACATAATCAACCGCTGCTCAGGGAGTTTTACCCAATCTAAGCCTTTCTTACCAGCCTCACAATCTGAAATTTAAATACTTTTAGATTCAGATATTACTTTATTTCAACTTTTAAAGAATAAAAATGTAAAACACAAGGAGGAAAAATATGAAAAAACCTAAAAAGCGCTTACTATGGCTTGGCATAACAGCTATTATGGTGCTAATGTTCGCAATGTCCGCCTCTGCAATGGCGGCAAATGAGTCAAATGTATTTACCGTGTGGTATTTAGATAGCGACGGCACTGTAATAGACACACAATATGCAGACTTACAAGAGACGAGGCAGGGGGGGTATTTTAGATATTCCTACGACATAAATTTTACCATCAACCAAGAAAATCCTAACAAACCCGGCTATACATTTGACGGTTGGAAAACAGATTGGAATAAGTTTCCAAATACTTACAACAAAGGTGCCAACATGGTGGTTTTAGACACAAGCTATTATAACGGCACGAGAACTTTTGCGGAATTACGATACGACGAAAAGGAAATTGACAACGACCAAATTATTTTAACCGCTCAGTACACCGCAAATCAACATACCCTAACATTCGTTGATTACAATTATAACACCAGCACAGGTAGCACTACAACTAACGCCGTAAACTACGACCAAGTATTCACGCTGCCCACACCGGCCGCACAGGATGGTTATATATTCGTGGGTTGGATAAACCAAGCTGATAACAAAGTTTACATTGACACTGTTACAGTAAAAGGTGATGCCACTTATAATGCTAAATGGATAAAAAATAATGACCACCAAAAAGTTGTGAAATTTATAGATCCCGATAGCGGTGTGTTTTATGACTATATAGAAGCACCATTGGGCACTGCCAATGTGAAGGCACCGGGACTTATAAAACCCCCTACCAAACCCGGCTATAAATTTACAGGCTGGAGTGCAACTAAAGACTCAGCCGCAACTTTAGTAGCAGGTGCTAACCTTCCCTTTACCACTGCGGATCCCACCATCTACTACGCAGTGTTTGAAGCTAATGATATTGCATTAAGCAAATTTGGCACTAATGTAGATATTTACAGTGGCAACAGCGGTACTACCGCACTTAATGCCACATACCCTGCAGGATCTACTGTGGAATTTTATGTTGCACCCAGAGCAGATTTTGCGGTTGAATCCGTAAGAGTGGAAACAACAGCAGGTATTATACCCATAAAACCTGTTCAAGGCAATGCTAATGCTTATACCTTTATCATGCCCACTTCCGGAGCAACAATTTATGCCAACGGCGTAGAAAATACCTTTAACATTACCCAAGGAACAGTAGAAAATGTTGATATTGTTATACAAAACGCCCAACCAATGACCAGAACTATCTCATCTCCTACTTATCGCACTGTTGGGGATATTGTAACCTTTACCGCAACACCCACTGAAGGATATATCCTTAAAGGTGCACCCACAGTTAACATGGGCAGCACCCTCATACCTATTACCCAAGGAAACAATGCTTATACATTCCAATTCACCATGCCCAAAGGTGATGTTTCCATCAGTGCTAAAGCTATAAAAAGCGATTACAACATCGCATTTGAAGCTAACTCTAAGTTAGATTTTACTCTTACAAAGCCTGCAACAGGAGAAGTTGCAGCTGCTGGTTCCGCAGTTAATTTCAAATTAGAAGCGGTAAGCGACAGAAATATAGTTGAAGACGTTAAGATTATGGGCGCAAGTTCCGGCAAGGCAATTCCCTGTCAAAACGTTAACGGCACTTGGACTTTCTCCATGCCCGAAGAAAATGTTATGATTTCTGCCAAAGCAGTTCAGAATGTATTTGACGTGGATACAATCCCCGATGCAAATACAGAAATTCTCTTTCAAGGTCCGGTAAATACCATTACAGCAGCAGCCGGTGAAGCTGTGCCATTTATAGCAATGTCAACTGATCCCGATTATGAATTAAAAGAAATTAAAATATTTGACTCAAATGGCAAAGCGGTTAACTTTGAAAAAATTGAACTTCAATCTTCACCTCAACAAGTTTATGGGTACATGTTTGAAATGCCCAAAGCCGACGTTTTAATCACAGCCACTGCCACCCAAGTAGTATTCCCTGTTATTACTGATAAAACTACCAATGCCGCAGTTACTGTTACAAGCTTGCCGAACACCAAAGCCAAGGTTGGCAGTGCAGTTAACTTTACCGTAGCACCAAATGATGCAAACTATATAGTTAAAGATAACGATGTTAAAGTAACATTTAAAGGTGCAAATGTTCCAATCTCCAAAAACGGAGACACATTTAGCTTTACCATGCCAAATGGTGAGGTAACTATTTCCGCCATGGCAACTAAAAATGTTTACAGTGTTGCTACCAATGCCGGTGCCAACACAACACTTACATTAGATCCTGCCATCACAACGGCTACAGTTGGCTCTGATGTTACATTTACAGCAACAGCCGCCGCTAATTACAGCATTAAAGATATTAATGTAAATAAAACCGGTGGTGGGGTAATCAAACCCGAATATGTAAGTGAAGCAGATGGTGTTTTCACCTATAAATTCCAAATGCCAGCAGCAGATGTAACCATTACTTCTGCAGCATCTGCCGCAGACTACTCATTGGTAATTTTGGATCGTACCGGACATTTACGTGCCATTGAAAACGTAAAATTCCAATCCACTTTTGATGTATTGGCTAAATACGCAATACCAGACGTAGACGGTTATACATCCGAAGGCAAATATATCGATAAAGATTCAGGAAAAGAATTTACTGATCGCACACAAATAATAGGAAACACAGTAGTTATTCCTGTTTATAAACCCACAGCTCAAAATATTACCGCCGCAACACAAACTGCAACTGTTAACAATCACTTGGAAACATTGAATGTTGATACATATAATAAAGACGGCAATAAAACCACCAGAAACTTTGTTGGCAATTTGGAATCTACACTTATAAGTTCCACAGATGCTTCTTCAAAAATTTCTGTAAAAGCTGCTCCTCATTACAAAATTGTAAGTGTATCCCTTAGACCTACAACTGCGTTGAGCGATACCTATATTCCCGTTAGAGAAATATCTGAAGATGCCACAGGATTATTTACCTACGGATTCACAATGCCCGCTGAAAACGTGGAAGTTTTGGTTAAAACCGAACCTTTGCCTTATGACGTAACCGTAGATAAAAAAGCCACATTAGATGAAGGCAGATACACCTTAAACGGTACTGAAGCCAAAACAATTTCAGTAAAACAAGGTTCACCTGTTACCTTAGATGTAACACCCACCCCTGGTTACAAAATTTCCAGAATTGTAGCTTCATACACACCGGACACAGGTGGCACAGCTTATGTTATTGATAAGGTTGCCAAAAAAGCATTAAACAGTGTGCAAAATGAAGATTTACTGGATAAAACAACATTTACCTTTGATATGCCTCAAAATAATGTATCAATAGAGTTGGAATATAAATTAATTGATTACATCATTGATACCGAGGATACCAATGCTGCAAATGCAAAACCTGCACAACAATATGAAAATGGTACTGTGGTTGCATCTATTCCTGCCAGAACAATTAGCGGCACAACCACAACAAATATTGCCAATGCCAATGTTAAGGATATTGTAACCTTGGATGTAACTCCTGCCACAGGTTATGATTTTAAAGATTTAACCGTAACCTTACGCAATGGTAAAGCAATAGCCCTTAAAACCATTACAGATGGGGCAAAATACCAATTTGAAATGCCTGCAGGCTATGTTATCGTTAACGCTACCTTTGTAAAAGAAAAATACACTGTAACTTTCATTGATGGAAATGAAAGCAACAATGTTCAAATCGGAACAACTCAAAGCGTAGCTTACATGGAAAATCCCACAGCAGCACCAACTCCCCCCTCTCATGTTGGGTATGATTTCCAAGGCTGGGTATCAGCAGATTCTATTCCTGCGGTAACAACAGCCACATTAAATATGGCCGATTTCAACATCGACAAAGATACAGTTATAACCGCTGTTTACACCCAACGCAATTATGATATTGCTTACAGCATCGGCAGCAACGGAAATGTTACCGGCAATAACAATGGCAATTTTGAATCTACTCAAACTTTCAAAGTAACCCCTGAATTAGGTTACCAAATAGACAAAGTAACCGCTTCCTATGTAGATTCACACGGTACTGTAACACCCTTTAACTTTACAACTGTACCTGATAATTTAGTTGCAGGCGGCGATTACACCTACAAAATGCCTGCAGGTGATGTTACAATTAAAGCAACATTTACACCCATTATCCATACTGTTACTTTAGCTTCCGTTAATAATGGCACTACCTTATTAAATGGTAAAGTACAAGAAACAGACAATGTTGCATTTGCTAAAGAAGTTAAAGTAAAAGCAACACCTGAAAATCCCGGTTGGAAACTTGATGCCATTACCGTGGTTGGAGCTTCTGGTAATGTAGCATTAGATCCTGCTACTGTTAATCCAGCAGGCGGTATATATACCTTTATCATGCCCAATGAAAACGTTACCGTAACAGTAACTTATGTTCAAAGAGATTTTGCAATAGGTTATTATGATGGCAACACATCACCAAAAGAAAAAGCAACAATTGCAAACAGCAGTGCCAAACTTACCCACGGCAGAATATACAATCTAAATGAAACCGGCCAATATCAAATAACTACACCGGAAATTTACGTAGAACCTGATGCCGGTTATCAAATTAAATCTGTAATCGGTAAATACACCAACGCAGTGGGCGCACCTGCTACTATAGAATTTGTTACAAGTGCCTCAGATTTAGTTGCAGGCGGTAATTACACCTTTAGAATGCCAGCATCTGACGTTGACTTTACCATCACCTTTGAAGAAATTAATTATGCCATAACCCTTGATCCCGCCATTGACCTTAACGGCAAGGCAAAAGTATTAATTAAAGGTGTTAATGGAATAATTAGCAATGCTATTTACGATTCTGAAGTTAAAGTAAATGTAACACCTGTACTTGGTTATGAAATCACAAGCGTTGTAGTAACCGATGCTCAGAACAAAAACGTACCTGTAACAGGCCCTGAAGCCGGAGCAATCACCGCAGGGAATTACACCTTTACAATGCCTGCAAGCTCGGTTACCGTTAAAGTTAACATGACTCCTGTTACTTACAAAATTGGCTATAACCAACCTGAAAACGGAACAATAACCGCTAACGATGCAACAAAAGCATTTAAAGACACTGCAAAATTCACCGCAACACCTGCTA
>JAVXOZ010000038.1:0-17311 GCA_036644995.1 Clostridiales bacterium | reverse complement strand
ATTACAGTAAATAATAAAATCACAACCCAAACCCAAATAAAAGAGGCATCGGAATGAAAATTCCGATGCCTCTTAGGCTGTTGATAAAGTCTGATATTCGGTAAAATCCCTTCCCATCGACTGTTTATGTACATATAGGTACACTGCACATCCGCTGCTCAGGGAGTTTTACCGAATCTAAGGCTTTCTTAACAGCCTGACATCTTGCCAAAAAACCATGTTTTTTGACAATCTGAGAGGCATCGGAATTTCTTTCCGATGCCTCTTTTCTATGTCTATTTTTTATAGTTACTTTTATGTAGTTACTTTTACTTGGCTATTCTTGTATAGCTATTTTTGCAGGGTTATTTTAATTTAGCGAAAAATTGTTAATGTAATTTAGCGAGAGATTGTTAATATAATTTAGTGAAAAATTGTTTAGGTAAAACCTGTGGTTTGTGTTTTAATTTACGGCTCAATACAGAAAAAATATAGTTCGTTAAGAAAGCCATTATTTTTGCAAATAATAATATTTAACCTTATTTTTCTCAATATTTAATCTTGTTTTTCCATCAGTGTGCTTAATGTTTTGTAAAGCAACTCCACATTTATGGGTTTTGCCAGATGTTGGTTCATCCCTGCATCAATACTTTTTTGGATATCTTCCTCAAAGGCATTGGCAGACATGGCAATTATGGGCACAATTTTCGCCCAAGGACTATTAAGGCTGCGTATAGCAGCAGCAGATTCCAGCCCATCCATCACCGGCATTCTAATATCCATCAAAACTGCATCAAAGGCACATTCTTGGGCTGCGGCAAAGGTTTCCAGTCCTATTTTTCCGTTTTCTGCCACTGTAACTTTGGCATTTTTAAATTCTAAAAGTTTTTTTGCCACCATAATATTGAGGTGATGGTCCTCCACCAATAAAATATTTTTACCGCTGAAATCATAGGTTTCGCTATGTTTCGGTGTGGTGTTATTTTCTGTTTTAGGGGACTTCGGGGGGATGCCAAAGGGAATTTCCACATAAAAGCTTGTTCCTTTTTCAATGGTGCTTTCTACGAAAATATCGCCACCCATAAGTAAAGCCAGGTTTTTTGAGATGGCAAGCCCTAAGCCGCTGCCGCCATACCTTGATCTTGTGCCATTATGTTCTTGGGAAAATGGCTTAAAAATATTGGGCAGGAATTTTTCCCCGATGCCAATACCGGTATCTGTTACCGTAAAGCGGATAGTGGCGTTTTTTTCATCTCCATCAATCTGAGCAATGTCCAAATGCACAGTGCCACCCATGGGGGTGAACTTTACGGCATTGATGAGGATATTTATTAAAATTTGTTGTAGTCGCACCGCATCGCCGATATATCTATTTTTTTCATCTGTAAAGGTGGTAACCTTATATTTTACCCCTTTTTGGGCTGCTTGGGTTTGAATAATGGTGGATATGGAGTCTAAAAAAGCCTCACAGTTAATGATGCCATTTTTTAGTGTTACTTTTCCTGTTTCTATTTTGGACATATCCAAAATATCATTTAGTAGCTGCAAAAGATAACCAGAGGCATATTGGGATTTTTCAATGCAATCCTTGATAAACTCAGGTTCATTTAAGTGTTGAGAGGCAAGCTCATCCATGCCCATAATGGCATTCATCGGGGTTCTTATTTCATGGCTAATCCGAGAGAGAAATTCCGATTTTGCGGTATTTGCTTGTTCTGCCATGGCAACAGCGGCAACCAGCTCTCTATTTTTTCTTTCCTGTTCTTCCACTGCTGCGGTGATATCTATGCGAGTTATTAGTATGGTTTTTTGCTCACTATCTATATAGCTGAACCGCAGCTGCTTTTGGAATTTGCCCCCATTGGGATTGGGCATCCCATAAAAAACATTGTAGATACCATGGGCATCCAGTTGTTCAATAACTATATTTGTTTCAATTTCCTTTAGCACACGTTGAACATCTTCGGCACAGGTATAGCGCCGCACATAGTCACGGCTTTCTTCAAAAAAGTTTTCAGTTGTTTTGAGGTAGGTATCTCCGATATTGTGTTGGCTGTAACGAACCGAGGTATTGTGGGGGATATCTGCCACCACCAAAAAATCGTAATCGGTTTTTGCCACGGTGTTCATAATCTTTTCCATGGTGTGTTCTGCGGTAACATCGGTGGTATATAAAAACACAACTATATTTTGATCTTCGGGTTCCTGCATCATATGGGCAGTTACCACCACCCAATATTTGCGGTCTTGAATTTTTCTGGAAAATTTCATGGATTGGGAGGTTTCTCCCTTTGCAAAAAGGTTTAGCAAGGCATCACGGGTGAACATTTTTGAGTGCTTTTCCTGCATTTCAGGGGAGGTAAGCTCACTGCACACTTCCTCAAAATATTCTTGGGCTGTTTTTGCTGCATTCATATGAGAGGTTACTTCTGGAAAATTGCTTTTATAATCCAAAATGGTATTTTTGGTTAAATTCATGCTAATCGAGGCTATGGTGGCTTCCTGCATTACCTTGCGATAGGATAGCTCATCATGATATTTTTTTTCCGCTAATTTTTCCTTTGTGATGTCCCTTCCCACACAGTAAGCTTTAAGGGGATTGCCTTCATCATCAAACTCATTGGTATAAACCACCCGTTCACACCAAAATTCATCCTCAGGGTTTTGGCGAATCCAAAGGTCTGCGGTAACTTCCTTGGCACCGTTTTTCAGCTTATCTATCATCTCAAATAATAGTGGTGCACTGTCTTCCCGAATGTGACCATGGGGTACAACAGTCTTTAGATAATTTAAAATAATGCCGTCTTTTGGGTTTGCCCTGGGAGAGGTGTGAAAAATAGTCATGGTATCTGTGGCATAAGTGTATTCCCAAATATTGATATTGGCAGAATGCACTGCGGCACTATACC
Organism: Clostridiales bacterium; assembly: GCA_036644995.1. Taxonomy (GTDB): domain Bacteria; phylum Bacillota; class Dehalobacteriia; order UBA7702; family UBA7702; genus Cryptoclostridium. Next base: position 14,423 of record JAVXOZ010000038.1, on the reverse strand, counting down.
GAGCTTCGCTTTCTCGCAGAGCACGTTCCATCTGTTTCTGCTCTGTAATATCAGTGTAGTAGGCGTAAATCAGCTCTGCTCCATTTTTATCTATTTTATGATGCGAATTTTGAGTTATCCAAATATAACTGCCATCTTTCTTCACTGCACGGTAGGTTATTTCAAAAGGATCTAAGCTGCCAATCCTTGAACGTGCCGCAGTTTTTAGCCGAGGCAAATCTTCAGGATACACAAAGTTCCAGGCTGAGGATTTGTGGGTCTGTAAAAAATCTTCCATATCATCAAAACCCAGCATTTTTATGAACATTTCATTGACGAAAATTAAATCAAGATTGGGGTTTCCTACCACTACCGCAAAGCCAATAGGGAGGGGAATATTTATTAATTCATCTTTCATTTCCGATAAATTGCGCATTTTATTTTTCCTCCCGCTTTAAGAAATTTTTTATTTTTTGGGAATATTTTTTGGAATATCCCCTATATTTTCCATGGTTATCTCCTATTTTTCCACAGGAAATTTATAGTTTAATTGTAAGGGTTGTAATGAATAATGTCAACTTTTCTCCATGAAACTTTATACTTTTTGGTTAATTATAAAATCAATTGAACACATAAAAAATTCATAGTAATTGGTTTTTTATGGATACCCAAAATCCAAAAAGCTCTTTCCTTGAAACAGGAAAGAACCCAAAATAAACGGAGAAAAAATATTTTAATAAAGCACAATAAAAAAAGGAGAGCCTGTAAAATACATGGTTACAGGCTTTCCTCGCTGGGTTATTAGATAAAAATAGATTATGCTATCTTGACATTAATATGATGTAATCATTTAATATTTATTGGGAGAGGCAGTATAGCCATTGTGGTATTTTACCGTCATATACAAAGTTTTTTCACCATTTACCAGCTTAATATAGCAGAGATTATTTTCGAATTTATCAGTAATATCAATTTTTTGGTTCAACCAATAAACCCAAACAGAGCCATTGTCTTCATAGTGAACATCAGGTGCTGTTATATCTTCTAATAATTCATCTTGGGTCAATGGTCTTTCTGTGCCATCTTCCTCTATGGCTATTCCGCCGCCACCTTGATGTTTATTTTCTCCCTTATCATCAAGATAGTCCATGCTGTAGTTTCCTTTTCCGTCAAATTGAATCGCTACATTTGTTTGATCTCCGTGTATCCAAAGCTGAATGGTACGTTGAATACCGCCTACATCTGCGGCATATGCAGCTGATGCACAGCCTAAAATCATCACACACGCAGCAATACATGCAACCAAGGGCTTTAATTTTGGCTTATTATTGGTAGTTTTCATATTTTTTACCTCCAAAGAAAATTCATCAGAGATATGTATTGCAGAAAATGCCTGCTTATATTTCTCCTTATTGGTCATCTTCCCATACCTCCTTTAATGTGCTTTTAAGTAGTTTTCTTCCACGTGATAGTCTGACCTTAACATTACTTTCAGATATTTTTAGAATATCTGAAATTTCTTTTATGGAGTAGCCCTCATAATAAAATAGATGAATAGTAATACGATATTTTATGGGTAGTTTCATTACGGTCTCAAACAATTCAGATGATTCAGGAGATTCAAAAGTTAAGGTTTCCACATAATCCTCTAAAGGGAGAGTATTCCGCCTAAAAAAAGTCATATTTTTATTTTTAGCTTTATTAATTGCTACTCTAATTAACCATGAACGTATATGTTGCCGGGTTTCAAAATCTTTTTTTAGTGATATATACTGAATGAAAGTATCTTGAACAACGTCCTCTGCATCTTGAATATTTTTGCAAACATTAAATGCAATTACAAATAGATTGTTCTTGTAACGGTCAATCAGCACGTCTACTGATTCCCTCATATGCGCCTCCTTTGTGCTTGAAAAGCCTTTCACTAATAATACAAATGAGAAAGGCAAAAGGTTACACAGGGTATCGCTGCAAAAGCCCGATTTACCCTGTACTTTATCAGTGGTTCGCACCCTTGGTGGTGCGGCTCATACGCTGCCACAAATGCCCTACACGGATGTTCTGGGGTATGGGTGATGTCTACGCTTTGTTGGGCGGTACAATCGCTCTCAGTGGGCACACCGTGGTAACTGTTGCGGATTCCCTTTTATCTATTAGTGCAGTGGCAAAAGTGTCTGCTTCAATAACTTTTATCAGTGTGGGTTTTGAGAGATTTTTTTGTGGTTGATGCGTAAGAAGTTTGCGTTGCTTGATTGCCAATTATACAAATGGGTAAGAGATTGTTGGTAGAAAAAGAACAGTTAATAAAATTGATTAAAAAAATAGTTATAGCAGCTGATGGAAGTATTGAACTTTATCTAAGAAAACAGTATAATGAGTGATATTTATATGCTGTTTCTCCTATCCCCAAAGAAGAAAGTAAGGATGGGAAGAAGCAAATATAAAAAAGGCAGGAGTTGGTTCTGGCTTTTACTGTTATCCCATAATGGGCAAAAACAAAAAGTAGTCAAAATACCTGTTTTTGGGTGGTTAAGGGCAAAAAAAAAAGCCCAACCACATATTTGTAGTTGGACTTTTTTGGTGGGCCCACCTGGGATCGAACCAGGGACCGACCGGTTATGAGCCGGGGGCTCTACCGCTGAGCTATAGGCCCTAAACATCAGCAATATATATTATACATATTTTAGGGGCAGTTGTCAATTAAAAAGGAGCATTAAAATGTCAAGAAAATTGAAAATAAATAGTACTTTTTGTATTTTTGGCTTTTTAGTCCTGGCAACAGTTTTTGGTTTGGGGTTTTTAAGCGGCAAAATCCTTACGGAAAAGCAAAATCTTGGGGAAAAACAACACGGGAATAATTCTGCTGCTGTAAATGAACCATGGGTTGAAAGTGCCCCTCAAGGTGATGGAGCTAAAAATAAAGATGCAAATAAAAATAAAAAAGTAAATTTAAACACCGGGGATTATTATGAGCTTATCTCCGTAGATGGTATAGGGCCAAACACCGCCAAAAAAATTCTGAAATATAGAGATGATTATGGTGGCTTTAATGAATTAAAGGATTTGGTGGTTTTGGGTTTAATATCCCAAGAATTAGCTGATAAAATAAAAGATTTTGTGATAGTGGAGTTTACATGAGAAGGCCATTGGTTTACGGTTTTTTGAGTTTTTTGCTCTCCTTAATTATAAGCCGTTACCTTTATTTTCCCCTGTGGTTTTTTCTGTTTTTAATACCAATCAGTGCTGTACTCGGCGTGGTATTGCGCTATTTTAAGGTGCCGTGGATTTGGGCTGTTTTACTCCTTATATTTAGCTTGGGGCTGGGCTATGGTGAATGGCGTGAAGTTCAAGCCCACACTTATCCTTGGTTGCCCGATGAAATATATACGGTAAAGGGCAGTGTTTTGGGGTTTCCCCATGAGTCTGAGGATTCTTTATCCTTTGATTTTAAGGTTACAGCCATTGGCGGTGTTGGGGAAAATTTAAAAATTTCCGTAATAGCGGATAAAGATGTAAAGGTAGCTTATGGTGATGTTTTACAGCTCCAAGGCACAGCCTTATTTAGTAACGAAAATGTTAACCCTGGGGGTTTTGACTTTAATCTATATCAAAAAGAAAAGGGAATATCCGCAACTTTTTCCACTAAATATGGTGGAGATATTCTTTTTACAGGGGAAAAAGATGCTTCACTTTTGCTGAGCACAGCCTCTTGGTTACGGGGGAAATTTTTTGCATCCTTGGGCTATTTGCCTGAATCACAGAGGGATTTTATCAGTGGGGTTTTTTTGGGTGATACCCAAGGTATGGCTCAAGGGGATTTGGATATGCTTTCCAAAAGCGGTATTCGCCATTGTTTTTCGGTTTCGGGATTGCACGTTGGCTATTTGATTTTGTTTTTGGATATGTTTTTTAATCTGCTGCATTTAAAAAAGAAAACCAGAGTAGTAGCCTTAGTGCCTTTGCTGATGATTTATTGTGCTTTAACAGGATTTCACCCCGGGGTTGTGCGTTCTTGGCTTATGTGCTTTATGGTCTATTTGGCAATGGGTTGGGGCAAGGCAGGGGATGGGTTTTCAGCCTTGGCAGCCGCAGGGTTTATACTGCTATTGTGGAATCCGCAAAATTTATGGTTGGTGAGCTTTCAGCTCTCCTTCATTGCCATGGTTTCCATTATATATTTTACCCATTATTTTAGTGGTATTTTTAAAAAGGAGTTCTTGGGGAAAGATATCTTGATAGTAACTATTTCTGCCCAAATTGGTTTGCTGCCGGTAATTGCCTATTATTTTCACACTGTTAGCATAATTTCCTTTTTTATCAACAGCATTGCCTGTTTTTTGGTGGGAGCTGTGGTGGTTTTAGCCATGGGGGGACTTGTGCTTTCAGTTTTTTCGGGATTTTTGGGTGCGGCTCCCTTGGTCTTAGGTGGATTCATCGGAGAGTTTATATATTGGGCTACATATCGCCTTATTAATTTGCCTTTTGCTTATTATTATCCCCAAAGTTTTCCCCTGTGGGCATTGTTTTTAGCCTATGGTTTGTTTTTTATTATTCCCCATTTGCAATTTTTAAAACACCGTAAAGTTTTAGCATTAAGTTCTTTGCTAATGGTGCTTGTTTTTGCGGTTTTTCCATGGCAGGTTTTAACAAAACAGGATTTTGAAATTACCTTTTTAGATGTGGGGGAAGGGGATTGTATTTTCATTGCCACACCCACAGGGAAAAATATTTTGGTGGATGCAGGTTCGGGAAAATCCGATGCCATAGGGGTTAACCGCATTCGCCCTTTTCTTTTAAATAGAGGGGTAAATCACTTGGATTATATTTTTGTATCTCACTGCGACCGTGACCACGTTGGGAGTATCCCTTCAATAATAGAATATTTTGGTGCAGAAAAAATAGTGTTTTCCCAAGCGGAATATTATTTTAGTAAGGATTTGGAAGCTTTGGTGCAATCTCAGGGCACAGAGGTGGTAAAGGTTGAAGCAGGGGATTCCTTAAAAATTGGTGGGGTGGATTTTGATGTTATGTATCCTGAGGAAAAGGTGGTGGGTGAATCCAATACCTTATCCATGATTTTAAAGGTAAAATATCAAAATTTTTCCGCATTGCTTACAGGTGATGCCAATGAAGAAGCCATTGCAACGATGAATGCCCAAGGTTTGGATTTATCTGCGGATATATTAAAAATACCTCATCACGGCAGCAAAACAGGTTATAATGAAGAATTTTACCAAAATGTAAACCCCCAAGCCGTGGTAATCAGCGTGGGTAAAAATTCCTTTGGACATCCGGACCAAACTATTTTGGATTATTGGCGGAGTAGAAATATTCCCATCTACCGCACGGAATTTCAAGGGGCAATTACCGTTAAAGCCCAGGGTAAAAATTGCGATATTACCACATATTTAGAAAAGTAGGTTTGGTTTTATAATAGGCAACAATGCCTTTATACACAGCTTTTGCTACTTTTTCTTGATATTCACCATTTATTAGCATTGCTTCTTCCCGAGGATTGGAAATAAAACCTGCCTCCACAATTACCGCAGGAATATCCACAGTGTACAAAATATAAGGGGAGGAAATTGTTTGAGCCTCTCTTTTTTTTGTTTGTTGGGTTTCGTCCCAGAGATTGGTTTGAATTTCCGTTGCCAAGGTTTCGCCATTTTTAGATTTGGGATAGAAAAAAACCTGAGCACCCAAGCAATTAGGGTCTGTGGTGGCATTGCACTGCATACTGATGAAAATATCTGCTTTTGCTTTTTTCACCAGAGCGGCTCTGGCGTCTAAATCCTGTTTTTTTGTTTCACTTAAAGCAATATCCTTTTCTCTGGTCATCACCACAGTTGCCCCATTATTTTCCAACAAATCCCGTAATTTCAGAGAAAGAGCCAAGTTAATATCCTTCTCCTTAGACCCGGAAACCCCCACCGCCCCGGGATCACTACCGCCGTGGCCGGGGTCTATGGCGATTATTTTGGATTTTAGGATATCTTTATCCGTGGTGTTTTTGGTTTGAGCTAAGCCGGGGTGGATTGCAAAAATGCCAATTATGATGGTGCAAATCAAGGTTAAGCCCCAGATAACCGCAGCAGTGGAAAAATTTCGCAAAAAAATAAATTTCATGGAAACACTCCTTGGGTTTTTCTTCATAATATGCCAAAAACCACCGCCCCATAACAAAAAAGTCAAATTCCCCCCAATAAAAGTTCAAAAAAGAAATAATAATTCAACAGTTTACAGCAAGATTGATGGATTTTAATTTTATAAAGTTTTTGGGAATTGGATACTAATATACAAATGTTTTTCTGATAAGCTTGGATGATTGCTGGTTTTTATATCTATAAAAGTAAAAATATATTATAACGGAGAATTTAATGATTGAAAGTAAATCTAACGATTTCGTGATATTTATTGTGTTTTTTGGGGATTAATGGTATCATTATGTAAACCATTTTTGTGTAATAGGTTTATGGAGGTATCAATGGGTTTAAGCTATGATAAGCTGTGGAAATTACTGATAGACAAAAAAATGAATAAAACTGAATTAAAAAAACTTTCAGGCATTAGTTTTAACGTTTTAGCCAGAATGGGTAAAAATGAGGCAGTGTCGTTAAATAGTATTGAAAAGATATGTCGTGTATTATCTTGTAATATTGGTGATATTATGGTAATTGCAGAAGATGTTGACTCTATTAAAACATTGAAAACGATTGAATTATTTGCCGGTGCAGGGGGCTTGGCTCTTGGTATTGAAAAAGCCGGATTTGAAACTTTGGGGCTGATAGAATTTGATAAACACGCTGCGGATACTTTAAAATGCAATAGACCCAAGTGGCGTGTAATAAATGAGGATATTGGCAATATTTCAGGGCTTAATTTAGAGGAATTTTTTAATCTTAAAAAAGGGGAATTAGACTTACTTTCTGGTGGTGCTCCCTGCCAGTCTTTTTCTTATGCAGGAAAACGTCTTGGGTTAGAAGATGCTCGAGGTACGTTGTTTTATCACTATGCTTTATTTTTGGAAAAATTGCAGCCGAAAATGTTTTTGTTTGAGAATGTTCGCGGACTATTAAATCATGATTATGGGAAAACCTACCAAATGATTACCGGCATTTTTGAGGATACCGGTTATACCATTCAGAAAAAGGTGATGAATGCCTGGGAATATGGTGTTGCCCAAAAACGGGAGCGTTTGATTACCATAGGGGTGAGAAATGATCTTGTAGGAAAAATTAACTTTGATTTTCCGGCTCCCCATAAATACAAGCCCGTGCTGAGAGATATTTTGCTTGATTGCCCTAAAAGTTGCGGTTCGCTATATTCTGAAAACAAACAAAAAATATTTGAACTGGTTCCCCCCGGTGGCTATTGGCGAGATATTCCTGAAGAAATAGCAAAAAAATATATGAAAAGTTGTTGGTTTATGGGTGGTGGCAGGACAGGAATATTAAGGCGACTTAGCTTGGATGAGCCATCTTTAACTGTTTTAACCTCCCCCAGTCAAAAACAAACAGATAGGTGCCATCCGCTGGAATCTCGCCCATTCACAGTGCGAGAAAATGCCAGATGCCAAAGTTTTCCCGATGATTGGGAGTTCTGCGGCAGTGTAGGGCAGCAGTACAAGCAAATAGGGAATGCAGTGCCTGTGAATTTGGCTTATGAAATCGGTTTAAATATCAAAAAAGGATTGGAGTGCTTATAATGTGGACTTTATCATTCATTAACGAGGAAGATTTTACAAATCACGTTGGTGCAACAATTGAAAAATATGGGGATAAGTTGACATCTTTTGACTTGAAACGCTTTAATAAAAACTTGGTTGACCCAATTAAATTGATTTTTGATAAGACTGTTTATCAATCCTCTTGGGAAGAAATTGTAAGCAATGAAATTTTTAGGCAGCGAGATAAATCCAATAATAATGATATTGGATACTTTCATCAGCGAATTTTTCAATATATAGATAAGTGTCGGGTTCCGGCTAATGGTAAAGATGGTGGTTGGGATGTGATTTATGAAGATGAAAACGGTATTGAGATATCGGATGGAGAAAAAGTACATACGGTTTATGTTGAAATGAAAAATAAGCATAATACGATGAATTCAGCTTCTGCGGGAAAAACCTTTATAAAGATGCAAAATCAACTGCTCAAAGATGATGATTGTGCTTGCTTTTTAGTGGAAGCCATTGCGCAGCATTCTCAAAATATAAAGTGGGAAACCACTGTGGATAAGCAAAAAGTAGGGCATAAACTAATTAGAAGAGTAAGTATTGACCGGTTTTACGCATTGGTAACAGGGGAAGATAATGCTTTTTATCAAATGTGTATGGTATTACCAACAATTATTAAAAAAGCAGTAGATAATTTAGGTATGACTATAATACCTCAAGATACTGCGCTTGACCAGTTAAAAGCCGTTGCAGGAGAACAAAAGTTGGAAAATGAAGATTTGGCGGTGGCTATGGCTGTATATATCCTTGGATTTGGGAGTTATAACGGGTTTAAGGTAAAATAAGTGTGCCCATTTCTATAAATAACGAAAATCGCTTGGCTTATTTTGAAGCTTTGGAAGAATATGCGGTGAAAGGCAATTTAGAGCCTTTTGCTCTAATCATCGCAGAACTGGAAGAAGAACAGTTGCAAGAATATTTATCCATTTTGCATTTTTAAATCTCTGTGCCCATAAACGGTTTTGACCACTGTAATTATGAAATTAATAGATTTACAATATAAGTGTAACACATAAAATGGTAGCGAAACATCTCGCAATCCTGTAAAATGGTAGTTGATAAGACAACCAAAAAGACAGGAGAAAAGCAAAATGAATCTCTACACCCATTTTACATTTCTTATCCAACGATATGCAGAGCGGTAGAGAGGGGCATTCTTCCAAAGCAATTAAAATGTAATTTTATCATAAAAAATATTACCTGCAATTAAGCTGGAGAGCATTTTAGTTTCTATACAAAAGATTGCGGTTAAGAAAATAATCTCACAAAAATAGAGCATATTCAAAATATCCTGTAAAATTTAAAGGATAACGAATATGCTCTATACTAATTTATCCGAGGATTTACTTAGTTTAAAAACGCAAAAAAGATGAATTCATGCTGTTAAGCCAATGTTTCGTCTATAATTTACAAAGCTCATTCCTCAAAGTGAGATTTTTATTCTTTTTTGTAAATAATATAACTATTGATCTGTTTTATGAAAAGATTAGTCTTTGTTTTTCCATAAAATAGTACTTCTTTTAATATTTGAAAATTATTTCACTACCTAAACTTACAATAAATTCCATGGTTTTGTAAATGGGTAGCTTTATTTTCAGCAGCAAAAAGCTGCATAGAGTGGTATTGAGATTATATTTTGGGATTTTCCGAAGTTTTTTAGGGATAGACGTATGGCTTCATCCGGAGAGTAGATTTTGATAAATTCATTTAGGGATTTTGATTTTGTATGCTCACCTTTTTTTACCTCTATGCCGATGATTTTATCTTCTTTTTGTAAGATAAAGTCCAGTTCCGCAGTGTATTTGCTGGTCCAATAGTGGAGCTTGTAGCCTTTGGCAATGAGTTGTTGTGCCACATAGTTTTCTGTTAACGCACCCATAAAAACATTGCCTGCACCGGATAGCACCGTTTGTTGGGAAATACCCGATTTCATGGTGAGCAAGCCCACATCTCCCATGTAAAGTTTAAAGGATGATAAATCTTCATATACTGAAATCGGCTCTACTGCCTGTTCTATTTTAGAGCATTTTAAAACCACTCCCGCCAAGGTGAGCCATTCTATGGAGGCACCAAAAATAGTGGAGCTACCGCCTTTTTGTACCACCTTATACTGGAATTTTTTATTTTCTTTGCCTAATTGTGCAGGGATAGAGTTGTAGCAGGTGCGAATTTTTACGCTGTCTGAGATGTTTGCGTATTTTGCCATATCTGCAATATAGTTGTCTAAAATTTCATTTTGCACCAAGGGAACATCCAATAATTTTCCTGTTTGTAAAAATCTATTAATACACCCTGGCATACCCCCAATGATGAGATATTCCCTATATAAATCTGTGGCTTGTTGATGTAGAGATTTCACCATCTCCGTCAAGGATTCATAGGATTTTTTTATTTCTTCGCATAAAATATCCTGATTTCTCGCCCAAAGAAATTCCTCAAAGTCCAGAGGATACAAAGTTAAGGTTTCAACCTTGCCCACGGGGAATGAATAATTTTCCCGATTTATTGCCACCCCCAATAGGCTTCCTGCTGCGGCAATGTGGTATTCCGGTGTTTCCTCGCAAAAATATTTTAGCGATGTTAATGCTCTTTCGCAACTTTGAATTTCGTCAAAAACAATTAATGTTTCCCCGGGAATTATTTTTTTATTTACCGTGGCTTCCAAATACTGAATAATGCGTTCAGGAGCAATGTTTTCCGCAAAAAATGAGGCAACGGAAATATTGCTTTCCAAATTTATATAGACTACATTTTTATAATACTTTTCGCCAAATTCACGCAATATGTAGGTTTTTCCCACCTGCCTTGCACCATTGAGAACCAAGGGTTTCCTGTCTTTTGTGTTGTTCTTCCAAGCCAGCAGTTTTTCTGTGATTTTACGTTTCATTTTAAGCCCTCCCTCTATAGTATATTACCGAATTTATATTTATATGTCAACAAAAATATGAATAACACATATTTATTTTGACATAAAAGCCGAATATGGCTGAAAATTATGTTTTTTGTAACCGTCTTTAATGCTCTTATCTCGATCTTCCCACATCAAAACCTTGCTGGTTAATGCCGTTGCGTAAAGTGAATACTTTGGCGGCGATACCGATAATCCTTGATCCCAAATCGTCTATTTTTACCATTTCAAGCTGTTTTGCCTCCATCTCTTTCACACACCTGACTTTGATTCTATTTTTCACGTTTATTTGCTATTATTCAACATGGTCTTGTAAAGGAATTTTTTATGGTTTTTTCAAAGATGGGCTTGGGTTTTTTGGTTTTGAAAGGGAAAAATTGGGTTTGCCTTACCAGTTATGACATGAAACAGATTAATTTGACAATTTGGCTTTTTTTCCCTTGCAAAGCATATATATTGTGGTAAAATAACAATATATATGTAAATTTATTGGGTACTTTATGTAAAAATGCAGATGGAGGATAATTATGAAAAAGATTAAACAAATTTTGGTTATGGTAATGGTTGTTTCAGCGTTTTTAATGCTGTATGCAATGCCTGTAGCAGCAGGAACTATTGGTGATTTAACCTATGAAATTAAAAATGGAGAGGTTGAAATTACAGGCTGTTCAAATTTTGCAACCGGGATAATGAATATCCCCGAAAATATTGAGGGCTACCCCGTTACAAGTATAGGTTATCGTGCTTTTTATGGTTGCACCGGTTTAACCACTATTTCTATCCCCAGCGGTGTAAGAGCCATTAATGATGATGCTTTTTATGGTTGCAAGGGTTTAACTTCGATAAATGTTGCCGATGGCAATACAAATTACCGTAGTGTTGATGGTGTTTTATTTAATGAGAGTAAAACAGAATTCGTTTTCTACCCGACGGGGAAAAAAGGGGCATATACCATCCCCACCGATGTAACAACCATTGGTGATAATGCTTTTAGAGGTTGTGCGGGTTTAACCACGGTAGCCATCCCCGCCGGTGTAACAACCATTGGGTGGTCTGCTTTTGATGGTTGCTCGGGTTTAACCACGGTAACCATCCCCGGAAGTGTAACAACCATTGGTAGTTATGTTTTTTATGGTTGTACGGGTTTAACTTCGATAAATGTTGCCGATGGAAATCCAACTTACAGCAGTGTTGATGGTGTTTTATTTAATGAGGGTAAAACAGAATTAATTAAATACCCAGAAGGTAAAAAAGGGGCATATACCATCCCCACCGGTATAGCAACCATTGGTAGTTATGCATTTTATGGTTGCACGGGTTTAACCACGGCAACCATCCCTAACAGTGTAACAACCATTGGGCGGGATGATTTTAGTGGTTGCACGGGTTTAACTTCGATAAATGTTGCCGATGGAAATCCAACTTACAGCAGTGTTGATGGTGTTTTATTTAATAAGGATAAAACAAAATTAATTAAATACCCAGAAGGTAAAAAAGGGGCATATACCATCCCCACCGGTGTAACAACTATTGATGATTTTAGTGGTTGCACGGGTTTAACCACGGTAACCATCCCTAACAGTGTAACAACCATTGGTGATAATGCTTTTAGAGGTTGTGCGGGTTTAACCACGGTAACCATCCCCTACGGTGTAACAAGCATTGGCGGCTTTACATTTTATGGTTGCACTGGTTTAACCACGGTAGCCATCCCCAGCGGTGTAACAACCATTGGGCGGGATGCTTTTTATGGTTGCACTGGTTTAACCACTGTAACCATCCCCAGCGGTGTAACAACCATTGGTAGTTATGCTTTTTATGGTTGCTCGGGTTTAACCACGGTAACTATCCCCAGGGGTGTAATAACCATTGGTGGTTCTGCTTTTAGAGGTTGCATGGGTTTAACTTCGATAAATGTTGCCGATGACAATCCAAATTACAGTAGTGTTGATGGTGTTTTATTTAATAAGGATAAAACAGAATTCATTTCCTACCCGACGGGAAAAAAAGGGGCATATACCATCCCCAGCGGTGTAACAACCATTGATTCTGATGCTTTTAGAGATTGTACGGGTTTAACCGCTGTAACCATCCTCAGCAGTGTAACAACCATTGGGAGCCATGCTTTTAGTGGTTGTAAGGCTTTAACTATTTATGGTTATCCAGGTTCAACGGCGGAAACCTATGCTAATAATGAAAAAATACCCTTTAAAGAAATAATTGATGTTAGCGGCGTAGCCTTAAATAAATCTGAGTTATCTCTGGAAGAAGGTAAAAGTGGGGATTTAACAGCCACAGTAGCACCGGCAAATGCCACCAACAAAACCGTAGCTTGGAGTTCTTCTGACAATGAAGTTGCCACCGTGGATAATGGTGTGGTAAAAGCAGTATCTCCCGGTAGTGCCACTATCACCGTTACCACCGCAGATGGGAACAAAACTGCCACCTGCAAAGTAACTGTTACGGCGAAACCCATTTTGGTAACCCCTGTAACAGGTGTATCTTTAGATGGAAAAAAATTCGTTAAATTAGGTGATAAAATTACTTTATCTGCCAAGGTAATGCCGGAAAATGCCACGGATAAAAAGGTAACTTGGTCATCGGCAAATACCGCAGTGGCAACGATTAACCCCAGTGGTGCTGTGACAACTCGCAAAGCAGGGGTAACCATAATCACCGCAACCACAGCAGATGGCGGCTTTAAAGCTACCTGTGCATTAACGGTTACCACCACGGTGTCCTTTAACGATGTCCCCTGTGGTATTTGGTATAACGTTTTTGTTGTGGATTTATCTTCCCGTGGTATTATCAACGGTAAGGGAAACAATATGTTTGATCCCGAGGGTAGTATTAAAAGGTGTGAATTTGCTAAGATTTTAGCCACAGCCAGTGGTGAAAATTTGGATCAATATAAGGATAAAACCTCCTTTGCGGATGTAGATGCCAATATTTGGTATACCCAATATGTGGAATGGGCATTCAAACACAAAATAGTAAAGGGCAAAGGTGCGGGTTTTGCCCCCGGTGAAAATATCAGCCGCCAAGAAATGGCAGTTATGATAAAACGCTATGCGGTTTACAAAAAAGTAACCTTGCCTAAAACCATTGCCGCATTTACCTTTAACGATGATGCACAAATAGCGGATTGGGCAAAAGAAGAAGTATCTGCTATGCAGCAAGCCGAAATTATCGGTGGTAAACCCGGTAATATCTTCGACCCAAGCGGCAGTGCCACCCGTGCTGAAGCCGCCAAAATGGTTTCTAAATTTCTAAGATTTTAAACAAAATATCTAAGGGTTAAACCAAATGTAAATATTTCAATTACCCGTTTTGATGTGATTTTTCAATGCACGAAGGTGTTTCAATGCACCTTCGTGCATTTTAGGCTGTGGATAAAGTCTGATATTGGGTAAAATCTCCAATCTGGGATCGCTTATGTACATCAAGGTACACTGCACGTCCCCAGCTTGGCGAGTTTTCCCCGTTCTAAGCCTTTCTCGAAAGCTTGTCATCTTATCAAAAAACGACTGTTTTTTGACAATCTGCACTGCACCTTTGTGTATTAATTATTTGCAAAGGTGTGCAAATGCGTGTAATAATGCCATATGCGTTTTTTAAATTGTACAGAAGTTCGGGTGTAGGTCGTGGTTGGCTTGGGTGGCATAGTATGTTCCCATGGTGGCAACTGCGTTGAACAGGGATGTTAGGAGATAGGCTCGTATATTTTTAATTTTTGTGGTGGTGTTTTTTAAGGATTCCATGACGTATTGAACATGGTCGTGGTTTAATTTTAAGAACTTG
>JAVXOZ010000037.1:0-17383 GCA_036644995.1 Clostridiales bacterium | reverse complement strand
AAACCCAAACCCAAACCCAAACCCAAACCCAAACCCAAACCCAAACCCAAACCCAAACCCAGTAATGTTGATATTTTGCATGTTAGTATTTATTGCAATTAGTGAAATTAAATGCTAATTGTTGCTTACTGAAATTATTACCCCAAACTCCCAGCGTAAAACTTGGGAAGTTTGGGGTTTGTTATAAGTTATAAATTTTCTTTTTTGTTATATTTATAGTAATCTAAGGTGTTTTTCTTTTTTGATTGCCCTATAAGCCATTTTTTGATATTCCAAAACTTCTTCTTCCCACAAAATTTCATCTATTGCCGTGAGCAAGTCTTCTTTAAGTGCAGAGTAATATATTTCTAATCTAAACTTTATAAAACCTTCAATATTACACTTTACACTGGGTAAATGTTTGGAAAAATAATTAATTAATGGGAAAAAAATAAGTTTTTGCCTATGTTCTTTGGTTTGTATGTTTTCTGTGGTAAGTAAGGAATATACAGCTTTTTCTGTGATTTTTTTATCCAAAAAGCAATAAGATGTTGCTATTATATCCTCTGCCATGGCTTTTTCCCGATGGTCAATAAGGTATTGGGAAATTAAGGATGCCAAGGTCATAGGCAGTAAAAAGTGGTTTTCTTCTGTGTTTAGTTCTAAAATAAAGCGAAAATTAGTAGTGTGATTTACCTGGTTTTCATGGAGAGTAACAGGTAAGCCACGCTGTTGCATTGTTGTGACAGCATTGATGAAACTGTTTCTTAATATGTCAAAATCTTGGGCGATTGTCAAGGAAATATCCAGCATATTTGCACCTCAGTTTTATTGTTACGGTATAATATATGTGTAAATTAAATTCTTATCCACAGAAAAAAGGCAAAAAATCACGAAAAACGTTTGCAAATAGTTACGTTTTAATGTATAATTGTTAACATTATTTACAATTTATAGATATTTTTGAAGGAGGAGTAATTCCAATGGATGGTCGTATTTTATGTGATAGTTTAAAAGATAGAATTTGCAGTGCTAAAGAGGCTGCTTTAATAATTAAAAATGGAATGACAATAGCTGTTAGTGGATTTACACTTTCCTCTTATCCCAAGGCTGTGCCATTGGCTTTGGCAGACCTTGTAGAAAAAAGCGGAGAAGATTTTAAAGTAAATTTATACAGTGGTGCTTCTACGGGTATAGAACTTGATGGTGCTTGGTCTAAAAATAATATGATTGCCCATAGATTCCCTTATCAAACCAATGTAGATGCCAGAAAAGCCATAAATGAAGGACGCATTGATTATGCCGATATTCATTTGGGAATTTTTCCCCAACAAATGACCTACGGCTTTGTGCCCAAACCGGATATTGCCATTGTTGAGGCTGTGGGTATCACTGAGGATGGTGGTATTATTCCCGCAACTTCCGTTGGGATTATGCCCCAAGCCATTAAATTGGCGGATAAAGTAATTGTGGAAATAAATACCAATAATTCCATGGAATTTTTTGGTATGCACGATATTTTTATGCCGGAAAATCCGCCCAATAGAGGGGTAATACCCATTTGTAAAGTTGGCGATAGAATAGGTACTACATCTATCCCTTGTGATAAAAATAAAATAGCCGCCATTGTTTATACGGATTTGCAGGATTCCCACAGAGAGATGTACCCTGTGAATGAAACCTACCGTGGTATGGCAAATCATTTAATGGATTTCCTTGATTTTGAAGTTAAAAAAGGGCGTTTACCCAAAAACCTATTGCCGTTGCAAAGCGGTGTGGGTGCGGTTGCCAATGCTGTTTTAGCAGGTATGGCTGAGTCTAAATATACGGGCTTGGAATTTTTTACCGAGGTTATACAGGAATCCGTTTTGGATTTGATAGATAGCGGCAAGGTTTCCATGGCTTCGGGTACTGCGGTTTCCCCATCTCCTACGGGTTTATTAAGATTTCAGAAAGATGTTGAAAAATATAAAAAACATATTGTTTTGCGTCCTCAGGAAATAAGCAACCACTGTGAAGTGGTGCGTCGTATTGGGGTTATTGCCATTAATACACCTATTGAGGGGGATATTTACGGTAATATAAATTCTACCCACGTTATGGGCAGCTCCATAATGAATGGCTTGGGCGGCTCCGGGGATTTTGCCCGCAATGCCTATATGAGCATTTTTGCTACTCCCTCCACTGCCAAAGGTGGAAGCATTTCTGCCATTGTGCCCATGGTTTCCCATGTGGACCACACAGAGCACGACGTATCGGTTTTTGTTACGGAATTTGGCTTTGCAGATTTAAGGGGGCTTACCCCTAAAGAGAGGGCAAAAGTGATAATTGAAAATTGTGCTCACCCCGATTATAAGGAAGGTCTTTGGGATTATTTTAAAAGGGCTCAAAAAAGCGGCCCTCAACATACTCCCCATATCCTCAATGAAGCACTATCTTGGCATCAACGTTTTTTAGATACGGGATCTATGAAATAATTTTTGACAATTACTGATAATAGTATATAATAGATGTAATAATTAAGCATAATGTGAAATATATATAAGTTGAAGTGAAAAAAATTAAGTGTTATCTTAATTCCTTTTAGCAAAAATAGGACTTAGATATTAGCTTAGAATAATTTTTATATTATACTTAAATTGAAGGAGGAAACATCATGAGTTTTTTTGATGATTTCACAAAAAGTGCCTCTAATTTTGCGGTAAAAGCTGCCAAAAGTGCAGAATCCGCATTTAAAGTGGCAGTTAATAAAGGTTCTGAATTTGCAGAGGTAAGCAAATTAAAAATGAAAATCAGTGCTGAGGATAAATCCATTGAAGATTTATATTACAAAATTGGCAAAAGCATCTATGAAGATTGTGTGGAAACAGGCATAGTACCGGAAATTATTCAAGAGGAATGTTCCAGTGTTTACGAGCATAAATCAAGAATTTCCGAATTGCAAGGAAAAATTGAGCTTATTCGTGGTCAAAATGGTTACACCGAGGAGGAAGCATCAGTTGATGTGGATTTTGATGAATCCAAAGAGGTTGTAATCGAAGATATGGTGGCTGTTAAAGATGAAAAAGATGAAGTTCAATATGGTGTTATACACGATATAATATCGGATAAAACAGATAAAACCCAAGGAACCGAAGATAATAATAAAAAATAAGAAATAATATTAAAAAAGATAGCATTTGTGAAAAATGATATCTTTTTTCCAAATTCGGTTAAATTTGATAATCAAACATTTAAGTTTGATTATCAAATATTAATAATACAAAAAAATAACAAAAGGTGGACACGATGTCAGAAAAAGAGATTAAGTATGCAAAAAGTTTTAAGGAACAATTTACTTTAAGAGGAATTCTTATTGGTATTTTAGGTGCAATTATTATTACCACATCATCAATGTATGTGGCTTTAAAAATGGGTGCTTTGCCTTGGCCTATTATATTTGTTGCCCTTGTATCAATGTTTTCCCTAAAGGCTATGGGAAAAACCAATATTAATGAAATTAATGTTACACATACTATTATGTCTGCAGGTGCAATGGTGGCAGGGGGTATTGCCTTTACTATTCCCGGTATTTGGATGCTTAACCCCAATGCTGTGGTTAAGTTTTTACCTTTGGTTGTGGTTTCACTTTCAGGTGTTATTTTAGGTTTGATATTTACGGCTTTAATTCGCAAATACTTTATAGAAACCAAAGCATTGCCCTATCCCATGGGACAAGCCGCCGCTGAAACCTTAATAGTTGGGGACCAAGGTGGGAAAAAATCCGCACTTTTATTTGGCTCCATGGGTTTTGCTGCGGTGTGGACAATTATCAGAGATGGCTTTGGGAAGATACCTGCTTTATTAACAGGAGGTATAGCTGTTCCCGGTATATCTTTGGGTATTTATATGTCGCCGATGATGCTATCTGTGGGGTATCTTATTGGCCCTGTATTTTTAAGCGTTTGGTTTTTAGGTGCCCTTATCGGAGATATTGGTGTGGTATGGGGCGGAACAGCCGCAGGCTTGTGGAATCTTGATGTTGCCTTGGGTATAAAATCCAGCCTTGGTATGGGGGTTATGGTAGGCACAGGTTTGGGGATTATTGTTAAAGGCATTTTACCCCAAGCCAAAGCAATTTTTGGCCCCATGTTCTCTAAGGAAAAAAGAGGGGATGCAATTATTAATTTACGTTGGGCACCCTTTGTTTTAGTACTTTTGGCTTTTGCCTTAACCTTTATTTTACACATGGGTATTATCGCCAGTATAATTACGATATTGGGTGTTTGGCTTTGTACTTCCATGTCTGCACAAATTGTGGGGCAATCGGGAATTAATCCCATGGAGGTTTTTGGGGTTATAGTTTTATTGGCTGCCAAAGCTGCATCTTCCATTGGTCAGGTAGAGGCATTTTTTGTGGCTGCGGTGGTTGCTGTTGCCTGTGGCTTGGTAGGGGATATTATGAATGACTTTAAAGCAGGTCATATTGTAAAATCCAATCCCAAAGCCCAATGGCTGGGTGAAGTTATCGGTGGAGTTATAGGTTCTGTGGTATCCATTGGTGTTTTATTTATTTTAATCAATGCTTATGGCATCTCTGCTTTTGGCAGTGAAATATTGCCTGCACCTCAAGCAGGAGTAGTTGCTGCCATGGTTGGTGGTATACCTAATTTACCTGCTTTTTGGCTGGGACTTGGTGCTGGTACTGTTTTATATATTTTAGGTTTGCCCGTAATGACTTTGGGCTTAGGGATTTATTTACCTTTCTACTTGTCCTTCACTGCTTTCCTTGGTGGTATGGTACGTTTAGTTTTGGATAAAGTTAAACCTCAGTGGGGTAAAAATGGCGGCGGTTTAATTGTAGCTTCGGGACTTTTAGGCGGAGAAGCTGTGGTGGGTGTAATTATTGCCTTAATCATGGTTGTAATGGGCATGGGTACACTCTAAGAAAGAGGGTTTAATATGAAAGAAATCAAGATAAATGAAATACCGGGTTTTCAAATAGGCAATGCGGAGAATAAGGAAGGCGGCACAGGTTGCACAGCCGTTGTTTGCCCCAAAGGAGCATATGCCGGTATGGATTCTCGTGGTGGCTCCCCAGCAACCAGAGAAACCACACTGTTAAACCCCATAAATACTGTGGAACAAGTCCACTGTGTTATGCTTTCCGGGGGCAGTGCCTTTGGTTTGGCGGCGGCAGATGGTGCTATGGAGTATTTAGAGGAACACGGCATCGGCTTTGATGTGGGAATTACCAAGGTACCTATTGTGCCTTCTGCCTGCATTTTTGATTTGGTAGTTGGAGATTTTAAATGCCGCCCCGATAAGGCTATGGGTTATGAAGCCTTGGAAAATGCCGAAAAAAATAATCCTGCCCAAGGTAATTTTGGGGCAGGGTGCGGCGGAACTGTGGGTAAATTATTCGGACCGGAACGTGCTATGAAATCCGGTTTAGGGTTTTACGCCGTGGAGGTAGATGCGTTAAAAGTTGGTGCTATTGTGGCGGTGAATGCCTTGGGTAATATAGTGGATGTGGAAAACGGTGAATTTATGGCAGGATTGTTGAGTGAAGATGAAACCGCCATAATATCCACCAAAGAGGCTATTTATGCCTTGGCTATGCAAAGCTTTAATGTTTTTAAAGGCAACACCACTGTTGGCTGTATAATCACCAATGCCAAGCTAACCAAGTCTCAGTGCTCCAAGGTGGCATCTATGGCTCATAATGGCTATGCCAGAGCCATTTACCCTGTGCATACACCTGCGGATGGGGATACAATTTTTGCCATGGCTCATGGTGAGGTGGAAACCATGGTAGATGTAGTGGGGAGTTTAGCTGCGGATGTAATGGCAAAAGCCATTAATAATGCGGTGCGAAATGCTGAAAGTGCCTATGGATTTAAAGCCTACGGAGATTTAAAATAACCTATAAATTAAAAAACCATCGTTTATGGATGTTTTACACGTCCGAAACGATGGTTTTTTTATTTATATTTTTTAAAACAAATTTATCAGCCATGTTGATATGGGGTGATATAATAGGGGTAAAAAAATGGCAGGCAGCATATTCCCCACGGATATTTTTTTTAAATCCAACATATTAATGGCAATGCCTATCATTAAAATGCCCCCAACCGCAGACATTTGGGTAACTATGGATGTGGATAAATAGGGTGCTACCTGCACTGCCAAAATTGTTAAAGCTCCTTGGTATATTAAAACGCTGAATCCCGCAAACACTACCCCAACACCTAAGGTTATGGCAAAGGATATGGCAGCTATGCCATCAATTATGGATTTTGAAAATATAATGGTGGGGTCGCCGTTTATTCCTGCTTCCATAGAGCCTATAATCGCCATGGAGCCTATGCAAAACAGCAGTGAACCGGTGACAAAGCTTTGCACAAAGGTGCTGCTTTGATGTGAAGGGGGAATTAATTTCTTTTTTAAAATTTCCCCTAATTTTTCCAATCGGTCTTCAATTTTACAAAATTCTCCAATGAGGATACCTAAAATTATGCAGATGATAACGCCGATGGTATCTGTGGTTTTCAGGGCATAGCTCATACCGATGGTAAAAACCACAATGGCAAGACCCGTGAGTATGGCGGCGGTGTATTTTTCATTAATATATTTTTTAAAAAATGTACCTAAAAGTCCGCATATTATTATGACAATACAGTTTACAACAGTTGCTAACATTTTAACCCTACCTACTTATAAGACTTTTTTCGTTACAATTTGAAAATCACGATATATTATAATAGTATAATAAAATTGTAACATACTGTCAAATAATAGGATGATATAATATTGCGTAGATTTATGAAAATTAGTGTTTTTCCGATGTGGTATCTTCCCATATTCCCAGCATTACTTTGTGGTTATAGGTTGTTAAATTAAAAACTGTGTTTTTATGCTGCCATTGTGCTTCGGCATTGCCGTTTTTGTCATCTTTAAAAGTAGTGGCATCTCCCAGTTGTTGGCTTATGGCATCCACCACATCTCCAAAGGCTGCACCGGCAAATGTTATTAAAATTTCATTTACTGTGGGGTTATCTCTGCCGCCATAAACCAAAACTGTTTCTGCGGTAAATCCCAAAACATTATTTTGGTAGAGTCTGGCGGATATAACATCTGCGGTGGCATTGTTTTGATAGGTTGCCTCGCCTTCACCCATGGCATCAATGGCTTCAGAATCGGTATAATGCAGCATAGAGCTATAACCTAAAAGTTGGTTACTATCTATTTCTGTGCCTGCGGTAAAACTGGTTTCTTGGTTTTTTGAGGACTTGTCCATATTTTGGGTGTTACACCCTACAAGTAGTACACAGGTTGTTAAAGTTAATAAAAGTAAAACAATATTTTTTTTCATTTTCATTTCCTTTCTGAAAAAATATCAGATTTTTTTGGTTTCAGACTGTTTTTTTTCGTAGATAAACCATGGTTTATCTGGGTGGTAGTTAAATTATGCCATATTAATTGACCTATTTCCATAGGAGATAATGATGAAAAAAAATATATCTTGACAGAAAGTGAAAAGCTTGTTATAATTCATCTGTACTAATACACATAATACAATTAATATGGTTAATACAGATGAAGGAGGATTCCTATGATTACCATAGATTTAAGAGATAAACGTCCAATTTATCTCCAAGTTATAGAAGGCATTGAGGACCTTGCCATTAAAGGAGTGCTAAAACCTCAGGAACAGTTACCCTCTGTGCGTAACTTGGCAATGGAATTATCCTTAAATCCCAACACCATACAGCGAGCGTATTTAGAGCTTGAAAAAAAAGGCACTACATACAGCATACAGGGGAAAGGCTCCTTTATCAGTGATAATCAAATTATGTTAACTTCTGAAAAAAAAGAAACATTACATAAAGATTTAAAGCTACTGGTAGCTTCTGCAAAAATGTTGGGTGTGGAGGAAACAGAGTTTGTGGAATGGGTTGATGGCTATTACCACGGTAAGGGGGATGTAATAAAAAATGATTAACATTACTGATGTAACGAAAAATTTTGATGATATAAAAGCCTTAAACAAAATAAATTTAGAAATTAATGATAATGGCATTTATGGCTTAGTGGGCACTAACGGTGCGGGTAAATCCACCTTAATGCGTTTGCTATCCGGGGTTTTACAGCCCACAGAGGGGAGCATATTGTTGGATGGCACCGGGGTTTACGATAATGTGGAAGTTAAAAAAGATTTATTTTTCATTCCTGATGATGCCTACTTTTTCCCCAACATTACCCCTAAAGAAATGGGTGATTATTACAATGGTTTTTACCCCAAATTTGATAAAACAATGTTTTTACATCTTTTAGATAATTTCAAGTTGGAAGCCAATAGAAAAATCAATGGATTTTCCAAGGGTATGAAAAAACAATTAAGTATTATCTTGGGATTATCTGCCCAAACTAAATATATATTTTGCGATGAAACCTTTGATGGGCTGGACCCGGTAATGCGTCAAGGTGTAAAAAGTCTTTTTGCGGCTACCTTGTCTGAGCGTGATTTTACCGTGGTTATTGCTTCCCATAATCTGCGTGAATTAGAAGATATAAGTGACCATATTGGTTTGCTGCACAAAGGTGGGGTTTTGTTTTCCAAAGATTTGGACGATATGAAAACCACTATCCATAAAATACAAGGTATTTTTGATAAAAGTTTAGAAAAAGAACATTTTGCCGATATGGAAATATTGCAAATGCAGAGGCGTGGCTCATTATATACTTTGGTGGCACGTGGGGATGAAAAAGAAATAATGGCAACTTTACAAAGAGAAAACCCCCTATTTTTGGAAAGCTTACCACTTTCCTTAGAAGAAATATTTATTAGTGAAACGGAGGTAAAAGGCTATGACATCAAAAAGCTTATCCAGTAATCCATCTTTGATATTAGATGCTATAAAAAAGAAAATATGGGTTATTATTGTGACTTCGGTTTGCTTTTTCTTGGCAATGCCTGTGGGAATAAGCATGGGACTTCAAAATGCTCATCGTGCTGTATATCCTCAAAAAAATGATTATATTATTGGCTTATCTTCCACGGTTCAAAATTATTTTTCCGGTACCAATGTGTTATTGGGCATCCTTGCAGTAATTGCGGGTTTAGTGGTTGGACTTGTTTTTTTCTCCTATCTACATGATAAAAAGCAAGTAGATTTTTTCCACAGTTTGCCTATTTCCGGTAGAAATCTGTTTTTTGTAAATTATTTTGCAGGTCTTTTATCCGTGGTTGTTCCTTTTATTATCTTCTTTGGTGCCAGCGTAGGTGTGGTGGTTGCCTTTGGTGATTTACAGTATTTGGAGTTTTTTCAAGTACTTAAAGGTTTGGTTTATCCTTTAATTTTCTTTATCAGTGTATACACCTTTACAGTTTTAGCCGCTGTTTTAACAGGCAATATTATTGTTCAGGGTTGTGTATCACTATATGGTCTTATGGTTTTTCCTGTTGCGGTAATTGAATTACAGGGTTTAATGTCCTTGTTTTTTAAAACATACGATGGTGCTTTTTTATGGTTACAAGAGGTAATATTCAAAATTTTACCCATATTCTATTATTTTATGAATTATCCCGATGGAGATAGTGTGGGTTGGGGTTATGCGGTAATTCGTTTGGCTGTTGCCTTGGTTGTACTCATGGCTGCGGCTTGGCTTTACACTAAACGTCAAGGTGAATCTGCTGGTAAAGCCATTGCTTTTTCTTGGTTTAAACCTTTGGTTAAATATCCCTTGATAATATTGGGTTCTGTTGGTTTTGCACTGTTATTTTATACAATAAGTGGGGATGATAATCCTTTAAGCTTTTGGTTATTCTTTGGTGCTATAATTGGTGCGGTGCTTATTAGCCGATTATTGGAAATGATTTTTGCCTTTGATGTTAAAGCTATAAAAACTCATTGGCTGAGTTTGGTGGCTTCCTTAGCGGTGGTGGGGTGCATATTTGGTGCCTTTGCCTTGGATTTGGGCGGTTACGATTCTTATGTACCCAATATAGATGATGTGGCGGAAGCGAACATTAAAATAGGCGGCTTATCCATGTATGGTGATGGTTATTACGGCAGTGCCAAAGATTATGGATTAAATACCTTTAATGGAAATAGTTACTTACAGGAAAAAGAGAATATCAAAGCCATTATAAACATAGCTCAAAATGGTGCTGATAATGCAAAAAAAATAGAGGTAAATAAGCAAGTACGGCCGGAACCCAGGTATGATACAAAAGGTAAATTAAAGGAAGAAACCATCACTAATTTTGTTAACAATAAAACTAAGTATGAAACTTATGCAGTGGTAAGTTATATTTTAAATAACGGCAAAACAGTAACTCGCAATTATCCCATAATCAATAAAGTTGAAACAGTTAAAGATGTAAAAACATTAATAAATTCTGAAGAATATCGGCAAAAAGCCACTCAATACTTAAATGATAAAGATATACATATTGATTCTGTTACCTATGCCGATACTATGTATTCAATTTACAAGGATTCCCTTGGCAGTCAAAGAAAATTAATCACAGCATATAAAAAAGATATCCAAGGCTTAAATGTAGAGGCAATGGGGGACGAAACCGTTGTTGGGGTTATTCAATTTAATGGCGATGAAAATCCCGGAAATTCTACGGATATAAATATGACAGCACCTATTTTCAAATCCTACACCAATACTTTAAATTTACTTAAAAAACTTGGTTATGATATTGAAACATATGGCACTTTAAATGTTGCCAATATTTCAAAAATTACTAAATTTATGGAAGTAAAGGCTATAGTGGGTACAGAATATGATTTAACGCAAAAAGAATTTGCCGATGTGATTGATAATACATTTTCCGACTATCAGCTTACTTACAACTATTTTACCGTAAAAGACGATGTTTATAATTACACTTTAATCGGTGCTATGCCTGTGAATAATTTAGAATTTACAGCTTGGCGTTATAATTTGGTGAATTGGAATAAATGAGATGACAAAACTTATAGAACTTAAAAATGTAAAAAAAATATACAAAGTGGGTCAGGAGATTGTAAAAGCCTTAAACGGCATTACCATCACCATTGAAAAAGGGGAAATCTGCTGTATATTGGGAACTTCGGGTTCGGGTAAAAGTACCCTCCTTAATATGCTGGCAGGATTGGAACCTCCCACCAAAGGTGAGATATTTATCGGTAAATATCCCATCCATAAAATGAGTGAAACTCAGCTTACGAATTTTCGACGAGAAAACGTTGGTTTTGTTTTTCAGTCCTATAATTTAATGGCGGGTTTACCTGCTTGGGCAAATGTGGCTATGCCTTTGGAATTTAGGGGTATGGAGAAAAAGCAGCGTGAAAAAGAAGCTATTGCCATGCTAAAAGCCGTAAATTTAGAAAACCGAGTGAATCATACTCCCGGTGAAATGAGCGGTGGCCAGCAACAGCGTGTGGGTATAGCCCGTGCCTTTGTGCACCACCCCAAGCTGGTTTTTGCCGATGAACCCACAGGAAATCTTGATTCTAAAACCACAGTTGAGGTTATGGAACTAATGGTGGATATGGCAAAAAAGCATAACCAAACTTTAATAATTGTTACCCACGATCCTGAAATTGCCGATTATTCCGATAGGATAATTCACTTGATAGATGGCAAAATAGACAGCGATGTCAAGGTGGAAAAAAATATTTCCGCAGTATAAGTTATCTCAGATAACCCCAACAGCTGTATCAAATTTCATGACAATCCCGTTGTTGGGGTTCACTTTTTTAAATATAAACTCCGTATTAAACCATAAACATAATTATTAAATTATGTTTCAGTCTGTACATAAAGTCTGATATTGGGCAAAATCCCTTCTCACCCACTGCTTATGTACATCTAAGTACACTGCACAGTGGCTGCTCAGGGAGTTTTACCGAATCTAAGGCTTTCTTAACAGCCTGTGATCTTGCCAAAAAACTATGTTTTTTGACAATCTAAAACATCATTATTAAATTATGTTTTACCAAGTTATGTTATCACAAGTATTCCTCGGCAGTTGTAAAAATTTCATGACAATCCGCTGCCGAGGATACCTCTTTTTTAAAATTTTAATAAAATAGATGAATCCGAGGAGAAAAACACATGAAAAAACTTTTAAATGTATTATCCGTGGCTTTAATATTAATAATGTTGGGTGCCATGCCTGTGCTGGCAGCGGATAAAGAAAATCAATCTACCCAAACACCACCTAC
This sequence comes from Clostridiales bacterium, assembly GCA_036644995.1. GTDB lineage: Bacteria > Bacillota > Dehalobacteriia > UBA7702 > UBA7702 > Cryptoclostridium. The sequence continues at coordinate 5,198 of JAVXOZ010000037.1, read as the reverse complement.
CACAGAGCAGGGACCTCAAGCTTCGGGGAATTCCTTAAGCCCCAATGTAATAGTTAGTAAATTTAGCTGCGGTGGCGATACTGTAACAGCAGGTAAAACCTTTACACTAACCTATACTTTATACAATACCAATAGAAATTTATCCGTTCAAAATGTGGTGGTAAAAACCAATGGTGGCGATCAATTTTCATTGACCAAGGATTCCAATACTTATTATGCGGAAAAAATCAGTGCCAAAGGTGCAATAGAGCATAAAAGCCAGTTTACTTCCTCTGTGGAAACAACTCCGGGTTCTTATCCCATAGGGTTTAGTATTAATTATGAATATTATGATAGTGGTCAAAAATATACAGGCAGTTCCGAGGTTAGCATTAACATCCCTGTGGTTCAGGCAGAACGGGTGAAAATTTTAAAAGCCGCCATTGGGGTAGAAAATGAACCTGTGATGCAAGATGAAGAAAATAATGTGGAATATGAATTTTTAAATGCAGGTTTTGCGAAAATTCTTAATACCCAAATATCCCTTTACAATGCCGATAATAATGAATTGGTTGCCACAGCATATTTAGGTACTGTAAATCCCTCAACTCAAATGTCCGGCAGCAGTTATTTACCTGTAACCTTTGGTTCATCCGGTGTGAAAAACATGAAATTTGAGGTGGCATATGAAGACCAACATGCCAATGTTCACACAGCGGAACAAGTTTTTACGGTAAATGTGGAAAAGCCTTTGCCTCCTGCCACTGATTCCGAAGAAGGGGCAGAAAAAGGCGGTAGTGGTTTTCTGATGTGGGGCTCTATAATTGTAGTGGTTCTGATTCTTGGTACCGGACTTGTGATTTTCTTGAATAAAAGAAAAAAGAAAAAAGCCAGAGATGAAGAGTATTCTTGGGACGACGAAGATGACGATATTGAAGAAAATGACGACATTGAAGAAAATAAAGATATTGAAGAAAACTCCGTTGATTTAGAAGATACCAAAAATGAAATAGTTGCAGAAGATGAAACCTCCAATAGTGCAGAGGATGATAAAAAATGAGGATAATAGACCTACTGACCATGTGTTTCAGAAATCTTTTTCGCAGAAAAGTCAGAACCATTTTAACGGTGCTGGGTGTGGTTATAGGCACTTGTTCCATAGTTGTAATGATGTCTTTGGGTGTGGGGCTTAACCAAAATTTTGAGGCGGAAATGGCTACCTACATGGATGTTACATCAATTATGGTAAATGTTCCCTCAGATGTTAAAAGTGGCAAAAAAGTGGTTTTGGACGATAAAGCGATAAAAAAATTCTCAAAAATTGAAAATGTGCAAGTAGTTTCACCAATTATGAGCTTAATGGATGTTGCAGAAATCGCTGCGGGGCGGTATACTTATAGGAGCCAGGTTATTGCTATGGATCTTTCCACTATGAAAGAGTTCGGCTATAAAACCACTGAAGGTGCTTTAATGGAATCCGGTGCACCCAATAATGGCATATATTTTGGTTATGCGGCTCCTTGGCAATTTGTGGACTCCAATACCAATGTAATGCCGGATTATCCCACCGATGATAAAGGTCATTATACTGATCCGCCACCTATAAATGTGATGACGGAGCAGTTGACCATTGCCCCAATTAATAACAGCACAGCAAATACTCAGGGTCAAGGTGAGGGTACAGGCCAAAGCTCAACATCTACCAATGATACCAATTCCAATTCCGGCGGTTCGGACACAGGAACCGACAATACAGGTAATAATTCATCCTCAGAGCCGGATAAGCCTTCCCTTGGTCAAAGTCAAGCCTTATCCCCTTTGGGATTGCTTAAAGAAGATTATGCCAAAGAAGGTGCGGCTTGGGGTGTGATTATCCCATTGGAACTGGGGCAGCAATTACAAAAAGAATTTAATGCCATGAATGGCATACAATCTCCCGGCAATAAATATGATATAGTAAAGATAAAAGTAGACACCATGGATAATGTGGCACAAGCCGAAAGCGAAATTAAGGCTATGGGCTACCAAACCGAGAGTGCTCAACAATTCCGTGATGCCATGGCAAAGCAGGCGAATCTTATCCAGTTGGTACTGGGTGGTTTAGGTGCTATTTCGCTTTTTGTGGCAGCCTTGGGAATCACCAATACTATGATTATGTCCATTTATGAAAGAACCCGAGAAATTGGGGTTATGAAGGTACTTGGTTGCTCCTTAAACGATATTAGAGCCATGTTTTTGGTGGAAGCAGGGAGTATTGGGTTTATTGGGGGAGTTTTGGGCATAATATTTAGCTATATAATATCCTTTGTGGTTAATTCCGTGGTTGCCATGATGGGCGGCGGTGCCTTATCCATGAAGATATCTATAATACCTGTATGGTTGATTTTATTGGGGATGGGCTTTTCTGTGGGTGTGGGTTTGATTTCAGGATTTTCCCCTGCCAATCGTGCTGTTAAAATTAGCCCACTTGCAGCAATAAGACAAGAATAATGTTTTTTGGGAAGGTGTATTTTGGTTAAAAGCAATAGAGAAGATTATCAACGCCGCAAGGAAAAAGCAACAGGGAGTGATTTTCATCCGAAATCTCCGGTTGCTCATATTGAAAATTCTAAAGAAAAAGAAGAACCTAAGTTTCAAAAAAATGTTGATGATTCTAAAATAAAAAAACAGAATACCCATGAAAAAGCAGTAACCAAAAATAAAGCTAAAAGGTTGGTAAAACGCAATATCCTTATGATGGTTTTGGCTATTTTATTTGTGGCGGCCATTGTAGTAGGGGGCTATTTTGCTTATAATATTTGGGCGGATAATAACAAAACTGCTCAAACTATTACCATTAAATCTGAAAAAGAACAAAAGCATGGTTATTTTGTCCTTGGGAGTTCTTCGGGACACATTGTTTCTACTAAAGGTGATAATGCCGTGGATTTAAAAGGTAATGCGGTAATGCGGGATAATCAATTAATGGCACCATTGGACGGTGTTGCCCAAATTTTGAAATTGGATGTTTCCAAAGAGAAAACCGGTAATAATGTTGTGGTTTCCAAAGGTAAAAAGAAATTGACTATAATACCAAATACCAGCGAGGTTCAAGTTGGTACAGAGGTTAAGCCGTTATCTTCGGTTCCTTATTATCAGGGTGAAAATCTTTATGTGCCGGTTTCTGATATCGCCAATTTATTGGGTTTTCAAAAAAATTACACCGAGGATACTTGGCGGTTGGATGTTTTTTCCGATGAATCCCAAAACCATGCCCCTGTTGCGGGTTTTGTAACATCTAAAACCAATTATGCCATAGGTGAAAAAATTGAATATGCCATGGCTGTTGGGGACAGTGATGGTGATTCCATTGTGGAATATAAATGGAAAAATCGTCAGGAAAAATATTTTACTGCTGGAAATTATGATATTTCACTGATGGTTAAAGATAGCAGAGGCTTGTGGTCTACTGCTGTAACCAAAAAAATTACAATTAGCGGAGCACCTTATGTTGGTGCCGTTAAAATACCGATTTTAATGTATCATTATATAGCAGAAAAAGATGATGATGTTTCATCGGCGGGGAAATATTATGGTAATGATGCAATTATGGGTATTGGTCAATTTAAACGCCAAATGGAATATTTAAAAAATAATGGTTATAACACTTTATTGGTTTCTGATTTTATTTCCTATATTGATTGTGATGTATTACCTCCGGAAAAAAGTGTGGTGCTGATTTTTGATGATGGCTATGAAAATAATTATACTTTGGCATTCCCTATTTTAAAACAACTGGGTTTAAAGGCAAATATTGCTGCGGTGTTGAGTGATTCCGTAAAAAAATCTGACATTCCCAATTATAATGATTCACATTTACCCCATTTATCTTTTGCTCAATTAAAAGAAATGCAGGATAGCGGCTATATTGAAATAGGCTCTCATACTTATGATGGTCATGTTGCTGAGGGAAATTATAGCTCTGATGTGGGGTACTTTTTAATACGGCCTGCAATGCGTAATGATTTGGGCAGGGCAGAATCGGAAAGTGAATATGTAAATCGTGTTAAAGATGATTTTATGCAATCTAAAACTATTTTAAAAGAAAGATTGGGTATTGATAATCCTTTCTTTGTTTATCCTTATGGCAGGTTAAATTCCTTATTGGAAAAAACCGCCAAAGATATGGGATATTCTGCGGCTTTTGTTATTCGCAATCAATATGTTACTAAAGCAAACAACCGTTTTCAGCTTACTCGCTTTGGCATTGGACCCAAAATGACAGATGAAGAATATATTTCCATAATAAGTGGTCAGAAAATATCATAAATAGGTGCTGTTTTTTTGAAAATCCAGCCAAAATACAGTATTTTACAATAAACTTTAAAAGAATTTAAAAAAACACTTGCAAAATGCGTAAACATTTGTTAAAATAGTTTGGTAGCCCTTAGGGCAATATTAACAGTAGAGGAGGTGTCAACATGGCGGTATGTCAGATTTGCGGTAAGGCAACAACCACCGGAATGAATGTCAGTCACTCCCATATTCGCACCAAAAGATCTTGGAAACCTAATCTCCAAAAAGTTAGAGTGATTGTCGACGGCACCCCTAAAAGACTTCATGTGTGCACAAGATGCTTGCGCTCCAATAAAGTCAAAAGAGCCATCTAACTTCGTGAAAACGAATGAACCGAGATACCTTAGTATCTCGGTTTTTTGAATGGCGATATTTTCCTCTTTTTTATAAAGGTGTAAAATAATTGCTTTAGCTTATCCATGTAATTATGTTAACCCTGTAATCGGTAACCCGTAACCCGGTAATTCGGTAATTCGGTAACTCGGTAACCCAGTAACCCAGTAACTCGGTAATTCAGTAACTCGGTAACTCGGTAACTCGGTAACTCGGTAACCCAGTAACCCAGTAACCCAGCAACCCGGTAACTCGGTAACTCGGTAACTCGGTAACTCGGTAACTCGGTAATTCGGTAACTCGGTAACTCGGTAACTCGGTAACTCGGTAACTCGGTAACTCGGTAACCCAGTAACCCAGTAACCCAGCAACCCGATAACCCGATAACCCAGCAACCCTGTAATCCTGTAATCCTGTAATAATGTAATGTAACAAGGTAAAAGCGTAAGGGTATAGTTGTGTAATGAGATTACTATGTAAAAACCTAAGGGCAGGATTTTGATAAAGTCTGATATTCGGCAAAATCCCTTCCCGCCCACTGCTTATGTACA
>JAVXOZ010000036.1:0-17658 GCA_036644995.1 Clostridiales bacterium | reverse complement strand
CGGGAAGCATTGCCTATCCCATCGGTATTTTATTCGCACTGATTTGTGCGGGGATTTTCTTCATCCGATGCTACCGCAAACCATTGATACACAAGGATACCTTAGAGTAAAAGAGAATTTATTTCGTCTTTTTTGAGCACCTTGGCAAAATAAACCACCTTGGAGTCCACTACAAGGGTGGCGTTGTCATCACGCCCTAAGCGGCAATTTGCCTAAAGTCCGTCACATGGTCGATGGTGGAGTGCAGTAAAAGTATTTTCCATAATCGCATTTACAATGTGATAGTTCAAACCCTCCCAATAAAATCAGAGGATAGCTTTTATTGACGAAGCACCCAAGAAAAATTACAGCAAAGCTAATGGATTATGATATTCCATCTGTTTTAAAGCTGTGGGAAAGTAACCCTCAATACTATAACTATTGCTCACCATGACACAAAAAAGTTAGGTTAAAGCAGGTGTACTTTTACATTTGCCTTAACCTAACTTTTTTTATACTAATAATAAAATAATTTATATACCTTTTATTTTAGCTGTTTGCATTGGCAAGGAGCTTAGATTGTCAGACTGTTAAGAAAGCCTTAAATTCGACAAAACCCCCTGAACATCCACTGCTTATGTACCTATTTTCTATCTAATCTCCTGGTTAATATGGGTTGGATTAGTAAAATTGCCCAACCTTATTTTTTTATGCTATAATAGGCTTATAAAGAATATAATTACAACAAAAATAATATGAGGATGGCATAAAAGTGAAAACAGTTTTTATGGGGGATAGCTTAACAGAAGGACTGCCCGGAGTGGGCTTTTGGCGGTTTTTAACAGATAAATCCAATTTAATAAACAAAGGCTTAGGGGGCGATACCCTTATTGGCCTCACCAAAAGAACCAAAAAACTGCTAAAAAAAGACACCAAGGGAAATATTGAAAAATATATAATTGAAATAGGCACCAACGATGTGCTGCTGCCTGTTTTAAAAAACCATTCTTGGTGTTGGCGCACTGTGGTAAAAATAAAAGCAAAAGTTCTGGGCTGTGTGCCCTGTGAAAATATTGGGGATTTTCAAGATAAATATGAAAAACTCCTGGTACTGCTTTTAAAAAATCAAAAACAAATAGGCATTATCGGCTTGCCCTTTATCGAAACCACAGCTGTGGAAATAAATCCAACCATGGAAAAATATGATGATGCCATCAAAGAATTAGCCCAAAAATATCATATTGACTATGTGGATTTCAGAGAATTGGAAAAAGCTTTAATCGGCAAAAATAAGGCAACTTATTTTTTTGGCAAAACCAATTTCTTTAATATGCTGGATGTGATATCTACCTCTATTTTACCTTTTTCCATGTTTATTTCCAAAAGTAGGCAGCTAAATGCCACCACAGACAGTGTGCATCTCAACGAAAAAGCCGCCAAAAAACTTGCCTGTTTAATTGAAGAAAAACTGCTTTAACCACTTAAAAAAGCGGCTTAATTTGTAGATAAAATAAACTTGGCTGTGGGATAAGGAATTTTGGCTAATGGATTTTAGCGTCTAAATGCTTTAAACAGCTAAATGCCACAAAACAGAAACTACCGTTGTAATCAAGGTTCGGTTTTCTGTTATTAAACTTTATCCCCAAGCCCAAGGCGATTTTAAAATATATAATTTTAGGAGGAATAGCTATGTTAAAAAATTTATATGTAATGCACTTTAGTCCCACAGGGGGCACCAAGGCTGGAGCACTTTCCTTAGGGAAATCCTTGGGAGAAAATATTGAGGAAATAGATTTATCCAAGCCGCCTAAAGCTAAATATACATTCACAAAAGATGATACCGTACTTTTTGCTCTACCTGTTTTTGCCGGTAGAATCCCACCCTTTACCGCTGAAAAATTAAAGGAATATCAAGGCAATGGTGCAACTGCCATTATTATGGCTGTGTATGGCAACCGTGCCTACGATGATGCCTTATTGGAGCTGAAGGATTCCGCAGAGGCCCAAGGCTTCACCGTAAAAGCCGCCACAGCGGTGATTGCAGAGCACTCCATGGTTCACACCGTAGCTCAGGGCAGACCCAATGAAAAAGACCAACAGGAAATGGCAGAATTTGCCGCCAAAATTTTAGTAAAGCTTAGCAAAGACCCCAATGCAAAGGTAGAAGTTCCCGGGAACAGCCCATATAAACCATGGCAACCCCTACCCGTAACCCCGTTGGTATCCGCCGATTGCGATGAATGCGGACGCTGTGCCAAAAATTGCCCCACCCAAGCCATAGATAAAGAAAACCTAAAAGCCACAAATCCCGATAAATGTATCCTCTGTATGCGTTGCGTGGTGCAATGCCACACCAAAGCAAGGGCACTGCCACCCCAAATCCAAGCTATGATGGAAGAAAAACTTGGGCCATTGGCAAATGTAACCCAAAAGAACGAACTGTTTTTATAAAAACAACCCTTTATCACAAGAAAAAAGATAAGGAACTGCCTGAAAAACTTCAAGCAGCCCCTTATCTTTTTTTGTGTTTTTACCTACATAGTTATAATTGGCTTAGTAAAACAGCTTATAATATAAAAACCCATCAAGCTGCCACACCGTAGTTAAAACGGTGTGGCAGCTTTGTTTATTGCTGAAAAATTATTTTTTTTCCTGTAATCTGTTAATAAAACTTAGGATTAAGGCTGTATCCTCCCCAGATAATTGGTAAGTTTTAGCCATAACTTCTTGTTGCAGCAAGGTTGTTTCCTTTGCAACATTGAAAAATTCACTTGGTTCAATAGCCAAATAATCACAAATATATAAAAGCTCATTCACCGAAGGCATTTTTCTACCCGAGGTAATGCCGTTTATATAGCCGGGGCTATGTCCTAAATCCAAACTCATTTGACGTTCGGATATATTTTTTTCTATTCTCAGCTCTGTTATGCGTTGGCAAATAAAATTCTCATCCATAAAAATACCTCCTTTATCTAATTATAGAATAAGCTAATGCTATTATTGACCGCCAAAAGAAGAAGAATACATTGACTTATATTCTTTTAGAAGCTACAATATAATAAATAACCGCTAATAACCGTAACACAGATACTAAAAAATAAGGAGTCACTAAAATATGAGAATGAATAAATTATATAAAAAAATAGCAAAAAAAAACGGGGTTTCCGTAGCAAAAGTTAAGGAAGATATAGAAAAAGCCATTGCTCTTTCAACCATTAACACGCAAAGCCGTAAAATCACAGCCGAAGATTTTTTTAATATCGCTGTGGAAAACGTTAAATCAAAAACCAATAAACTTTAAATTGCAAATTTTACAAAATTTTACATTTTCCATGCAAGTTATGTAAAATATTTACCCTTTATGAAAAATCCCTCGACTTATTATTATTTTTATAGTATATTAAATGTAGTGTACTATTTTTGAAACTAAAAATAACATAGATAATATCTTATCTCAGATTGACAAAAAACATAGTTTTTGCCAAGATGTCAGACTATTAAAAAAGCCTTAGATTGGGTAAATCTTCCTGAGCAGCAACTGTGCAGTGTACCTAAATGTACATAAGCAGTGGATGAGAAGGTATTTTACCGAATATCAGACTTTATCAACAGCCTAAGATAATATTTTATTTTATGTTATCTTATCTTATATTGTAACTAAAATATTAATTAAAAGGAGCTTTTATGTCTAAGTATCAGGGTTTTTTATCACATTATCTTAATTCCGATGATTTTTCTTCACAAGCTAAAGAAAAAATAGAAAATTGTAATAATAAGGAAGATAAAAAACTTGCCCTAATATCCCTTGATTTTGATAATTTTAATTTTATTAACGACCTATTCAGTTACGACATAGGAAATGAAGTTTTGCAACGTATAACACTCCATTTTTCCAAATATTTAGAAAAAGATGAACTTTTTTCTCGGTTTCATGCAGACCATTTTACCTTTTTGCTTTGGGATAATAAAGAGGAAACCTTAATCAATCGTTTGGAGCAAATGTGCAATGTTAAGGAACTTTTATTGGATATTTTACCCACCCATTACAATTTGGTTTCCAGTGGCGGCATTGTTTATGCCAATGAATATGTAGAGAGCATAGCTTCACTTTTAGATAAGGCAAATTTTGCCAGAAAACAGGCAAAAGGCAACCATATAGCCACTTTTTTAATTTATGATGAAAAACTCAGTGCCAAATTAAAGTGGCAAAAAGCCATAACCCTAAACATGGAATCCGCTTTAAAAAATCACGATTTTGAAATGTATTTACAGCCCAAAATTTTAATAAAAACCAACGAAATAGTGGGTGCCGAAGCTTTGGTAAGGTGGAACAGCAAAACATATGGGATGATTTATCCCGACCAATTTATACCAATTTTAGAGCAAAACGGCTTTATTACAGAGGTGGATTTCTTTATGCTGGAAGAAGCCTGCCTATTTTTAAAAAACGCACCAAACAACAACATCTCACCCTTACCTATTTCCGTAAATTTTTCCAAAGTACACATACGCAACCCCCACTTTGCCGAGGACGTATTTAATATAGTAAAAAAACACAAGGTATCCACAAAACTAATTGAAATAGAGTTTACCGAAAACATTTTTTTAAGCGATTTTGAAGCCTTGGTGGAAATAGCCGGAGCCTTAAAATACTTGGGCTTTAAAGTAACCTTAGATGATTTTGGCAGTGCCTATTCCTCTTTAAATTATTTAAAAAATGTACCATTGGATATTATAAAAATAGATAAAAACTTTTTGGATTCCTCAACCAATTCCGAAAAAGGCCGCATTATCATTGCAAAAGTAGTGGAGCTGATAAAATCCTTGCAGCTGGCATCGGTTATGGAAGGGGTAGAAACCCAAGAACAAGTGGATTTTTTAAAAAAGCTCAGTTGTGATTTGGGTCAGGGTTATTTTTACGCCAAGCCCATGCCCATCCAAAACTATTTAAAATTTGTTAAAGAAAACCCAAGGGTTGCAAACTTTGAAACAGCTATGAAAAAAACATTATCCCTGAATAATCAATCCTCTTGGGAAGCAATTCCCCAAGAATTTCAAATGGATAATTGGGAGCTTTATACCTTGGGAAAAAACATTGATATGGCATTGATGAAAGGCTATTTAGATGGCGATGGCACGGTGCAATATGTTAACGATAAAGCCTTGGAATACATTGGCTATTCTCGCCAAGAATTCAGGGAAAAATTTAACAACAAAATCACCGCTTTTACCCACCCCGATGATGTTGATAAAGTAAATACCAATATAAAAAAATTGATTGAAACAGGGAAACCCTTGGAATTTCAAACCCGTGCACTGCGTAAAGATGGAAAAACAATCACCATAAAAGGTCGTGCTTCCTGCGTTATAGATAACGGCGGTCGCCCAGTGGGGATATATGCCTACCAAGATGTAACCCAAGAATTAGAACGCACCCAAGCACTGCAACACGCCGTGGAAGAAAAAATAGCAGAGCTGGAAAAAGTAATAGAATCCGAAAGAAAAAGCCGTGAAGAATTACGCTTAAGTGAAGAACGCTACCGCCTTATAGTGGAGCAAAGCAACGATATTATGTTTGAATGGGATTTTATTACGGATTCCATAAGTTTTTCCCACAAATTTATTACCCTTTTAAAAAACCACGCAGTTCAAAACCACATTTCAACCAATGCCGAATTAAGAAAACAGGTGCATCCCGATGATTTGCCAAGTTTTGAAAAATGGGTAAAAAACACCTATAAATCATCTACATTCAGTGAGGCGGAATATAGATTGCTATATGCAGAACAGCAATATATTTGGATGCGGGTACGCTCCACCCCTATTTGTAATGAAGCAGGGGAACCCCTAAAAGCCGTGGGTGTATTCACCAATATTGATAAAGAAAAAAATGATTTTGATACCTTAATAAAACAAGCTCAACATGATTCCCTTACCACTTTATATAATAAAGAAGAAACACGCAAACGTATAGAGGAATCCATTTTAACCTGCCCCAACCAACAAGCCACTTTTTTTATTATAGATGTGGATAATTTTAAAGGCATAAATGATAAAGGCGGCCACCCTTTGGGTGATGCAATATTAACGGAAATAGCCCAAAACATTAAAAATTTATTCAGAAAAGACGATATTGTGGGAAGAATCGGCGGCGATGAAATTGCGGTATTCACCGGGAATATTCCCCGAGAAAAAGATATTCATTTCATAGCCACAAGGCTGCTTAATGCCATTCCCAATATCTCAACTCAAAAAATTGCACCTTGCACTATTTCAGGGAGCATAGGCATAGCCTGTTACCCCCAGCACGGCAAAACTTTTGATGAGCTTTATAACTTATCGGATATTGCCCTTTATCAATCCAAAAACAGCGGCAAAAACCGCTACACCATATATAATGAAAAAATGAAAAATAGTTTGCAGCAAAATAACACCTTAAAATAATACCTCAACAAAATAAAAAACATTAAATCTCTTGGTGTGGCTTTTAAAGCCCTGCCAAGAGATTTTAGCTTCTGTGGAAGATGGAATTTTATCTGCAAATTATAGGTTTTGCCCCTTATTATCTTAACAAGATATCAGACTATTAAGAAAGCCTTAAATTGGGTAAAACTCCCTGAACAGCCTAAAAACCACAAGGCGAAGTTTTACCTTGCCTTGTGGTTTATACAGCTGCTTACTTATTCTTTATCTATTTATTAAAATATTTTTAAGTTAAATTGTGCCATAGCCCACTAATTGATTATGCACAAATTGTAATTTTTGTTTAAGCACACATTCCAAAGCACTAATGGCATCTACGGTATGTAAAACACTGTTGTTTACCGCCAATAATTGGGCTGGGGTAACATCGGGCAGTGCCAACATTTCCTGAATTTTTTCACCTTCAGCATTGAGAATATGGGAAAGAGCAGTTTGCTCCAAAGCCACAGATTCCGCTAAATCCGCACTTGCCTGAGCAAAATTATGCAGGGGACGTCTTAAAAACACAGGATTACTGGGTATGGTATTGGTAACTACATCACCGGTGCCACTGGAAAAAACGTTGTATGCCGCAGTTGCGGTGTTTTTAACAGGTGAAGCTCCGGCGGTGGCAACAGCATGGAAGGTTACGGTTTTGGTTTCGCCGGGCATTAAATTACCAATGGAAAAGCCTAAATTGGGGTCCGCAGCACCATAGCCCACGCCACTGCCATTAACAGTTACGCTACCTGGGGTAAATACCAAGGTGGGGTCTAAAACATCTTTAAAAATAACTCCGTTAACAGGGATAGTGGAGGTGTTTTTAACTGTGGTGGTAATGGTAACATCGGTACCTGCAAAAATAACAGGGGGTGTTGCCACTTTTTTAACAGCCAGTAAATTATCTATGGTAACTTTATATAAGGCAACATCATCAATGAGATAATCGTTGCCATTGGCAGCAGGGCCTTCACTGAGGATTTCCACAGTTATGCCGCTATAAGCCCCGGTATTAAACAAAAATCCATTTTGATACCAAACAGGAATATCCGTGTAGGGAATTTCATTAACTTTTTTATAATACAATACAGAGCCATCGCTTGCCAATACTTTTAAGGAAAGCTGGGGATTGGAAAAACCCGGCTGATTAATTAAGTTCAGTACCCAAGCAGTTAAAGCGTATTCTGTATTGGGAGTAACCGCAACATTCTGGGTAAACACCACAGAACCGGGGTTTGCGCCGTTAATTAAAAGGAAACGCCCTGTTTCAACATGGGTTGTGTGGTCAGATACAGGCCACCAAGGAAAACGGGAAAAACCACGGGTGTTCATAACGGTGAAAAAACCATCAGATGGCAGATTACTGGTGGTATAGGTAAAACCCGGAGTAACACCGGGGTAAGGATCCACAGGATTGGTGCTCATAATTGGCTGACCACCGGGGAAAGTACCCCATGTGCCATTACTTGCAGCGGTAATTAAATTTGAGCCTAAAAAGTTAACACCGGTAAAGGTTAAGGCTTTATTCCCCACAGGGCCATCATAAAAATTTTGCCCTGTAAGATCTATGGTAGTAACCACAACTTTTATAAGGTTGGGAGTTATGGCATTTAAAGCATCTGCCAAGGCAGGTGGTGTTACGCTAATGGCTGAAAGGGGAGGTTCAATTTCCGGGGGCATAGCCATAGCTACGGCATTTGCGGTGTAATCCACAGGTGTGGGTAAGCCCGATGTTCCCCATGTTTCAATGATATTATAGCTACCCGGGGGAACGTTGGTAAAGGTGTAAGCGCCTGTGGCATCGGTTAAGGCAACAGCGGCTTTACCTGTGGTGGTATTATATAAAGCAACGGGAACATTTGCTATACCTGTGCCCGGTGCAGGGGTTTGAATGGGATTATAATAAACAAATCCACTAATATTTTGCATAGTATTCACTCCTATATATTTAATTGAAAGGCTTATGGCATTTTGTTAGGAAATAACTTTTAACAAAATGCCTCATCACCCTCATGTTGTATTATATTCCCCAATATGACCTTTGGTGACAAAATACCCCAAACACTAAAACCCCAAAATTAAATACACCCACCGAATAAGCTCCGCCAACCACCTTCGCCGCACCAAACACCTTCGCCGCACCAACCACCTTCGCCGCATCAACCGAATTCGCCGCATCAACCGACTTCACCGCATCAACCGACTTCACCGCATCAACCGACTTCACCGCATCAACCGACTTCTCTGCACCAACAGACTGCACAGCACCAGCCACCTTCGCCGCACCAGCCGACTTCGCCGCACCAACCAACTGCACCGCACCAAACCAACTGCACCGCACCAAACCAACTGCACCGCACCAAACCAACTGCACCGCCTGCTCACCACCCACAACCTACTCGCCACGAACCACCAACTAATCTCGCCCACCCACCCACTAATCTCACTCCACCACCCACTAATCTCACCACAAGGCTTAAAGGGTAAATTTAATTGAGAAAAGTAAAAATCCCCAAAAGCACAATGCAATAAACACGCATTGGCTCTTGGGGATTTTTGGGTTTAACTGGGTTTAACTGGGTTTAACTGGGTTTAACTGGGTTTAACTGGGTTTAACCCAATATAATCCATTGGCAAGGCTAAAGTTAGGCAGTAACTTCAGGGGTAAACAAATCTAATTTGCTTTGTAATATCATTTCAAGACGAGTGATAGCATTAACGGTATTTTGCACGGATTGGTTAACCGCCAATAATTGATCTGCGGTAACTCCGGGCATGGCAACAAAAGCTTGAATTTTTTCGCCTTCAGCATTGAGAATGTGGGAAATACCGGTTTCCTCAAGGGCAACGGACTCAATTAAATCGGCAATAGCTTGATCTCTGGTTACGGTTCCTGGTGTGATTACGGGCATAGACATAATTATCATTCCTTTACTTTTTTATTAAACGGCAACCGCCATTCTTTTAATAGTGTATGAGCAAATATCCCAATGTGTGCGGCTTTTATGGCTAATTTTAAAATAATTTGTCGCTTTGGGTTTTTTACCCTATATAACAGGGGTTTTTTATCCGCCATTAAACAATTTAAGCCTAAAACCACCTAATATAGGTAATATTTTTAAATTACCTTAATTTGCTCTTGACAATACATTTCTACAAATGTAGAATATTGTTAGATATTGTAAAACAAAGCTAAAACCACTGCTAAGGGGGATAATTATGGAAAGCATTCCAAAACTTCCGGAATCGGAATTGGAGATAATGTCTATAATATGGAAAAACCCAAAAAATGTTATTTGCGACCATGTTATCGCCGATTTAAACAACGATAAAAATTGGAGCAAAACCACGGTTTTAAGCTTTTTATCTCGGTTGGTAGATCGTGGTTTTTTGGCTGTTACCAAAGAAGGCAGAATAAACCACTATTCCCCCATTATTAAGGAAGAAGATTATTTAGAAAAAGAAGGTAAGTCTTTTATTAATAAAATGTACCACGATTCCGTTACGGATTTTGTGGCAACCTTATATAACAGCAATAATATTTCCCAAGATGATTTACATAATCTAAAAAAGCTTATAAAAAAAATGGAATAAATTTAAACCTAATAAAATCTGCATTGGTATAAATATATAAAGAATATACCAAATAAAAACCTTCGTTTATTTTAAACAAAATATATTAAATAGAGGGACAAAAATGGAAAAACAAAGCAACAGAAACCACAGAAGCCACCACAGAAACCGTGGTACAAGCCACAGCACAACCAACCACACAAACCACAGCACAAACCACCACACAACGGGAAACAGGCATCGGCATAAAAAAAATAACAACCATATAGCCATATTATGCCTTTGCCTCATAGCAGGTGTTACCTTGCTGCTTATGGGTAATGCGGTTTTTTCTCACACCAAAACAGCTAAAAATCCCACACCGGAACCTCAAGCCACAGCCGCAGCAGAAATTCCCAAAGTAAAAACCGACGTTTTTGAAAACACCGCTTTTTTGGGGAATTCCTGTGTGGAAATGCTAAAAACCTATGGCATCCCCCAAAATACAGATTTTTATTCTCGGGTGGGTCTTACTGTGGAAACTGTTTTTACCAAAACCATGGTTAATTCCGATACTTTGGTTATAGACAACCTAAACAACACAAATTACGATGACATTTTTTTGGTATTTGGCGAAAATGAACTGGGCTGGAGCTATCCCGAGGTTTTTACAGAGGACTACCTAAAATTAATTGACGCAGTAAAAACCAAAGTACCCAAGGCAAATATTTATGTAATGTCTATTTTACCGGTATCGGATAAAAAATCCGAAGAAAATGAAGATAACACCAATAATCAACGGATTGGTGAATATAATTCCCTGCTGGAAGACTTAGCCAAAAATACAGGGGTAAACTATGTGGCACCTGCCACAGGCTTACTTACAGAAAACGGCACCTTAAAAGAAGAAGCATCCACAGATGGCATCCATTTAAACAGCATTTACTGCCAAATTTGGGTGGATAATTTAAAATCAATATTAAAGGAGGAACAAGGTAAATGAAAAAATTAGCAATTATTTTAGGGGTTTTTTGCCTTCTAACTTTATGCAGCTGCTCCTCTCAGGAAACAAATATTGATGTGGATAAAACTGCGGCAAAATTAGCCCAAGATATTACTTTTAAAGATACCCTCACAGAACTCAGCGATGAACAAGCCATGTCTATCTATGGTCTTGATGAAAAAACCGTGGCAAACTGTGCGGTATATGTAAGCAGCGGTGCCACCGCCGAGGAAATAGCTGTTTGGCAAGGCAAGGATAGCGATGGTGTGGCGGCAATTAAAAAAGCCATAACAAGCCGTATAGATGCACAAATAGAGGGTTACAGCGACTATATGCCCACAGAAGTACCAAAATTGGAAAACCCTGTGCTGGTTACAACAGGTAATTATTTGGCACTTTGCATATCCGATGATAACGAAAAAGCCAAGGAAATTTTAAAAGCACTTTCTTTTGCAATGTAATAATTAAGGGCGGCATTTTTTATCGCTGCTAATTTAGATTAAAAAAGGGCTTTCCCTGTAAAGCTGTGTAAAGTTTAATAACAGGCAAAGCCCAAATTTTTTAACCCCTTATATAGATTGCCAAAGGGTAGCTTGGGTAGCTTGGGTAGCTTGGGTAGCTTGGGTAGCTTGGGTAGCTTTGCCACGTTTACCTGTTTTAATGCTTTTTTCTCAGCCTATGATTTTCCATATAAAATTGCATTTTCTCCATAATCTCACAGGGGTTTCCCTGTTTATTTTTGGATTTTAAACAAAATAAAATTTTCTACACTTACACAGAGGAGAAATATCATGGTTTTTTCCAGTTTACTTTTTCTTTTTATTTTTCTGCCTTTGGTGCTGGTAATTTATTATATTTTACCTAAAAAAACACGAATTGGCTTTTTATTTTTAGCCAATTTAATTTTTTATGGTTGGGGCGAACCTGTTTTCGTTTTGGTTATGATTTTTTCCATTATTGTAAACTATGTTTTTGGTCTGCTAATGGAAAAATACCGAGAAAAAGCAAAACTGTTTTTAGTTTTTGCCATTATCATAAATTTAGGTTTATTGGGCTTTTTTAAATATGCAGATTTTTTCAAAGCTACCTTGGAGTCGGTTTTGGGCTTTTCTTTGGGCAATGCACCCCTTATTCCTTTGCCCATTGGCATCTCCTTTTACACCTTCCAAGCTTTGGCTTATATTATAGATATTTATCGCAAAGAAATAGAGGCTCAGCGGAATATAATCTATTTTGGCACCTATATTTCCTTTTTTCCCCAGCTCATAGCCGGGCCAATAGTGCGATATCAGGAAATTGCCCATGATTTAATATTTCGCCAAGAAAACTTAACGGATTTCAACGATGGTGTCCGTTTATTTATTATGGGTTTAGCTAAAAAAGTACTCATTGCCAACGCCATGGGTTTACTTTGGGGCAATTTGCAAACCACCGCTTTTAATGATGGAGTGGTGGCTGCTTGGTGCGGTATTATGGCTTTTTCTTTGCAAATTTATTTCGATTTCAGCGGCTATTCCGATATGGCACGGGGCTTGGGTAAAATGTTCGGTTTCCATTTTCCCATTAATTTTAACTACCCTTATGCCGCCACAAGCATTACGGATTTTTGGCGAAGATGGCACATAACATTAAGCTCATGGTTTAGAGATTACCTGTATATCCCCTTAGGCGGCAGCCGTGGCACTATTTTAAAAACCATAATAAATCTATTTATAGTTTGGAGCTTAACCGGGCTTTGGCACGGAGCTTCCTATAATTTTATACTTTGGGGCATCTACTATTTTGCAATTTTAACCGCAGAAAAATTCATCTGGGGTAAATTGCTTTCTCTTTGTCCAAAACCATTAAAACACCTTTATGCTGTTTTGCTGATATTGTTTGGCTGGGTAATTTTTGCATTGGGCGATTTAACTTCCATAGGCAGTTATTTTACCGCTATGTTCTCCCTAAGCAACGGCTTTTTACAGGGAAACAGCCTTAATTACATCCTCTCCTACCTGCCTTTAATGGCAGTTGGCATCTTTGCAGCATTGCCCATAGGTAGCAATATTTGGCAAAAATACCAAAGTAAAAAAGTATTTATTTATGCGGAAAATATTTTGCTGCTGGGAATTTTTATCCTTTCCGTGGCGGCATTGGTAAATCAAAGCTACAATCCGTTTTTATATTTCCGTTTTTAAGGGGTAATTTATGAAAAAACCACTTTCCCAATATTTTTTAACCATAGCATTCTGCGGCATTTTAGCCGTGGTTTTATTGCTGTTTTTTATACTGCCCAAAGGAGATTTTTCCCAAGAGGAACGCCGTGTTTTAGCGGAAAAACCCAATCTCACCTTGGGAAATGTGTTGGATGGCTCTTTTGAAAAAGCCACAGATACCTATTTATCCGACCATTTTCCCGGGAGAAAAACCATGGTGGGTTTGTATAATTACTACCTCACTTACAGCGGCAGAAATGGCGAAAACGGCATTTACAGAGCCAAAAACGGCTATTTAATCAATATACCCAACAAAGATAATAAAAAAATAAGCCAAAATATCAAAACCATTAACACTTTTTCTGATGCCAATAAAATAAACACCACCATGATGATAGTGCCTTCAACAGGTTCGGTGCTCAGTGAAGATTTACCGAAAAATCATTTAAAATATGAAGATAAGGCTTTATTGGAGGAAATTAAAAAAGAAAAAAATCCTAATATTAATTTTATTGATTTAATGCCACTTTTTGCTCAGGAAAAAAATCAGCAGCTTTATTTTAAAACCGACCACCATTGGACAACAAATGGTGCTTATTTGGGCTACCTTAAATATTGCCAAGACCAAAACCTGAAGCCTGTAAAAAAAGAGAACCTTACCAAAGAAAAATTTACCAACTTTTACGGCACAAGCTACGCCAAAAGCGGATTATGGGCCAAAGAACCCGATACTTTGGAGCTGTGGAAAACCAAGGAAAAACCCACCGTTGAAATATCCGAAGATAATGAAAAAAACGTAAAAAAATACACCTCCCTCTATTTCCCCGAAGCCTTTTTTGGAAAAGACCCCTATAATATATTTTTAAATGGCAACCACAGCTTGGTAAAAATAACCAATAACCACGCTGAAAATGGGAAACTTTTGATTTTAAAAGACTCCTTTGCCAATGGCTTTGTGCCATTTTTAACCCATAATTACAAGGAAATTTACATGGTTGACCTGCGATATTTTAGAAAATCCGCAGTTTCGGATTTAATAAAAACCCATGATATCAGTGAAATGCTGGTGCTATACAGTTTAGACCAATTTGCCAATGACTACAATATAATGTGGTTAAAATAAAGGCTTATATTTTTTATTTCATGTATATTTAGGCAATATAAAGGAAAAATATACTTTGAGGTAAAAATTATGAAAATAAGATTTTTAAAAGAATACGCTTTTTTAACATTAAAAACCCTCACTAAGGGGGTTTTTTAATATGGGGAAATATTTTGAAGGCTGGTATTGCAAATTGCAAAATCAAAATGAAACCATAGCTTTTATCCCTGCTATACACGGGGAAAGCCAGACAGATATGGGTAGCTCTATCCAAATAATAAGCAATAATTTAGTGGCAGCGGCTAATTACCCCAAAAATTCCTTTAATCTCAAAAGAAACAAATTTATAAATATCGGCAATTCATTTTTTTCAACCCAAGGTGCACATTTGGATATTAATACAAGTAATTTAAAAATCCAAGGGGATTTAAAATTCAGGGAAATAACACCACTAAATTACGATATAATGGGGCCTTTTACCTTAGTGCCTTTTATGGAATGCCGCCACAGTGTTTTGAGTCTATCCCATAAAATCAACGGAAAAATCACTATTAATGGCAAAACCACAGCTTTTAACGACGATTTGGGCTATATAGAAGGAGATAGAGGGCATTCATTCCCTTCCCACTATTTATGGACTCAATGCAGCTGGAAAGCGGAAACTCCCTGCTCCCTAATGCTTTCCGTGGCTAATATTCCCTTTGCCGCCACTAAATTTACAGGGATAATAGCCGTAATATTATTTAATGGCAAGCAATATAGAATGGGCACTTATTTCGGCGCTAAAATTGTAGAATGCAAAAACAAAGCCGTAACAATTAAACAGGGAAAATTAATCCTTACCGCCCAGCTTTTAAAAACCCAAGAGCAACTTTTAAAAGCACCTGTTAAAGGTAATATGAGCCGTTTAATCAGGGAAAGTGCCGCCTGCTCCGTGCGGTATATTTTTAAAATAAATAACCGAATAATTTTTGATTTTATTAGGGATAATGCAGGGTTTGAATATGAATTTGAAGTATAAACCCACCCTATAAATTTAAAATTCCTCATTACCTATTATTAAATATTCTAAACTCTTAATTGTATTTTATTTTTATTTGTGTTAAAATATAGTATTATTTAACTACATTAAAAAAGAAAAGAGATTTTGATTATGGATACCAACGAATATCCCATAATGGATGTAATGAACTACATGGAAATTATAAATGTAATTCGCAATACATTAAAGCGTATTGATGAGCGTTTGGTTTGCCATGGTGAGCGTGTTGCCTATATAATCCATGAAATGTTAGAATATCAAAATTTAGACTATATAGACCGCAAAATCCTCTTTTTACTCAGTGTTTTTCATGATATAGGAGCATATAAAACCGAGGAAATAAGTGAATTATTAGAGTTTGAAACACATAATGTGCAAAATCACTCATTTTATGGCTATTTATTCGTGAAAAATTTAACACCCCTTAAAGAATTTGCCGATGTTATTTTATACCATCACACTCCCTATGAAAAACTAAAAAAAATTGAATGCCGCCACAGAGAATACGCAGAATTGATTTTTTTGGCAAATAAAATTGATACCTTAACCCAAAATACCAATAAAAAATTAGATTATTCAATGATAGAAAACAAATCCTCCCAAGCATTTAATCCTGATTTTGTAGATTTATTTTTAAAGGCGGATAAAGAACGCCACATTATGGAAAAAATAGCAAATAATCGGTATAAACAAACCATAGAAAATATAATTTCATCCTTGCATTTGGAAAATAGTGAGGTGGTAAGCTATTTAAAAATGGTGGTTTATTCCATTGATTTTCGCAGTGAATATACGGTTACACACTCCATAAATACCACCACAATAAGTGTTACTTTGGGTAAAATATTGGGCTATAAAGATAAGGATTTATCCAACATTTATTTTGGTGCCTTAATTCACGATATTGGAAAAATTACCATACCACTGTTTATTTTGGAATCTCCGGATAAATTAAGCCCTGAGGAAACAGAAATAATGCGCACCCACGTTTGGGAAACAGATAATATAATAGGCGGTATAATTAACGAAGATATACGTAAAATAGCCGTGCGACACCATGAAAAATTAAATGGCAAGGGCTACCCATACAAACTAAAAGCTGAGGAATTAACAGGCCCTCAACGCATTGTGGCTGTGGCGGATATTTTAAGTGCCTTAAGCGGTATTAGAAGCTATAAAGATGTTTTTTCCAAAGAAAAAACCTTAGATATTATTGAAGCTATGATGAACAGAGGCGACCTTTGCCCTGAAGTTTGCCAATGCGTATTAAAAAATTACGATGAAATAATGGCCGCCAGTAAAACCCAAAGCCAGACCATTATTAAATTATATAAAAACATCAGCTCGGATTATTTAACCTTACAAAAAGATTACATGGATTTAATTTAAAAGTTTATTTTTAACTCAGATTGCCAATATCACAGGCTGCTAAGAAAGCCTTAGATTCGGTAAAACTCCCTAAGCAGCAGCTGTGCAGTGTATTTAGATGTACATAAACAGTGGTTGGAAAGGTATTTTGCCCAATAGCAGACTTTAGCAAAAGCCTAATATAAAGTTTATTTTAACTTTATATATCAATATAAAATACCATGGAATCAGACCTTAATAAAACTAAAAAATAAGTAAATAAATATCTGATTATTTATTAATTATAGTGTATAAATAATCAGATATTTATTTTTTTATATACTTATTATTTTTAGCTTACTTTATTTTTTCTTTTCAGGGCATTCATATAATTTTGCGCTTCTTTTGATTCTTTGGTAAAGTTGTTATTTTTCCACCATGCCCTAATTACCACAACAATCATGGCAACAGTGGAAACTGCACTGAAAACAATATCTTCGGAAATATTTAAAGGGTGCCAGCCCAAAACCAAAAATATTTGATTTACCAATAGCAAAAGCAATAATATAGCTCTGGTAATAATTTGTATATTTTCTTTATTCATATTCATTTTACCTCCTTTATTAAACCACTGTGTTTCTATTTTTTAAATAGCTAAAAAAATTTTACAGCACCATATTTTAGCCCATTATAAATATATGCACAGATAGTAGTAAAGGTGATAAAACAAAAAATTTTTTAACACTAAAAGCCCTAAAATTGCACTTTTATTATCGCAATTTTAGGGTTTTTTTAGATTTTACGGTTTTATAGCCTTAAAAAGTTCTGTTTTTCACTTTATTTTTTATATTTATATTATTTTTATCTTTGGTAAATAAATTTTTACTTAAATTGCCTTGATTCAGCAGATTTATTCTGCTTCAGATTGTCAAAAAATATAGTTTTTTGGCAAGATGTCAGGCTGTTAAGAAAG
>JAVXOZ010000035.1:0-18210 GCA_036644995.1 Clostridiales bacterium | reverse complement strand
ATGTACATAAGCAGTGGATGAGAAGGGATTTTACCGAATATCAGACTTTATCCACAGCCTAACCCCGACATTTTTTGTCGGGATTTTTTAATTTAAGGAGCAAATAAAATTTTAACTCCAAAATCATAGAATTAAATACAAGCTTTAAACTCATCAAAACCAAAAGCTGAAAATTTTCTTCTACATTTTATATAGAATTTAGAAGAAAAAACCGCCAATTTGATACACTATAAAGGCACATAGCCACGCTACTGTGGTTTGAAAAGCAGCAGTTTTTAAGGCTCGAGCCATGGAACCCAGCTCTCTCCTGGTAACAGCAAACGCTGCGATGCAAGGCATATACAAAAGGGTGAAAACCAAAAATGAAAATGCCGATAACGTGGAAAACATTGTGGGTAATGCCACTGCCAAACCAGCAGAATCCCCTGCTCCCAATAAAATGGAAAAGGTACTGATAACGGTTTCCTTGGAAAGCAAGCCCGTAACCAAAGCAGTGGAGCTTTGCCAATCCCCAAAACCCAAAGGTACAAAAATTGGAGCGATGGTTTTACCCAAGGCGGCTAAAATGCTATCTCCACTGTTGGTAACTGTGTGCAAGGTAAAATCAAAACTTTGCAAAAACCACACCACAATGGAAGCCACAAAAATAACGGTAAAAGCACGGGTGAGAAAATCCTTGGTCTTGTCCCATAAATCCATGGACATACTTTTTAAAGAGGGTAAACGGTAAGAAGGCAGCTCCATAATAAAGGAAACGGATTCACCTTTAAATTTTACCCTTTTTAACAGCAAAGCACATAGTACACCCACCACAATGCCAATAACATAAAGAGATATCATCACCAATGCACTGTGCTGTGGGAAAAAAGCCATGGTAAAAACTGCATATATAGGCAATTTTGCACTGCAAGACATAAAAGGGATAAGCATAATTGTCATTTTTCTATCACGCTCACTACCCAAGGTTCTTGTTGCCATAATTGCCGGTACCGAACAACCAAAACCTATGAGCATAGGCACAAAAGCTCTGCCTGATAAGCCTAATTTTCTTAAAGTGTGGTCAAAAACAAAGGCAACCCTTGCCATATAGCCGCTATCCTCCAACAAGGAAAGAAAGAAAAATAAAATAATAATGGTGGGCAAAAAGGATAATATAGCACCAACCCCGGCAAAAGCCCCATCTATAACCAAAGACCGCACCACATCGTGAACACCTATGGTTTGCAAAAATACATTGGTTAAATCCGTAAACCATTGCACCGCCACAGACATTGCATTGTTAAATAAAGGACCTATAAGCCCGAAAGTAAGCCAAAAAATAACTGCCATAATGGCTAAAAAAATGGGTATGGCAAAAACTCTGTGGGTTAAAATTTTATCTATATTAACAGAACGGTTATGCCCTTTATTTTCACCATGATGGTGTAGGTATGGGCAACATTGCCTTTCTATAAATTCATAACGCATATCTGCCAAAGCCGCATCTCTATCGGTTTCCAAGGATTCCTCCATCTCCTCAACCAATATCTCAATAACTTTCATATCTTTATCGGACATTTTTAAGCGGCGGATAATTTCATCATCACCCTCCACCAATTTAGTGGCTGAAAAGCGAATGGGTAATTCAGCTGCTTTAGCGTTTTCTTCAGATATATGAGCAATGGCGTGAATGGCTTTATGGGTAGGGCCTGTGCAAAAATCCATTTTTTTAGGCAATATTTTTTGTTCTGCCACCTCTAAAACTTTTTTGCAAAGTAAATCTATACCTTGGTTTTTCATTGCAGAAATTGGCACAATGGGCACACCCAAAGCTTTTTCCAGCCCTTCCACATCTAAAGAACCACCATTTGCTTTTAGGTCATCCATCATATTTAAAGCAATTACCGTGGGAAAATTAAGCTCCATAATTTGTAAGGTTAAATATAAATTTCGCTCTAAACTGGTGGCATCCACAATATTTATTATGGCATCGGGTCTATTGGCAAAGATATAATCACGGGTTACAGCCTCCTCAGCGGTGTAGGGTGAAAGGGAGTAGATGCCGGGCAAATCCACAACCTCTACATCTTTATATTTTTTTAAGCCACCAACTTTATGTTCAACGGTAACTCCAGGGAAATTACCCACATGCTGATTGCTGCCGGTAAGCTGATTAAAAAGGGTACTTTTACCACTGTTTTGGTTGCCCATTAATACTATTTTAGCAGACAAGGGTGCACCCCCTTTACTAAGATTTTATTGGCATCTGCTTTTCTGAGGGTAAGCTCATAGCCACGCAAGCAAACCTCAATGGGGTCACCCATTGGAGCAACCTTGCGCACCATAATTTTGGTTTTTGGGGTCAGCCCCATATCCAAAAGCCGATGACGCAAAGGCTTTTCGCAGTTTACCTCAAATATTGTGGCACTTTCGCCTGTTTTCATTTCATCTAATTTCATTTAACACCTTTTAGGTTAGTTGTGACTAACCTATCCTTTAAAAAATAAACGGTTATCCGCTTTTCTATAATAAATTCTATACTATATATCCCATAAAGTCAACTATTATCTTGCTGTTTTTTGCGCAAATTTTTTATGTAGACTTTATGGGGTATTTTTATTTTTTTAAACTATTAACCACCAAAGAAATACCTTTTTGATGATTTTTCAACACCGTAGCTATTTCCTCCTTGGTTATATCATCTGCATGAAACCCCGCCATAACCACACAGTTACAGGAGAACTCCCCAATTAAAGCCTTAATTAGGGGTTCTGCCAAAAAATTATCTTTGTGGGTTTTAGCCGTTATTACGGTATTTTTACCATCACAGCCCACTGCCACACTGCCAATATGGGCTTTGCCCCCCAACACCTTTACCACTATATCCTCACCTATTTTTTCCGTGTGGTAGGATAATAAAGTTCTGCCGCTGCCTACATTGATATCCATTTATTCACCCCACCTTTTAAAAAGATTGTGGGGTATGAAAAGCACATCCAAAACCTTGCCAACGCTTTGGTTTATAATATCATCCACAGTTTTTGGCTGATGATAAAATCCAGCCATAGGTGGCACTAAAATAGCCCCTGCCGCTGTTACTGTGGACATATTTCTCAAGTGAATGGCAGTAAGAGGGGTTTCCCTGGGCATCATCACCAAGGGGCGGCGTTCTTTTAAGGCAACATCCGCCACACGCACAATGAGATTATCACTGAAGCCATTGGCAACCGCTGCCAAGGTTTTCATGGAGCAAGGGGCAATAATTACCGCATCGGAGCCATAAGAGCCACTGGCAACAGGAGCTGCCAAATTGTCATTTTCGTAGCACACATCTGCCAAAGATTTCACATAATCTACCTGATATTCCGTTTCCAAAACCATGGTTTTAGCTGCCCAAGTGCTCATAATTAAAGTTACGTGATGCTCTGTTTCTTTTAAAAATTCCAAAAGACGTATGCCGTAAATAACCCCTGTTGCCCCTGTAATTCCCAGTGTAATTTTCATTTTATTCTCCTCGCAATAATGCTGTTGCCTTGTAATCTATGCCGCTATCAGTTATCACCACGCCATAATCATCTTTTGCGTGTTCTACCGAAATAATTTCATCCAGCACATCAGCATAAACTTTTTCCGCACTGCGTTTAAAAGGATTGCCCCAACCCCCGCCGCCGCTGGCATTAAGGTAAACTCTATCACCTTTGCCTCCTTTACGTGGTGCTTCTTTACTGGCTAAAGTTATTTTTTCACCATGGTGGACAAATACACCTCGGTTTAAGCTGCCATTTTTACCACCTGCCAAGCCATAGGGTGAAAATTTCATACCATCACCAAACATTACAATATGGCTATGTTCATCGTTAATTTCAAAGGCAAAGTGCATACCGCAACCACCTCTAAATTCGCCTGCACCTGCAGTATCGGTTTGCATTTCATGATAAAGGGTGGTATGGGGATATTGAATTTCATTGGACTCGATATTGGGGTTTTTCACACCGCCAAAATTAGACATTGCGGAAATATATGGTTTACCATCGTACCCCTTTATCGCCCCGGCACTGCCTGTGGAGCAAAAAGAAAAACCTACGTAATAGCGATTGGTGCGTGGGTCTGTTCCATAAAAAGAAGGACCTGCATATCGCCCTGTACCTGCGGCAACTTTA
Source organism: Clostridiales bacterium (assembly GCA_036644995.1). GTDB lineage: Bacteria > Bacillota > Dehalobacteriia > UBA7702 > UBA7702 > Cryptoclostridium. Next base: position 14,071 of record JAVXOZ010000035.1, on the reverse strand, counting down.
CCGGGTATAGCTTTATCCAAAGCTTGGAATATAGTGCCGATAATTTCACTTGCCGGGGTGAGAGTGCAAAGGGTAACCGGTGCACCTTCCAAAGGATTTACCAAAGAACCCAAAGGCAAATTCACATCTACACAGCGAAAAGCACCGCCATTTCTGGGAATATCCGCACCTAAAAACCACAGCACCCCAATGCCTGCAGCAGTGGTTGCGGTTACTTTAGAGGTGTTGATAAAGCCTTTTACCTGGGAATCTGTTCCTTCAAAATCCACCAGCAATTTATCGCCTTTCACCTTAACCGCCACCTGTATTTTTACGGGTTCTTCCTGAAAGCCGTCATCATCTATATATTCCGTGGCTGTGTATGTGCCATCGGGTATTTCCTTAATGCGGCTGCGGGTTAAGGCTTCGGTTTGATTTTGGGTTTCTTTCACAGCTTTTGTAACAGCATTGGCTCCATAGGTAGATACCATTTCTTTAATGCGTTTCACCGCCAAACGGTTTGAACCTATCTGAGCCAAGAGGTCACTTTTTATCATACCGGGATTTCGTGTGTTTATGGTGATGAAATCTAAAATTTCCGAAATCATCTCATCATTTTTCATCAATTTTGTGGGAGGTATGCGGATACCCTCTTGGAAGATTTCCGTGGCTTTGGGGTTATAGCTACCCGCAGTTGAACCCCCAATATCCCCATGGTGTGCCCTGCTTACACAAAAGAAAATTAATTTATTCTCCGCAAAAATAGGGGTAATAATACCGATATCCGGCAGGTGATTGCCGCCGTTGTAAGGGTCGTTTAAAATAAAAACATCGCCATCTTCAATATTGTTTTTATATTTTGCCAACACTGCTTTAACGCTGAAAGCACCTGCTGTGGCTAAAATGGGAATACCGCTTAATTGGGAAACCAATTCACCGTTTTCATCACAAATGCAGCAGGCAAAATCACAGGCTTCGGCAAAAATTGGGGAATGGGCAGAATGTTCCAAAACTAAGCCCATTTCACCTGTAATGCTATCTAAACGGTTAGCAATTACAGTGCGGTTTATTATATCATCAACGCTTGTATTCATTTTTGCACCCCACTTTTTATGGTTAAAATACCTGTATGTTCCACCACTCCCACATAACCTTGGGGTATAACTGCGGTGGTATAATCAAATTCCACCAAGCTTGGGCCAATAATGGGTTTATCCAAGTCACCTTCACCAAATATAGGCACATCTATTTCACCTTTAACACCAAATATTTTGCCATTAACGATTTTTACCTTATTTTTGGTTTTGGTTTTATCAAAATCAAATAACTTATTTTGTATATTGGCGGCAAAGCAACTAAGGCGAATATCCACAATTTCCCAATCTTGGTCGTATTCCGCATATTCATAAATTTCTTTATGGACATTGTGAAAAGCAGCATCTACTTCATCTTTATTAAATGAGTCACTTCCCCACTCCACGCTAATTTCATGGTGTTGTCCCAAATAGCGCATTTCCAGCACTACTTCAAATTGTTGCTGCTGTTTTTCTACGCCCAAACGCAATAATTCCGCCTCACCCTCTTTTTTAAGGGTAGAAACCATGGTTTTTAAAGCTTCCTCATTCCATTTTTCCTTTTCCATAAAAAAGCTGCGGCTAATATCAAAACGGCAAGATGCACCCAACATACCCCAAGCACAAAACACAGGGCCTTGAATGGGAATAAGCACCTCGGGCATATGTAAAGATTCCATTATACCCACGGCAAAAAGGGGAAAAGCCCCACCAGCCGCCAATAAGCTGTAAATTCTGGGGTCGTTTCCTTTTTGCATGGTTACAAGTCGCAAGGCATCTGCCATCATTTCTGCGGCTATGCCATAAACTATTTGAGCAGCTTCCATAACCGAAACCCCTAAGGGTGCCGCAATTTTATCTTTCATTACTCCATAGGCTTTTTCTTTGGACAAAGGCAATCTGCCGCCTAAAAAGTTTTCTTCATCTACCAAGCCCAAAACCAAAAGAGCATCTGTAACTGTGGCTTCTTCACCGCCCCGATTATAGCAACAAGGGCCGGGAACAGAACCTGCGGAATTAGGCCCCACTAAAATTCTACCACCCATATCCACATGGGCAATACTGCCGCCACCTGCACCAATAGAAGAAATATCTATCATGGGAATGCTTAAGGGGTAACCTGCCAATTCCGATTGTGGCACTAAGCTGTTTTTCCCACCGCTGATAACGTGAATATCAAAACTTGTGCCCCCCATATCCGCTAAAACAGTGTGGGATTTACCTATGATTTTTCCCAAGGATTCATTACCCACAGCTCCGCCCCCTGGCCCTGAAAGCAAGGTTTTAACCGCTAATTTGCTAACGGCTTCCACATCCCTTAAGCCGCCGCTGTTTTCCATAATGTGAATGGGCTTATTCCAACCATATTTTTGTAATTCTGCTTTTATAATATTGAGATAATCCGCTAAAATTGGGGTTAAATAGGCATTTATCACCGTGGTGGCGGTGCGTTCATATTCTCTGATTCTGGGTGCTACATCTGAGGATAGAGATACAAAAACATTGGGCAATTCTTCTTTTATTATTTCAGCTGTGCGTTTTTCCTGATTGGGGTTCAAAAAAGAAAAGAGAAAGCACACCGCAATGGCTTTTACCCCTTGGGCTTTGCATTTTAAACAAGCTTTACGCACCGCATCTTCGTTTAAAGGGGTAATTTCCTCTCCCTTATAATCAACACGGCCTTCAATCCCCAAACGCAAGCGGCGGGGCACTAAAACCTCGGGGGTAAGTGCTCTTAAATCCCACTGATTTTTTAATTGAGAACGGCGAATCTCCAAGGCATCACGAAAGCCCTCAGTGGTGAAAAGTGCGGTTTTTACACCTTTTTTCTCCAACAGGGCATTTAATGCCAAGGTTGCGCCGTGGGTTAACTGCTCTGTTTCACTTAACAGTGTTTTTAAATCCGTATTCCAAGCTTTTGCCAGTTCTTTTAAACCTTCTAAAATGCCTTGGGCGGGATTTTGATGGTTAGTGGGATTTTTAACGAAAATTCGCTGCTCTGTACTGCCATTTAACGAGCCAACAGAGGTATAATCCGTAAAAGTTCCCCCGGTATCTATTGCTATTTTTATCACAAAAATTCCTTCTTATTTTTATATTTTGCTTATTGGGCTATTTTGTTATTGGCTATATTTTAACTGTTACTTATATTTAGATTTTTATTATTTTTGGATTATTTGTTATAGGATTATCTTTGCAGATATTTCATTAATTTCAAGGATTACCCACATAGAGTTATTGGCTCAAATTTAATTATTCAGTATATTCAGTATACTTGTATATTTGGTAAAACTCCATTATTCCGTATATTTTAGCAAGCGTTTTACCGCTGCTTCCACTTTTGCATCCATTTCAATTTTAGGGGAAAAACCACTCATAGGCTTGGTGGCATCTATACCCATTTTTGAGGTGCGGCTCAATTCATCTGTGGATGGGTCTAAGGTAACACCCATGCCCAAATGCTGGGGCAAAATGCTTACACCCTTATCCGCCTGCAATCTGGTTGCCAGTGCCCAAAGGACTTCTTCCTCATTAAAAACGTCCACATCTTCATCTACCACAACCACCATTTTAATATTATGGTCTAAGGCAAAAGCCGCATAAATAGCTTGCTGAGGTTGTCCCTCGGCAATTTTTTTCATGGAAATATAGCAATGAAACAAGCCACAAGCTGAAAATGGTGCGTGTACTGCTTTTATATTAGGCAAGGTTTGGCGCAATGCGTTTAAAACATCGCCTTCTCTTTGAATGGCAACCACAGTAACGTGTTCACGGCTCATACCAGGGGTAAGGTCGTGATAAATGGCATTTTCACGATAGCGAATTGCCTTTACTCTGAAAAGATTTTCCGTACTGCGAAAACAGGCATAATTGGTAAATTCCGCAAAAGGCCCTTCTTTTTCACGGACATCTGCGAGGATTTCCCCTTCCAATACTATTTCGGCATAGGCAGGGACTTGCAAATCCACGGTTTTACATTGGGCAACTTCCAAGGGTTCTTCAAAAAGACCGCCGATAGCACCGAATTTACCTTGGTCGTAAGGCACTAAAGCCATGGAACCCAAGGAAATATTGGGGTGTACCCCGATAACAATGGCAGCTTCCAAATTTTTACCCTGTTCTTCACTTCTGCGGAAATATTCCCACAATCTTTGACGGGAATGCAGGGAAATACCCAAGGTATTTTTATTTTTCAACTGCATACGGTGAAAACCCAAGGTATCTGCACCGCTTTGGGGATCTTTGGCAACGCACAAGCCTGCTGTTACATAAGGCCCTGCATCTATAGGAAAGTGGGTGGTAATGGGAAGTTTGTATAAATCCACATCATCACCTTCAACACAATTAGCCCCAAAAGGTGGGTTACTAAGCACTTTTAAATCGTCGTAACGATTTTTAATACGCTTGGCATATTCCTCGGCAACTTCCTCACCTGCTACGCCCATGGCTTTGCCAAACCGCTCCCGTGAGGCTAAAATATTCGCCAACACGGGAAATTCACTGTTTTCCACTTTATCAAAAACCATCACAGGGTAACGATGTTGTTTATCCAAATCCATAATTAGGGTGGATATTTCATACTCACGCTTTACTTCTTCGGGAACGTGGTGCACCTCACCTGCTTTTGTTAATTCTTCTAAAAATACACGCCAATCTTGACTCATAAATATAACCTCTTTTTAAATTATTATCTTGCTAAACCGGATTTTTTAACCATATCATAGGAAACCTTTGTTAATACCGTGGAAATAGGCCAGCACACCGTGGCAACAATAAGTGATTCTATAATAGCCACATTAACAGGCATACCAAAAATTAATATCAATCCCACACATAGACAGGCATTACCCAAATAGTTGCAAAGGAATTGTGCTGCAAAGAAATGCCACCATTTATCCATGGCCAATTTGGAAGCTGCAATGGAAATTCCGATGGAAGCAATGGCATTGGCAAAGATAAAAGCACTCCACAACGGCGAATACCAGATGGAGATAAGTGCCTCAACCTCGGCGGCAATCAGCCCTGCCGGTTGTCTGTAAACTAAGGTGATAAGCCCTGTAAAAAATGCCCAAATGCTACCGTTTATCAAATACATACCTGCTTTACCCGTGGGTAAAAGGTTATCTATTGCTCCGGAAATTTGGCAGGCTATTACAAAAATAATACCCAAGATTACTCCGCCCACCAAGGCTTTTGTGTCTGTTCTAAATACTGCTGTGTTTTTCATGTTATGTTCTCCTCTTAATTATATTATATTATTTAAAATTAGTAAAATCATTATCAATATCATAGTAAGAATTAGGACTTTTTCCCAATTTTTCACCACTAATTCTTTGGTAAAAGTGCGATGGGAGGAACGGCCAAATCCTCGCAATTCCATGGATAAAGCCGTATCTGAACCTCTACGCATTGCCCTATATAAAAGGGGGAAAAAAGTTGGGGGCAGAGCCTTTATCCTATTTACAATGCCCTGAACAGGCAAGCCTCTCACCAACTGGCTTTCAGAAATTGCCACGTATTCTTTTTGCATCACCGGAAAAAATCTGGCGGCAACCCCTACCAGCATAGCATAACGGTAAGGAATACCAAAGGAATGCAGCATTAAAGTGGCATCCTGTGCTGAAGTCCAAGTAATAAATTGAATCCCTGCATAAGCCAAAGCCGAGGTACGCAAATAGCCCATTATGGCATTGGGCACAGCATCGCTGTATATTTTGATTATGCCCCACTGCCACATTAACACACCTTCACGGCAAAAGAGCAGCTGTATTACAATTAGCTGAGTACCAATTACCAACAACACCAAGGTGAGCACCCCGAAATTTTTCAGACTTTTGGTAAAATACCACTCCAAACCAAAGAGCACAGCTATAATTAACATCTCCGCCCAGATGGTCTGAACCATAAACCCAGCGATAATGGCGGTGAGAAACCAAGTAAATTTCACTCTGGGGTCTATATTCTCAATTTTCATTATGCCATCACCCCTTTTAATAAGCCAATATCCGCCAAGGATTCTTGGTGGCTGCTCATGGTTTCCGCAGGAAAATCCGCAACAATTTCATGCTGATACATGGCAACCAAGCGATGGCTGTAAACCTTTGCCAAAGACACATCATGCCCCACCACTAAAACGGTTTTACCACCATGGGATAAAGCTCTCAGGATGGACATGATAACGTGGCTTTGATTTTCATCTAACCCCGATGTTGGCTCATCGGCAATGATAAGCTCAGGCTCATTGATGAGTACCGATGCCAAAGCCAATAATTGGCGTTGACCACGGCTTAAAAGCTGTGGGTGCATATCTTTAAACTCAAAAAGCCCCATATCTTTTAATGCTTTTTCCCCACGTTGAGTTATTTCATCAGATGGCAATTTTTCCAAGCGTAAACTAAAAGTTACCTCTTTAAACACAGTATCCGCAAAAATTTGATAATCGGGATTTTGAAAGAGAAACCCTACTTTTTTTCGTAAAGCCATGGCTGTTTTTTTAGTCATTTTTTCACCAAAAAGCTCAATGGAGCCTGCTGAAGGAAAAATCAAACCCTCCACCATTTTTAAAAGGGTGGTTTTTCCCGATCCGTTCAAACCCATAAGTGTTACAAATTCCCCTTGGGCTATTTCCAAATTAATCGGCAAGCAGCCAACAAAACCACCATTATAGGTGTAGGCGGCATCTTTTATGGAAACCACTGTTTCGCCGTATTCCCTAATTGCGTTATCAACCGAAGGTACATTGGCGGCGGCTATTGCACTAAATTCTTGGGGAGTGCACTCTTTAATGATGGTGCCTTTTTCCATAATTACCACACGATTGGCATAATCTATAACTTCTTCTATTCTATCCATCACCATGATAATGGTTTTATTTTTTTCTTTATTCAAATTTCCCAAGTGAGCATACAATTCCCTTCTGCCTTTGGGGTCTAATTCCGCAGTTGGTTGGTCTAAAACCAGCACCGGGGCATCCATTGCCAAAACACCGGCCAACACCACTCTTTGAGCCTGCCCTCCGGATAAAGCATCGGTTTTGCGGTTTTCAAAACCGGCAAGGTCCACATAATCCAGTGCGGTTTTAATTTTTTTATCCATCTCACTTAAAGACATTTCCATATTGCCGATGCCAAAAGCTATATCCTCATAAACATCAACATCTATGATTTGGCTTTGGGGGTCTTGCATCATATACCCCAAATGGCTTGATATTTTAGGTAAGGGGATTTTTGCCACATCATCACCCATAACTTTTATTGTACCCTTTAAATCACCTTCATGATATTTGGGAATTGCCCCAGTAATGCAGTGAAGCAAGGCAGATTTACCCGATGCCACACCCCCGGTAATCGCCACAAAGTCACCTTTTTTCACATCCAAGGAGATTTCTTTTAGTGCGGGTTGAGCTTCGGGTTCAAAAACCAAAGATTCTATATTTACCATCACAGCAGTTTCCATAATTTCCTCCATATAAAAATAAAAAAGCTTCAGCACAATAGATAATAATCATCCATTATACCGAAACTTTACCGTTGTTTCATTTAGCAATTTTTTGGCAGGTCTTCTGACTTATGGCTTGTGGATTTTGCGCCTTCCCAATGAAAATCAGTGGCTATATACAAAATCAATACCATTCACAGCGGTGGGTCCGTTTAGGTTTTAAACCTAATTCCCTATTCTCCCCTCAGGGCACCAAAAAATTATTCTGTTTTCTTTTACATTATAGTCAATCTAAAAACCAATGTCAAGTTAAAAAATATTTATTTATTTTATAATTTTATTCTCTCCTTATTAATAACATATTGCAAAAATATGCACCTTATGTTATGCTTTAGTAATATAAAATAGGAAAAAAGAAGAATAGCCTTAAGGTTGAATTAAGGCATAACTGAAGGAGCGTTAACCATGATAACAAATCTCTGGCACAACATTAGCCCCAGCCGTGTAAGCCCCGATGAATTTTTGGCTGTGATTGAAATTGAAAAAGGTTCAAGAAATAAATATGAATTGGATAAGGAAAGCGGTGCTTTGATTTTAGACCGTATTTTATACACATCCACCCATTACCCTGCAAATTACGGCTTTATCCCCAGAACTTATGCCGATGATGGCGACCCCTTGGATGTTTTGGTTTTAAGCAGTGAGGGAATTTTGCCCATGAGCTTAGTAAAATGCTATCCCATTGGTGTTATAACCATGATAGATAACGGCAAATTAGATGAAAAAATAATTGCCATACCCTTTAACGATCCCAACTATAACACCTTTAAAGACATTAACGAACTACCTGAACACAGATTTTTGGAAATGCAGCATTTCTTTAGAGTTTACAAGCACTTAGAAAATAAAAAAACCAAGGTAGATGATGTTGATGATGCCAAAGCAGCAAAAAAAATAATAAAAAGCTGTTTGGATAATTATATAGAAAGTTTTTGCCGTTAAACCAAAATTAAAATATTGGCGGCAATTAGCCACAGTTTTTAACAAATTATAAACTATTTAATTGTGAGTTTAAATAATTTAAGTGCAATTAAAAGGCAACCCATAGCAATCCAAAGTTTGGCTATTCCAAGCACCCTTATTATTTTACAATTATTCTAAACCAAGGCTATATGTATATTGTAAATAGCGAAATTACCTATTCTTATAGATTTTACCACCAAATTAGACTGCCAAAAACAGATTAAAAATAAAATATACTTTTTTACAAAAATAAGAACTTTATTCACAACCTGTTTCACAGTCTTTATTATACCTATTTATTACCTAATGACTGTTTTAGTATACCTTTATTACTTAATTTGTGTTAAATAATAGTCAAAAAAAATATTATACGGTTAAAACAGGAGGATTTTATGAAAAACATTTATGTAGTCACCGGGGGTAGTGGTGGCATCGGTTTAGAAGCTGCCAAACAATTAAAAGATGGCATTGTAATCATTGCGGATATCAATGAAGAAGCATTGAAAAGCGGCAAAGTACAATTAGAATCCATGGGCATTGAAACAAGAACCGCTATTTGCGATGTTACCAGCAAAGAAAATGTTGCAGCTTTAGCCAAAGAAGCAGACTCCTTGGGCACGATAAAAGCCGTGGTACACACTGCAGGGGTTAGCGGCACAGTATCCAACACCAGCTTGGTTATGAAAGTTGACCTTATTGGTACTGCTCATATCATCGAAGAATTTTTACCATATATGGGAAAAGACAGTGCAGCATTGGTGGTTGCCTCGATGATGGGCTATGTTATCCCACCCAACCCCAAATATGATGAACTTATGGTTAATTGCTTAGAAGATGACTTTTTAGATAATATCGCTCCATTTTTAGACAATAATCCCGATAAGGCTTATAATTTTGCCAAACGTGGGGTTCAGCTTTTAGCGGAAAAATGGGCAATCAAATATGGTGAAAAAGGTGCTCGCATAAACTCCATCTCACCGGGGATTATTGAAACTCCCATGACGGTGGATGCAGCCAAGGAACATCCTGAACAAATGGCATATATGGAATCCATCACACCTCTCAAAAGAAATGGCAAACCCCAAGATATTGCCAGCATCGTATCTTTCCTACTCTCTGAAGAAGCCTCCTTTATCACAGGCTCCGATATCAGAATAGATGGTGGATTGGTTAAAAACTTAATTTCCATGGAAAGCAAAAAACAATAATTAAAGAAAAAATCCTATAATTTGCCAAAGCTTGAGAAAAGCAAGCCTTAAAAAATGCAAACTTACTGCATATAACCCTTTGATATTTGCCTTTATTGCTGAATCTCAGCTATCATGGGTTAAGAGATTTCCTTATCCTCAAGCTTTGGCAAAAACTAAAAAATCCCCTTGTGATGCAATTTAAACCGCACCACAAGGGGATTTTTTATTTAGATTAGGTGTTACAGAACTTATAGCAGTATAACACTTTTTTTAATTATCTTTTGCAGTCATTTTTAAGAACTCGAAAATAAAGGTGTCTATATCTCCATCCATAACCGCATCTACATTGCCCACCTCGGCATTGGTGCGATGGTCTTTAACCATTTTATAGGGTGCAAAAACATAGGAGCGAATTTGGCTCCCCCAGCCTATTTCTTGGTGTTTACCACGGATACCTGCCATTTCATCTTCTTGTTGTTGACGTTTTCTATCCAGCAATTTAGCTTTCATCAGTTTCATAGCTCTGTCTTTATTAGCGTGTTGAGAACGCTCATCTTGACAAGAAACCACAATTCCCGATTCCATATGGGTAATACGAATAGCAGAATCGGTTTTGTTAACGTGTTGTCCACCTGCACCGCTGGCTCGATAGGTATCAATACGAATTTCTTCATCTTTAAGTTCTATCTCGTCATCATAATCCACTTGGGGAATAACATCCAAAGAGGCAAAAGAGGTATGCCTGCGGCTATTGGCATCAAAAGGAGAAATACGCACCAAGCGGTGGACACCCTTTTCCGCTTTTAAATACCCATAGGCATTTAAGCCATCTACCCCAAAGGTTACACTTTTTATCCCTGCTTCATCGCCGGGCAGCATATCCATAACCTCGGTTTTATAGCCTTGTTTTTCACAATAGCGAGTATACATACGATAGAGCATATTAGCCCAATCCTGAGCTTCTACCCCTCCGCTACCTGCATGGAGAGATAAAATAGCACTATGCCCATCATATTTGCCGCTCAATAAAGTTTGCAATTCAAGTTTATCCACAACTTTCACACAATCCTTTAATTGCTCGGCTATTTCATCTTCCATGGATTCATCTTGGTCATCCATTGCCATTTCCCAATAGGTTTGAACGTCATCATAAACGCCTTCAACCTTGGTATAGCCTTCTTTTTTATTTTTTAAAGCAGTTATATGCTGAAGAACTTTTTGGGCGGCTTCTTGGTCATCCCAAAAGTTATCAGCCACAATTTTGTCTTCCAAAGCACTTATCTCGGCATCAAGTTTAGCCAAGTCAAAGTGCATCCCTCAGATCTGCCAACCTACGGTTAATTTCTTGAAGACTTTGTTTAAAATCGATAAGCAATACATCACATCCTTATAATTTATAATAAAAACCAATTCTATTTTAACTCAAAACAATTGATTTTATTCGTGGTTTTTACTTTTTATTCCTGATTTTTGCCACAGCACTTTTTGTATTTTTTACCGCTCCCACAGGGGCAAGGGTCATTTCTGCCCACGGTATGTTCCTTGCGAACAGGTTTTTTAACTTTAACTTCCCCATCTTCAGAACGATTTTCCTGTATATTTTTCACCGTAACACTGGGCTGTTCTTCCACCACATTGGCACGACTGATTAAGCGAATGGTTTCCCTTTGAATTTCAGCTATCATTTGTTGAAACATATCAAAAGCGGCATATTTATATTCCACCAAAGGATTTTTTTGCCCATAAGCTTGAAGTCCAATACCTGTACGCAGCTGATCCATGGCATCAAGATGGTCCATCCATTGGCGATCCACCACCCGCAAAAGAACGTAGCGGCTGATGTTATCCATATTATCGGCACCCAGTTCTTCTTCTCTTTGGGCATAAAATGCAGTGGCATCATGGTGAAGACGTTCTTCAATTTCATCTTTATCCATATTGCCCAATTCTTCCACGGTTAAATTGCTATGTGGTAAATAATCCCGAATATCCGTGATAAAAGCTTCCAAATCCCAAGCATCGGGCTGTGCACCATCCACAGCCGCCGTGGCAATAGAGGCATCCACCACAGAATCAAGAATTCCCAATACCTGTTCCTTAATATTTTCACCGGTAAGAACTTGACGGCGTTGGCCATATATAACTTCACGCTGTTGATTCATTACATCATCATAATCAAGAACGTGCTTTCTGGTATCAAAGTTATTGTTTTCAACTTTCTTTTGAGCATTTTCAATGGATTTGGTAACCAAAGATGAGTCAATAGGCATAGAATCATCCACACCCAGCTTATCCATCATGCTACCCATATTATCACCACCGAAAACACGCACCAAGTCATCTTCCATGGAAAGGAAAAAGCGGCTTTGTCCGGGATCTCCCTGGCGACCACTACGACCACGCAACTGGTTATCAATACGTCGGCTTTCGTGGCGTTCGGTACCAATTACAAATAATCCCCCGGCATCAATAACTCTTTGTTTTTCTGCCTCGGTAACTAATTGATGTTTTTCCACCAATTCTTCAAAGTTGCCTTCTTTATTATGGTCTTCCAAGTCTTTAAGCTCGGCTTCTGCCAAAGCTTTAGGATTACCGCCCAAAAGAATATCTGTGCCACGACCTGCCATATTGGTGGCAATGGTAACGGAATTAAATCTCCCTGCTTGGGCAATAATTTCTGCTTCCATTTCATGATATTTGGCATTTAAAACCTTATGGGGAATACCACGCTTTTTTAAAGCACGGCTGAGAATTTCAGATTTGGCAATGGAAGTAGTACCCACCAAAACAGGGCGGCCAATGGCGTGGGCTTCAATAATGGCTTCTACAATGGCATCTATTTTTCCATCTGCACTGCGAAAAACCACATCGGAGCTATCTTCTCTAATCATTTCTTTATTGGAAGGCACAACCACAACATCCATTTTATAGATTTTGGTAAATTCGCTTTCTTCAGTAGCCGCAGTACCGGTCATGCCGCCAAGTTTTTCATACATACGGAAATAATTTTGAAAAGTAATGGTAGCAAGGGTTTGGCTTTCCCTTTCAATTTTCACATTTTCCTTGGCTTCCAAGGCTTGGTGCAAGCCATCACTGTAACGGCGACCAAACATTAAGCGACCGGTAAATTCATCAACAATGATAACCTCACCGTCTTTTACCACATAATCACGATCTCTGATAAACAAACTTTTAGCACGAACCGCATTGGAAATTAAATGGCTCCATTCGTTATTTTCATCGGCATAGAGATTTTCTATACCAAGCTGGCTTTCAACTTTGGAAATTCCATCTTCGTTAAGTGCAGCACTTTTGGTTTTTTCTTCTATCATATAGTCAACCTCTGGTTGGAGGCGACTAACAATTTTAGCAGCGGTATAATAATTTTCCGTGGGCTTTTCTGCCTGCCCGGAAATAATCAAAGGTGTACGGGCTTCATCAATGAGGATACTGTCAACTTCATCAATTATGGCATAGTACAAATTACGTTGCACCATGGCATCGGCACGAACAGCCATATTGTCACGGAGGTAATCAAAACCAAATTCATTATTGGTACCATAAGTAATGTCAGCGGCATAAGCCTCTTTTTTTTGTTCAAAATCTTTACCGTGGACATTCAGCCCCACAGTCAAGCCTAAAAAGCGATATAATTGCCCCATCCACTCGCTATCACGGGTTGCCAAATAGTCATTAACGGTGATAATGTGAACACCTTTACCTGCCAAAGCGTTAAGGTAGGCGGCCAAAGTTGCCACCAAGGTTTTACCTTCACCGGTTTTCATTTCAGATATGCGGCCATCATGTAAAACCATGCCCCCCATGAGCTGCACATCAAAATCTCGCATACCCAAAACACGCTTAGATGCCTCACGCACCACGGCAAAAGCCTCGGGCAAAATATCATCCAAAGTGGCACCCTCTGCCAATTTTCCCTTTAAATATGGGGTTTTTGCCACTAAATCTTCATCGGAAAGAGTTAACATTTCAGGTTCAAAAGCGTTAACTTCCTCAACTCTTTTTCTGTACTTTTTAATATCCTTGGCATTGTCATCAAATATGTTTTTAAACGGATTAAACATCTACTGCAATATCCTCCTATGGGATTAATTTTTTTTAAGGGTTCATACTTCTATGGGCTAAATTATCAAATAAATCAACCGATAAAAGTATATATCCTTAGGGCAATAATATAAATTACAACCCAATGTTAAACTTAAAATATTATGTAGATAAAGGGGAAATCCACAGATTTCCCCTCAGATTGTCAAAAAACATAGTTTTTTGGCAAGATGTCAGGCTGTTAAGAAAGCCTTAGATTCGGTAAAACTCCCTGAGCAACGGCTGTGCAGTGTACTTAGATGTACA
>JAVXOZ010000034.1:0-20187 GCA_036644995.1 Clostridiales bacterium | reverse complement strand
TAGATGTACATAAGCAGTGGATGGGAAGGGATTTTGCCGAATATCAGACTTTATCCACAGCATAATTGCTCCCGAAAAAATTCGGGAGCAATTATATGTTATGTAAAATCCATAAAATTAATTATTTTTTTCCGATGGTATGGTAAGATTATCGCCATAGCAAGCAAAGGTTTCTTCTATATGTTTTTCGCTTAATTTTGGGGTAATTAAAGAAACCAGCGGCACAACAAAGAAAGATGATACAATAGCTAAGGCACCTGCCATAGGAGGTGTGGTGTAAGGGAAAACCAAGTTGCTCACAGTTATACCTATGCCCACAGCAAAGGAAGCCCACACCGAAATTGCCGTTGCTTTTTTCCAAAACAAACCATACAGAAACGGCCCTAAAAAAGCACCTGCCAAAGCACCCCAAGATATGGACATAAGGGTGGTGATTAAATTATTGGGATTTAAGGCAATAACCACAGAAAGCAGAATAAAGCAACCGCATAAACAACGAATAATTACCATCTGGGTTTTTTGTTTCATATCTTTAAAGAAAAGACCACCCAAAAAATCCAAGGTAAAAGTTGAGCTTGATGCCAAAACCAACGAAGATAAAGTAGACATAGAAGCTGAGAGAACCAATATAAGCACAACCCCTATAAGTAAATCCGGTAATGCTTTTTCTACCATTAAAGGAACTATCTCATCATATGCCACAGCACCAGCTGTGGTGTAATAAAGACGACCAAATGCCCCAATAAAATAACTGCCACCGGCAATGATTAAAGCAAAAACCGTAGAAATAACCATACCGGAGCGAATGGATTTTTCATCTTTAATGGTATAAAATTTATGAATCATTTGGGGCAAACCCCAAGTGCCCACACTGGTTAATATTACAACACTTAATAAACCAATGGGATCAGGACCTAAAAACGAAGTATAGGCTCCATGAAAAGCAGGGTTAACATCACAAGGGATTTGGGAGAGTTTTTCAATGGAGGCAACAAAACCACCATTGCCATTTAATACGAAAACCACCACCAAGCAAATACCGCCAATCATGATGAAACCTTGGATTAAATCGTTAAGCACAGCGGCTTTATAGCCACCGGAAATAACATATATACCGGTAAGCACAGCCATGCCAATGATGCAATAGCTAAAATCTATGCCAAAGGTTAAGGCAAAAAGACCTGATAAACCTTTATAAACCGAAGCTGAGTAAGGTACTAAAAATACAAAAATAATTATGGAAGCAGCTATTTTTAAAGCTTTGGTATTATAACGCTTGCCAAAAAAATCCGGCATGGTAGCGGATTCTAAATGTTTGGTCATTACCCTGGTGCGACGACCCAGCAAAGCCCAAGCCAGCAAACTGCCCACAAAGGCATTACCAATACCAATCCAAGCGGCGGCTACCCCATAGTTCCAACCGAACTGACCTGCATACCCCACAAATACCACCGAAGAAAAATACGCTGTGCCATAAGAAAATGCAGTAAGCCAAGGCCCTACTGCTCTGCCTCCCAACACGAAATCTCCCACATTTGATGATTTTTTACGGGTATACATGGCAATACCAATGGTTACCGCAGCAAATAAGCAAATAATAAATAATTTTTGAAACATCCCTTTTCTCCTTTTCTGATAATTCTGAAATTAGGGCAATAAAAAACCGCCCTTAACACAAAGGACGGAATAAATTCCGTGGTACCACCTTTTTTTATTCATTACCTCACGGTATGAATCTCATTGGGTACAGTGTAAACGATACCCTTAACGCTTTAACGGGCGTACCCGACACAGCCTACCGGTTTCCTTTGGGTGTGCAGCTCATAAGATGTATTTGGGTTTTGTTTTTCCCTGCGCCTTTCACCAACCGGCAGCTCTCTGTTGGGTCTTTCAAAACTTACTTCTTCTCAATCATAGCCTTTGATAACGAAGCCTATCTTATCACCAATAAAATACGATGTCAATGGCTATTTTTAAAGTTTTTTGCAAATAGGAAAATAAAGTTTTTTATGGATAATATGGCTGCTTAAAATCTAAAAATAATCCTACTTTTATAAAAAAGTTTCATCTTATCTATATTTTTTAACATCAATTTGCGGTATTATTTTTTGTGAGATATACCGCCAATTTAATTGATAAAGGTAAAAATATTAGATCTAATATAATCCCCACAAACAATAAAATGGGATAAGCAGATAACCACCTGCCCCAAAAACCTTGAAATCCCGCCCCCACCAAAGTACAAAAAAAGCTGATTCCTGTAACCATTATTAAACCAATAGATCCCACTTCCACAAAGGAATATAGTAAAGAATCGGGTCTGCACCCAAGACCATCGGCACAAAAACCACCAATTTTTTGTAGGGGCAGCAAATCACCCAACACATAACCAATGCAAAACCCGGGAATAAACCCAAGTACAAAGGAGCCTAAGGATACCGTATTATTAATAACCGACACCGTAAATGTTAAAGCCAATCCCAAGGCAATATTCACTGATATATTCACAATTCTATCAAACCACAATTCATTTAGCATTTTAATTTTCCCCTTTTCATAAAAAAAAGACGAGAGAAAAAATCACTTAAGATTTCTTCTCCCATCCAGACTATCTGTGGGCTTCGGAATTTAACCGAATTGCAAAAAGCTCCCGGGCTGATACCGCCGGTAGAGTTTAAACTCATTTACGAAGACTATATTTTATTTTATAGTTAAGTTCAATTTGATTAGTCCAATTCGATGATTACCGGAATTATCATGGGTTTTCTTTTTACTGCTTGGTAAAGAACTTTGCCCACGCATTCTTTAAGGTCTTGTTTTACTGCGGAAAAATCCTTAATACGGCGGCCTTCATATTTTACCATTTGCTCGGTAACTCGTTTTCTGGCATCACCCATCAATTCTTCAGCTTCTTTTAAATAAACAAAACCACGAGAAATCATTTCCGGTTTAGCTACCATAATGCCATGATGATTAACAGTAACAATAACCACCATAATGCCATCTTGAGATAATTGGCGGCGGTCTTTAAGAACCATATTGCCAACATCTTCCAAACCCATGCCATCTATCATAATTTTGCCCACTGTTACATTGCCATTAATTTCTGCCTTGGATTTTGTTAATTCTAAAACTTGTCCGTTTTCTAAAACAAAAATGTTTTCCACGGGCATACCCAGCTGTTGGGCAAGTGCTGCGTGGCGATGGAGCATACGCACCTCACCATGGACAGGCATAAAATATTTTGGTTTAACCATAGCATGAACCAGCTTTAATTCTTCCTGACGGGCGTGTCCCGAAACATGAATTTCCGCTTCATTATCATAAACCACAATAGCACCGTGGTTCACCAAAAGGTCAATATTTTTCGATACGGATATTTCATTACCGGGAATAGGCAAAGCCGATACAATAATGGTATCTCCGGGCATACATTTTATTTGTTTATGCTCACCATTGGCTATTCTGGTTAAAGTAGACATAGGCTCACCTTGACTGCCTGTGGCTAAAATAACCACCTTATTGGGTGATAAATTTTTAACATCATCAATATCCACAATGGTGTTTCTGGGAATTTTTAAATAGCCCAATTCCGTGGCTATACCCACAACATTTACCATGCTGCGCCCTACAATAGCTACTTTGCGATTGTATTTTGCCGCTACGGAAATTGCCTGCTGTAATCTGTGTACATTGGTGGCAAAGGTTGCCACGATGATACGACCTTTGGCATTTCTGAAGTTTTCATCAAAGGAATTACCCACTAAACGTTCAGATTTAGTAAAGCCGGGTCTTTCAGCATTGGTGCTATCTGCCATTAAAAGCAGCACACCTTTTTGACCCAAGGCACTAAAACGGGCAAAATCAAATACTTCACCATCTACCGGTGTCATATCAATTTTAAAATCCCCGGTGTGTACCAAGATACCCGCAGGTGTGTGGATGGCTAAGCCAACCGCATCTGCAATACTGTGATTAACCCGAATAAATTCCACTTTAAAGGGGCTTAAGGGTAATATATCCCCTGCTTTTACTTCGTGGAGGTCCGCAGTTACTCTTGCTTCTTTGAGCTTATGTTTTACCAAGCCCATGGTTAATCTGGTGCCATATACAGGTATATTCAAATCCCGTAAAACATAAGGAAGAGCACCGATATGGTCTTCATGACCATGAGTCAAAACGATGCCCTTGATTTTTGTTTTGTTCTCCATTAAATAGGAATAGTCCGCAATAACCGTGTCTATTCCCGGCATATCATCATCGGGGAACATCATTCCGCAATCGATGATTAATAAACTATTGCCGTATTTAACCACCGTCATGTTCTTGCCGATTTCCCCTAATCCCCCTAAAGGGATAAGGGATACTTTAGTTTCTTTCGTTGTCACATTTCCACCTTTCTGAGGCTTATAGCATTCCGTATTGCTTCAGAAGATTTTTAAGAAAATCAACGTGGGTGGATTCCCCTTCACACAAAGGCAAGCGAAACCCACCAACATCAAATCCTAAAAGATTTAATGCTGTTTTTACAGGAATGGGATTTGCAGTGCAAAACATACCCTTAAATATGGGGTATAGCTTGTAATGCAAATCTCTGCCCTTGACCATATCATTGGCCTTAACAGCTAATACCATCTCTTTTATTTCTTTACCCACAATGTGAGATGCCACGCTAATAACGCCTTGGCATCCCATGGCTACCATGGGTAAAGTCATAAAGTCATCTCCGGAATATATAGCGAAATCCGAAGGTAGCCTCAATTTCATTTCTGAAATTTGATCTACATTTCCAGTAGATTCTTTTACCGCTTTTATATTTGTTAATTCAGCCATTCTTATCAGTGTGTCAGGGCAAAGATTTACCCCTGTACGCCCAGGTATATTGTAAACAATGATGGGAGCTGAACTGACTCCGCTCAACATCTCATAATGTTTATAGATACCTTCTTGGGTAGGCTTACTATAATAAGGCACCACTGTAAGATAACCGTCTAAACCTAATTTATTTAGGTCTTTCATCTGCTCTGCCACAGCATATGTATTATTGCCGCCGCAGCCACCGATAACAAAACCTCGGTTCCCCACTGCATCTTTTACCTCTTTATAGAGGACTGTTGTTTCTTCTTTATTAAGGCTGGGGCTTTCACCTGTGGTGCCCCCCACAACAATGCCGTCTGAACCGTTATTCAGTAGATGTATTGCCAATTCTTGCGCTTTTTCATAATTAATTTTTCCATCTTTTGCAAAAGGGGTAACCATTGCGGTTAAAACTTCACCAAAGCACATAGCATTCACCTCTTAATTTTTTTGAGCCGCAATCAATTCGGCAATTTGAATAGCGTTGGTAGCAGCACCCTTACGTAATTGGTCTGCCACAACCCAAAGAGAAATACCATTTTTGGAAGAAATATCTTTCCTTATACGACCAACATAAACATCATTTGTTCCTGAGGAATGTATAGCCATAGGGTATTCCTTGGCTGCGGGGTCATCCACAAGGACAACACCGGGAGCATTTTTCATTAATTCTTTTACTTCTTGGGCACTTAATGGTTTTTCTGTTTCTACGGTTATAGATTCAGAATGGCTTCTAAACACAGGAACACGCACAGTGGTGGCATTTATTGCCAAATTATCATCATGGAACATTTTACGTGTTTCGTCCACCATTTTCATTTCCTCTTTAGTATAACCATCTTCCAAAAAGCTATCTATATGGGGGATACAATTAAAAGCAATAGGATAAGGAAAAGCCGAAGCTTTTAAATCCTTGGGGTCTTTTTTGGTAGCGGCATATTCCGCAACTTCATTTTCCAAAGCTTCAATGCCATCTTTACCTGCACCGGAAACTGCTTGATATGTAGATACAATAATTCTGGTGATTTTTGCAGCATCGTGAATGGGTTTTAAAGCCACCACCATTTGAATGGTGGAGCAATTAGGATTGGCAATTAAGCCCTTGTGCCAATTTATATCCTCAGGGTTTACTTCGGGCACTACCAAAGGCACTTCGGGATCCATGCGAAAAGCGCTGCTGTTATCAATAACAACACAGCCTGCTTTAACAGCATCCAAAGCATATTCCTTACTTTGAGAGCCACCTGCAAACAGTACAATATCAATATCCTTAAAGGAATGAGAAGTGCATTCATCAACTATTAAATCTTCACCACCAAAGGGAAGTTTTTTTCCCTTGGAGCGGCTACTTGCCAAAAGACGCAATTCATTCAAAGGAAAATTTCGTTCTTCTAAACCTGTCATTAATTCTTTACCAACGGCACCGGTGGCGCCAACGATGGCAACGTTAAATTTTTTCACTATAATACCACCTTATATTAGTTATATTAGAATATTATACTACATTTTTTTAGGATATTCAATCAAAATCGGTTGAATTTGTTTTTCTTTTAACGCTGCTTTGATGGTATTGGGCAATAAATCCATCTTTGCCACCAAGGAATTGGGTTTTCCCATGGGATCATCCTGACCAAAGGGAACCCAATAAACATTATTGCTATTTAATAGTATACCAATATTTTTGCCATTCATACCAAGACCATCATTGGTGGACACAGCCAAAACCAAAGGTCTGGCATTGCGCAGGTGGGCTTTGGCTGCCATGAGCACAGGGGTATCCACAATACCCATAGATAATTTTGCTAAAGTATTGCCGCTGCAAGGAGCAATAACCATCACATCCAAGAGCTTTTTTGGTCCAATAGGCTCTGCATCTTCAATGGTGCTGATAATGGAATTTTGGCAAAAATCCTGGAAATAATCCACCCATTTATCGCCATTGCCAAAGCGATTTTCAGAGGAGCACACCGATGGAGAAAAAACCGGATAAATATCCGCTCCATAAGTTACCACCAGTTCCTTCATCACCCCAAAAACCCTATTTAAAGTGCAATGGGAACCTGTAACCCCAAAACCGATTTTTTTATCTTTCAATTCCATATTTTTCACCTTATGACCTTTCGGTTTCTAAAAGATGAATAAGTCCTTTTGCTAAAATCTTACCCGCTGTGATGGGAGCACATTTTCCCGGTAAACCCAAAGCGTGTATGGCATTGATATCCCTTCTTTTGGCAGCGGCAAAATCCACACCACCGGGAATAGAAGCTAAATCTATGATTAACACATCAGGGGAAGTGTATGCCAATATTTCATCTTTAAGCACCAAGGCAGGTACAGTATTGATAACCACATGAGCATGGGGCAAAATTCTGGTTAAACCGTTATAGCGCCGCACATCGTAACCTTTTTCTTTGGCGGCGGCTATTTCCTCAGGGTTTCGGCTGCAAATAAATATTCTGGCACCCAAAGCCTGAAAAACTTTAGCCGTAGCCTTTGCCACTCTGCCAAAGCCTAAAATTAAAACTTTGGAATTATCTATGGTTAAAGGCGATTTTTCTATTGCCATTGCCAAAGCCCCTTCAGCAGTGGGGATGGCATTGGGCACGGCGATGGGGTCAAGCTCCATTACCTGTAAAATTTTAATATTGGCACTCTCCCCTAATTCCTTTAAATATGGGGAAGCCACACCTACAAAAATTTCTGCTGATGGTGCAGTATTATTAAAATCATCTTGGGTAATTATTATTTCTTTGGTAATAAAGGGAGCATATAAAACACCTTTTTCATCCAAACCACGCACAGGCAAAATAACCACATCGGCATCTTTTACAGCCTGAGAAACAGAGGAACAATACACCTTGTTATCTCTTAATTTTTCTTTTGGTAAACCAAAAACTTTTATATCATATCCTGCCTTTATTAAAGCATTAGCCACAACAATTTCACGTTTATCTCCACCTAATAGTGATAACTTTTTTTTCACCACTAAAATTCCTCCTTTAGCAATAATATCATTTTCCTATGCTTAAGATATGAGGAATACCTTTAAACCGTGCTTGTACCGCATTGTGAAAAAAGAATATAAAACAATTTTGAGAATTAAAACTTAACTCATTAAAACAAAAAAAAGACAGGCTTCAAACCACTGCAACAATGTACCACTGTAACAGTGCCATAAATTCCATCTTTTTAAACTACAATATTTTTTAAAGTTACTTATTGAAAGATATTTTTTAATTTCCCCTAAAGAATGCCCATGATTTTACTATTTAGGAATGAAGAAAATTAGTAAAACAGAGAAAACCCTGCACATACAGTGTATATGAATATATTAACGATTACGGGTTACGAGTTACGGGTTACGGGTTACGGGTTACGGATTACGGGTCACCTGAAAATTACAACCGCATCCAACAAAACCTATGGGTTAGGGGGTTACAGGGTTACCTATTTTTACCTATTGTGAAAAATCCCATTAAAGAACTTTTTCCAAACCATAGGTCAAGCCCGGCTGCAAATCGCCAATGCTATTTAAGGTCAACAATACCCCATCCACAAAGGAATCTCTGTTCATGGAATCATGGCGAATGCTTAAAGTTTGTCCTCTACCGCCAAATAGCACTTCTTGATGTGCCACATAGCCTGGCAAACGCACACTATGCACCCTCATCCCCTGATATTCCCCACCTCTGGCACCTTTGATTTTTTCTACTTCCTGAGGATTTCCTTGGTGGATTT
This sequence comes from Clostridiales bacterium, assembly GCA_036644995.1. Taxonomy (GTDB): domain Bacteria; phylum Bacillota; class Dehalobacteriia; order UBA7702; family UBA7702; genus Cryptoclostridium. The sequence goes on along the minus strand of JAVXOZ010000034.1, from coordinate 11,592 downwards.
TTTCACGCTCTGCTGCCATCATTTCCAAAGTTTTTATTGCTGTTCCCGATGGAGCATCAAGTTTTTGATCGTGATGCAGCTCAATAACCTCAACATTGGGGAAATATTTGGCTGCCTGTGCCGAAAAATTCATCATCAGCACTGCACCCAAAGCAAAATTCGGCACCACAAATGCCACTCTGGAAACTTCTTTTGCCAAGGAATTAATTTCCTCTAAATCATCGGTTGAAAGCCCTGTGGTACCCACTATAATGTGGACTTTATTGGCTAAGGCTATTTTTACATTGTTTTTCACGGTTTTGGGGCTGGTAAAGTCAATTATCACATCGGGTTCTTTATCTTTTATCATTTTTTCCATGGAATTTTCCACTATAATATTCCGTGGTTCACCACCTATAAGAGCGGAAATATCCGCCCCTACACCGACAATATCCACGGCTCCCACTATTTTAACATTGGCACTATCAATAATCCCTGCCAAAATAGCTCGTCCCATTTTACCGTTTACACCTATCATTGCAACTTTCATAATAATCACCTTATTTTATAAATTTATATTTACCAAAGTGGTGCATGGGTTTTATCCAACTGCACTACCATGATTTCCGTGCCTACTTTTTTTACCGCCGACCATTCAATGGTTAAATAAGATTTATCAAACCAACGGTTAAACATTGTGGATTTAACAGGCATTAATATTGATAATATCTCACCTGTAATTTCATCTATCAACAAATCTGCATCGCCGATATTGCCCAAAACTTCGCCATCTTCTAAATTTACTACCATTTTACCTGATAATTCACTTAAACGCATATTCATAACCCCCGAATTACTTATATAATAAATAATATGAGGAAAAGAATAAATTTATGCCCAAAGTCAAGCTCCTGTATGTCCAAAACCGCCGCTGCCCCTTGAGGTTTCATCCAATGCGGATACAAGTTTAAAATCCGCCTTAACATATGGTGCTACAATGCCTTGGGCAATACGCATACCACGCTCCACGGTAAAGGCGGTATCTCCCAAATTTATCAAAATCACTTTAACTTCACCACGATAATCGCTATCTATTGTGCCCGGGGTATTTAAAACAGTTACCCCATTTTTAGCCGCCAAACCGCTCCGTGGTCTAACCTGCATCTCCAACCCCGAAGGTATGGCAAATTTTATACCTGTGGGAATCATAACCCTGCACCCTGATTCAATAAGCACAGGTTCTTCAATAGCCGCATAAAAATCAAACCCCGCAGAGCCTTCTGTTTGGTAGGAAATCAAAGGCAAGTCACCGTAAGAAGCCAGTAATTCTATTTGAACTTGGTTATTTTTCATCTTTACCTCCCAAAAAAGCAAGCGCAACATTTTCTTCACACAACAAATCATTGGCTACCCGCATCATATCCTCGGCGGAAACATTGTTAATAGATGCTACTATTTCTTCAATGGGGATATGGCGTCCATAATACATTTGGTTGCGTCCTAAGCGACTGAGGCGGCTGCCAATACTATCTAAACCGATACGCATACCACCACCGATTTGGCTTTTTAATTTACACAATTCATCTGGGGATATGCCTTCTCTTTTCAAGGTTTCAATCTCCTTGTAGCATAAATCTATAACTTCCTCGCCTTTACCCTTGGATGTACCTGCATAAACCGAAAGCATACCGCAATCTTTATAGGCAGTTACAAAAGAAAAAACAGAATAAGAAAGGGCTTTTTCCTCACGCACTGTTTGAAAAAGACGAGAAGATGCACCGCCACCCAATATTTCATTAACCAAAATCAAAGCGTAATAATCAGGATGAAAAATGGATACCCCTGGAAAACCCAAGCAAATATGTTCTTGGGCAATATCTTTTTCCTGATACAATTTACCACCATAATATCTGGGCACAGCTTCTTGGGTAATATTTTTTACACCTTTAAAATCGCCGAAAAGTTTATTTACCTCGTCCATCAATTCTGCGTGTTGAAAATTACCAGCCACAGCCAAAACTGTATTTTCCGGGGTATAGTGATGTGCTCTGTAATCAAATAAATCTTTACTCTTATAGCCATTTACCACATCTTCATAGCCTAATATGGGCCTTGCCAAGGGATGTTCACCCCAGCATATGCCATTTAACATATCAATAACCAAATCTTCGGGACTATCTTCATAAAGATTTATTTCCTCTAAAACCACATTTATTTCTTTTTGAACATCTTCTTCCTTAAATTGAGAATGAAGGTAAAGGTCGGATAAAACATCCAAACCTAAGGCAAAGTCCTCATGCACCACCTGACAATAATAAGATGTGTACTCTTTGGTGGTATAGGCATTCAAATTGCCCCCTCGGCACTCTAAAACCTCTGCCAATTCCTTAGCAGAGCGTTTTTTTGTGCCTTTAAAGTTCATGTGTTCTAAAAAATGTGAGATACCTGCATTTTGTAATTCCTCATCACGGCTGCCTGCTTTTACCCAAATACCCATGGATACTGAGTTTGCATAATCTATTTCTTCGGACACAATGGTCATGCCATTTTTTAAGGTATTTTTTCTTATCATAGTTTCTCCGTTAGCTAATTAGTTCAGAAACAGGTACAAGGTTTAAACCTTGCCCTTTAATATTTTTTATCATTTGCGGCAAAGCCTGCACTGTATTTTCGGTTGGGTGCATTAAAACTATGCTGCCATCGGCTATTTTGGAATCCACACGCTCCACTATTACTTCGGGTGTGGGTTTTTGCCAATCTATGGTATCCACAGACCAAAGAATGGTTTTATAGCCCAAGTCCTTGGCTGCATCTAAAACTTGGTTTTCAATCTCCCCGGCGGCAGGTGCAAAAAGCATGGTTTTAACCGAAAGCACTCGGTTAAAAATAGCCTCGGATTCTTTAATATCCTCAAGGTTTTCATCATAGTTCATAGCATTGGGACTTTTATGTTTTAAACCGTGATTGCCAATTTCCATACCGCTTTTTAAAATTTCTTTTGCCATATCGGGATTTTTTTCACACCAACGACCGGTTAAAAAACAAGTAATTTTTACATCTTCTTTTTTCAAAATTTTTAATATTTCGGGAATATATTCCTCGCCCCAATCCACATTCAGGCAAAGTGAAGCTTGGTTTTCACCTTTAATACCTTCATAATACGGTTCTGTGGAATTTTGCCCCACCGCAGGACTTAGATCCTCCCGATAGATAAAGCACAAAACACCAAAAAGCACTAAAACCAAAGGAAATATTACCCATTTTTTTTCTTTGAAAGTCACCATAGACTTTTGCCCCCTTTCTCTACAAATTATGTTGAGAAAAGGGGCAATATGTCATTGTACAAAAATGAATTAATTATTCATAGCAAACCCAGGGGTTTAACCATTATCAAACATTATCCACAGCTTACAATGAATTAATTATTCATTTAATAATTCTAAAACTTAACCGTTTAAATATTAGTTGCCCAACAATTCTTTGGCTTTTTTACCTGTGATAATTTCCGTCATACCTTCGGGAATACCATCTTTTAAAACGGCTTTTCTGGAGATTTTCACTTTGCCCTTATCATCTATACCTAAAACTTTTACAGCAATCATATCGCCTTCACTTAAAAGATCCGTAACATTTTCCACACGACGATTGAGCAATTCCGAAACATGGCACATACCATCTTTGCCAGAGGCATCCATAACACCGGGAACCAATTCCACAAATGCACCAAAATCACGAATATTTACAACTTTGCCAAGGTAAACTCTGCCAACTTCCACATCTTCAACTATGGAGTTGATGATTTTCAAAGCAGCTTCGCCCTGTGAGGCATCAATAGAAGAAATAAATACACGTCCGTCATCTTCAATATCAACTTTAGCTCCGGTAACTTCCACAATTTTCTTAATGGTTTTACCGCCGCTGCCGATGATTTCTCTGATTTTATCGGGATGTACTTGGGTGTTAATAATTCTGGGTGCAAACATAGAAAGCTGTTTGCGTGGTTCATTAATGGCATCTAACATAATACCCAAAATGTGCATTCTGCCTTTTTTAGCTTGTTCCAAGGCTTCCACAAACACATCACGGGTTATACCTGCAATTTTCATATCCATTTGGATAGCGGTAACACCTTCGGATGTACCTGTAACCTTAAAGTCCATATCACCCAAAGCATCTTCTAAGCCTTGGATATCCGTTAAAATAGTAATATGTTCTTCATCTTTAATTAAGCCCATGGCAACACCTGCCACCGGAGCTTTAATGGGCACACCGGCATCCATTAAAGAAAGTGTGCTGGCACAAACACTGCCCATAGAGGTGGAACCATTGGATTCCAAAGCTTCGGAAACCAAACGCAAGGTGTAAGGGAATACATCTTCACCGGGAATCATGGGTTCAACAGCTTTTTCAGCCAAGGCACCATGCCCAATTTCACGGCGACCGGGGCCACGCATGGGACGTGCTTCACCAACGCTGAAAGGAGGGAAATTATAATGATGAATATAACGTTTATTTTCATCAGAGCCTAAACCATCTATTTTTTGTTCATCACTGATAGTGCCCAAGGTGCAAACATTTAAAATTTGAGTTTCACCACGGGTAAACAGTGCAGAACCATGGGTTCTTGCCAAGACACCAACTTCACAGGTGATGGGGCGAACTTCATCAATTTTACGGCCATCAACACGGAGCTTATCCACAGCGATAATGCGGCGTACTGTTTCTTTTTGAGATTTGGCAATAATCTCTTTGATTTCATCAATTTGTTCGGGATATTTTTCCGCAAATTCGGCTACGATATCAGCACAAACTTGGTCGAAATATGCTTCTCTTTTTTTCTTGGGCATTTTAATTTCTGCACAATGATGAAAAGCAGCATTATATTTTTCTTTGGCTAAAGGTGCAACCTCTGCTTCTATTTCAGGGGTAAACGGTGGTTTTTCATAAACTAATTTTTCCGCAGCAACCCCAAGCTCCAATGCTTCAGCACGGAAATCTTCGATAAAAGCTACAATTTTTTTAATTTGTTCATGACCGAAAAGCAAGCCATCTAAAATAACTTCTTCGGAAACTTCGTTTGCCTTACATTCCACCATGTTAATGGCATCTTTAGTGCCGCATAAAGTAATAAACAATTCGCTTTCGGCTAACTGTTCTTCAGTGGGATTAACCACATATTCACCATTAATACGACCAACGCTAACTGCACCAATAGGCCCCATAAAAGGGATAAAGGATACGTGCAAAGCAGCGGAAACGCCGTTTATTGCCAAAACATCCGGTGCATTATCCTGCTCCACAGACATAACGGTAACAACAACCTGAACATCATTTTTATAACCCTTGGGGAACAAGGGACGAACGGGTCTATCAATTATCCTATCAGATAAAATTGCTTTTTCTGTGGGACGACCTTCCCGTTTAATAAATCCGCCGGGAATTTTCCCAACAGCATACATTTTTTCTTCATAATCAACAGTGAGGGGAAAGAAATCGATTCCCTCTCTGGGTTCCAAGGAGCCTGTGGCGGTTGCCAATAATTGAGTATCTCCATAGCTGGCAAACACGGCACCGCTGGCTTGACGAGCCATTTTGCCTGTTTCCATAGTTAGAGTGCGACCACCAATCTCTATACTTTTTTTCAATGCGTTTTCAAACATTCTTTTTCTTTTACCTCTCTTTTTAATATCCAGTATTAATTCTACATAATTACCATTTTTCCTGCTTTTAGAAATAAAAATATTGGATATTGTTCACAACTTTTCTTGGTTTAATTAAAACAAGTTCATTAAACCCCAAGGAATCATTAAAATTCTTAACATTTATATAAAAAAAGTAGAGCGAATAAATCACCCTACTTTTCAGAAATTCATTTATCTTCTCAAGCCCAATTCGTGGATAAGTGTGCGATAACGGTCGATATCTTTTTTACGTAAATAGGTTAAAAGACTTCTTCTGTGTCCAACCATTTTTAAAAGCCCACGGCGGCTATGATGATCTTTTTTGTGTTCTTTTAAATGATCTGTAAGATATAAGATTTTACTGGTTAAAATCGCAATCTGTACTTCGGGAGAACCGGTATCACCATCATGTGTTTTAAACTTTTCAATAATCTCTGTTTTTGCTTCTTTGTCTAACATAATTGTTTCCTCCTTTATTTCATATTCGCCACAAACAATGTAAGGGGTCGAGGACGCCGCCAAACAGCGTATGCGGTACTTTTCCTATACTATCATATCCATAGCTAAAAGGCAAGGGAATTTTAGCTTTTTAGCAATTATTTTTGTTGTTTTTCCCCTCGTTTATCAAAAAATTCCTGAGCTATGGCGGCATCTTCAGCAATTTTTATTTTTAAAGTATTTAAGTCGGGAAATTTTTCTTCACTGCGGATGTGGTTCAAAAAAGTAACTTCCAAATTTTCGCCGTAAATTTCAGGGTCTTCATCTAAAATATGTACTTCAAGGGTAAGATTAAGATTTTCCCCCACCGTAGGACGCACACCAATATTGGTAACAGAGGGATGCCTTTTGCCCTTATATTTCGCCCATGTAGTGTAAATACCCGTTTGGGGCAATAAAATAGATTGGGAAAAATCTATATTGGCAGTGGGAAAACCGATGGTTCTTCCTAATTGTTGCCCATGGACAACCTCTCCTGCCACTTTAAAATTATAGCCCAAAAGCTTGTTTGCCATTTGCACATCGCCCATTGCCAAATGCTGTTTTATTTCACTGCTGCTCACTACGTTATCGTTATATGTTATTTTATCCAAAATTGAAATTTCAATTCCTTTTTTTGCCCCATATTCCTGTAATAATTTAATATCACCTTGGGCACCATTGCCAAATTTAAAATTATAGCCCACAAAAACACTTTTAGCATGAAGTTGCGCCACAAGAATGTCATCTATAAATTCTTCTGGGCTAAGTTTTGCTATATCCTCATTAAAGGGCATCAAAAAAAGGGCATCTGCACCGGTATTGGCAATGTGGTCAATTTTATCTTTTTTTGTTTGGAGGTATTTATGGCAAGTATCATTAAAAAAATCACGGGGATGAGGTGCAAAAGCAGTAACTACCGAAAAGAGATTTTTTTGCTCTGCCATCAAAGCCATGTGCTCTATAAGGTATTTATGCCCCAAATGCACACCATCAAAATTACCTAAGGCAACTGCGGTATTTTTACCTTCTGTATTTATATCAGACCAATCATTCCAAAGCTGCATTTGTTGTTTACGCTTCCTTTTATCATATAAAATTTTAAAAGGCTTAATACTTAAATCATCTTCCACTTTTGCCAATGCCAAAAGATAACCGGCATTATCCAGAATTTTTACGGTTTCATCTACCCTTAAATTTGCTACGGAACTAAGATAATTACCCCTAAGTACACCGGTAATTTCTGCCATATCCTTAACTCTTACGGCATTTATATCCAAAAGCATGGAATCCAAAGGTAAAAGGAAGGAATAATTCCCCTCTTTTACCATGGCGGCAATTTCTTCCATGGTGTAGGAATTTTCCAAATTAAAAGCACCTGTTGATACTCTTTCCAACTCACCAATGATGGCTTTTGTGCCCAAAGCCTCACCCAAATCCCGTGCCAAAGAGCGAATATATGTGCCTTTGGAGCAGGTTATTTCCAACTGCACAGTGGGAAAAGGGGCTGTTTTTTTCATTTCCCCTACTTTTATATCATAAATGGTAATTAGCCGAGATTCCCGAGGAATTTCAATGCCTCTTTGTGCCAATTTATAAAGGGCTACACCATCTTTTTTAATTGCTGAAACCATAGGTGGAATTTGGGATATCTCACCAATAAAATCCGGTAATACCTCATTTAATTTATCACTGTCCAAAGTAAAGTTTTCATCGTAAATGAAATAGTCCCCATCCTTATCTAAGGTGGGGCTATGGTAGCCAAAAATAATTTCGGCTCTATATTTTTTTTGCTGCCCCATAACATAATCCTGAAGTTTTGTGCCTTTGCCCAAACAAATAGGTAAAACCCCGGTGGCATCAGGGTCTAAAGTGCCTCCGTGGCCAATTTTTATTCCACGAAAGCTCCTCTTTAAAACACTGACTACATCATGGGAGGTAAAATCTTTAGGTTTATTTATATTGATAAATCCATCCATTAAATGCCACTCTCCATATAGTCTACAGCAAGGCTTATAACACGTTCAACAGCGTTTCCCATAGTAGCTTCAACAGTGCAACCGCCTGCCGCCTTATGGCCGCCACCGCCGAACTCACCGGCAACCACAGTTACATCCACCCCGGGTTTGCCACGAAATCCAACTTTGATGATATTTTTTTCCATTTCACGGAAGAAAATACCCATGCGGATATCGGTAACCCCAATAAGGTGATCTATAATGCCTTCAAAATCCTGACCTTCAGCTTCTAATTCTTGGCATTCTTCATAATTTAAAGTAGAATACACAATATTGCGAGGTTCTATTTCTTTGGCATTTACCAAAGCTTTGCCCAATATCTTTTTTCTTTTAAAACTTACATTTTCAAAAACATTCATGCGAATTGCCATCAAATCAGGGTTGTATTTCAGCAATTCTGCGGCTAAAGATAAGGTTTTATCGCTGGTACTACTATATGTAAAATTACCTGAATCCGTTAAAATCCCCACATAAAAATCCGTGGCAATATCCGTGGTTATGGGATAAGCACAATTAAGTAAAATTTCCGTTAAAATTTGGGCAGTAGCCGCAGCTTCGGGCTGTACGTAATTATAATCACCAAAGAAATCATTGGAAATATGGTGGTCAATATTAAGAATTGTATAACCCTGCCAAATAAAATCAAAGCTGTTACCGCCACGTCCACAATCGGACATATCCAAAGCTATTACTAAATCATATTTATCTTTTGCCACATTTTCAGGGGAGATAAGTATTTCAACATTGGGTAAAAATTCATAATATTTAGGTATTGCACCATTGGCAACAGCTGTAACTTTTTTACCCATTGCCTGTAAACACATGGATAAACCCAAAACCGAACCTATATTATCCCCATCGGGTAAAATATGGCTGACAATAAGCAGATTATTGCTTTGATCAATAATCTGCTTAATTTGTGTTAAAGAATTATTCTTCTTCATCTTTTTTTACCTGTTTTGCTTTTTCTTCTTGAAGTATTTGAGAAATTTTAATACCGTGCTGAATAGAATCATCATAGACAAATACCAGTTCAGGGGCATACCGTATGGATAGACGAGTTGCAATTTCATGGCGTATGAAACCTGCACTTTTCTTCATAACCTCTTGGCTGGACTCTACGGTTTCTTCATCTCCCAATACACTGTAATATACCTTGGCAACTCTTAAATCACCGCTTACTTCACAATGCACTATGGAAACAAAACCCAAGCCCGGGTCTTTAATTTCATTTTGCAAAATATCTGAAATTTCTCTTTGTAGTTCACCATTAATTCTATTGTTACGAAATTTAGCCAATGAAATCACCCTTTCTCTATAAGAGTATAAACATATTATCTATTTTTATTCCAATTCACGCTTGGTTTCTTCCATGATATATATTTCCATTTGGTCTTCAACTTTAACATCATTAAAGTTTTCAATACAAATACCGCATTCAAATCCTGTTTGCACTTCTTTAACATCATCTTTAAATCTTCTTAAAGAAGCAATTTCGCCTTCATGAATTACTACACCATTTCTCAATAAGCGAACTTTGCCGTTTCTGACAACTTTACCATCAAGAACATAGCTACCGGCAACCAAACCAATTTTAGGAACTTTTATTAAATCACGCACTTCCACATGACCTACCACATTTTCCTTAAATTCGGGATCAAGCAACCCTGTCATTGCAGCTTTGATAGAATCCAAAGCTTCATAAATAACACGGTACATGCGAATATCCACACCGGCTTTTTCTGCGGCTTTTTTGGTGTTAACATCAGGACGCACGTTAAACCCAATAATAATAGCACTTGATGCCTGGGCAAGCATAACATCTGTTTCCACAATGGCACCAACACCACTGTGAATTATATTAACACGAACTTCATCGGTACTGAGGTTTTTAATAGATTGGGATAAAGCTTCCACAGAACCGTGAACATCGGCTTTTAAAACAATATTTAATTCTTTTATTTCACCTTCGGAAATTTGTTTGAAAAGATCATCCAAGGTAACCATGGCACTTTTGCCCATATCTTTTTCACGTTTTACCTGTGAATTATGGTCCGCAATATAACGTGCATCTTTTTCATCATCTACACAAACAAAAACTTCACCTGCGGGTGGAACATTGGAAAAGCCCTGAACTTCCACGGGAGTGGAAGGACCTGCCACTTTAGTGCGGCGACCTTTATCATCTATCATAGCACGAATTTTTGCAAATTCAGTACCTGCTACCAATATATCACCAACGTGTAATGTACCTTTTTGAACCAATACTGTGGCAACAGCACCTCTGCCTTTATCCAACTCGGCTTCAATAACTGTGCCTCTGGCATTTCTATCGGGATTGCTCTTTAATTCTGCAACTTCGGAAACAAGTAAAATCATTTCCAAAAGATTGGCAATGCCTTCTTCTTTTTTTGCAGAAACAGGAACCATAATGGTGTTACCGCCCCATTCTTCATCAAGCAACTCATATTCTGTAAGCTCTTGGCGAATTTTATCCACATTGGCACCGGGTTTATCTATTTTATTAATTGCTACTATAATAGGAACTTTAGCAGCCTTTGCGTGGTTGATAGCCTCAACAGTTTGGGGCATAACACCGTCATCTGCGGCTACTACCAAAATAGCAATATCTGTAACCTGAGCACCACGAGCACGCATAGAAGTAAAAGCTTCATGTCCCGGGGTATCCAAAAATGTGATTTTTTTACCTGATATTTCTACTTGATAAGCACCAATATGCTGGGTAATACCCCCTGCTTCACGTGAGATAACATTGGTGTTACGAATAGCATCCAGGAGAGATGTCTTACCATGATCAACGTGACCCATAACAGTAACCACCGGCGGTCTTTCCTGTAATGTACTTTCATCATCATGATCTTCTTCCATTATCTCCATGGTTTTATCCACTTTAATTTCCACTGTAATACCAAATTCTTCACCAAGAATCATAGCGGTATCGCTATCTATTTCCTGGTTTACAGTAGCCATTACACCAAGGTTAAATAATGATTTAATAAGCTCTGCAGCTGTTTTACTCATTGATTTTGCAAGATCGGAAATCACCACTGTTTCACCGATAAGTACGGTTTTCGGCACTACCGGCGGCATATCTTCCTTCTTATGCTTTTTCTGCTTGGGATTGGTGCGATAACGATTATTGCCAAAATTACGTTTTTCAAAATCCTTTTTGCGATTTTCATAAGGATTATTCTTTTTCTTTTGTTCAAAACGACGTGGCTCTTTTTTCTCTTGGGGTCTTATAGTATCGGTACTGGGTTGAGCAGCTCTATCTCTATTTTGAAAACCACCCTGACCACCTGAGGTACCTTGACCCGAACGATTTTGGAAACCACCTTGACCACCCGAGTTCCCCTGTCCCTGACGATTTTGATAACCGCCTTGACCTTGTGTACCCTGTCCTTGACGATTTTGAT
>JAVXOZ010000033.1:0-24069 GCA_036644995.1 Clostridiales bacterium | reverse complement strand
ACATGGGCGGTGCGGGGGAAAAGGTTGAAGGGTTTGATGGTTTTTATGGTGTATTTATCGCTAAGTACGTATAAATCTCGGCTCATGGTGCCGGGATCACAGGAAATATATAGTATTTCGTTAGAACCGTAATCTTTAATAGTTTTGGCAACTTTTTTATCTAAGCCGCTACGTGGGGGGTCAACCACCACAACATCGGCTTTATTTATATTTTCCAACATTTCTGTTAATGTATTTTCAATTTTACCTGCCATAAATTGAGCTTTTACACCTTGAGCTTTGGCATTTTTTTCGGCGTATCCCACGGCTTCTTTAAAAGATTCAATACCATATAGATTTTTAAAATTATCTGCCAAATATATTCCCACGGCGCCAACGCCACAATAAAGATCCAATAAAACATCTTTTTTATCATTACCCAAAGATTCTTTGGCAAAATCCAGCATATCTGCAGCTGTTTGACGATTTACTTGGAAAAAACTCTTAGGCGATAATTCAAAGGGAATTTTACCTAAGGATATGGAAAAATCCTTATTGCCATGGATATAATTATCAACATAAATACTGTGTATATTAGGACAACTTTTTTCTATTTTCACAATTTCATCTTTGGCTATTTTACCTTGAATAACCATGGCTATTTCGCCTTTTTCATTGGAACGCATAGCTAAGGTTTCAATACCTTTTAAGTCCAAGGTATCAATTACCGCAGTGGCTTCATTCAGTGCATCTTCCAATAATAAACAAGAGGAAATGGGCAAAAACGATTTGGAATTTTCCTTAAAAAATCCTGTTTTACCTTTTTCTAAATGCCAAACTACTTTATTGCGATAAGCAAATTGTTTGGTGTTTTTATCCATTGGCAAAAAGGGAATATCTTTAAAACCACCAATGCGACGTAAAACATTTTTAACATGATCCTCTTTGGCTTTTACTTCATCCTCATAACTAACGTGCTGAAACTGACAACCACCGCACACTCCATAATGGGGGCAGGGAGCATCAATACGTTGGTCAGAAGATTTTTCAATTTCCGTTGTTTCACCTTTGGCAAATTTCTTATTATTTTTCAGTAATTCATAAGAAACTACTTCTCCGGGTAAAGCATTCTTTACGAATATACACTTTCCATCTTCTTTAATAATTCCTTGTCCAAAAAAATCCAAGCTTTCTACTGTACCTTTATTCATTTTACACCTATGAGGTAACTGCCTTATTAAAAAACAGAAACCACACCTTTCTGATATATTATATCACATATACATTCAAACAAAAAGAAGAACCTCTGAAATAGGGATTCTTCTTAATATTTATTTCATCTACTTATTATTTACGTTTTATTAGTGCTTTTGTTTGGGCGATAATATTTTCCGCAGTCAAGCCATATTCTTTTAACAAATCTGCGGGTTTACCACTCTGACCAAAGCGGTCTTCCACACCCACCATTGCCACAGGACAGGGCACACCTTTTACTAAGGCTTCTGCCACGGCACTGCCAAGCCCGCCAATAACGTTGTGTTCTTCAGCGGTAACTATGGCACCGCACTGTTGGGCATATTTTGCCACAGCAGCTTCATCTAAAGGTTTGATGGAAGACATATTGATAACAGCGGCTTTAATACCATCTTTTGCCAATTCTTCTGCGGCAGCCAATGCTTCTGAAACCATGAGCCCGCAAGCCATAATGGCAACATCGCTGCCCTCTTTTAAAGTAGTGGCTTTACCCGGCACAAATTCATAATTTTCATCTAATAAAACAGGTTGTTTAGAGCGACCCAAACGCAGATATTGAGGCCCAAAGGATTTGGACATATAAGCTACCATTTTTTCGGTTTCTATGCCATCCGCAGGCACAAATACCTGCATATTTGGGAGCACCCGCATAATGGCAATATCTTCTATGCTTTGGTGGGAACCGCCATCTTCACCCACGGTGATACCTGCATGGGTAGCAGCTATTTTTACATTAAGGCACGGATAACAAATACTATTTCTGATAATTTCAAAACAGCGTCCCGTGGCAAACACCGCAAAGCTACTGAAAAATGCAGTTTTTCCCCTAAGGCTCAAACCTGCGGCGGTTGCTGCCATATTGCTCTCGGCAATACCCATATCGAAAAATCTTTGAGGAAATTCTTTGGCAAAAACACTGGTTTTGGTAGATTTAGATAAATCCGCATCTAAAACCACAATTTTTTCATCTGTTTTACCCAAGGCTGCCAAGGCTTTACCGTAGGCTTCTCTTGTTGCTATTTTTTCCATTTCAACCCTCCAGCTCTGCTTTGGCTTTGGCAAAGTCTTCATCTTTCATCGGCGTTCCGTGCCATCCCACTTGGTTTTCCATAAACGACACACCCTTGCCCTTGATGGTTTTAGCAATAATAGCCTGGGGTTTATCCTGTACATTTTTTACTTTGGCAAAAACTTCTAAAAGAGCAGGTATATCATGTCCGTCAACTTCAAAAACCTCAAAACCAAAGGCTTTAAATTTTGCACCGATATTACCCAAAGACATAACCGAATCATTTTCGCCATCAATTTGCAAGCCATTATTATCAACAATGGCAGTAATATTATTAAGCTTATAGTGAGCCGCAGACATAGCCGCTTCCCAAATTATACCTTCGTTTAATTCTCCATCGCCTAAAACAGAATATACTCTATTTGGTTTTTTATCCGCTTTGAGTCCCAAAGCTATACCATTGGCAATGGCAAAACCCTGACCCAAAGACCCTGTGGAGGCTTCCACTCCGGGTAATTTCTTTTTATCGGGATGCCCCTGTAAACGGCTGCCCAGTTGCCTTAAAGTCAGCAATTCATCTTTTTGTATTAATCCGCCCTCTGCCATCACAGCATATAATGCAGGTGCTGCATGACCCTTGGAAAGCACAAAATAATCTCTTTCTTCCCACTGTGGATCATTAAAATCATACTTCATTTCAGAAAAATATAAAACAGACATAATTTCTGCCAAATCCAAGGAACCACCGGGATGACCACTTTTGGCATGACCCAGCATTTCAATGATATTTCTTCTGATATTTTTGGCTTTTGCTTCTAATATCTCTACTCTTTCCATCTTTCCATCCTTATTGCTTATTTTACAGAGAGGGGATAAAGAACCACATAATCCCCAACATTTATTTTATGTGCCATAGAAACCAAGCTTTGGTTAACAATGGCTTTTTCCACTGCGGTGGCAGGTATGCCCCCTTCTAAAATGGCTTTTCCTAAAGTATAATCACCGCCAACAATATCTTCGGCTTGGGGCAAATTAACCTTCAATGTAGTAAGATAACCGTGGAGCTCTAAAGTTATGGCACCTTCAATTATTGTACAATCAGTTTGTTTTTTCATTTTGCCCTCCTATGATAATTTATTTATACATACAACTGAATATTATAGCAGATTTAAGGGAAATAAACAAGAATAGAACTACCAAAATTCATCAAAGTATGGTAAAATATTTTTGAAATGGAGAAAAAGCATGGAACTTATTTCTTGGAATGTTAATGGCATACGTGCCATTGAAAAAAAAGGCTTTATAGATTGGTTGAAAAACCGCAAACCCGATGTCCTTGGCATACAGGAAACCAAGGCACATCCCAGCCAATTATCCGATGATTTACTAAATATTGAAGGATATCACAGCTATTTTTCCGCAGCAGCAAAAAAAGGTTACAGCGGCGTGGCTATTTACACAAAAAAGGAACCAATTTTAGTAGAACACGGCATTGGTATAGAAAAATTTGATAGTGAAGGCAGGATTATTATCGCCCATTATGAGGATTTTATTTTATTTAACTGCTATTTTCCCAATGGCAGTGCATCTGATGAGCGATTAGCTTTTAAAATGGAATTTTACCAAGCGGTACTTGAGTATTTCAATGCCATGAAAGGCAAAAATATTATAATTTGCGGCGATGTTAACACCGCACACCAACCCATTGATTTAAAACGCCCCAAAGAAAACAGTAAAATATCAGGATTTTTGGATATGGAAAGAGCTTGGATTACCAAACTTTTAGATTGTGGCTTTATTGATACATTTAGGTATTTACACCCCGAAGAAGTGAAATACAGTTGGTGGTCATATCGTTATAATGCCAGAAAAACCAATGCCGGCTGGCGTTTAGACTACTTCTTCACAGACCCCAATTTAAAAGAACGGATAACAAAAGCGGAAATTTTAAATGAGGTAATAGGCTCAGACCATTGCCCCATTGTTTTGGAGATGAAATAAATTATGGAAAAACGGAAATTTAAAGACACAGAAGTATCACTTTTGGGCTTTGGTACCATGCGTATGCCTACTATTGAACCGGAAAGCACAAAAATAGATGAACCAAAAGCCGAAGCAATGCTGGAATATGCCATGGATAATGGCGTAAATTATATTGATACCGCCTATATGTATCACGATGGTGAAGCGGAACCGTTTTTAGGTAAAGCCTTAAAAAAATATAAAAGAGAAAGTTTTTTACTGGCAACCAAAATGCCCATGTGGTATGGTAAAAATATTGGAGATATTGAAAAGATTTTTGATGAGCAATTAAAAAAATTGGATACGGATTATTTCGATTTCTATCTTTGCCACAATCTCAATGTCAACTTCTTTAGTATTACCCAAAAATTAAAAGTTTACGAATTTTTAGCCAAAAAAAAAGAAGAAGGATACATTAAGCATTTAGGCTTTTCCTTTCACGACACACCTGAGCTTTTAGAAAAAATAATCAAAGCTTATTCTTGGGATTTTGGGCAAATACAATTAAACTATATTGATTGGGAATTTCAAGAGGCAAAAAAACAATATGAGCTTTTGGAACAAAACGGTTTAGCCTGTATTGTTATGGAACCTGTACGTGGCGGAGTCCTTGCCAATTTAACACCTGAAAGCAAAAAAATATTGAATTATTATGCTCCCAACAAATCCACAGCTTCTTGGGCAATGCGTTATGCAGCACAATTACCCAATGTACTCACGGTTTTAAGCGGAATGTCCTCTATGGCGCAATTAGAGGATAATCTTAAAACTATCAATAATTTTCAGCCACTTTCACCAAAAGAGGATGAAGTGTTAAAAGCTGCCATTAAGGAATTTTTAAGCCACGAAACCGTGCCATGCACAGGCTGTGCCTATTGCACCAAATGCTCCCAAAAAGTAAATATACCCAAGCTTTTACAACTTTTAAATAACCGACTTTTAGGGGGTTCGGATTTTACCCTACTACAAGATTATAGCGTTATGAAATCTTCGGAAAAAGAAAGTAATTGTACAGAATGCCAAAATTGTGTAGATATTTGCCCCCAACATATTGATATCCCCCAAGAATTACAACGCTTAAGCGATTTAATTAAACAAGCATATATAAATGAAAACCAATAATTAACAACTAATAATTAAAACCCAAAAAGCCTCTATCTTCAGTATTATTTCTGAAAATAGAGGCTTTTTTTATTATACGGATTCGAAAAACACCAGCACATCATTTTCCTGTAAAACTGTTTGGCCATTGGGTATAATCACTTTGCCACCACGCTTTACCATGATAATGATGCCATTAAAATTATGGTCAATCTCACAAATAGCTGTTCCCTGCCAATCACTGTTTGCATCTATTATTAACTCCGTTATGCTGATATCGGTATCATCGTGAAATTCGGGAGCACTCAAAACGATAACATCGCCTTTTCTGATGGCTGTATTGCCATCGGGTATTATTCTTTCTTTATTGCGGAGCACCAGCACCAGAAGGGTTTCCGGGGGTAATGAAACGTCTTTTACATAACTATCTATCCACGGATGCTCCTCACCTACTACCAACTTAATGAACTGAACAGGTATTTCATCTGAATAGTCACTAAAGGTTTTTAAAACATTGGCATTTTCATCCAAAAGATTTAATTTTTTGGCAAAAAATGGGAGCAGCGTACCTTGAATAGCAATGGACATCAAAACAATGCAGAAAATTATATGGAAAATATCTGTTTCTATATACACATCACTTATCATTACCATAATGGCAAAAACAATGGATGCCGCACCACGCAGCCCAGTCCAGGAAACCAATAGCTCTTGGCTAAATTTACATTTGGTGGGAGCAAGTATGGCAAAAACCGCCACAGGCCGTGCCACCAAGGTTAAAAACAAGGCTATGGCTATGGATGGCAACAGAATTTCCGGTATGTGGGAGGGAAATGCCAAAAGACCCAGTAAAAAAAAGATGAGTATTTGCATCAACCCTGTTAAGCCATCGAAAAAATTAACCAACGATTTTTTATTTTTAAGGGGTTTGTTCCCTAAAATAATACCTGCAATATAGGCGCTTAAATAGCCATTCCCCCCTAAAACAGAGGGTATGGCATATGCCGCCACTGCAATGGCCAAAAGAAAAGCCGCATCAAAGCCATTGGTGGCAAACTTAAATTTTTTCACAAAGTAAAAGGCAATATAAGCAATTACAAAGCCAAAAACAGCACCGTAAACCAGTTGTGCAAAAATTAAATAAGAAACCCCGCCCACAGTGGCTTTACCACCCATGATGGAAAGCAGAATAATGGTGAGCATATAAGCACAGGGGTCATTGCTGCCGCTTTCCACCTCCAACATAGAAGCGGTGCGGTCTTTCAAGTTCAACCTTTTAGATCGCAAAATTGAAAATACCGATGCCGCATCTGTGGAACTGATTACTGCACCAATCAATAAACTTTCCAAGAGGTCAAAGTGTAGCACAAAATGACAAAACAGACCGGTTAAACCTGCGGTTATAACCACACCCACCGAGGATAACAGCAAAGATTTAGCTGCTACGGGTTTTGCTTCGCTCCATTTTGTACCAAAACCACCGTAAAAAATAATTATAATCAACGCAAACGAACAAATTTGTTCTGCCAAAGCAAAATTATTAAAGGAAATTTTTAATATTCCATCAGAACCAAATAAAATGCCCAATGCTATGAAAGTAATTAACATAGGCATTCCTAATTTATGGGAAACCGTATTTAACAAAACACAAATTAAAACAACTATTGAAGCAATTAAAAGGAATAACGCCAAATTACTACCTCCTTTCTTTGATTATATTATAACAAAAAACTGCGGTAAAATCTATAAAGATAAATACCGCAGTTTGTATAAACTTAGGAAATAAATAAAATTAGGCACAACCAAAAGGTGGTATAATACGGAACAAATCACTGCTCCAAGGCCCTGTTAACAGTCTTTTTAAATATTCTGTGGTGCCTTTAACAGGGTACTCATTAAAGCCAAATATTTCCTTTAAAGGTTTTCCGTAGCTTAGCAAAGCATTTGAATCCCCCACCCCTGTATCGATTAAAGCCACCCTGTTATAGTTGCCAAACATGGTTTCCTTTAACATATCCGCAGTTTCCTGCCCGTAGTTTTTTACCATATTATGATAATCCGCAATAATATTTTTTTCTTGGGTTATCCAGCCCAAAGTAAGATAAAAGGTAGGCATTTCCATGGAAAGTTCCTGACGTTTTTTCAGTGACCCCAACATCAAGGTTAAACAATCATCAACTTTAGGTATTACCAATTCAAAATTTCCCGATTTTAGCCCTGCCACCGCACCGCCACAATCACCAAACGGCATTAAAACCCTTTGGCAATCGGTATTGGCAAAGCTATCCAAAACTTCCTGTAAGCGTTCTTTAAGCAACTGTGGGGTAACGTGCAAAGCAGGCTCTATCCATATAATTTCATTATTCAACCCCAGTTCAGATACGAGATATTCCACCTCAGGACGGAGCATTTCACAAGCAATAATTTTTGTTTTACCCATAGTATCCTCCTTATTTGCTTTTATTTATTTTTTAATAGATAGTAACAACACATTTACATTTACAAATATCCATATAATGATTTTTTAACTATATAAGTGGCTCAAATTATCAAGAATCTGCATTAGCAATTATGTAAACAGCCAGCAATTCTTGGGCATAGGCTACACCCTTGGAATCAAGGGAATAGTGAGTCCACTTGCCTTCTTTACGGCTTTTTACAACTCCTGCTTCGCAAAGTATTTTCATATGGTGTGATAATGTGGATTGACCAATTTGCAATTCTGCCAATAATTTGCAGGCACATTTTTCACCTGTTTTCAACATATTTAAAATATATAATCTATTTTCATCGCAAAATGCTTTAAAAACTTTGGCATCGTTGATAAATCTTTCATCCATTTTTATACCACATCTCCTTTTTATATATCGATTAGTTTCGATATAAGTATATAATTTACCTTTAACATTGTCAAGTGCAATAAGAATATATTGACAAAAGTGAATATATGCAATATACTCATATTGAACAATATAGATATGAGGTGAACATAATGGAAGATTGCAAAAAATGTGGTATTTTTGATGAAAAAAAGAATCTCTGCTGGCGTTTTAGCGTAGTGCAAAAAGATTGCGCTTATTTTACCCCCATTCAATATGATGGCGATGAAAGAATGTCTCCCGAAGACCACTGGGATTTTAAAATTTTCGATATGAAATCCCGTTCCATGCAAGGACCTGTATAATAGGTAATTTTGCTATTTGGAAACTATTTTCTTTGTAGATTTAAGTGATTTTATTTTATTAGATTTACCCAAATAACCAATCAAAAAAACTAAAACCAGACAATATGATGGGTAATGCCATCTCATATTGTCAGGCTGTTAAGAAAGCCTTAGATTCGGTAAAACTCACTGAGCAGCGGCTGTGCAGTGTACATAGATGTACATAAGCAGTGGATGGGAAGGGATTTTGCCGAATATCAGACTTTATCAACAGCCTATGATGGGTAATGCCATCTATTGGCGTTAAAAACCATGGCTAAATTGAAAATAAAAGCTCCTTAACCATTAAAAACCCCCTGTTATATACTAATGCGGTAAATGAACCAAATTTAGTATATAACAGGAGGTTTTTTGCATAAAGTTTACTTTAGTGCCCTAAATTTCACATAGAACCATGCTATAATTACACAGTTAAAATTACCCAAAGATATTGTGCAAAACTACAATTTAGATACTTAAAAGCACTATACATTACATAAAATTATTATCTATTTCATCTAAAATATTTAATCTATCCGCCAAAGTAGGTATTTTTTTGCGAACATCTTCCACCAAGGTTAAATCCAGCTCCGCAAAAAGAACACCTTCTTTATCGTCGCCTTCAACCAAAATATTACCCATAGGGTCTACAACCATGGAATGCCCCGAATAGCACGATGAATCATCATTACCCACCCTATTTACCGCCACCACAAAAACCTGGTTTTCTATGGCTCGGCTTTGCACCATAACACGCCAATGATTTAATCTTTCCCTGGGCCATTGGGCAGAAATAAATATAATTTTAGCACCCCGTAGCACAATATTGCGGCAAAATTCAGGAAACCGTAAATCATAGCAAAGCATCATACCCACTAAAATATCATCAATTTCCATAATGCTCCATTTATCTCCGGGCTGAAAATACTTAGATTCTTCCAGCACCATTGGAAAAAGATGCACTTTTCTGTATTTTTCCACAACAACACCTTTGGCATTAATTGCCGGCATCATATTATAAAATTTATTTTCGTGGCTTTCAACTATGCTGCCACCTATAATATTTGTGTTATTTTTTTTAGCTAAATTTCTCAATAGGGATATAGAGGTGCCTTTTCCACTTTGTGCCAAATTATGCAAATTTGCTAAATCATACCCTGTATTCCACAATTCAGGTAAGCAGATAAAATTAGGTGATTTTTTAGCCGCTTCATTTATTAATAATTCTATTTTTTCTTCATTGGCTAAAACAGCACCTAAAGCAATATTAAATTGAATCAAAGCAACTGTAACTTTCATAATTTATCTCGTTTTTACATTCATTTCGTTTTCTTATCGGGATTGTTCACTTGCTGTCTTTTTTTTATTCTAATATCGTAACCACTTCTTAAATGCAGAAAACGACAGGATTCAACCAATCTGGAATAGATACGGGCACCTATCAATTCCTCAATTTCTATGGCAGAAAGATTAGTGGTAACCACCATAGGCAATTCATAATTAACCCTGTAATTAATAATGGCAAACAATGTTTTAATTGACCATTCTGTATAATTATGAGCACCCAAGTCATCTAAAATTAACACAGGCACTTTTTTAATGCGATTCATCAATTCTATTTCCGTGGCAGGTGAATCATAATCAAAGGTAGACCTTAATTCATCTAAAAAATCAGGCACTACCACAAATTCAACATCTATTTTATTTTCAATCAATCTATTGGCAATGGCTGCGGCCAAATAAGTTTTACCGCACCCTACACTACCCATAAACACTATGCCTAAGGCTTCCTTTTCATCAATGATATCTTGGCAAAATTCCTTGGATTTATCCACAATAACTCTGGCGCTATCCCGATAGGTAGTGCGGTTTTCAGTCCTTTTTGCCTCGGAATAAAAGCTGTAATTGAAATTGCCAAAGTCCATTTTTTTGAGATGGGGGGTAATCCCTGCACGTTTTTGCCGAAGGGCAAAATCATTTTCTGCCCTACATTTACAACGTATAGCTACATCATCTTTAAAAATATAACCTGTATCATGGCATAAAGCACAAGCATATTTTTCTTCCTTAATCTCACTGTTTTTTGGGATTTCAAATAATACGTCTTCAATTTTTTTCATATTAATCTACCTCAAAAACGTCTTCAAAAATATTTGCATCCTGATCTTCTCGGAATTTATTTTTTACCTTTTTATCATTTTGCTTGGGTGTATATTTTTTGGTTTCTTTTTCCAAGTCCTTTAAATTTTTATAGCCCTTGCTATGCCAATCCAAAAGAATTTTATTAATATATTGAAAATTACGTTTATCCAGCAAAACTGCTTTTTTTAAAGCTTCGTAAATTAATTCTCCCCCCATGGATAAAGTGGAAAACCAATCTTTAATTTGCTCCCCTTCAATGCCTGATAAAGGTCTGCCCATTTCTTCCTGAAACTTTTTATAGATATAGGAAAATTCTTTATCTATATCTGTAACCATATCTTTTTCACCGGCAATACGCATAACTTTAGCTTCTTGCCAGCCCCAAGCCTCACGCATTTTATCAAAAAAGCAATTAAGATTTAAAAATCCCTTTTTATTCATGGAAACAAAGCCTTTTTCTATTAAATCCGTTACCATCTGTGAAATTTCCAAGGGTGAGTAACCTGTGTTTTCATTTAAGGATTCAATATCCAAGGAAATACCCTTTTGTTTCCAACGTAAAAGATTTATCAAAAATATTACTTCTATTTCTGATAATTTAAATTCTTTATAATATTCCAATAAAATATTGGGTATAGATGTGGTATCCACCAAAATATCCAACATTATTTCACTATCTTGCTTTTTCTTCATATTAACCTCTTATTGACGCCAGAAAGATGGCATAAATATAATAAAAACCGTGTATAGCTCTAAACGACCTGCCAACATCAGAAAGCTCATTACCCATTTACCAAATGGTGTTACACCGGCAAAATTCCCCGATGCCCCTAAGCTGCCCATTGCAGGGCCGGAATTACTGATTGCGGTCATAGACCCGGTTACTGCCTCAGCAAAAGTTAAACCTGTGGCGCTTAATAAAATTGCACCGATAAACATAACCACAAAAAATAATGAAAAAAACTGGTTCACTCTTAAAGCGGTACGTTCGGGAATTACCTTATTATCAACCTTAATTTCAGTCATAGCACGAGGGTGCAATAAACGGAACAACTGCACTTTTAAGGATTTATAACTCAAAAGGTAGGTTCCTGATTTAATGGAACCAGAGGTGGATGAGTAGCAACCACCTATCATCATTAGGCACATCATTAAAACATGGGCAGCGGCGGGCCACACATCAAAATTTTCAGAGGCAAAACCTGTGGTAGTTAAAAGTGATACAGAGTTAAATGCAGCACTACGCAGGTTATCTCCAAATGAGCCATGCCAATGCAGCATTAAATCTACCACAACAAATATTATAGATGCTATTGCCACCCCTGCATAAAGTCTAAATTCTTCATTTTTGCCAATGGTTAATAACGAGCGATTAGCCAAAGCTCTATATATCAAAGGATAACTTATACCTGCAACAAACATAAATATAGTTATAACCCATTCAATATAGGCACTATCAAACGCTGCCACACTGGCATTTTTAGTGGAAAAACCACCTGTGGCCATGGTTGAAAAGCTATGACAAACAGCATCTAAAAGGTTCATACCACCAAAGAGCAATAATATGGTTAAAATAATGGTTAATGCTAAATAAATGCCCCATAAAATCATAGCAGAATCTTTTATATGGCTGGTTATTTTTTCATTATAAGGGCCGGATAATTCCGCCCTAACCATGGATTGTCCACCTGTGCTAACCTGGGATAAAATTGCAACAAAAAGCACCACAACCCCTAAGCCACCCAGCCATTGGGTCATCGCACGCCAAAGAAGCAGCTCCGGTGATAATGCTTCAACATCGGTTAAAGCTGTGGAACCTGTGGTGGTAAAACCGGACATAGTTTCAAAAAAAGCAGAGCTGTAATCCGGGAAAACCCCTGCAAAAACATAGGGTAAAGAACCAATAAGGGAAACCAATATCCAGCCAAAAGTTACAATTACATAGCTTTCTTTTGCTCTGATATTCCCTTCGGATTTCATCAGCATACAGCAACCGCCCACTGCCCCCATGATAATAATGGTAATCAAAAAGGCCACGGTATCTGCCCTACCGGTGAAAAATGAAACTATAAATGGAAACAACAGCATAATGCCGACCAATATTAATAATTTTCCTATTGTATTAAATATCGTACCGAATCTTATCATAATTATTATTTTTCTCTGAAATACTTTTCTGCCTCACGGCTTGCTTCGGGAAGAGCAAATATAATGAGCCTATCTCCGGGTAAAATAATATCATCACCTTTAGGTATAATTACATTGTCATCCCTGATAATAGACCCTAAAATAGCATTTTCCGGAAACCGCAAATCATTAAGGGAAATGCGTAAATGCTTAGATTTTTGAGGTGCTATCAGCTCTAAAACATGGGCACTTGCATCACCAATTAAAGTAATAGAAACTATATTGCTCATCCGCACATATTTTAAAATTGCACCTGCTGCCAAAATACGGGGACTGAGACTTTGGTCAATACCAATTTTTTCTACCAAAGGTATATAATCGGACATTCTCAACTGAGTAATAGTGCGAGATGCCCCTAATTGCTTAGCCAAAATAGCACTTAAAACGTTAAAGTGGTCATCTTCGGTAACTGCCACAAACAAATCGGATTCTTCAACATTTTCATCACGCAATAACTGAATATCCGTGGCATCGCCGTTAATTACCAAAGCACGGTCCAAATCATCTGCCAATTTTTTACATTGGTCAAAATCTTCTTCAAATATTTTGATATTCAAACCTTTTTCTTCAAGCTCTTTTGCTAAATAATAACTGATGGTATCTCCACCCACAATAATTACATTTTTGGTTTTTTTACGTTCTTGTCCAAAGGTTTGTTTCACTTCATCCATGTGGTTAAGGGTAGTTAATAAAAACAAAAGGTCGTTTTCTCTGATATCATCTTCCCCTGTGGGAATAATCATTTTACTATCACGAATAATGCCCACAATCAAATAGGAATGATGGGTTTTAATATCTTTTAATTTTTTCCCTGTAACCAACACCGTATCAGAAATTTTAAACTCCAATAAAATAACTTTACCGTCGTTAAAATATTCCACATTCATAGCATCGGGAAAATCAATTAATTTAGCAATTTGATGTGCCGCAACACGTTCGGGGTTGATAATCATATCAATGCCCAAAGATTTTTTTGTGGTATCGTGATCAATATCCACAAATTCAGGGCTGCGAACTCTGGCAATGGTAGTTTTTACGCCAAAAGATTTAGCAATAAAAGAGGCAACAATATTTAGCTCATCACGCTCTGTAACAGCTAAAAGCATATCTGCCTCTTTAATACCCGCCTCTTTTAAAACAGATGTAGAAACACAACTGCCCAGCACAGTATTTACATCCAGTCTTTCACTTACAATATCTATTCTATTGGCTTTACGGTCTAAAACCGTAACATCATGATTTTCAGCGGAAAGCATTTGAGCCAAAAGATATCCGACTTTGCCTGCGCCAACAATAATAATTTTCATGGCATTATCCTTAATTATTTATTGATAAAATTATCGATTCTATTAAATGCTTCAACAATCTGCTTTAAAGAGGTAGCATAAGAAGCCCTAATAAATCCTTCTCCGGAATTACCAAAAGCCGTGCCGGGCACAACCGCCACTTTATGCTCTTTTAAAAGCCCATTGGCAAACTCCTCAGAGGACATATTGAATTTTTCAATGGAAGGAAATACATAAAAAGCACCGTTGGGTGTTACCATATCAAGGCCTATTTCTTTGGCTCTTTCCACAATATAACGCCGCCTGTAATTATATTCTGTTTTCATTTTAGCAACCTCACCCAAGCCATGCTGAAAAGCCTCCACAGCGGCCATTTGTCCCATAATGGGTGCACAAAGAATAGTATATTGGTGGATTTTAACCATAGCTTTAATAAATTCTTTATTACAAGCCACATAGCCAATACGCCACCCTGTCATGGCAAAAGATTTAGAAACACCGTTTACAACTATGGTTCTATCCTTCATTCCGGGAATAGAAGCAAGGGAAACAGGTTCATCTTCATAAGATAATTCGCAATAAATTTCATCGCTTATTACAATTAAATCATGTTTTTTAGCAACCGCTGCCAAGGCTTCCAACTCCTCACGGTCCATTACTGCACCTGTGGGATTATTGGGAAAGCTTAATATTAAAACCTTACTCTTGGGAGTAATATATTTTTCCAAATCCTCCGGGGTAAGTTTAAACGCATTTTTTGAACTTAAAGGCACAGCCACAGGTGTACCACCGGACATTAAAGTGCAAGCCTGATAAGAAACATAGCAAGGCTCAGGTATAAGCACTTCATCTCCGGGGGTAAGCAATGTTCTTAAGGCTATATCAATGGCTTCACTGGCACCAACCGTAACCAATATATCAGTGTTTTCGTTATATTCCAAACCAAATCGGTTGTATAAATATTTAACAATTTCCATGCGTAATTCCGGTGTACCATAATTTGAGGTATACATGGTATACCCTTTACCCAAGGAATAAACGCAAGCCTCTCTTATTGTCCACGGGGAAACAAAGTCCGGTTCCCCAACCCCTAAGGAAATAATATCGTCGGAGCCTGCACAAAGGTCGAAAAATTTACGGATACCAGATGGAGGAATAGCCTTAATAGCAGGGGCAATATAACTATTAGGGTCAAAACTCATGCTAACACCACCTGTCTGTTATCGGTATTTTCTTCATCAAAAATTACTTCATTATCCTTATAGGATTTTAAAATAAAGTTTGTCCATGTGCTTTTAATTCCATCAATGGTGGAAAGTTTACCCGAAACAAAGTTGGAAATATCCATCATGGTTTTGCCTTCAACCATTACCACAAAATCAAATTTACCTGAAACCAAAAATAGTGATTTTACCTCAGGAAAGCGACAAATACGTTTGGCTATTTCATCAAAGCCCACTTCACGCTGGGGTTGAACCTGAACATCTATTCTGGCAGAAACGGCATTTTCCTTACTGGTTTTTTCCCAATTTACCACGGTAGTATATTTTAAAATAACTTTATTTTTTTCCAATTCATCCATGGCAGCAGCAACTTCCGCTTCATCTATGCCAAGCATTCCCGCAATGGTTTTTTTAGGTGTGCGGCTGTTTTCAACTAAAATTTCAAGTAATTCTCTTTTTGTATCTTCCACGATAAAATACCTCCTAATACTCATCGGTTTCAGCTAAAAATCCTGAAAATAAACCGAAAAACAAAATTGTTGCCAAATAAATTTACAATTAAAGTGTCTAATCATATAGAATCTTAATAATATATTATAGCATATTCTTTCTTGAAAACCAATGATTTTTAAATGAAATGAAAGGTATTTTTATGTACAATCAAAATCCCCAAAGTTTTCTTTGGATGACAACTTATATCGTAATTAGTTTTTCACAAAGTTTAACCCCTGATGAAATGAATATTTGGGGAAATATTCTCTCTGCGGCTGGTTCAGAGCTTTCGGCATTGGCAGCCATCTATCAAACCAACACTCCCCCCACTAACTTAAAAGAGTGATATTCGGCACCAATACTTTATCTTCCAAATCAAATTTTAAAAGTTTTTTATTTCTCTTTTTAACCCAATATTCTAAATTTTCATCTTTGCCTATAATAAATATTAAATCCGCAAGATCCACAATAACTAAGTTTTTGTAAAATTCCGCCAAATCACTGTGCATGGGATGTAAAAGAAGTTCATAATCGCAGCAGGCTACCAAGCTGAAAAAACGATTTCTTTGGGTTTCTGACCAAATAGTTGCCGCTTCCTCGGCGCCTATAACTCCTGTTATTGTAAATTTTTTGGCAGTATTTCGTGAAAAAATAAGATACTCCAAAATATTTTGCTCCATACCTAAATTGGTACCGATGATAAATGAATCTATACCAAAATCATGGGTTATTCTGGCAATAACCCGAAAAATTTCATCATTGCCAACACCATCGCTTACATCTTCCTCTGCGGGAATAATACAGCAAACCTTACTCATATGATACCTCTTTTTTATTGCATTATCTATATCATATGCAAAATCATAAAAATAATATAATGTATTTTTTAACATTTTTTTATTACCCATAAAAAATACGGCAACTGCACAAAACAGTTACCGTAAGATTGTCAAAAAATATAGTTTTTTGCCAAGATGTCAGACTGTTAAGAAAGCCTTAGATTCGGTAAAACTCCCCAAAAGCCTATGTTATATAACTTGATTAAAATATCCTTTGCTGAGGAAAAAGTTAATTTTTCCCAAGGACTTTTACTTACTTTTTTGCTTTTTATGATAAAAATATACAAATAACATTTGAGCTAATATTGATACCACAGATAATATAATTAAAAACGAAACTTCTGTAAAAGGTTCAAAAAACCACTGCCATCTTTCCGTATTATTTTGCAGTACAAATAAACCTGAAAATAAAAAACTCAAGGTATTCCCAATGATAATGAATTTACCATTTGCAGTTTTAAGGGCAAATAAGCATAATAAAAGAAAACAAAGCAACATCGTGCCATAATTTAGTAAAATTCCCCAAAGGGCACTAACATTAATACCCCCATACAGCTTAAATTCGAATAAATCTCCACAAAAACAATCAGCGTACATCGCTAAAAAAACATAGGGAATGGAAAATCCCATAAGCAAAAGTATCCTAATAATCCAATTTTTCATGAACTTTTTCTCCTAAATATAAATGAGTAAACTGCGATGTCAGCACTTTGATAGTGGAAATAGCTCATTATCAAACTATATAAAAAGCCTCACAGCAACTTAGTAAAACAGTTGCCACCGCTTTGGGGTTAAAAAAACACACAAAATCAAGGTTGTTGATTTAAAATCTTTTAGCATATTTGTCTAAATAAAAAGACCTCATCATTCTACATTCCTCTAAGGGAATTGCATTGACGTTCTTTTCGGGAAACAGCTCCGCTGTTAATCTGGCATGGGCATTTTTTTCTGCGACCAAAGCCAAAGATTCCACATCATCCAAGGTACTGCCACAGCAAAGTACACCGCCATTTACCAAAATAACACCGTTATTTTCACCTAAGGCATCAACCACTGCATCGGGTGATGGTTGTGCAAACCCCATTACAGCACCGTTTATTTGGGCAAAATCGTCAACATATGTTTCTAATTTTTTACCAAGCACAGAATATGTTAAAATTTCAGGGCTAAAAGCCTGTTTAATATATTTGATATCCCCACGAGCCTTGAAAATTGCAGTATAAATTTCTTTTGCCAAGGCTTTTTCTTCTTTTAAGGGAAAATAGGGTTCTTTTAAAGATTGGGATATTATTATTTCATCCCCAACTCTTTGCCCCTGAGGTAAATACATAATTTCTTTGGGGAAAAATTTATTTTCCCTTTGAAATAATTTGCTATATAAAAACATATCCTGATGCCATTCATCACCGAATAAATCCATGGCTGCCTCTGAAAAATACTGTTCACAGGTACGTTCCAAAAGAAAGCTGCAACGAAACGCCTCCATAAGTGTATCACCAAAACATACCGCTCCATGATGTGCCATCAACACTGCATTGCCACCGGAATTTAGCACTTCTTCCCTAATATTATTCCGCAATTCTACACTGCCGGGAAAACCGTATTTGCCACATCTTACCTCACCACTAAAAGCTTCGCTGTAATGTATGGGTAAACCGCAATCCATGGAACTTAATGCCGATGCTTCGGTTTGATGGGTATGAATAATGGCGTTTACATCAGGGCGCATCATATAAATATCCAAATGAACACCTTTTTCCACCGATGGAATTATATTACCCCAAGGTTGTTCATCTATGATATTAACAATAACTAATTCTTCCGGGGTTAAAGTGCTGTAAGAACGTCCACTGGGGGTTATTAAAAATTGATGGTCGTTTAAACGGCAGCTAATATTCCCCCAAGAACGAACCACCAATCCTGATTCTAACAAGGTTAAACCCATTTCAATTATTTGTTTTTGTGCTTCTTTAAGTTTCATTCATCCATCTCCGTTAAATAATTAGCAGCACCCAATCCACTGCGATAGCCTGTGGAAAGAGCCGCTTGAATATTAAAACCACCGGTAACTCCATCTATATCAATAACTTCTCCTGCAAAGAATAAGCCGTGAATTTTTTTGGAACCCATGGTTTTAGGGTCTATTTCTTTAACATTTACCCCACCTGCGGTAATAATAGCTTCCTCAATGGGGCGGCATTTTACCACAGTAAAAGGTAAAGCCCTTAATAATTTCAAAATAACTTTTCTATCTTGTTTATTTATTTGATTCCCCTGTTTCCAAGGGTCAATTTGGGATAGCTGCACAAAAACAGGAATCATTTTTTTGGGTAATAGCTCCTGTAATAAGGTGCTGTAATTCCGCTTAGGATAGGAATCATAATCTCTTTGCAAACGCAAATCAAGCTGTTCTTCTGTTAAAGCAGGTTTTAAATTGATAGTTAAATCCAAAGGCTCATGGGGTTGTTCCGAAAAATGCTTGGCACATATGCGACTCAAGGTTAAAATTACAGGGCCGGACATACCAACATCGGTAAACACCATTTCTCCGAAATCTTTGCCCAAAACTTTACCGTTGCTTTTTATGGAAATCTCGGCATTGCGCAAACTTAAACCTTCTAAATCTCCAACATAGCTTTCCTTAACCACCAAAGGTACCAAGGCAGGAAAAACAGGTTTTATGGTGTGCCCAACATTTTGAGCCAATTTATAGCCATCCCCTGTAGATCCTGTGCGAGGATAAGAAACACCACCGGTGGCAATGACCACAGCATCGGCATTTATAATTCTGCCATCCGCCTTAACCCCCACAGCAACACCATCTTGAACTATGATTTTTCCCGCAGTGGTTTGGGATTTTACCTCAACCCCCACTTTGGCTAACTGACGCTCCATACAACCAACAATATCCCCGGAAATATCCGAAACAGGAAAAACTCTTTGGCCACGTTCAACCTTTAAGGGCACTCCGCCATCGGTAAACCATGCCATGGTATCCTCCGAGGAAAAATCGCTAAAAGCACCATAAAGAAATTTTCCATTTCCCACCATGGCTTTAACCAGTTCATTCACAGGGGCATCGTTGGTAACATTGCACCTACCCTTACCTGTAATCAACATTTTTTTACCCAAACGCACATTTTTTTCCAGCAAAACAACGTGATGGCCATTTTTAGCTGCGGCATAGGCACTCATCATCCCACCTGGGCCACCGCCAATCACTATTATAGTTTTGGTTTTCATCACAAAGCCTCTGCTTTCACAGTGTTTTCCAAATATCCAAGCCCTTCGATAGTTACTCGCACCACATCACCAACATTCATAGAGCCAACCCCGGGAGGTGTACCTGTAACAATTAAATCACCTGCATTAAGTGTCATCACTTTACTTAAATAGCTAATGATATAAGGGATTGTAAAAACCATTTCTTGGGTATTGGATTTTTGTTTTACAACACCGTTTACCGTGGTTTCAATGTTTAAATTAGTGGGGTCAATATCCGTTTCTATCCAAGGCCCCACAGGCAAAAAGGTATCGAAAGATTTAGCAATGGTCCACTGCCCTTCTTTGGGTTGAAGATTTCTGGCAGTTACATCATTGGCAATGGTATAACCCAAAATTCCATCTGCTATATCCTCAATTTCTGCATGATGTAGGGTTTTTTTAATAACAACAGCCAATTCACCTTCAAAATCCAACTGTGTTACCAATTCTTTGGGATAAATAATAGCATCCCCGGAACCAATAACACAAGAAGATGGTTTCATAAAAAAAACAGGTGCAGTCAATGGGTCTACCCCTAATTTTTCAGCATAATCACGATAATTAAGCCCCAAACAAATTGCTTTGGAAGCAACCACAGGGCAAAGTAAATGAACATCTTTTAAAGCATAGCGCAACCCTTGGCGAATAGGCTTATCCATCAATCCACCAGCCAAAGGGTAAACCTCACCATTTTCCAATAAGCCATAACGAGGTTTTTGTTTACCTGTGGAAAAACGCACAATTTTCATTAGTATTCAATACCCTTTCTGCTACCCTGCTGAGATGTGGCATAAGGGTGTTTAACCTCTTTCATTTCCGTAACATAATCAGCACGGTCAATAAGCTCTTTGGGGGCATTTCTCCCTGTTAAAACAACTTCAACATTTTCGGGTTTTTTATCAAGAAAAGCCAAAGCCTCCTCAACAGTGATTAATTTAAAAAATATAGCATTATTAAGCTCGTCCAAAATTAAAATATCGGTATCCTCTGCTAAAAGATATTCTTCTGATTTTTTTAAGGCTTGATGAGCCAAATCAATATCTTCTTTTTGGGGATCATTCTCATTTAAAAAGCCTTTTCTGCCATAAGCCATAAGTTCTATTTGTGGTTTTAATTTATCCAAGGACACATTTTCGCCGTATTGCCCTGTTTTCATAAATTGAACAATGCGTACCCCATAACCATGGCCTGCCCCACGAATTGCCAAACCAAAAGCAGCTGTGCTTTTACCCTTGGCATTGCCGGTATAAATTTCAACCAAACCTTTTCCCAAACGGTTTGCCATTTTTGTTTCTCCTTCTCATCTTCAAAGGCACAATAAGCTCATCCTTGGGTTTTACTGTTTTTTCTTTAACATCACCCAACAAGCGGCGTAATTCTTCTTTCTTTAAAAAACGCCATTCGCCTTCTTTTAAGCCTTTGGTACTTAAAAAGTCAATACTGGTTCTTTCTAAATCTATAACAGGATGTTTTATCTCTCTAAACATACGGCGTACCTGCCGTTTTTTACCCTCGTGAATAATAACTTCCCAAACGCTGTCACTTCTGCCTTTTTTACCCAATAAACGAATTTTAGCAGGGGCAAAGACTTCGCCCTCAACTTCTATACCTTTTTTTAAAAGGTTAATTTTTTCTTCGGTGGGAATACCTTTTACCGCAACACGGTAAACTTTATTAATTTTTTTGGCAGGATGTAAAATATTTTGTGTCATTTTACCATCATTGGTTAATATTATTAAACCCGATGTATCCATATCCAATCTACCCACAGGATAAACTCTCAAACCCCAATCGGGTATCAAATCTAAAACAGTAGGACGATTATGGGTATCTTCCACGGTGCACAAATAGCCTTTTGGCTTATTAAGCAGCACATAAACTTTACGTTCCTTGCGCTCCAAATTTTCGCCGTTAACTTCAATTTTGTCTGTGCCCAAATCAGCTTTGGTGCCAAGTTCGGTTATTACTTTGCCATTAACCTTAACTTTACCCTGCTTTATTATTTCTTCTGCCTTCCGTCGTGAGGCAACGCCTGCGGCGGCAAGTATTTTTTGTAAACGTTCTTCCATAATATCCTCCAGCATTTATTATATCCTTAAAAGCCGCTTTATACAAGAGATGTTTTCAAATAATATTTTCTCAGATAAAAAGAGAATAGACACTGTTTATTCATCATATTGTCATTCTGGCAAGATGTCAGGCTGTTAAGAAAGCCTTAGATGCGGTAAAACTCCCTGAGCAGCGGATGTGAAGTGTACATAGATGTACATAAGCAGTGGATGGGAAGGGATTTTGCCGAATATCAGACTTTATCAACAGCTTAGAGAATAAGCACTGTTTACTCATGTAAATAAAGCACAGGTAATATAAAATCCTGCAATAAAAGCCACGGCATCCCCAATCAACCCCACCCATAAGGCATGGCGATACTTTACTATCCCCACAGAGCCAAAATACACCGTTAAAACATAAAAAGTAGTTTCGGTA
The DNA here is from genome assembly GCA_036644995.1 of Clostridiales bacterium. Classification (GTDB taxonomy): domain Bacteria; phylum Bacillota; class Dehalobacteriia; order UBA7702; family UBA7702; genus Cryptoclostridium. The sequence goes on along the minus strand of JAVXOZ010000033.1, from coordinate 1,582 downwards.
CTGCCTTGTATAATAGAAGCCAAGCGGCCGGTAAAGGAATCAGCTCCAAATTCGTTTAAAATGCTCGCCGTCATCCCCAAGGAACCACTGCCGGAAAAAGGGCGCATAACCGCCAAGGGCAGCACAGCCTCGGGTATGCCCAAAATATTGGTAAAAGGTGAAAAAAGAGAAAAAAGCACAGTCATTGCTCCGCCTTGGGTAAATACCGCAATAGCTCCCAACATAGCAATTAAAAACGGCAGTAGCTTCCAAGTTAAACGTAATCCTTCCTCTGCACCTTTAATAAATTCATCGTAAATTGCCACTTTTTTATAATAGGCAAAAAGCGGCACAAAAAATAATATAGCAGGCACCAACCAAACTGAAAAAGCACCTAATATCATCATGATTTTTTACCCATTTTGTCAAATAAATAGGCAACAGCCAAAGCCGCACACAAACCGCATAGCGAAGCCAAAAAAGAAGGAATAATTATTTCCGCAGCATTTAAAGAACCTGCATCTGCCCTAAGCCCCATAATCATACCCGGCACCAAACTTACCGCCGAGGTATTTAATGCCAAAAATACAATCATATCACGGGAAGCCACCCCTTTTTGAGGTAAAGTGGCAGCCAGTTCCTCCATAGCTTTAATGCCAAATGGTGTTGCGGCATTGCCCAGCCCCAAAAAATTAGCGGAAACATTCATAATAATAGCTCCCCAAGCCTTGTGCTCCGGTGCTAAATTAGGAAAAAGCCACCGCAAAAACGGATAAAACAACTTTGCCAAAACATCTAAAAGCCCACTTTTTTCTGCCAACCGCATAACTCCGCACCAAATAGCAAGAAACGCACCCAAGCCCAAAGCAACATCAATGGCATTAACTGCTCCATCAATAAAAGCAGGAAAAATAACGTCTATATTGCCGGATACAGCCGCTGCTAAAATACCACCCAATAAAAGGAAAAGCCATATACTGTGTATCATAATTTATCACCTCATATTTTTTTATTCTAATAGGGACAAATTTATACTCAATGGCATAAAATATATTATAACTTTTAAATAAAAAGAGGTGACTATTATGTGTTTTCCATTTTTTCCTATTTTCCCATTTTTTGGTTGGAACCCTTGGTGCTCCCCTTGGTGTAGACCCTGTGGGCCTTTTTGGGGCGGTGGCTGCGGCTGTGGTGGCTGCAACAATAACTGCGGTGGCTGCGGCTGCAACAGAGGTTGCGGCGGCTGTGGCAGAGGTTGTGGCAGAGGTTGTTAAGTAACAATTTTAAGATATTCTGCATAAGCTATAAAGACACAACAAAAAACGATAATTTCCCAAGGCTCTCCTTGATTAATATTCCTTGGTTAATATATAGATAAACTTTAACGCTTTTGGGCTTAAAAAAAAGAGGGTTACCCGTGTATACACGGGTAACCCTCTCAGATTGTCAAAAAACATAGTTTTTTGACAAGATGCCGGGCTGTTAAGAAAGCCTTAGATTCGGTAAAATCACTGAGCAGCCGCTGTGCAGTGTACCTAAATGTACATAAGCAGTGGATGGGAAGGGATTTTGCCGAATATCAGACTTTATCAACAGCCTAAAG
>JAVXOZ010000032.1:0-24701 GCA_036644995.1 Clostridiales bacterium | reverse complement strand
TATGGGTATGTGGCGAAATGTATTGCCTAATTATTTAAAATCACTGAATATTACCAATGGCAAAGAAATAAACGAATTGGTGGAAAAACTATCTTTTGTCCAAGCGGCAACCTATGTTTCAGAAAAATTTGATTTAGGTAAAACTGCCGATGAAATTTATAACGAAATAGAGGAGAGCATAGTTTATCAATATAAAAATGTGATAGAGCGTAAACCCTATGTTTTGGAGTATCTGGAAGGATTAAAAAATAGCGGTGTTCATATGTGCCTTGCCACCTTAACCGATGGCTACATGGCGGAATTGGTTACAGAGCGTTTAGGAATCCGAGAATATTTGGATTTTATTCTTACCGTAGGTGAAGTTGGTGTTGGCAAACATGAGCCAACAATTTATTTAACCTGTGCGGAAAAATTTGGTTTTGCCGTTGCAGATTGCGTGGTTTTTGAAGATGCCCCTTATGCCATTGAAACAGCTAAAAAAGCGGGTTTTCAATGTTATGGCATCTGTGATAAATGGCAAAGCTATCCCAAGGGCTTTACCGATAAATATTGCGATAAATTTATTACAAATTTTGAAGAATTATTAAAAGAGGTATAATATGATTACTATTGAGATGGAAAACGGTAAAAAAATAGTTTTGGAATTATATTCCGATATTGCTCCCAAAACAGTTGCAAATTTTGAAAAATTGGTGAGTGAAGGTTTCTATGATGGCTTGATTTTCCACAGAGTTATCAGCGGCTTTATGATTCAGGGTGGCTGCCCTGAGGGCACCGGCATGGGTGGCCCGGGTTACGGCATTGAAGGTGAATTTAAAATCAATGGCTTTAATAACGAATTAAAACATGCTCGTGGTGTTATTTCCATGGCAAGATCACAAAGCCCCAACTCTGCGGGTTCTCAATTTTTTATCATGCATGCGGATTCCTCCCATTTGGACGGACAGTATGCAGGTTTTGGTAAAGTAATTGAAGGCATGGATGTAGTAGATGAAATAGCCGCTACCCCGGTGGGTGCCGGAGATAGACCAAAAGCACCCCAGGTTATGAAAAAAGTTTATATTTCCCAATAAAATAGATAAAAGCGTGGATTTTTTCCACACTTTAGGCTGTTGATAAAGTCTGATATTCGGTAAAATCCCTTCCCATCGACTGCTTATGTACATCTATGTACACTGCACAGCCGCTGCTCAGGGAGTTTTACCGAATCTAAGGCTTTCTTAACAGCCTGACATCTTGTCAAAAAACTATGTTTTTTGACAATCTGAAGCGTGGATTTTTTCCACGCTTTTTTATTAACATAATTTCTGGTTTTTGTAATCTGTTGAGGTGAAATAAGTTCCAAATATCATAAATATTAAGGCAATAATAAATGATATAGAGGGGATTTCCCGAAAAATAATTAAAGAAAACAAAACCCCAATAAAAGGCGCAATCCCGTAATATGTGCTGGTTTTAGCAGCGCCTAATTCCCTTTGGGCATATATATAGAAAAATATACTCAAGCCGTAAGCTACAAACCCCACAGCTAAGGCAATTAATGCAAATAATAAATTATCTGTATATTCCCCTAAAGTTAGGGCGATAAATAAGGCACCAAAACCCGAACCAAAGCCTTTAATTATAACTATCTTAATGGGGTCTGTTAGGGAAAGTTTTTTAGTGCAGTTGTTTTCCAATCCCCAACATATTGTTGCCAATAAAATAAGCAAAGAGCCATAGGAAAAGTATAAACAGCAAATATTATCCACAGTTAGTATTATGCTGGCTGCGGTTACTAAAATAATCCCCAGCCATAAGCGTTTAGAAACCTTTTCTTTGAAAATAAATAATGCAATAAGCGAAGTGGACACTATCTCAAAATTATTGAGTAGAGAGGCATTGGCGGCGGTTGTGTGGGATAGCCCTATCATCAGAAAAATTGGTGCGGCAATATCAAGGACTACCATGCCGATTATATAAGGGTAGTCTTTTGCTGTTAGGGGTTTATCCCGCTTGGTTGTGCCTCGAGCTTTTTTGCAGATATTTAATAATAGCATACCAAACCCTGCCCCCATATATAACAGTGCCGTAAGCATAGTAGGTGGTATCTCACTTAAAAGCACCTTGGCAATGGGTGTACTTGTGCCATAGAGCATTGCTGATAAAATGCCAAAAAATATAGCATTTTTTTGTTTTTTACTCATAATTACACCCTTTCTGTTTTATGCTTTTATTTTAAGATATTTAATGGTTATATAATATAAAATAATCTACATAACCCCCACTGGGGGATATGTAGATTATAGCATTTTCCCATAGAAATGCAATAGAGTAATTTTATATATTGATAAATTATTACTTTAAAGCTGACTATTGAATTTAAAATATAACAATTAAAGATTAATTATTTTCTTCACTTTTTTTAAGGAGAGGCGATAGATAAAATACATGAATAAGCCAACTATAATAATGATTACCATATCTACCACCAAGGCTAAAATTTCACCTAAATTAAAGTTGCCGCCACTGTTGCCGTAAAGAATCAAGGTGTAAAAAAGCATTATTGCCAAAGAACCCACAGCTGTGGGGTAAAAAAACAGTTTAACCAGTTGTTGTTTAATTACGTTTTCAATATATTTTTTGTTGGCACCCAAGCGTTTTAAATCGTCAAATAAATCCTTATTGTTAATCCCCAGTGTAATGCTGCGGGTGTAGGCAATAACTCCCACAGCGGCGAAACACACTAAGGCAATGTAAACAAATAACATAATGTAAACCGAGGTGTTTTCCAAAAAGTCCAGCTTGTTTAATATTCCGAAATTAGGATAATATTTCCAATTAAGAGCCAGCTCCTTATTGTCTTTGGAGAGCACAATATTATTTTCTGCGGAGGGTGAATATATTTCCCCTTTTTCCTTTGCTATTTTTTCTTCATATGCGTCATAATAAGGTGGTACAGCCACAGATTTTGAGCTTCTTTGGATAATTTCATTTTTTAAGGCACTGGCAAAATCATAGGAATCATCTTGGTTTCTAACGTCAAATAATACGAATATATCTTGGTTTTCCTTTGTTAATCCTTGGCAATATTGTTTATAATCGGCATCGGAAATTATATAAGTATCCAAACCTTCTTTCACCAACGGGGTGTATGTGGCATTGCCTGTGTATTTAATAGGTGTAGATTCACACGTTACCGGAGAGGTGATAAGGTCTAAATCATCCCAATTATCCCAATAGCCTTGGGATTCGCCTTTAAATATCAATCGCTTATATTCACCGCTGTTAATTTTTACATTTTGCCCTGTTAAGCGGTTATAATCACTTGCGGAAAAAAAATCTCCATAGCGACCTTTATCTATATAGGTTACCACCATATGGCTATCTTCACCGTATTCTCTCATTTTTACATTGATTATTAATTTGGCTGCGGTTAGCTGAGTATAAGCCGTTACCTCGGTATTATAATCAAAAGCCAAATCTCTAATTTCAGCTTCGGAAATTTGATTTTCCGTGGCTTTATAAAAGAAATTATTTTGCACAGGACTTTGGGCAAAAGCCACCATGGTTCCCACCTGTATTGTGGGTATATAAAATACGGCGAATAAAGCACCGGCTATTAATAAAGTAATTATGCACATATTTCGCACGGTTTGCCGCCCCAAAAACCGCATCATACCTGTGGATACTATATTTTTATAATATTTATCGGGATTTTTACCTTTTTTTCTATAAATAACTACACGCATAATAATAAAATAGATGCCAATTAAAGATAAAAGAAACGTGCTTTGCCACAAGGGTGAAAGTTCGTATTTAAATATTTCTGCGGCAGTTATAGGCAAACCATAGCCCAATAAAATACCGCCTATAAATAATATCCAACCTAAAATTCCATACCAGCTTTTGGCTTCTTTTACGGTTTCTGTTTTTTTCTGTTGATATATCATATCCATAAGGTTGCTGCGTTTAATGAAAATAACACCCATAATAAATACGCAAATTATCACAAAAAGGCAAAACCCCAAACCAAATAGCAATCCTTCCCAACTAATATGATATGCCATGGCATCGGTATTAACAATGAAGATTTGAAAAAACTTCCAAATTAAAAAGGATACGGGAATACTCAATGCCAAGCCTATCAAAGCACAAAGGGGAATAATAAACCCCAACTCTTTTAAAAGCACTTTTTTTAAAGCGCTTTTTTTTGTCCCCAATGCCATAAAAACACCAAATTCACGGCTTTTGTATCTAAAAAACAGTGATGAGGCATAGGTGGTAAAAATTCCACAGCCTGCAATGGCAATGGCAAAAATCATCCAAGCTTGTTTACGGCTATCTCCGCCAATGGGTAATATATTTTGTACCGTAGGGCTAAAAAACATAACAGCATAGGAGCTTACCAAAACCACCGCTAAAATAGTGCAAAAGGAAAGTAAAGTGTATTGTTCCTTGTTTTTTTTACGGAGTTGAACAATAACATTATTCATGGTCAAAGCTTTCACCTCCCAACCTCTTTAAGGTATCTAAAAGTGTATCCATAAATTCTAAAGGAGTACCTTTATGCTGTAATTCTTCTTCTACTTTACCGTCTTTTAAAAGGATAACCCTATCTGCGAATGAAGCCGCAAAACAATCGTGGGTAACCATAAAAATAGTGGCGTTTAATTGCTTTTTGGCATTTAAAAAGCTATCAATTACCTGGCGGCAGGATTTGCTGTCTAAATTGCCTGTGGGCTCATCAGCCAATATTATTAAAGGGTCGTTAATTAACGCTCTGGCAACGGCGGTTCTTTGTTTTTCGCCACCGGAAATTTCCCCGGGGTATTTGTTTTTTATTGGGTCTATACCAAATATTTCACAAAGTTTTTTGGCTTTTATCTCCATGGGTTTGGGCGGCTTATTTGCTATTATTTGGGGTAAACAGATATTGTCAAACACCGATAGCCCATCTAAAAGCATATAGTCCTGAAAAACAAAACCTAACTTTTCATTGCGAATAACTGCCAATTCATCTTCTTTTAGGTGGGCAATGTTTTCACCTCCCAATAATATTTCCCCTTTTTCAAAGGGAATAAAACAAGAAATACTGTTTAATAAGGTGGTTTTGCCACTGCCCGAGGGCCCCATAACCGCCACAAATTCTCCTTTGTTAACCTTTAATGAAATGTCCTTTAATACCTCATACTTGGTGGCTCCTGTTTGATAGCTTTTAAATAAATGTTTAACTTCCAACATATCAATCCCTCACTTTCTATGTTATTCAGTATATCTTTTCGGTGGTAAAATAGAAATTGAGGTAAATGTAATGTATGGTATAGATTTTGTAATTTACGGTAAAACTTGATTTTTAAATGGTAAAATTAAAATAATCTATGCTATAATTGGTAAAAAGGTGGTGCAGCCATGATAAAGATTGTTATCTGCGATGATGAAAAAGACCAGCGTAATTTTTTGGAAAAAGTAATTGTTCGAGAAATGGAATTGCAAGGATTAGAATATAGCCTTTTTCAATTTGTAAGTGGTGAATCTTTGGTTGCTGCTATTAAAAAAGAAGATTTTGATATAATATTTTTAGATATAGAAATGAAGTCTTTGGACGGCATTGCCACGGCTAAGGCAATTAGGCAATGCAATAAAACCACAGTAATAATATTTGTGACGGCTTATGTGGATTTTGTTTTTCAAGGTTATGAGGTTAGGGCGTTAAATTATATATTAAAGCCCTGTAAAACCCAGAGTATTGTTGATGTTTTAAACGATGCTTTGGGGGAATTGGCAGATACCCAAGATAAATTTTATACCGTGGAAACCAAAGGTGAAATTTATAAATTAAATCTTAAAGATGTTATCTATTTTTCCAGTGATAAACGAAAAATAATTGCGGTAACAGAAACTAAAAAAGTTGAATTTTATGGCAAGCTTGATGATTTACCCGATGAATTGCCAAGTTTTTTTGTGCGTTGCCATCAGCGATATTTGGTGAATATGAAGTATGTTACAGCGGCGGAAAATAATTTTGCCACGGTAAAAGGTGAAAAAATTCCCATTAGCCGCAGCCGTTATCAAGATTTTATTATAAGTTTTGCCAAAAGTATGTTGGAGTAAAATATGAATGTTATAACTTTTATTCTGTTTTTAATATTTTTTATGATTTTTGGTTTTATTATGAGTGCATTGGTGCAATGTTTTGTGCCGATAAAAGATAAATTAATCTGGAAATCATTGAGTTTTGTATCTTTGGCATTCATCGTTGCTGTGGTGATTTTTGCTGAGGATATTGTTAACGTCAGTTATGGTTTTATAGGTTTTATTCTCATTATGTTGCTTTGCTTTCAAGGTAAAGTAATTAATAGAATTTCCGTGGTTATGGTGCTGTATCCCATTGTTATTTCATGGAATTTTTTTATGAGCCAAAGTAGATGGTTGTTTTATCTTCTTTACCAAAATATACCCATGAACACCTTGGTGAGGAGCTATGTAATTTTGAGCGAAGATATTATAATAAATCTACTTACGGCTTTGTTATGGTTTGCCATTTACAAAATAGCTAAAAATAAAATTGAAAATCTGATGTGCTATATTAATACTAAAACTTGGATTTTAATAGATGCTATTTGCTGTGCACCTTTGGTTGCCATTATCTCCACTATTATCTTTACCCCCAGTACCAAGGATTTTCAGGTTTATCCTGTGGCTTTGGCTTGTTTGGTTACCAGTATAGGTATGCTTTTCCTAATTGAGTATTTTTTAAACAGTGTAAAATTGGATATGGAAAATAAAAATTTAAAGCTACAATATAATTATTATAAAGAATTGGAAAAAAACCAAAACCAAATTTCCAAACTCTGCCACGATATGAACAATCGCTTAGGTGTAATTGCTATGTTGATGGAAACAGGGGATAAAGAAAAAACCAAAGAATATTTTGAAAGCCTAATATCAAAAACCCAAAGCATTAGCCGAGCTTTCTGCCAAAACAGCATTGTAAATGCGGTTTTAAACAATAAATATAATGCAGCCACGGATAGAAATATTAATTGCTTTTTTAACATAGATATTAGTCAAATGCTATCCATTGATGATGTGGATTTATGCACCTTATTTGCCAATACCTTGGATAATGCCATTGAGGCCGCAGTGAAAACAGATGCCAAAAAAATAGAGGTTAAAGCACGGTGCCATAAAGGCTATTTTACTTATTCCGTTGTAAATTCCAAAGCCAATGTGGTTAATGAAGTAAATGGTGTGTTTTCTACCCACAAAGATGATAAAAAAATCCATGGTTTTGGGATAGAATCTGTAAAAGACATTGTGAAAAAATATAATGGCTCCATAGATATTAGCTATGATGCAACAACTTTTTCAGTGATTATTATTATAAAAATCCAATAAAAAAACTGTCCGCAGCTTTTAAATAGCTGCGGACAGTTTGCCGTTGTTAATTTGCAATTATTCTTGGGTAATTGTTATTACGGATTCAGTAAAATCTATGGTAAAAACCCTGCCTGTAATTGTTTTTTCATCACCAAATAGGCTGGTAACTATAACCTCTGTGGGTGTTTGTTTTAAAGAGGTAATACTGTCTATCAGTATTTCTTCTTGTTTGTCTTTCATACATACTTTTGCTAAGCACATAGTAATGCCCCCTTTATTTTTCCAATGTTTTTAAGGCTTCTCTTAATTTAACATTGGATTTTTCCAATAATTCTACGCCTTCACCAATAAGTTTGGCTGCTGCATCGCTACCAATATTTTTGGCGGAGGTTGCCAGTTCCTCAATTTCTGTGGCGTGGTGTTCATTGTGATGAACCAAATGGTCCAAGAGTGCTTTAATTTTTGCTGCATTTTCTTCCATGATAATACTCCTTTATATATAAATTTCTTGGTATGTTATTATTGTTTTTCACTTCTTACTTATATTATAGGTTTTTTATATTTTTTATGCAATAACTATTGTGAAATGGACAATAATTTTAAACAATATCACTATATCTTCTTGCAAATCGCAACTATTTTTGTTATTATTTAATAATACCTACTTAAATATAGGAGAAAAAATTATGAAATCAATAGGCATAGGCATTATGGGACTTGGCACTGTGGGTTATGGTGCTGCCACCATTTTGGTAAAAAATAAAGATGTTTTGTCCATTAGAACAAAATGTGATTTAAACGTGGTGGGGGTTTTAGAAAAAGCAACAGATGTGGCTAAAGAAAACGTGGCTAAATTAGGATTATCCCCCAATATTGTAACGGATAATATTGAAGAATTTTTAGCTACAGAAAATATGGATATAGTGGTTGAAGTTATTGGGGGCACCACCATTGCCAAGGAATTTATTTTAAAAGCCATCGCCGCAGGTAAAAGCATTGTTACTGCCAATAAAGATTTAATGGCAATAGATGGCAAAGAAGTTTTGGATGCTGCTTCCAATAAAAAGGTAGATTTGCGTTTTGAAGCATCAGTAGCCGGTGGCATTCCCATTATTGATGTTTTGAAAAACGATTTAATAGCTAATCATTTTGATAGCATAATGGGTATAGTTAATGGTACAACCAACTATATATTAACCAGAATGTATCAAGAAGGCATTGATTTTGCTTCAGTATTAAAGGAAGCTCAGGATTTGGGCTATGCAGAATCAGACCCCACTGCGGATGTGGGTGGCTGGGATGCTGCCAGAAAAGTGGCAATTTTGGCATCTATTGCCTATAACAGCAGGGTTACTTTAAACGATGTGTACGTTGAAGGCATTGAAAAAATAACAGCTGATGATATTGAAGCTGCCAGAAAATTAGGCTATTTAATTAAACTTTTAGGCATTGCCAAAGAAGAAAACGGGGAAATTGAAGCCAGAGTGCACCCTGTGATGATACCCACCAAGCATCCTTTAGCCTCGGTTAACGACACTTTTAATGCCGTGTTTGTGGATGGGGATGTGGTTGGTCAAACCATGTTTTATGGTCGTGGTGCAGGTGATTTACCTACGGGTAGTGCTGTGGTTGGTGATGTGTGCTCCGTGGCTGCGGATATGTCCGCAGGTACCTTGGGCTTAAAGGGCTGCACCTGCTATCAGCATAAAAAAATCCGCACCCAAGAGGATTTTGTATCAAAATTCTTCCTGCGCATGCGTGTTCAGGATAGTCCCGGTGTTTTGGCTGCCATTGCCACTATTTTTGGTGATAATGATGTTAGTCTTGCTTCGGTTGTTCAGGAACAGGGTATTGATAAAAATAAAGATGTGGCTCGTTTAATTTTGGTAACACATAAGGTTAAAGAGGGTAAATTTTTAAAAGCTAAAGAAATATTGGAAAATAGCGAAAAGGTTTACGGCATTGATAATATAATCAGAGTGGAAGACCAAGCTTAAAGATAAATTGAAATGGGCTTTTTCTCTCCCTAAAACAGTAGGGAGAAACAAATATTTTTTGAGGTGAAAGTAAAATGTCATTGATTGTGCAAAAATTTGGTGGTAGTTCCGTTGCAGATCCCGACCATATTCGCCGTGTGGCAAAAAGAATATCCGAAGGGTTCGATGCCGGCAACGATATGGTGGTTGTTGTTTCTGCTATGGGAGATACCACAGATCACTTAATTGCTTTAGCAAAAGATGTAAATCCCCATGCTCCGGAACGTGAAATGGATATGTTACTTGCCACAGGTGAGCAGCAAACTATTTCTTTATTGGCTATGGCACTTATTACCATGGGCTATGAAACCGTTTCTTTTACCGGTTGGCAAGCAGGGATTGTTACGGAGCACGTAGCTTCTAAAGCTAAAATTATGAGCATAGACCCCAAAAGAATTGAAGCGGAATTGGCAGATAAAAAAATTGTTATTGTTGCAGGTTTTCAAGGGGTTACTCCCAATGGAGAAATTACAACCTTGGGGCGTGGTGGTTCAGATACCACCGCTGTGGCTTTGGCATCTGCACTTAATGCGGATTACTGCGAAATTTTCACTGATGTGGATGGTGTTTATACCACAGACCCCCGTGTTGTGGAGGAAGCCCATAAGATAGATAGAATTTCTTATGATGAGATGTTGGAGCTTGCCACTATGGGTGCAGGTGTGCTGCATCCTCGTTGCGTTGAGGTGGGTAAAAATGCCAAGGTGAAGATTCATGTGCGTTCCAGCTTTAATCACCATGAAGGTACCTGTGTTGAAGATTTAGATGCTAAAATGATGGAGCAGCAAATGGCTGTTTCCGGTATTGCTTTTGATAGAAATGTAGCAAAGGTTTCCATATTTGATGTGCCGGATAAGCCCGGTACAGCAGCTTTGATATTTAACACTTTGGCAAGGGAGCACGTTAACGTTGATATGATTATCCAAGCTGCACAAAGAGAAAACAGAAATAAAATTTCCTTCACCATCAGCAGTGATGATATGGCTAAAACCAAAGGTATTATGGAGGAATTAAAGTGGGAGCTTCATGCCCACGATACCGCTTATATGGATAAAATTGCCAAAGTATCCATTGTGGGTGCAGGGATGATAACTAATCCCGGTGTAGCGGCAAAAATGTTTGATATTTTAGCTGAAGAAGATGTAAATATTGAAATGATTGCAACTTCCGAAATTAAAGTTTCCTGTGCAATTCACGAAAAAGATATGGTTCGTGCGGTTCAAGGCTTACATCGTGGGTTCGGATTAAGTGAAGATGTCTAAAAATTACAGTAAAAACTAATATTTCACTATATTTATAGTTGACATTCTTGGAGTTAAGTAGTATACTTTTTAATGTTCGGGGCGTAGCTCAGTTTGGCTAGAGCGCTACCTTGGGGTGGTAGAGGCCGCATGTTCGAGTCATGTCGCTCCGACCAGTTGAATACAGCAGTAGCAGGCTTTTTATAGAGCTTGCTACTTTTTGTTTACTTTTATATTTTTGTTTATTCATTATTTGTTCATTATGTTTTTGGGTTTTATGCTAAATGTTGTGGTGTAGAATATAAATTTGCAAAAAGACTCAAAAAAGCAAAACCTTTCTTTAAAGCCTATGATTTTGCAGTTAACACTGTTTTGCAGTTAAAATCGCCTTTTGTTTACAGTCTGCTGCCAATGAATGTTGTTTTTAAGTTTGGCATTTATATTGTATACGCTTTTAAAGATATGTTATAATAAGGCTAAGGTTATAAAATTAGAATATATGGAGGTTGGAAATAATGAAAAAGAAATTTGCTTATTTGTTGATGGGCAGTCATTTTGACCCTGAAATTCACCAAGCACATTTTGAAACGGAATTTCAAATTAGCTCTATTTTTACGGTTACGGGCTTAAAAGCTGCCTGTGATAAAGCAGTTGAATTGAAAAACCAAGGCTATGGTGCCATAGAGCTGTGCGGTGCTTTTGGTGCGGAAAATGCACAAAAAATTATTGACCTTACCAATAATGAGGTAGTGATAGGCTATGTTTGCAATAATCCCGAACAAGGGGATTTGGCAGGTAAGTTCTTCGGGAATTTTGGTAAATCTGAATAATAAGCCTAAACCCAGAACAGTGCACTGTGTTTAGGCTGTTGATAAAGTCTGATATTCGGCAAAATCCCTTCCCACCCACTGCTTATGTATAATTAGGTACATAAGCAGCCGCTGCTCAGGGAGTTTTATCGAATATAAGGATTTCTTAATAGTCTGATATCTTGTCAAAAATTACCAAATAAGGGTGTTATAAAAATCAGTACATTATTGTAAATATTTTCCTAAAATAAGAATATAATTTCGGCAAAAAACACGCCAACCAATAATCGCTTATGTAAATAAGAATCAGCGATTATATAGGTTGCCGTGTTTTTTTGATTTAAGCTATTTTTTTAAGCATACACCTAAATAATATTTTATAGTGAAACTGTTTTATAAGATAGTTGCAGGCTGTTGATAAAGTCTGATATTCGGCAAAATCCCTTCCCACCCACTGCTTGTATACATTTAGGGACACAAGCAGCCGCTGTTCAGGGAGTTTTGCCGAATCTAAGTCTTTCTTAACAGCCTGACATCTTGTCCAAAAACTATGTTAGGATTTTTTAGATATATCTACTTATTGCTTCAATTTCGTCTTGGTCAAAGTAACGTTTGGGTACAATGATAAATTGTGCGGCATCCAAGTAAAAATAAAAGTAATTTTTTGTTTTGCCCGTAAAGAATAAATCTTTCCATTTATAGGAAACTTCCTTGCTGTTATATGTGGCAAAGGTGGTTAATCCTTGGTTATCAAATACTAATTCTCTTTCACGGGAATCACCTTTACTGGAAACAAAAATAGTGATAATAAACCCAATGAGCAAAAAGAGAAATGCCCCTGCCATTAGCATTAAAAGCTTAGGTATTGGCAATATATGGGTAAAACCGGTGATAAGCACAGCAATGGAAAAAAGGATAAATATTCCAACATAGCAGGTTACCCATTTTCTGCGAAAAAAGATATTGTAAATCATGGCATTGCGGCGGTCTTTGGTGTTTACTACCACAGTTTTTTCTACATTCATTGTTTTTTGTTCCATGTTAAATCCTCCGGATGTTGGCTAATATACTGGTCAACATCTTCCATAAGAGTTTCAAATTTTTCTATATTGTTATTTATTTCCTCTATTCTGGCTTTTTCCCGTTCTTCTTTACCTTCCAAGGTTATTAAATCAAGTTTGCGTAAGTAAGATATGGTTTTAAAACAGCGATTATCCAAAGCTAAGCGAATTACTGTATTATCACATAATTTAGGATTTTCTTTTAATATTGCCAAAGCAGATAAATCTTTTCTGTTTTTTAATAATGTATAAAGTTCTTCTTTCAAATTAATCATCTTCCTCTATGGTTACGGGAACGGGATAGTTCCCGGAGAAACAGGCATCACAGTAGCCATCTAAACGGCAATCGGGTATAATCTCGGGTAAATCTTCAACTTTAAAGAAACCAAGGGAATCTGCATCAAGCATTTGGCGTATTTCTTCAATAGTGTGGTTGCAGGCTGTAAGCTGCTTTTTTTCCGGCAGGTCTATGCCAAAAAAACAAGGCCAAACAAAGGGCGGAGCACTGATTCGCATATGGACTTCTTTAGCGCCTGCTTTTTTTAGCATTTTAATAATGCTGGCACTGGTGGTGCCACGCACCATGCTATCGTCCACCAATACAACTTTTTTACCATCCACTGTGTGTTTTAAGCAATTTAGCTTTATACGCACAGCTTCTTCTCTTTGGAGCTGTACAGGCTGGATAAAGGTTCTGCCGATGTAACGGTTTTTAATTAAGCCCACGCCGTAGGGTATACCGGATTCCTCAGAGTAGCCAATGGCGGCATCAATACCGCTGTCAGGCACCGCAATAACCACATCTGCTTCTACTGGATATCGCTTTGCCAGTATTTGCCCGGCTATTTGTCTGGAGCGATAAACACTCTGTTCATCCATAATGCTGTCAGGACGGGCAAAATAGATATATTCAAAAATGCAGGGTCTGGCTTTTTGCTTTTCACCTTCATAGGGGTGAGAGTGAACACCATCTTTATCTATAACGATAAGTTCTCCGGGGTCTATATCTCGGATAAATACACCGCCTATGGCATCTATGGCACAGCTTTCCGAGGCTAAAATGTATGATTTACCTTTCATGCCCAAGCATAAGGGTTTTATGCCCAAAGGGTCACGAATGCCCACTAATTTTTTAGGGCTCATAACCAATAAAGCATAGGAGCCGGATACCATTTCTGTGGCTTTTCGCACTGCACCTTCTAAAAGATGTTCATGAACTTCGGCACGGGCTATTAGGTAAGCAAGAATTTCAGAATCTATGGAAGTATGAAAAATTGCACCTTGTTCTTTCATGAGTCGCTGTCTGAGCTTAACCGCATCAACCAAGTTGCCATTGTGTGCCAAGGAGAGGGTGCCATTTACAAAGCTCATAACCAAAGGTTGAGCATTGGTTTTTTCGCTATCCCCGGTGGTGGAGTAGCGGCAATGGGCAATACCTATATCACCTTGTAATTTTTCAATGATGTCATTGGAAAACACATCGCTTGCCAGTCCCATATCTTTGTGATGTGAAACCACACCACGGTTGCTAACTGCCATGCCGCAGCTTTCCTGGCCTCTATGTTGTAAGGCAAAAATGCCGTAGTATAAGTCTTTTGGCAAATTCCAATGGTCGTTGTTGTAAAAGCCCATAACGCCACAGGCTTCTTTAACTTCTGACATATATCCTCCTTATATTTTAGGGTTTTAGATAAAAACCTATTTGCAATTTATTCCCACTCAATGGTGGACGGTGGTTTTTGGGTAATATCGTATACTACACGGTTGATATTACGTACTTCATTGGTGATGCGGTTGGAAACTCTAACTAAAATTGGGTATGGTATTTTTGCCCAATCTGCGGTCATAAAGTCTGAGGTGGTTACCGCCCTCAATGCCAAGGTGTAATCATAGGTGCGTTCATCACCCATTACGCCTACACTTCGCATATCTGTTAAAACTGCAAAATATTGATTAATATTAGCGGCTATGCCGTCATTTTCCAGTTCTTCTCTAAAAATTGCATCGGCATTTTGTAGGATTTCTATTTTTTCTTCGGTTATATCGCCGATGATGCGTACTGCCAAGCCCGGGCCGGGAAATGGTTGGCGAAATACCAAATGTTTAGGTATTCCCAGTTCTAAGCCTAAGGCCCTTACTTCATCTTTAAAAAGGTCACGCAGTGGTTCAACTATTTCTTTAAAATCCATAATGTCAGGAAGTCCACCAACATTGTGATGGCTTTTGATAACTTGGGCATTTTTGTTGCCGCTTTCAATAACATCGGGGTAGATGGTGCCTTGAATCAGAATATCGCAATGTCCCAATTTCTTGGCTTCTTCTTCAAAAACTTTAATAAATTCGCCGCCGATGATTTTACGCTTGGTTTCAGGGTCGGAAACTCCGGCTAATTTGGTTAAAAATCTATTTTTGCAATCCACTCGTATGATGTTCATGGCAAATTGTTTTTTAAAAACAGCTTCCACTTGGTCGCCTTCATTTTTTCTTAAAAGACCGTGATCCACAAATATGCAGGTAAGATTGTCCCCAATGGCTTTATGGGCAAGTACTGCGGCTACGGAAGAATCCACCCCGCCGCTTAAAGCACACAAAACTTTTTGGTTTTGCATTTTTGCAGATAAATCCGCAATGCTTTTTTTGGCATAGGATGCCATTTGCCAATCACCTTTTAAACCGCATACATCGAAAATAAAGTGCTTTAGCATATCTTGTCCAAAAGGAGTGTGTTCTACTTCCGGGTGGAATTGCACACCAAAGAAATTTCTTTTTTTATCCATAATAGCAGCATTGTCACAGGTATCTGTATGGGCAATGGATATGAAACCCCGTGGCAAAGTGCCCACTTGGTTGGAGTGGCTCATCCAGCAATGATTTTCACCCACAACAGATTTAAAAATAGGTGAATCTTCCAAAGTTATGGGTTGTGCACCATATTCACGCTTATCTGCACGGTCTATGGCTCCACCTAAAACCTGCGCCATGCTTTGGAGTCCATAACAAATTCCTAAAACAGGAATATCCATGTTAAATATTTCTATATTAGGTAAGGGTGCATTTGCCTCATAGGCGTTATAGGGGCCGCCGGTGAGAATAATACCCTTGGGTTCTTTGGCTTTTATTTCTTCAATAGGTGTGTCATAGGGTAATAATTCACAATATACACCGGATTCTCTGACTCTCCTGGCTATAAGCTGATTATATTGTGCCCCAAAATCTAATAATACTATGGTTTCGTTTTTCACAATTACCGCTCCTTTAATCTAAAAGTAATTATATCCTTTTAGATAAACATTAACTCAATTATATTTTACATTGAAAGTCGAAAAATGACAATAGAAATCTTTAATAATTAACAGTAAAAATCTATGTTTTGTGGCAAACTATACAATAATTTAGTAAAAAAAGGATAATTAATATGAAATATCTATTTTTAGCCATTGGTTTTGTGTTATTAATTAAAGGTGCAGATTATTTTATTGGCGGTTCTTCGGCTGTGGCGGCACGGTTGAGAATACCCGGGGTTATAGTGGGCTTAACCATAGTTGCCATGGGTACCAGTGCTCCGGAGCTATCCGTAAGCATTGTAGGGGCTTTACAGGGGCAAAGTGGAATTTCCGTTGGCAATATAATTGGTTCTAATATCTTTAATGTGCTTTGTGTGGGTGGTATTGCCGCTTTGATTATGCCATTAAAGGTAAATGATGTATTATTGAAAAGAGATATTCCCATATCCTTATTGGCGGTGCTGTTATTTCTATTTTTTGCTTGGAATGGTAAAATTTCTCAAATGGAAGGTTTTTGTTTTTTAATTTTATTTGTTATTTTTCTATTATTTTTGTTTATGGATGCGATAAAATCCAGAAAAGCTACTAAAAAATCTATTAACATAGAAGCTAATGAAAAAATTGCACCCATTGCCAAAAATCTTATTTATATTGTAGGCGGCTTATCGGCTGTGGTTTTAGGTGGTGAAACTGTGGTGCGTTCTGCCACTGCCATTGCCCAAGATTTTGGGCTTTCCCAATCTTTAATAGGTCTTACCGTGGTGGCACTGGGCACTTCTTTGCCGGAATTGATAACCACTTTGGTGGCGGCAAAAAAAGGGGAAACAGATATTGCCTTAGGTAATATAATCGGTTCCAATATATTTAATATTGCCTTGGTATTGGGAACAGCCTCTGCAATAACGCCATTATTTGTGGAAAATTTTGTGCTGATTGATTGCTTTTTTCTGGGGTTAATTACGTTATTGCTTATGGTTTTTAGTGGAAAATATAAGAAGTTAAAACCATGGCACGGTGGTGTTTTAGTGCTTTTATACATTGTTTACCTTGTATATATTATTATGCGTGGATAAGTATTTATGCTAAGTCATAAATACTACACAATAAATACTTTTAAGTAACACTGCAAAGGCACTCATATATATATTTGATGTGGTAGAATAACTTAGAAATTAAAAAAGAAAAGAGATTCATATGTTAATTCCTAGTCATACTGTGCTGGCGAGTCATGTCAGTGATTATATTAGCGAAAAATATGGCTTTCACTTTGTAACCAATGCTATTTATCGGGGAAGTGTGATGCCTGATTTGAAAGACAAGGAAGATGGCTCACATTATTCGGAAAACTGCTTAGATAATGCCAATATCATTATGAATGATATTTATACTATGCCCGCCAAGGATATGAAATCCTTTAGTTACAAAGTTGGTGAATTAATGCACTTTGTAGCAGATTATTTCACCAATGCCCACAATAGAGATTATTTACAAAAAAATATGCGTCTGCATATGATGTATGAAATGCGTTTACATTTCCAACTGTCCAAAGCCTTAAAATGCCCACGTTTTGAAAGCGATTCCAATATTGACCCCATGGTGCAAATTAAATCTTGGCATAATGAGTATAAATACGGCAAGGGTAGTGTAGAAAAAGATTTGCATTATATCCTTCAAGCCTGCTTTTATGTGGCAGATATGGTTGTGGCTATGTTCTGCAAGAAAAAAGCCACTTTGTTGTTGGCAGCGTAAGCTAAAAATTATTAATTAAACAATTAGGCGAGAATAGGGCAAAACTATTCTCGCTATTTTTATTTTTATTTACATATTCTGTTTTTAATATTATTTATTTCACGAGAGGAATTGAAATGCTTTCAGAATTTATTAATCCATTGTATACAGCATTTTTGCTTTTTCCTGTATTAGCTTTGGTTTTTACTGTGCCTTATTTGGTACATCAATATAGAAAATATGGTTCGGTTGTGGTTTTTCGTGGGGTGGTGGTTTATTCCTTCATTCTATACTTACTTTGTATCTATTTTTTGGTTATTTTACCCCTCCCAAGCTTTGCCCAAGTTGCAAGCGGCACAGGACCCATTGTGCAATTACATCCCTTACAGTGCCTCAGGGATATTTTGGCAGTAGAAGGATTTTCCCCTAAGTCACTGGGCACTTACAGATTGCTTTTACACGATGGGGATTTTAAGCAGATAGTTTTAAATTTTGCCATGTTTTTGCCCTTGGGTTTTTATTTGCGTTATTATTTTAAAAGAAATTGGTTTGAAACCATTTTAATTTCCTTTGGTTTGAGTTTGTTTTTTGAATTAACCCAAGTTACGGCATTATATGGTATTTATCCACGACCATACAGACTTTTTGATGTTGATGATTTATTGATAAATACAGCAGGTGGTTTTGTTGGCCATATTTTTGCACCTTTGCTTTATTGGATATTGCCAAAAAAGGAAACCTTGGATGCGGTTTCCTATGCCCGTGGTGAAAAAATATCTATATTTCGCCGTATTCTGGCAGCAGGAATAGATTGGCTTATTTTAGGAGTTATTGCTACCTTATTATCTGGCTTATTGGGAATTAATGATGTTTTTTTATTAACATGGGGAACGGCTATTCTTTATATTGTGCTGGTATTTTTGTATTTTGTTGTTTTTACTTGGTTATTCCATGGTCGCACTGTTGGTAAAGCCATTATGAAATTACAAATATGTGATGATAAAGGCAGAAATCCCGGTTTTACCAAACTTTGCATTAGGTATGGCATTCTCTACGGTTTATGTGTTCCTTCCTTATTTTTAGCCATTCAGCTGAATAGATTTTCCTATACCGTGGCATACTCTTGGGCAGTTACTATTTTAGTGGGTATTTTTGCCACTATATTCTTTGTGTTTTTAATTCAGGGTATAATGACAGTTTTTAAAGATGACCGTGGGTTAATCCATGAAAAATTTAGCCACACTCAAACGGAAAGCTTAATTAATTCTCAAGTTCATTAAAATAAATCATTAAATTCAGATAAAAGTTGGAAAAAATAATTAATTTGTGGTAGAATTAAATACTGACGAATTATGACATTTAGGGAGTATATATGATTAGTCTTTTTTCCAAAAAAAATAGAAAAATAGTAGTGCTTTTAAGTGCAATAATCATATTGATTATTGTGGCTTTAGCTGCATATATAATTAAAGGTGAAGTTAAGGGCAATGGCAATGAAAAGGCCTTTAAAATGAACCACGAGGCTTTGTTGGCGGAAAGCTGTTCCTTGGATAATCGCAGTGGTGTATCTCAAGGGGAATCTATGGAAATATATTTTAACCAGCTTATTTCCGAGGATATTGCTAAAGATATAACTATTTCCCCTGCCATAGATGGAAAATGGCAAGGGTATGATAATCGTTTGGTTTTTACACCTGCAAGTCGTTGGGCAGCGGGAACATTCTATGAAGTAACTGTGGATAATACCTCTATAATTGGGAGTATGGGCAAAAAATTAAAAGAAAGTGCCACTTTTAGCTTTGAAACCCAAGATTCTGCTTTGCGTATTCCCGCAAGTGCCACTTTTGAAGTGGATCAACGGCAATATAGTTTTAAACCAAAAGAAAAAATTGTTTTAAACGCTGCTTATGATGATATAGAAGGCAATGTGGACACCGTAGCCAGTGTAAAAGTTTGGAAATTTTCATCTTCTCATGATTTTGCAAAAAGTTTTTTGCCTTTGTTCAATTTGCCGCAGTGGGCTACTGTTTCCCGCAATAAATTTATGGCAGATACCGATGGACTGAAATATTTGGGTAAAAAAGATGTGCATTTAAAAGATGGTAAAATAAATTATGACACCCTACCTTCGGGGTACTATCTCTTTCGCTTGGTGGTAAATGGTGCCGCCTGTGATGTGGCGGTATCTGTGGATAATGCAGATGTGTATTATTGCTATGATGGTTCCAATATCTATGCTTGGTCGCACTATAATGGTGATCCAATAGTGGGTGGCAAATTGCGTATTGGCAAAAATGTAGCCATGTTTGATGAAAATGGCTGTGCCAAAATAGAATATAATAACAGTAAAGCCGCAACAAGCCTTCACCCCCAAAATATAGTTATGGAAATAGTAAATAAAGATTACAACCATATTGTATTTTTAACCCCTGAAAATTTACCCACACCACAATATAGTGGCAATCTTATTGTTAACAATAAAAAATTGAAAAATGGTGATACCTTAACTTATGGCGGCAGAGTGGAAAAATCCCTTTACATGGAAGAAAATGTAGATAATGCCACGGTAATTATAAAAAATAAAAAACAGATTATTGAGAAAACTACTGTTGAGGTGAAAAACGGTAATTTTTTCGGATCTTTTAAAAAGATGAATTTACCCGATGGCAATTACCAACTGGTACTATCTGTAAAAAATCAAATTGTGGCATCTCAAACTATAATTATGGATAACAAAAATCAGCAATATGGTCATCTTTTGGTTTCAAAAAGTGCCGAAGCTGTTTACAACGGTAATGAAATTACTTTTAGGGTAAAGGCTGTTACTAAAAATGGCAAGCCCATAAAAGCCTTGGATATAAAAGCCTCAGAAGGCACTTCTGTGGGATTAACGGATAAAAATGGTGAAACTCTATTCTATTTACCCGTAGAAGGTAATAGAGAATTGCCAATGATGACTAAAGAAATAACCTTTAGCTCAGCTATTGGCGAGATTGGTACTATATCTGCTACGGAAACCTTTGTTTTGGTGAACAGGGGATTAGTGGGCAAAGAAAATGGTGCTTTGGTTAAATATTCTGTTGTTAATGGTAAATTAATAAAAGAAGGGTATAGTGGTGGCAATTTATCTAATGAACCAGAGCTTGCACCTGTTGCACCTGTTGCCACCTCGGAAAAAAGTAGCTATATCTCTTTTGTGCCTTTAAAAAATGATTTTTTGATAAATAAAGATAAATCAGAGAATGCCGGCTTTTATGTTGGTTACAGCAATGGCACATATGAAGTTTCTACGCCCATAGCGGTAAATGCTTTTGAGGCAGATATTGAAATGCAAAGTGATTATAACATAGTAGCAGGTAATAAATTGGAACTTTATCCCGTGGTTAAGGGTATGGATAACCCCTTAATAATGGCGGAATTATATCGTGGTGCAGTACCCGTTGGCTTAGAAGGTGAGGCAATACATAATGAGGGGCAAAATGTTTCCTTATCCTCAACGCCGTTGGTTTCGGCTATGGCAAAAAATGGTTATATTTCCTTACGCACCAATAAGCTAAACGGAGATTATTATTTAAGGGTATGGGCAAAAAATAAAACAGGTATTTCAGTTTCTCGATATGCACCTGTAAATATCCGTGATGGTGGGGTAATTCTCAGCGATGTTCAAAGCTTTTATCCTGAAAACCAAAATATAAATATTGATTTTTCCGCATTGGGTAATAACGGCAGTTATCAGGTGGTTCTTGGTGATGCCGTGGTTGATGAAGGCGAATTAGGTGAAAATATTTCGGTATCCTTAGGCACCTTGAAACAGGGTAAATACAAAGGCACCATAAATATATGGAACAATGTAGGCATTGTTGCCACGGAAAATTTTGATTTTACAGTTTATAAAAAAGAACCCGGATTTATCAGTGTAAAAGAAGGCTCTGCCCCAAATGCTCTTATGTATTTAACTGTGGATACCAAAGAAAAAGATTATTTTAAAAAAGCCATGGCAATTAACCTATTGCCGGGAAATCAACTTTTACAAGTTATGGGGCGCAATACGCTGTATGGTGCCTTGGGTGAAGATAGTGGTTTTTTAGCTACATATATAAATGAAGATTTAAGTTATTATCAAAATAGTGATGGCAGCTTTAGCCGCTTACCGGGGAGTAATGGTGATTTGTTGCTTTCTAATTTGGTGGCAGAAGATAAAAGTGCAGTTTTTGACAGGGAAGCACTAAAATCCTACTACTTGGAAAAAATAAATAAAACCACAGATGTGGAAATGATGGCTTTGTGTTATTGGGGATTATCGCTCTTGGGTGAACCGCCCTTGGAGTCTATGAATTATCACTTAACGGATAATTCCTTTAATGATAAGGCAAAACTGTATTTGGCAAAAGCCTTTTTAGTGAGTGGCAATAAACAAAGTGCCTTAAGCATTTACGATTCTTTGGCTCGTGATTTATCCACTTCTGACAATAAAACATCTTTTGCCAAGCCGGAGCAGCAAGATAGCATTTTTAAAGCTTTATTTATGTTGGATTTATCCATGGAATTGAAAACCAATGATACACAGGGTTTACTTGACTATTTAATGGAATCTAAAATGACTACCCAAACCAATAGGTATTTAATGTCACTTTGTTTGTTGAATTATATAGATATTGATGGTGTTTCTTTCGGTGCCGAAAAGAAAAATAATAAGGAAACTGTTTTAAGTGTTTTGGCTCAAGATAAAGATTATGATGATAAAATAAGTGGTAAATACAGCGTAAACAGTGAAAAAACCGATACTGTGACTTTGGGCTCCACTGTGAAATTATCGGTGAATTGGAGCGATGAATACGATGAAAATGATTTGTACATGATTTATTTTACTCCCAGTGAAACGCTATCTTTTTGGCCGCAAAAGGATTTAACGTTGGATCATGGTCATGTTATGTATTTAACAATGGCTAATAAAGCCGATATTTACTTTTATGCAAACCAAGTTGGCGAAAATTTCATGGGTGATATCTATGTGATGAATCTTACCCGTGGTAAGATTTTGGGCAAGGTTGCCGTTAACGATTTGGTGGTGAGCGAATGAGTCAGAAAATAAAGATTAGAATGTTTTTAGGTTTTGCTATATTATGCTGGTGTGTTGTTGCCTGCTGGGCAATGTATACCCATCAGCAAGGTTCCGCTGTGGATCCTATATATCCTTCTATTCATGGTGATGTTTATGCTACCAACAGCACTTTTTCAGTATATGGCTCAGGAGATGTGCAAAAGCTCAACGGTGTAGTGGGAGCGGTTTTGCCCAATGCCAATAACAATCCCAATGCTTTGGGAGCAGCCATGGCAACTCTCAAACACAATATAAAAAGTGACACTGTGGTAGTTATTGCTTTTGGTGATAATATCGGTAATGTGCCCTTAACCGGGGATTGGGGCTGGCAAACCCCTTATTGCGTGGTGCAAACAGATAAAGATGTATTGAATACATTGGTGTCTTATGGGATGTTATCAGATAATTTAGCATTGGATAAAGTAACAGATTTGGGCTTGGTAATGGATTATTGCAGCTATTATTTACAGGAAAAATCCGTTGTGCCTGTGGTGTTGGATAAAACAATGAGCACCAATGATGTTGCCAAAGCACTATTGCCTTATAAAAATGTTTTAAATAAATATCCCATACTTGTTGCCACTCCTAAAATTGAACATCAGGAAGTTTTACCCATCAGCGATATGGCTTCATTATCTGATTTAATTGCCTCGGCAAGCACTGTGAATTATGATGGTATTTTTCAATCCGAATCTAATTTAGCTTTAAAAACCATGGCATTATTATTGCCGGAACCCCATGGTAATATAGTAACAACGTCATATAGTGGGGATAAAGCTGAAAAATTCAGTGACCTATTGATTTTTTGCGAAGATTAAGGAAAAAATATGAAAAATTTTGCAGATTTTTTAAAAGAAGAAAAAAACATACTCCACTGTGGTGCCACAGGCACGGAATTAATGAAACGTGGGGGAATAACTCCCGGTGGTATATCCAATCTTACTCACCGAGAATTGGTTAAAGAAATACAAAAAGAATATGTTGATGTAGGTGCTAAAATACTTTTAACCTGCACTTTTAGTATGAATGAAATCTACGCAGCCAACCATGCCAAAGGCTATGATTGGGCTGAAATAAATAAAGCAGGCGTTATCATAGCCAAAGAAGCAGCTGATGGTAAAGCCTATGTTTTAGGGAATATGGGACCCACAGGGGAACTGATGGAACCTGTGGGTACTTTAAATGCAGAAAAGGCGGAATCTACTTTTGCTGCCCAAGCCCAAATTTTAGCTGATTGTGGAGTGGATGGCTTTTCTGTGCAAACTTTTTATGATTTAGCAGAATTAAAGGCAGCAATAAAGGGTATACGTTCTGTTTCTACGTTACCGATTATGGCAAGTATTGTGTTGCAGCAAAACGGTGCAACGTTTATGGGGCTGAGATTGGAAAAAGCCTATGAAGAATTAATGCCGTTGGGAATTCAGTGTTTGGGGCATAATTGCGGTGATATAGATGCGGTTACATTAGGTGATATTATGGCACCTTTGGTTAAATCTTTTAAAATCCCCATCATGGCTTGTATTAATGCGGGATTGCCCAAAGTAAAAAATGGGGAAACATATTACGATATGAATCCCCAAGAATTTGCCACAGGTATACAATATTTAAAAAACAAAGGTATTTGTGTTTTAGGCGGTTGCTGCGGAGCAGGTAAAGACCATATTGCCGCTGCATCCCAGATATTATAAATTTTTTTCATTGAGAAGATATTGAGGTATGTTTTGACCAAAACTTTCTATTAGTATTACGTCAAAGCCTATTTTTCTGATTTCGTGCCAGCTTACGGATGATTGCTCTTTCTTTTTGAAAAAGCCCACAGAACCGGGATTTGGTAAAATAATACTTCTGATTTTTCCTGTTTCTAAATCTATTTCAATATCTCGCATGGAACCCATATACCTGCCATCGGCACAATTAATTATCTCTTTTTCTTGTAATTCGGAAATTTTTATCATATTTACTCACCTCAAATAATCATATGAGCAGTGATAATAGCCTATACCCAAATGTTCCAAAATATCCGCTTCAACCCTCAACCCTCAACCCTCAACCCTCAACCCTCAACCCTCAACCCTCAAC
>JAVXOZ010000031.1:8545-26282 GCA_036644995.1 Clostridiales bacterium | reverse complement strand
TTTTGTTTCAGAAATTCTGATTTCACATAATTAAGCATTTGTTTCACCGGCCTTTCTTACAACCTCCAAAAACAAAGCTTCCAAATCTGTATTGGTATCTATCTTATCCTCATACCAAAGTGTTCCGTCTGCAATGATGCCAATATGGTCGGCAATTTGCTCTACCTCTGATAATATATGACTTGAGAGTATAACGGTAATTCCCTGCTTCGGAAAAGAACGAATTAGCTCCCGAAGCTCTCCAATTCCAATCGGATCAAGACCGTTGGTTGGCTCATCAAGGATGAGAAGCTTAGGGTGATTTAACAATGCCATGGCAATACCAAGACGTTGCTTCATGCCCATTGAAAAGTGACCAGCACGTTTTTTACCTGTGTTCGTTAAATCCACTATTTTTAAAACTTCATCAATGCGACTATCAGGCAAGCCATAAAGCAATGTTCTTACTTTAAGGTTTTCATGTGCCGTTAAATTTTCGTAGATGGGTGGAGATTCAATCAGCGCACCGATTGACAGCAAATCAGATCGAGACCAAGGCTTCCCGTCAAAATAAATCCCCCCGGAGGTTTGTGTCATCATTCCGGTTAGTATTTTTAGCAAAGTGGATTTTCCAGCACCGTTGGGTCCCAAAAGACCGTAAACCGAGTTTTCGCACACAGAAATAGAGATGTTGTTGTTGGCTTTTTGCTTTTTAAAGTTTTTGCTTATGTGATTTGTCGTGAGTATCGTTTTCATTATAATCGTCCTCCTTTTGTCTTTATCAATAGGATAAAAGATACTTATAAAGATTCCATAAGCTTTTATAAAGATCTTTGACTGATTACATTTCCGTGGAAAAAGAAAAACTATACGCAAAAGTAGAGGTCTACTTCAACTTCGTAGGAAAGTTTTCGGGCAAAAAAATGCCATAAAACCTCAAAAATCCTACGGCATTTCTCAAAATCGAAAACATCCTTATTAGACTGGGGCAAATCACAGCACACCTTGTCTTCGCTTCTGTCTATTTCGAGAACTCAGCCAGCACCTTTTTTACAGGTTTCTTAAAGGAACAGTTGATAGTGCTATAGTAAATTGAACAACAATTTATCGAAGGTAATATAATAAAAAAGCAAATAAAAACAAGTGAGGTAAAATGTTATGGCAAAAACAAAGCAATATACTGAGGAGTTTAAAAAGCAAATAGTCCAGCTATGCAATTGGGGTAAAAGCAACAGCGAAATAATAAGCGAATAAGGAATGGCAAAATCCACACTGAATAAATGGGTTAAGGATTATGGCAGAACCCGAAGTTTTACCCCAAAGGATAACCGAAGCGTTGAGGAAAACCAGCTAATAAAATTAAACAAAGAATTAAAGTAAAACTGCTATAACAAATAGGCTCAAGTTTTTGCTCTACTCCAAAGGCCTATAGTTTAGGAGTCTTTGAGAATAATACTATGACTATTCTCTATTATTATAATAGCATACTGGTATTCAACTATCACTAACCATATTTTGCGGGAGGGATTCTTGAAAATCTTATTTGATGGAGACATACGAATGATGATAATCTTCTAATGAGAACTTTCGTTATTCTATATACGAGTCAGACCCCAGGCAATTTTACAACTTCTCTTACTTCTGCCATTCCCGGTTGTCGTAATAAATCAAAAAATTCATTAATATTATTATGACATTGATTTGGCACCGAAAAGTTTGATCTATGCTTGCAGTATGTGAACATAATTGATTCCTTGGCACGAGAAAGCGCTACAAAAAATGCACACCTATCCTCTTCCGGTTGCTTGCGAAAACTCCAAAACGCAGAATCCTCCAAACCAATAAAATAAACTGAGGAATACTCTAAACCTTTACTTTTGTGAATCGTTATTATTGGAATGGAATGAAAGCCGCAAAAATTTTCAATCGCTAGCTGCCAGTTATAGTTTGCCAAATCTAATTCTGCCCAGAACAGCTTTTCAAATTTTGCAACCAATCCCTCTAAATAGTTTCCTTGTCTATATGCAGGGAACTTTGCTTTAACACTATTTATGTTTAGGAAACTCATAAAATCATCCAGTATACGATGAAAAGCTGCTATACTCATCTCTTCCGACAGTTGCCTCTCTAACTCGTCAACCTTAGCAAATAATTTGTCTTGCATTTGGTCATAGGCTTCGTATCCTTGGTCTGTGCTTATATCCCAGATATCCGCAAAAAAACCTTTAATGAACTCCCAATCTAAGGGCTGTTTCCTGTTTAGAGAACATAGTATAATCTTGAGCAGTAAATCAATAATTGGTTCCTTTAGGATATCATGATACTCGGTTTCAATGCGGGCACGTACTCCGTAGCTTGCTAATGCGGAAACAATTGCAGAAGTATATTTTGAAGGAAGTTGTTTACATAGAACACATATTTCATGTGGCTCTGTTCCCTCTGCAATTTTACTCACAATATCTTCAGCTATCGTCTGTGCTTCTAACGCTTCATTGTCTGCTATTATTAGAGCAATATTGCCATCGTTAGGCTGCCACTTATTAGCCACATTTACTTGGGTGGATTTTTCTTTAAGAGATGCATACATTTCCTTTTGTAGTGCTACAAGTCGAGGAGCAGAACGGTGATTCATCATCAATCGCACTGGCTCTGGGCTAAATTCTTCATAAAAATCATTAAAAATTCTCTTTAGTGCGCCAGCCCACACCATTATACGTTGTTTGTTATCTCCTACAGCTGTTATTTTTGCATCAGAGTTAATGAAACACTGCCTAATAAATTTATACTGCATTCCTGTGGTATCCTGGAATTCGTCTAAAAACACATGGGAGTAAGTCATCTGTAAAGCATGCTTAATATACGGATTAGTTTTAATGATATAATCCGCTAGCATGGTAATCATTTTAAAGGTTAATGTCGGCTTATGATCATCGAAACCCTTCAGCAACAAAGTCCAGATATCCCCGAGGATATCACCTTTTGATATTGGTAATGAAACCGATGCCAAAACCGAATCATAGAAAGTTTTCAGATTGTTTGAGGCTAATCTATCTGGAATGATATATCCACTCATTTTAAATGCCGCATCAATTATTTCATCGTCATTAACTAAATAATCAGCCTGGGGACGCAATTCAACGGGTAAGGCATATTGAAAATGGTCAAGCAAACTCTTTGCAAATGCATCATAAGTCATTGACACAAATCTATGTTTTGCTTCCGTCCCACAGCGCTTCTCCACCCGTTCTTTTAAATTTTGTGCAGCATCGGTTTTGAAGCTAATTGCCAGTATTTTTTGTGGTTCCCTACATAGATTTGTTTGAAGCAAATAAGTAGCCTTCTGCGCCAGCAGTTCCGTCTTACCTGCTCCTGGCCCGGCAATCACAAGTACATGAGAATCGCAACGGACTGCGCACTCTGCTTTTTCTTCAAGCACTACTCCATCACAGGGCACCCACTTTTCAGGTAAAATTATTTTCATTAGTTATCACCCTTAAGCAGCTTATCTGCGGCAGTAATTAATCGTTTGAGTACAGAAGGCATGGAATTTTTCAATATTTCTGAATTTATTGTTGCCAAAGCGGCAATATGTGTAGAGGGTTTACCTCTGTTTAAGAAAAAGTAATTATACCAAATCATAAGTTTTTGTTGCTCCGGATTATATGTTTTTCCACTACCACCATGTTCCTTCAACGCAAGTCCAATAGCCTTTTTTGTACGTTCCTCATATTCAGGATAGATCAGATCAGAAGCCTCTATCTTGCTGATAAGAATTTGTTGTTTAGGATTTTCAACGTTAATTATTGGCCCTTCCTTATCACTCAAACTCGCCTTATATTTATCACCAAGGCTCTCCAACATCAAGAAGTCAATATCCAAGGGTGCAGAAAAAAACACATTGTAATCTTCTAATTGATCTAACCATTTTTGCATGGTTTCTATTTCGGAATTATCCAACTCTGACATCTTTTCAAATTCTTCATCCGTCATAATTTCATTATTCGTATGTAGTAGTTCTTCACGCCTAACGCCATTTTCACTCAGTTGGTCAATCACATATTTTATACGCCCCCAACCACCACCGTTTCTCTCTCTGTCAAGATCAAGAAGCGTTATGTAGGGTATTTGTAAGTCATTGAAGAGTCTCCAAAAATGATTTACATGACGGCCTCCCAGTGGAACAATGGAAATCCCACTAACATCCACATTTATCTTTGCAGCTTCAAAAAACTTTGGCAGAATAATTTCTTCACTGTTGCCTTCACCCAGTATTACTAATTTTGCGAAATACAACTCTGGGTAAGCTCTTACGGCTTCTTTAAGATATTTGTACTGATCTTTCACTTTTTCCTTATCCGGTAAGGTAATACTATGAACCTGTGTGGCGTTATCGTCTGTAGAAAGTCTGAAGTATCTAAGCTTTTCCGGCTCAACCCTTCTAACAATTGCCGGAGAATGAGATGTTATTATGGTTTGCGCATTGCATTTTTGTGAAATATTTTGAAGATTTCCCATAAGCTTGCCAAGCAAATGCGGTGCAATATGATTCTCAGGTTCTTCTAATGCTACTATTGTCAAAATTGGTGGCTTTCTGTTAAAAGAGGCACATTGAGAATCATTTTCAATTTCCCGTTTCATTTGGTTTTCCACATCCAAAATACTATCCACCAGCGAAATATAAAACAATGACCTTAGTCCATCACCCATCTGATCAATGGAATACTCTTTACCCGTAACTGTTGGGAGAAATACTACTTCCATTTTTCTGATTGAAGTTTCGATATCTGTGCTGTTGAATCTTAGCATAGCATTAGAATATCTATCATCCGAATCGTATTTTTTCCACTGCGTGGTGATGGAAGACCCAAACATGGCGACGCCGCTTTCTTTTTCAAACTGGGTATTTAATTCCTGAATCTTGGTTTTTACACCCTCTTTTGTTGTCTCACTCCAATTGATACTACTCATAATCTGATACATCATAGTACCAGATGCATTTTTGAGCTGCCTTGAAGGGTCTCGTGCCGCTGGAACATAGATTACCCGAATTCTATCTAAATCACGGCGTTGAGCCGTTATGCAATTTTCTTCTTGCAAATCAGCAGACTCCGGACAAGTAATGTATGAGATTCGACTATCAATTGAACCTATGATTGTACTGCTCTTTTCCCACGTCGCCTCCAAACGGATACGAAGATACGGAACTCCTTGAGGTTCATCAACAACTAAGTGTTGAAAAAATTGGGGAACTGAGTCTTGTACTCCTTGCTCTTTGGTCTTTAATTCATCAAATTCAAATACCGCCTCAATATACATAGACTGCTTTTCCATAGACTCAGGTGTCATATCCTTGGGGAGATGGAAATCACTTCTTTGTAAAATGCGATCACTACTATTTTCTGAAAAAATGCCGTTTAATCCGGACAGTGCTGCAGTTTTTCCTGTACTATTATTACCAATGAATACAGATAGATCATCAATCATAATAACCTGCTCCTTTGGACCAAAGCAACGATAATTCAATAACTTTATTTTTGAAAGCCTCACTGCGTTTCCCTCCCACAAATTTGAACTTGCCATTAACTATTGTACAACACAAAAAGCTGTACAGATTCTGTACGGCTTAACTTATCTTCTTTATCACCTCAGGAAAAAGTCCTGCCGTTGTCTAATTATATCAACAACCCTGTGGATACGCAATCTAAATGATTATAATACAAGCAAAAAACAAAAATATCCAAAAGCCAAGAAGAAGAAACTACATTGGTGAAACCTGAACAAAAGGAGACATGTAATGAAAACGGAAAATGCTTAGCTCTTTATGGGCAGGCTCTGGTCTTAGGCATACCCATACCACTCTTTGAAGTGCCAATGCTACAGAGTTCCGCATGATTTCTCCCTGTTTATGGAACAGAATACATCAATAACCTGAGATATTTGTGAAGAGTTAATCATCCTATACATATCATGAATCTCAGCAGTGAAGAACGTACTGAGATAAAATACTATCCTGATTTTTGTACCACCAAAGCCACGCTTATTTGTTCTTTTTTAACTTGTAATGATGATAAATTCATGTATAATAATAGTTATGTAAGAGGATGTTAATAAGGTGGCACTGGTGGCATGATCTATTGTTGATATAGAACCATTTTACCAATATCTAAATATCAAACTCCTAAAGATAGAATACCCTCAGCTTTCCAGGAAAGAAGGTAACGCATTGGTGAAAGATTTAACGCAAAACGAAATATTGATTTATACCACCGCCCAGGGGGGATGTTCATGTATCGGTTGTTTTTTAAGATGAAACCTTTTGGCTCACCCAAAAAGCCATGGCGGAGCTGTTTGATGTAAAGATTCCAGCCATATCAAAACATCTGCAAAATATTTATGACGAAGAGGAATTGGAACGGAAGGCAACTGTTTCCAAAAAGGAAATCGTTCAAACAGAAGGCAACAGAACCATTAGAAGAACCGTGTATTTCTATAATTTGGATGTAATTATCGCCGTGGGCTATCGTGTCAATTCTAAAAAAGCCACGTTATTTCGGCGTTGGGCGACAGAAACCCTAAAGGAGTATATCATCAAGGGCTTTGTTCTCAACGATGAAATGCTGAAAAACGGTAAACCCTTTGGTCAAGACTACTTTAAAGAATTACTGGAACGTGTTCTCTCCATTCGAAGTAGCGAACGGCGTATATGGCAGCAAATTACAGATATTTTTGCCGAATGCAGTATCGACTATAGTAAGGACGCAGAAATTACCCAGCGATTTTATACCATGGTACAAAATAAATTTCATTATGCCATTACAGGGCAAACCGCTGCTGAAATCGTTCACAGTCATGCGGATTATAATCAAGAAAATATGGGGCTTACTACCTGGAAAAATTCTCCTAACGGGCGAATACTGAAATCCGATGTTACAGTGGCAAAAAACTACCTTGACGAAAAGAAAATACGACAGCTGGAAAGAGCAGCTACCGGCTATTTCGACTACATCGAGGATTTAATTGAGCGGGAGAATACCTTTACTATGGAGGCATTTGTTAACAGTATTAACGAATTCCTTGCTTTTCGAAAGTATCAAATACTAAAGGATAACGGTAAAATATCAAAAAAGCAGGCAGAAAAAAAGGCCGCAACAGAATACGCAGAATTCAACAAAACCCAAAAAACAATCTCCGATTTTGATAGGGCTACGGAAAAATTTCTTAAGCCATAAGTGCTTTTCAATTGTCGTTTACTTGTCGCTTATCGGTGAAAAAAGACAATTCGTCATAAAAAAGATAGCACAACACCCAAGGGCAAAAGACCTGTATAATACCATCTCCGCAAATATTCCATAACCCAAAAGCTAAAACCATAGAGAATTCCTAAACCGCAGGTCGGACGTTCGAGTCGTCTCGGGCGCACCACACCTATGCCTGCACAACAACTACATAAACCACAAGCAGAGTCAAACCGACCCTGCTTTTTTTGTGTTTTGTTCATTATTTGTGCTTTATTTGTGCTTTATACCCTTTTTATTTGAAGAATACTATCTATAGAGGTATCATTCTTTGTGGTGTCCTCAAATACCCCTTTGCCGGGATATATCCGATATTCTATTTACAGTCAAGGTCTGGGTATTAAAGTCTATATCCTTCCATTCCAAGCCGCATAATTCACCCCGGCGCAATCCGGTATATAGCATAGCCACCAAAAAGAGCACTATCCCCTTTGGAACGAATTCGCGCAAAACCCCTATCGTCTACACCTCTTTGATAAATGTTATCAGAAAGGTGCTTTTCTGCATTTTTAAGGCGGTCACGAGCTTCCATTCTTGCCAGTAGCTCCAATCTCTCTTGGATTAATTCCTGCTTTCTTGTTTGAAAAGCGAAATAGCTTTGTGCAAAAGCAATTTGTTCTTTCTTTGGGTCACCATTTTGGGCAATAAGATAGCAGGCATATCTGGTAAGCATTGTATCTAAAATAGGCTTGCTTGAAACCCCTGCTTGAACGATTTTGTTGAAGTCAACAAAATGGTCTTTTACTGGGTTTTTGCTATTTTCGCATGATAGCTTTGCCTTTTCAATAGAGTTTTGGAAATTACGCCATTCGCTGTATCCTAAGATTCCTGTAGCTCTCTTACAAGCCAGTATTCGATTCCATCCTCTGTTTTATGGGCTATTTCATCAAAACATGATTTTAAGCGAGTTATTTGAGTTGTATCCATATATTTTCACCTTCTTATTGTGGTAGCCTTATCCGCTCCGAGAGCGGTGGTTATTTATCTGTTTTATGTTTGGGGGCAATATCTTCTATGTAGATTAATACTTTATTTTTTCACCAAATGTAATAAAAACTTTACAAAATACTTGGCATTTTTCACCAAATAGTGATACAACAACATTACACCAAATAGTGAAAAAAGGAGGACCTAATGAGTATAAATAGTTCTTATCTTTTAAAAAGCAAGATTATTGCAATATATGGCACTCAATACGCTTTTGCCACAAGTATTGGGTGGCATAGGAACAAAGTCACAGCATTATTGAAGGGTCAATATGTCCCAGACGTGAATGAAGCACTTATTATTTCAAGTACACTATCATTATCCGAAAAAGAAATACTGGAAATTTTTTACACACGGATTCACCAAATAGTGACGCAGTGGCTATACACCCCCACAGCTCCCCGAATACCGATCCCCACCACCAATTCTACCGTCAATAATACAGGGCAGTAATCTGCCTCAGATTGCAAAAAAACACAGTTTTTTGGCAAGATGTCAGGCTGTTAAGAAAGCCTTAGATTCGGCAAAACTCCCTGAGCAGCGGCTGTGTAGTGTACCTATATGTACATAAGCAGTGGATGGGAAGGGATTTTGCCGAATATCAGACTTTATCAAAAGCCTAAGCAGAGCCGTGTTGACTCTGCTTAGGCTTATGGAAAAACCCTTCATAAAGGTCATTTTTTTTATTTTTAAGTCTTTTATTTTAAGGGGAAAGCTTCAGCGAATATAGGGTTTATCTATTTTAATTACCGCAAAATAGTTGCCTTCCATTGATTCTACCCCATGGATGAGGTGCTGTTTTACTGCGTTATCACTATAGGAAAAATCATAAGGTACCACCACATCAAAAATTAAGTTAGTATGAGTAGGGCCGGGAACCATGCGAAAATCATGTATGGAAAGCTCCGGGCTGAGATGGGCAATGATATCGCTTATTGCGGTTTTTAACGCTGATGTTTCCAGGTCATCCACAACAATGGGGTCCATATGAATCACGGCTTCGCAACCCAGAGATTGGTTCAGTTCATTTTCTATATTGTCTATAATATCGTGGATCTCCAAGATATCACACTTACAGGGAACCTCAGCGTGGAGGGAAATTATCAGGCGTCCCGGGCCGTAATCGTGTACCACCAAATCGTGGATTCCTTGAATTTCTTTATGCCCTCTGACAATACTCTCAATTTTATTGACCAATTCTTTATCCGCAGGTTGCCCTAAAAGGGGATTGATGGTTTCCTTGGCGGCACTGAATCCGGCGTAAAAAATAAAGAGAGAAACCGCAACACCGCACCAGCCATCAATATTTATGCCGGTAAAGTGTCCCACAACCAATGCCAAAAGAACCACGGTGGTGGCAAAACAATCGCTGATGCTGTCTATGGCTACCGCCTTCATGGCAGGAGAGGCAAAACGCTTGCCGATATTTCGGTTGTAGAATGCCATATAGAGCTTTACGAGAATGGCAATTACTAAGATAACTACGGAAAGGATACTGAAGGCTACAGGCTCCGGTGAAATGATTTTTGTTATAGAGGATTTTGCCAATTCAAAGGCCATCAGAAGAATTGCCATGGCGACGATTAAACCACTGATGTACTCGATGCGGCCGTGTCCAAAGGGATGATCGGGGTCTGGTTTTTGACCCGAAAGCTTAAAGCCGATGAAGGTGATTGCAGAAGATCCTGCATCGGCTAAGTTATTAAAGGCATCGGCGAGGATGGCAATGGAACCGGATATGATACCTGCCAGCAATTTTCCCCCAAAGAGGAGGAGATTGAGGCCGATTCCCACCAAGCCACAAAGCATGCCATATGCCAAACGCAGCTTGGTATCTTCCATTTTATCTTTATTTTTAATGAATATTTTTGCTAAAAAATCAATCATTGAGATTCTCACTATTCTATGGAGTTCTTTTCCCCATCAAAGTCACATACTATAATTTTTCATTATATCAAAAAAGAAAGGTTTAGACAATACGGTGAACTTACCCTGTCTATTCTTCTATTTTTTTAAGGGTTTTTATTAAATATGATGTGATTTCTTTGATTATTCATTTTGTGGGAGCTTATTAAGAGTGGGTGGATTTCTCTTGGACTTGAAAGCCTTAAATCATGCCCTTTAAAACCTGTAGGATAGGATTTGTTTTGATTTCTCGGTAAGGCTTGCCCTGCAAAAGTAATTGTTTCACTTCTATATCCTTTAAGCGATGAACATCTGCGGTGAGAGGATTTTGGGAAAGAATTACCATATCTGCAATTTTCCCCATTTCCAAACTGCCCCGTTCTTTTTCGTCAAAGCTTGCATAGTAGCCATTATAAGTGCACATACGCAGTGCCTCGCCAACGGTGATGGACTGATTAGGATTACTGTGATTGCAGGCTTTGTGAATCCAGGTGATGGGGTCAGGGTCGGTACAAGGTCCGTCGGAGCCTGGGCAAACCAAAAGTTCTTTCTCTAAAAAATTGCGGATAGGATTTAAGTTTTCGCTCCGTTTCCCGAGGATTTCTTCAAGATAGATATCCGGTTCTTGCTCCCAGTTGATAAATGCCGTTTGCACCGAAAGCATGATTTGATATTTTTTGCAGATGGCAAGCCCTTCTTCTGTGGGGAGACAGGCATGGATAATAGCGTGGCGATGATTTTCCCGAGGATAGTCCTCTAAGGCTGCTTGTAAGCTGCGGCAGGCTTGGTTAAAGCCGGCATCACCTATGGCGTGCATCTCAATTTGCAGTCCCGCACGGTTGGCTTCCTTGCAAAAGGCAATCACTTCTTCATCGCTGTAATAAAGAATGCCCTTGTCCTCTGTTTTTTCATATGGAGAGAGCAGTGCCGCATCCTTAGAACCGAAGCAGCCATCCAGAGCAGTGGCGAAGCAGCCGCCGATTCTGGGTAGCTTACGTTTTAGAACCTTGGACACATCCATGGTCTGGAAAAAAACTCTGAGCTGCATACCGTTGTTCATACCCTTACCCACCCAGCGTTCTAAATCAACATCTAAATCCTTGGGGAAGCCCACACCGCTTACGGTATGAATCATGCCAATGCCTTTGCTTGCCATATAGTCAGCGGCTCGCTGCATATTTTTAATCAGATTCAGGGGAGATACCGAATTTGTTACATAATCGGAAACTGCAAAAAAAGCCTCCTGATTCATTTCTCCTGTTTCTTCATGATACCCCCGAAGGGATGAAATTTTATCTTTCAGCTTTTCCAAAAGCAAGCTGTTGATAACGCAGGCGTGGCCATCGTATTTCACCAGAAAAACGGGCTTTTGGGGACATACTTGATCCAACTGTTTTTTGCTGACCAGGTGTCCCTCCTTTACGGAGTAGGGGGATGCTCCAAAGGCAATGATTAGTTTTTCCTTTGACTTTTGCACATGGTTTTTGAGCATGGCTAAAATTTCTTCGTTGCTTTTGGCTTCCATCACATTAAGACCTGCATGGAATGTTGCAAAACTGGCAAAATGAATGTGGGTATCGGCAAAGGCGGGAATTAAAACTTTTTCTCCTAAAGAAATTTGTTCTGCTTGGGCAAAGTCTGAAGGGAGAGTATCTCCCACATAGCAAATTTTTCCTTTTTCTTCTACAAGATATTTTGCTGTGGTATTTTTTTTATCACAAGTAATAATCGTTCCCGAATATACTTTCATGCTGTTTCCCCCTTATTTTCCTTACGGTATCTTTTTTAAAAACAGTATAGCATTGGCAACTTTCCTTGTCAAACAGCCTTAAGCAGAGTCAACACGGCTCTGCTTTTTTTGTGGTTTGGGGTTTATTTGCCGCATCTTTATTTGCCGCTTTGGGGAATCAGCAATAGTGATAAAATCAATATCAAACTCCTACCTACTTTAATGGCAACATCTTTCCTCAATCCAAAAAAACGGCAACTAAACACTCAGCGCAGTACTTGGTTTTTATAAGTCACTACCATTATTTGACAATGTAGAATCTAAACCATATTCCTTTACTTTTCGATACAAGGTAGACGCACTAATTCCCAAAGACCTTGCGGTCTTAGACATATTACCATTATATTTTCTAAGAGAAGTCCCTATGGCCTCTTTTTCAATTTCTTTTAAGGTTATTGTTTTATCTTTAGATATTGGCTCTATGGTTTTTGCTGTTTTGGCAATCTCATTGGGATTCATGTCTTTACCCGGATGAATCTCCCTTATATCCTCAGATAAGTGTTCCGGTAATATTACATTGCCCGGAGTGGAATATATACTATAAATGATAGAATTCTCCAATTGGCGAGCATTTCCCGGCCAATCATATTGGGTTAATATATCTTCGGCATCTTTACTGATAACAGGGGTAACTCTCCCTATTTTTTTACTGTACTTTTCTAAAAAGTAATGGGAAAGAATAAGGGCATCGTTCTCTCTATCTCGCAATGGTGGTATATTAATTGCCAATACAGACAAACGGAAATAGAGATCTTGCCGAAAACGCTTTTCTTCTACCAACTTTTTTAAATTTTTATTGGTAGCTGCAATCAAGCGGAAATCAACCTGCTTCGTATCTGTACTGCCAAGCCTTGATACTTGTTTATATTCTAATACTCGCAGCAAAACTGCTTGCAACTCCAAAGGCATATCACCTATTTCATCTAAAAACAGGGTACCATTATGTGCTAATTCTATTTTGCCCGGTCGTCCGTTTTTGTCAGCACCGGTAAAACTTCCCTTTTCATAACCAAATAATTCGCTTTCTATTAACTCCCTTGGTATTGCGGCACAATTAACTGCAATAAACGGACTTTTGGAGTTGTGATCATTATGTATTGATTGAGCAAATAATTCCTTACCGGTGCCGCTTTCTCCAATCAATAACACATTTTCATCAAGATTAGACCAAAGCTTTGCCTTGCGGATAGCTTGCTGAAAACAGGCACTCTCACCTTTGAGATTATTAAATGTAAAAGTAGCCCGATTTCCGGTTCTGGAAACTGCCATTTTATCAACTTTTTCTGCAATTTGCATTGACAAAATAGCACCTTCCCAACTTTTTTTATCAAGGGGTCTTATCTGAATAATGTATCTTTGGGTTTCATTATCAACTTGTAATATTTCTTCACAATCTGTTGCTTTATTCTTTTCTAATATTGGCACAAAAGAAGATTTAGCTAAAAGAAACTCCTTAAAATTACTCTTTTTTTGAGCCAATTCCAGCTTCAAATAACTATTTGCCACTTTATTGGCATCAAGAATCTCACAATCCTTATCAATAACGATGAT
This sequence comes from Clostridiales bacterium, assembly GCA_036644995.1. GTDB lineage: Bacteria > Bacillota > Dehalobacteriia > UBA7702 > UBA7702 > Cryptoclostridium. The sequence goes on along the minus strand of JAVXOZ010000031.1, from coordinate 12,776 downwards.
TCCCGAATCAATTAGTGATAGAGTGGTTTTAAGCAAAGTATTGGTGGATTGAATTGTTTTACCTGCCAGAATTAATTGTAATTTGTTTTCTATTGCTGTTGCTATTGCATTGGATAGCCCAAGAAGTTGCGCAAATAAAAGCTGCATATACTCATCCCACGGCTCACTGATTTTAGAAAGACCCGTCATTGCTAATTGCAAAATAGCTATCATGTTATGATTTTCATCAAAAATAGGTGAGGCTGCAACAAAACCATCCTCCATTTCATAATTAAAATATTCCGGACCTTGAACACTGATGGGATATCCTAACATTTTAACAAGTGCATAGGCATTGGTGCCAATTACACTTTCCTCTTGACTTGAACCGCAAATATCCCACTTAGATGAAGATGCAAAGCTATTGTTTTTCAATATTTGGCTGTTGCTGATAAGACTGTCCAACGTTAAATCAAACCGCTTTATTGGTGTCCATGAATCAAAGGCATCAAAGAGGGGCTTTGCTAAGTCAATTAATTCTTTATCAATGGAGCTATATTTTTCCCCCATTGACATTGAAAAATTATTATTGTATTTTGTTTTTATACCTTTTAAGGAGGCATTAGGGTCAACACCTGTTTTTTTGCAGCGTATCCATGATTCGGCAATAATATTGTTTAAGTCCGGACAATCTCTAAAATCATCAATTTTACCGCTTAAAAAGTCTTTTTTATAGCGGCAAATATTTTCCCATCGTTCTTTGGTCAGAATTTTGGAGTGAAAATTATTGGTATTATTCATCATATATATCCCCTTAACAATGTTATATGTATTATTGTAATTTATTTATTTCCTTTCTATTATAAATCAATAAACAGGATTAATCAATCTTCTGTATCAAATTGACTGCATTAAAATGATAATTTTTTCTCATTTTAATGCAGTCAATTTAGGAATTAGCTCATTGCATATCGGCAGTAAAAGAAAAGAAAGCCTGCACATACATGGATTTAACCGGTAATATTATTTTATTTCACAGAAACAATGCCAATGGTATCATTCTTGCAATAATTTAGGAGTATGTTGACGTCTACATATAATAATTTAATATTAAAATTAGGGAGTGTTGCAAAAAATACTTAAAGTACATTATATCAAAAGATACTATATTTAAGGAGAAAAATGAATAACTTTGTAGAAAAAAAGGAAAACGCATTCCTTTTAAAATTTGTTTTAATTGTTTCAAGCTTGGCATTGATGGTTGATATGGCTATTTATCCTGCAGTTGATGCTATTTACCAAGATTTTGCAGATATAAACATGGTATTAGTTAATTTTTTCATTACCGGCCCTGCTCTGCTAATTATTATTGGTTCTATAATTTGCGGCCTTTTGGTGCAAATTATAGGGAAAAAAACCATTCTGGCGGCCTCTTACTTACTTTTCTGCATATCTACCATCTTCTCAAGTGGTATGGACAATTTTTATTTTTTACTGGCAATGCGAACCATTGCCGGTTTAACAGCAGGCTTCATCTCTGTTAGCTCTGTTGGACTAATTGCGGAATTATTCATTGATGAAAACCGCAGAAGCCGCATGATGGGATTATACACCGCAGTAATGAGCATCCTCGGTGCCATAATGACATATGCAGCAGGGTGGCTGGCTATTATTAATTGGCACTATGTATTCTATGCCTATATAATTGCAATTCCTGTTTTGGTAGGTGTCATATTTTTTATTCCCAAAACTGCACCGGAAAGAAAAACTGCAATAGAAGGCAGCACTCCTGATAAAATGCCATGGAAACGCACTTCCGCACTGGCAATAGCTGCATTTATATTTAGCAGTATGTACTCGGTAATTTTAACAATGGTTGCGGTTTATCTGGTAGAGCTTTCTATTGGAGATTCTTCCACCGTTGGCCTGCTGGAAGCCCTTGGCGCCTTAGGAAGCATGGTAACAGGTTTTGCCTTTTCCTTTATCTATATGCGCACAAAAAGAGCCACTCCCATTATATTTGCAGGCTTGATGGCTGTTGGATATTTGATGTTGGCCTATACCATTAATCTACCTATGATTTGCATTGCAAAAACAATTTTAGGCGGTATGTATGGCCTTGGTTATGCTTATTACTTAATGGCAGCAGCTATGATTGCTCCACCCTCAAAAGCCTCTTTGTCTATTTCTATTGCAAACAGTGCAGTATACGGTGGTATTTTTGTAGGCCCCTATGTTTGCCCCCTCATACAATATCTTTTCCATGTGGATTCCATCGTTGCTTGTATGCCATATATGGTTCTTATTCTTATTGGCTATGTTCTGATTTCAGCTGCCATTGTTATCTATACAAAAAAGAAACAAGGAAATATTGAGCTTATATAAGCATTAATAATAAAACAAATAATATATTTAGGAGAATTAAAATGAAAAACAATAAATCACATTTCATCAACCATCAACCACTTCAATTTGGTGCACTAAACCAAGATCAATGCGAGCAAATTGTTAACGCCACTTTTCGCACATTGGAAAAAGTTGGTTGTAAGGTTCAGAGCGAAGAAGCCCTTGATTTACTAAAAAATGCCGGTTGCCACATAGAAGGTGAGCTTGTAAAAATCCCTGCCCATGTCATGAAAAAAGCAATTAATACAGCACCATCAAGTGTTACTCTTTATGATAGAGAGGGAGAAGTTGCCATGAACGTTGAGCCTAACAACGTTTATTTTGGCCCCGGCATGACAAACCCCCTGATTGTAGACTCTGAAACAGGTGAAAGAAGAGCCACAATTAAATCAGATGTGGCCAATATGGCACGGGTCTGCGAGGCTCTGCCCAATATTGATTGGGTCTGCGGATTAGCATCAATATCCGACTGCAATCCCTGCCTTGCTGAAGTATATGAAGCCCGTGAAATGCTGGAAAACACATCAAAACATCTGGTAAGCTGGACTCACAATTTAGAAAATTGTGTTGATATTGTAAAAATGTGTGCAACAGCCATCGGTGGAATGGATAAATTAAAGGAAAAACCCTTCCTCTCCTTTTGGATTTCCCCAGTAAGCCCATTAACCCAACCAAAAGACTCTATTGCCCCTGTTTTATATTTGGCAGGAGAAGGTCTACCGGTTATGTATATCTCCGGCCAAACAATGGGCGGTACAGCACCAATATCCTTTGGCGGTGGTATGGTAGTTGGCTTGGCTGATTGCTTGGTTGGCTTACTGATTAGCCAATTAAAACGAGAAGGAACGCCTTTTATCTGCGGTAGTTTTTGTGAATATATGAATATGAAAACCGTGAATATGTCCTTTTCCAATCCGGAATTGGCATTTTCCCAAGCTGCTGCATCTGATATTTTTAGATATCTGGATTTACCTTTTGCCATCCATGCCGGCACAACGGATTCCCCTATTTTTGACCAACAGGCAGCTGGAGATATCGCCATTCAATTATTTACCGGTGCCCTTAGCCGAGGCAATATGAATTGCTTTATCGGATTTTTAGAATCAGCAATGTCTGCATCCTTGGAAGCCGTTGTTTATGGGGATGAAATGATAAGCTATATCCATAATATTGTTGCCGGGGCAGAAATATCCACGGATACTTTAGTAGAAGATGTAATTGCCAATGTTGGCCCCGGTGGTAATTATTTAACAGAACCCCATACCTTTGAAAACTTTAAAAAGCTATGGACTCCCCAATGCCTGCAAAGAGATAATTATGATAATTGGGTAGCAGCGGAAAAACCTGATTTATTTACTATTTTAAACAAAAAAGTAAAAGAGTTAATTGCCGCAGCACCCCAAAAACCCTTAGACGATGATATCTTAAAACAGTTAGACGACATAATCAACAAGGCTGAAGCACGTTACAGCACAAAACATTAATCAAAACAACTACATAAACCACAAGCAGAGTCAAAACGACTCTGCTTTTTGTATTTTGGGCTTTATTTACCACTTACGCCACTAAAAAACATATGCCATAAAAATACCGACCTCCTTAAGTTAGTGTTTAGGTATAACTTTTTGGGGGTCGGTACTTAAAATGTGTAGGCTGTTTTTATACGCTTTGAAGTTCAATAAGGTTTAAGTAAAGCAAATCTTGCTCTGCTTTTTTTGTGGGTTTTGGGATATACTTTACAACCTTATCACTTTTGGTAATTCCCCACTTGGTACAGGTAATTTGCCATTTTTATCAAAAACCGCCTTATCGGTAATGGAAAACCCTACGGAGCATTTTTCTTCTT
>JAVXOZ010000031.1:0-8445 GCA_036644995.1 Clostridiales bacterium | reverse complement strand
CATTTCTTCCCAAGTAGGAGCACCAAGGATTTCATTTATTTTAGGGTACACCTATAAAAAGCTACTGAAAAAGCTGTTGCAAATTTACCAACAGCTTTAAAAAATGTGAATTTTCATAATTATACAAAAATTCACCCATTATATATTTGGTGGAGACAAAGAGGATTGAACTCTCGACCTTACGGATGCGAACCGTACGCTCTCCCAGCTGAGCTATGCCCCCATATTTATTTTAGTTTACCACTTTTTATGGACTTTGGCAATATTTTTACAGGAAAAAAGAATTTTTGCGTTTACTTATAAAAAATCCCACAATTACCAATAATAGAATTACAGATGTTAAGAACCCTAAATTAGCCATAAAAACATGAAACCACTATACTATGGCACTTAACCTGTATAAACAACCCTCATTATCCAAAACGGAGAAGTGGAGGCATTCTATTTTAATTAAACAAATTTGCCACTAAATTATATGGCGGATTTTACACACATTGGGAGGATTTTATGACAGAATTTTTCGGCAGTTTTTTAGATATCACTTATCGCTCTATTTTCTCAGTTATCGCCTTGTTTTTTCTCACAAAGATAATCGGCCCACGCCAAATAGCACAGCTAACCTTTTACGATTATGTTATCGGCATTTCCGTGGGTTCCATTGCCGCCGCCATAGCTGTGGAAGAAGATGTTTCCCTGTGGCTGGGAATTTGGGCAATGGCGGTTTATATTGCCATCTCCTATTTTATGGCTTGGAGCGGCAATAAAAGCGTTAAAGCCAGACGTTTTTTCTCCGGCACACCAAAAATTTTAATCTACAAAGGTAAAATTTTAAAAGAAAGTTTAGCTAAACAAAATTTTGATATAAACGACCTTTTAGCTGCTTGCCGCAGTGGGGGCTATTTTAATGTGGAAGATTTGGAATATGTTTTTATGGAGATAAACGGCAATTTAAGCTTTTTACCCAAAAGCAATGTTGCCCCTTTAACCCCCAAAGATATGTGCATAAATACCGAACCTGCAAGGGTACTTGCCAATGTAATATTGGATGGAAAAATAATGGATAACCATTTAAAAGCCATTGGTAAAGATAGAACTTGGCTGGAGAATCAACTGGAAAACCAAGGTTTTAAAAGCCATAAATCCATATTTTTGGCAACGGCAAACCAAAATGGTGATTGCCATTTTTACCCAGAAAATGAAACCACGGAAAACCGAACCCTATTTGATTAAATATTAATGAAAAATGCCGTTAAATAGTTAAATCAACTATTTAACGGCATTGATATTATAATAAAAGGTAATTTTTACCGCCATATAATAGGCTGAGAAAAAGCCTTAGGCTATCCAAAATTTCAACATATCTGAGCCAAAAGATTTTAGAGTGCCCTGTGCACAGATGCTTATAAACATTGTGCTATTTTAGGTTTTTTCAAGTTTCAGCCATTGCAAAAACACTGTTTAGCAGTGATTATAGGGGTATTTTACAGATAGGATTTGTTGCCCATATAGGGTTTTAATACCGTGGGTATTTTTACCCTGCCATCTTCTTCCTGATAATTTTCCAATATTGCTGCCACGGTGCGACCAACTGCCACCCCACTGCCATTTAAGGTATGGACAAATTCCGGTTTGGATTTTTGATCTCTTTTAAAGCGGATATTGCCACGGCGAGCTTGGAAATCCTCAAAATTGCTGCATGAGGATATTTCACGATAGCAATTAAAGCTGGGGAGCCAAACTTCCAAATCGTAGGTTTTAGCAGAGGAAAACCCTAAATCACCGGTGGAAAGGGTAACTTTTCTATATGGTAATTCCAAAAGCTGCAATATATGCTCCGCATCTGCGGTTAATTTTTCCAATTCTGCATAAGAATCCTCAGGGCGTACAAATTTAACCAATTCCACCTTGTTAAATTGATGCTGGCGAATAAGCCCACGGGTATCTCTACCTGCTGCTCCGGCTTCTGCCCTAAAACAGGCACTGTAAGCCGTCATATATTTTGGCAAGATATCATTATCTAAAATTTCACCACGGAAATAATTGGTAACCGGTACTTCGGCGGTGGGTATTAAATAATAATCCGTACCTTCCAAGCGGAACATATCCTCGGCAAATTTGGGTAATTGCCCTGTGGCTGTTAGGCTATCTTTATTGGCGATAAAAGGCGGAAACAGCTCCTCATAGCCGTGTTGTTCGGTGTGAACATCTAAAAAGAAACTAATTAAAGCCCTTTCCAGCCGTGCTCCCATCCCTCGATAAAAGGTAAACCGTGCTCCGGTAACTTTAGAACCACGTTCAAAATCTAAAATATTTAAATCTTCACCAATATCCCAGTGTGGCTTGGGTTCGAAATCGAATTTTTTCGGTTCACCCCAACGGCTAACCTCTAAATTATCATCTTCATCGTTGCCTGTGGGCACAGATTCATGGGGAATATTGGGGATATACAGCAATTCTTGGAGCAAATCTGCATCAAAATTTCTTACTGCTTCCTCAATTTCCTTGATTTCTATTTTTAATTCTTTCATTTCTGCCATCACCGCATCGGCATTTTCCCCGGCTTTTTTCATCCGCCCCACATCTTGGGAAACCTTATTGCTTTTGGCTTTCATTTCTTCCATTTTAACCAAGGCTTCACGGCGTTTTTGGTCTATGGCTAAAAAATTATCCAAATTTATATCCACGTGCCGTTTCACCAATGCCGCTTTCACAGCATCGGGATTTTGACGTACAAATTTCATATCTAACATTATTTTTCCTCCTTTAAAATACAATAAACTGCATAAAAAAAATCCCCGCTCCCCCATGAAAAAGGGACGAAGATTCCGCGTTGCCACCCTAATTGGCTCATAACAAGCCCACTCTCATCTTTTTTTGGTGATGAACCACAGCAACGTTTTAGGTAAGTCCCAAGTTAAGTGGAAAACAAGCCTTTTCATCGGTTTTCAGCACCACCGACTCTCTTTGGAAAAGTAGTTTGTTATAGTTTAACCCGTTGCTTTATTAAAGATACTGACAAAAGTATAGCATATCAAAATTAAAAAAGCAAGAAATTCTTGACAAGATGGATTTGATTTGATATAGTAGTTAAGTACCTTTGCAAAGTGGTACCTCGGAGGGGTGTCCGAGTGGTTTAAGGAGGCGGTCTTGAAAACCGTTGAACCTTCGCGGGTTCCGTGGGTTCGAATCCCACCCTCTCCGCCAATACCTTTAAGCTTTATATTTACCTATTCCAATTTATGGAGAGTTGGCCGAGTCGGTCTAAGGCGCTCGCCTGCTAAGCGAGTATACGGGCAAAACCTGTATCGAGGGTTCGAATCCCTTGCTCTCCGCCATATAAAAACGCTAATTTTGATACGGTAAGTATCGGGGTTAGCGTTTTTTGTTATGCCCCATCACAACACCGTAACTCATCACAGCACAGCACAGCACAGCACAAAAGCATAGTAACACAGCTCAGCTCAAAACCGTAACTCAGCACAAAACACAGTAAACGTGAAATTAAAATATATTTAAAGGAAATTCTAAATATAAGTAAAAAAGTTAAGGGAATATAGCAACACATGGTCTAATAGTTTGGGAACTTTTCATTATGTTAATTCAATAATATAAATAATAATTGAAAAAAACAGAAATGTTTTAGTAAAGGAGTAGCATTCAATGATTAAACAAATTAAAAAGAATAATATTGTACAATATCACAGCGACGATTCCATTGTTCCGCCCGAAGAAATGGTGGTTATGGTAGGTGAGCCCCTTGGGGGTATAAGTGCTGATGAATGGCGAACCAAGCTCGGTGAAGATTACACAGATGAGGATTTAGCCACTGCTCTTGCCGGAGCGTGGAATGAAAGAGGATGGCTTGGACATACCCTCGATGACGAGGACTGCACTCCTGAAATTGAAGCTGCCTATAAGGAGTGGTCTGCTCTGGGGCAAGAGCTTATTCAAAAGATTGCCCTACGACTAAACCGCAAATGCGAAACGCCGTACATCAAACTTATAACGCCTTTTATGGAGCAAAACGGGTTCAAAAACGGCGGCGGCTGGTGGGTGAAAAAGTAAAAACCATTATTTGCAGATGTACAGATGCAGATTTTGAAAGGGAAAAATCGTAATATATCAAATGCTATTAAAAAATTGGCGGAAAATCAGAGTAACTTACAGATAGGAGAAGAAAAAGATGATTAACAAACTTTATTTTAGCCCTACAGGAAACACAAAAACTGTGATTGAACTTATTGCAGGAGTTTGGAAAAGTGAACAACAAACCTTAGATTTCTCCATCTCTGAAAAAGACTATTCACCTTGCACCTTTACAACAGAGGATTTGTGTCTGATTGGAGTTCCATCCTTTGGTGGACGAGTACCTACTGTTGCGGCGGCACATTTGGCACAGATGAAAGCGGCGGCTACACCTACAATTTTGGTGACAACCTACGGAAATAGAGACTATGACGATACCCTTTTGGAGCTAAAAGAGATTGTACAGCAAAATGGTTTTCATGTAATTGCCGCCATCGCTGCGGTAACCGAGCATTCCATTATGCACCAGTTCGGTACGGGCAGACCAGATGCCGCTGACCAAAAGGAACTTTTAGAGTTTGCACAAAAAATAAAACAGCACATGGAAAACGGTGTGTTTTTATCCGATGTTGTAGTCAAGGGCAACACGCCCTACCGAGAGTACCACGGATTGCCACTGAAGCCCGGCGCCAACAAAAACTGCACCAAATGCGGCGTATGTGCCAAGAACTGTCCTGCCAATGCAATTCCAACGGAAATGCCATCCCAAACTCTAAAGGATCGCTGTATCACCTGTATGCGATGCGTCACAATCTGCCCACAGCATGCCAGAAATTTAAACCCTGCACTATTGTTTGTTGCAGGAAAGAAGATGAAAAAATCCTGTGTCAGCCGCAAATCAAATGTGCTTTTTCTCGGTGGCACACTATAATAAAAGCTGTTTCATTAGCACCGGTAACTATTTCATCTTTTGGTTCCACCACTTCAAATCCGTGTGTACTTAAAATATTCAATATCTCGTCTTTATAAAGGTATTTATAAATAATTTGAGCTTTATGCTATTATTGGAATAAAAAACCTCAGTGAAGATTATTTGCACTGAAGCCCAAGTGCAAAATCGGTGCAAAAGAACACTAAAGTATTTTCTAAAATAATAAATTACATTTACAGAAAACCAAGGAGCAGCAATGACAAAAATTATTGATTTAAAAAAATATAACGATTTATTAACAAAGCTAAAAATAGACTGCGAAAATTGCAGCGGCTTGTGTTGCGTTGCCCTATACTCCATGAAAACAGATGGTTTTCCTGAAAATAAAAAAGCCGGCAAACCCTGCAAAAACCTTATGTTGGATTTCCGTTGTGCTATTCATCCTCAATTAGTCCAAGCTAAAATGAAGGGTTGTTTGGGCTACCATTGTTTTGGGGCAGGGCAAATGGTTACAGGGCTTTATTATCCTGATACAAATTGGAGGACAAAGCCCCAAAAAGCAGATGAAATTTTTACAACTTTTTTAACCGCATTTCAGCTCCATCAGATGCTGTGGTATTTAATCCAAGCCTTATCCGCTGTGGAAGATGAAAATTTAATAGCAGATATTGAAGCTCTGATTTTAAAAAATGAGCAATTAACAAGGAAATTACCCAATGAGCTTTTAAACATAGAGGTTGAAAATTACAGGCTAAAAGTGAACGAAATATTGAAAAAGGTAATTGCAAAAACCACAAATTCCCCAATAAGTGACCATGAAAATAAAGATTTTTTAGGGAAAAACTTCAAAGGGACAAATCTTGATGGCAAAGATTTTAGCATGGCATTGCTGATTGCCGCAAATTTTGAAGGATGCAGCTTAATTGGGGCAAATTTTTTAGGTGCCGATATGCGTGATGCAAACATAAAAAATACCGATTTAACCAAAGCTATGTTTTTAACCCAAATGCAAATAAATACCGCCAAGGGAAATGCAAATACCAAGCTGCCCCCAAACATATGCCGCCCCATATTTTGGTAAAAACTTAACCAAAATATCAACAATAAAAGCCGTGGCATAAATTAAATAAAATAAAATTTATCACTTAAATACCTCTATAAAACCAAATATCCCAAAAAAAATTAAAAACATCAAAATTTCTGGGTATTTTGCTTGTCAAAGTAATATTTTTCCTGTATAATCTCAATAGCCCTGCCAATATCCACAGAACGGTAGGCCACATCTTAAATGAAAGAGGTGAGGCTAAGTGCCAGATTTAAACCAACGGGTTATGGGAGCAAGCCCCCAAACTCAGGAGGAAATTATAGGGGAATACAAGCCTTTCATTCTGAAATGTGCATCGGATTGTTGCAAACGCTACATTAACGATACAGATGATGAATGGTCCATTGCCTTAGGTGCTTTTTCCGAAGCAATGCAAAATTACCAAGGGCAAAAAGGTTCTTTTCTTAATTTTGCCAAATTAGTTATTAAACGCAGGCTTTACGATTATTTTGACCGCAATAAAAAGCACCAACAGGAAATTTCCGTTGCCCCCTCAGTATTTAGCGGTGAAAACAACGGCGAGGATATTGCCACAGAAGTTTCCTTAAATGTAAAAAAACAACTTACCTATGAGCCTAATACCGCTCCCGCCGATGAAATTAAAATCGCCAATACCGTTTTTGCAACTTACGGATTTTCTTTTTTCGACCTAACAGCTTGTTCACCAAAAGCCGGGAAAACAAAAGAAGCATGTGCAAAGGCGGCTATTTTTATGCTAAAAACACCCCTTTTAATTGAGGAGATGCAACACTCAAAACAACTGCCTTTAAAAATAATTGAAAAAAATACTCACCTACCCCGAAAAATATTGGAACGCCACCGAAAGTATATTATAGCGGTGGTTGAGTTGCTTTCCGGAGAGTACCCTCACCTCGCCGAATACTTAGATGCTATTCGAAAGGAGCTATGCTAATGAAAGCTGTAATTGTGGAAATAAAAGATAAATTTGCGGCTGCACTCACGGACAATGGTTGCATAGTTAAAATTTCGAACAAAAATTATGTGATTGGACAGGTGATAAATATGAACGAAACAAAAACTGCCGCAAAAAAAATAACCATGCGTGCAGCGGCAATAGCTGCCGCCGTTGTGCTTACCTTAGGGCTAAGCAGTGGCTTATATGCCTATTTTACCCCATATTCATACGTAAGCATGGATGTAAACCCCTCCATTGAATATACTCTTAATATATTTGGCCGCACACTCTCTGTAAATGCGGTAAATGACGATGGTAAAGAGATTTTACAGGAAGTTAACCTTAAAGACCTTAACAATAAAACCATTGACGAGGCTATAAAACTAACCCTGGGAGAAATTGAAAAAGCAGGGTACTTTAACAGTGATATGCAAGGTGGCATTGTAATTGCCACTTCGGGTAAAAATCACGATAAAGCAGAAGAATTAGCAGATACCTTGGGGCAAATTGTAAGAGCACAATGCAAGGAACACAAAATAAACGTTAAAGTAGAAACCTTGGTAGCAAACCAAAAAATGATGGAAGAAGCCAAAGCACTGGGCGTAACCCCGGGTAAGCTCCGTTTGGTTCAGGAATTACAAGAAGAATACACCGGCACAGAACCATTTGATGCGGCTTTATGGCTAACAATGCCCGTAAGTAAAATAATGGCAGAAGCAGAACGCTTAGACGATTTGGAAGATGCCACAGAAGACCAAAAAGATGCCTTGTTAGATGCCGCAGAGGACCAAAAAGATGCTGAAAAAGACGCCGCTGAAAAAGTAGCGGAAACACAAGAAAAAGCTGCTGACAAGGAAAAAGAAGCTGCCCAAAAGGCTCAAGATGCCACGGAGCAGGCTGAAGATGACAAAAAAGAAGCTGCAGAAAAGCAAAACGATGCCAATGAGCAAGTTAATGATGCCACAGAAAACAACAACGATGCCAACGAAGTAGAAGATGTTGAAGTTGAAGAAGTTGAAGTGGCAGAACCCGATAACGATGTAGACACAGACTAAATCAGCAAGTTTTATATTAAAATTGATGTAGAAACAGACTAAACCTGCAAGTTTTTAAATTAAAATTACGGTATAATATTTAATAAAATACTTATTTTTGTAGATTAAAGGCAATTTTGCCCACAATATCTAAGGCTTTTTCCAAAGCCTTAGATTGTCAAAAAACATAGTTTTGGCAAGATGCCATGGTGTTAAGAAAGCCTTAGATGCGGCAAAACTCACGGAGCGGCGGCGGCTTATGTACCTATACATAAACAGTGGGCGGGAAGGGATTTTGCCGAATATCAGACTTCATCCTAATCATAGGCTTTGAAGAAAGGCTTAGATTCGGTAAAACTCTCGGAATCGGGGACGTGAAGTGTACTTAAATGTACATAAGCGGTCACGATGAAGGGATTTTGCCGAATATCAG
>JAVXOZ010000030.1:24994-28212 GCA_036644995.1 Clostridiales bacterium | reverse complement strand
CCCACTAAAAAAATCGGGCTTACTGTGAAATCTACAATTTTATGTTTTTTGATAATCTAAGCGAGGATAAAAAAATCCTCGCTTTTTTTGTTAATTTTTTTATACAATATGTGTTGACATTTTATATTATATGATATATAGTATTATACATAGATACAATAATGATTAAAGAAGGGGGTTAAGATTATGGATTTTCCGTTCAGTGCGGGTTTGCTTGATAGCTGTGTACTGGCTATTGTGGAAAAAGAGAACGCTTATGGTTATATTCTCACCCAAAAAATGAAAGAAAAAATGGATATTTCGGAATCTACCCTTTATCCTGTTTTACGGCGTTTGCAAAAAGAAGATTTTTTGCAAACTTACGATGAGCCATTTCAGGGTAGAAATAGGCGATATTATGCCATAACCGATAAAGGTAAAGAGCGTTTGGTGGAATATAAGGCCTCATGGGTGGAATATAAAACTAATATTGAGGACATTTTGTTTGGAGGTGAATGCGTTGAATAGAAAAGAATTTTTAGCTGAATTATACACTGCTTTGGGTAAACTCCCCGATGAAGAAAGAAACAATGCCATAAGCTATTACAATGAATATTTCGATGAAGCGGGGATAGGAAACGAAGAAGAAACCATTAAATCTTTAGGTCCTATTAAAGAAATAGCAGCTCGCTTAAATGCGGAATTTGCCATGAAAGAGATGGAAGAAAATCCTAAATCCACCAAAAAAGGTTTAAGTGCGGTGTGGATTGTGATTTTGGCAATTTTGGCAACTCCCATTGCTTTGCCCCTTGGCTGTTTGGCTTTTGCCTTTATTTTAATTGTTTTGTGCATGGCTTTAGGTGTTATCTGTACAATTTGGGGGGTAGCCCTCTCTTGTATTTTAGGTGGTATAGTGGGTATTTTTGGGCTTATTTTCTTTGGCTTAGGCTCATTTTCTTCAATACTTATGATGGTAGGGCTTTCCTTGGTTGTGATAGGCCTGGGGATACTTTTGGTTTTTGCCGCTTATTGGATAACCAAATGGACATTTAGAGGTGTTGCCTATTTATTCAATAATATATTGAATTATTTTAGACAGAAGGGAAGTAAAAAAAATGAGCAAAACAGTTAAAATTCTATTGTATATAGCATTGGGCTTGGTGGCTTTGGGCAGTGTTATCGCTGCTATTGGTTATGCCAAAGGCGGTAACGAGATGTTTTTGGGCAGCAATTACAACACGGAATTACAAAGGGGTTTACTGGGTGATAAAGAAGATGCTGAGTTAATCAGCGATGAAAATATGAATTTACCTGCCTTTAATAGCATTGCTGTAAATTTGGAATGGGGACAATTATCTGTGGTCTTTGGTGATAGCTATGGTATCAGTTTATCAAATTATACCAAAGAAACTATGCCAAAATATGAAGTTAAAGATGGGGTATTGCAAGTTAATTCCCCTGATCAAAACCTTGAATATTTTAGTGTGGGGTATGTAAATGAACCTGACTATTATGGCGTTGTAATAACTATACCTCAAGGTACATCCATGAAATCTTTGAATCTCCATAATGAAGATGAAGCCATTACCTTAAATGGCATCAATGCCGATAAAATCAAGATAGAGGCAGAATGTAGCGATGTTAGCCTTGGGGGTATAAATACCCAAGAATTGGAAATTGATAACGAAGATGGCGATATGAAGCTCACTGATATCAATGCAGGGGTATCGAACATGGATCAATCATATGGTGTTATGAATTTAACTAATTATACAGCCAAGAGTTTAAAGCTTAGTTTGGATTCAACTCAATGTGCTATCAATAACTTAAATGTGGAAAATACCATTATTAATACGGAATATGAAGATCTAACCATTGAAGGGGCAAGTGGTAAAACCTTGGATATCATCGGAGAGAATGCCAACACCGGCTTAAAAACCATAAATATAGGGGATACAAATGTTAATTGTGAATATGGCTTTGTTAAAACAGATGGTATCAACGGTAATTCCCTTATTATTAAAGCCGATGACGATTATAGCAGTGTAACAAATGGGGTTTTGGGCTTGTTGGATATTAGTTCCGAAAGAGGGGAGATTAAGGTTACCGCCACAGAAACTCAGAGTATGAATATAACCGATGATTATGGTGATATCAATTTAGAGGGTAACTTTTTAGGGGTTAATAATATAAAAAGTGATAGCAGCAATATTGTAATGCAAACCAAATCCCCTGAAAATCTTTATAGCTATAAATTAAACTGCTCGGAAAATTGTGAAGCCAAGGTTAATGGCAAAACTATTAATGGCACCTTGGTGGTTAAAGCACCTACGGAAAATCAAATTAATATCATCACCGAAAGCGGTTTTACCAACTTGGATTTTGCTAAGTGATAATTTGTTAAAAAATTAAAATAGTGATATACTAAGGGGAGAAAGGCAATTTGCTTTTCTCCCCTTAGGCTGTATATAAAGTTTGATAGGGGGAATTTGCCAAACCTTTAATACCTGTGAACTTTTTAAATAGGTTCAGCGGTGATATGTCAAGAGAAATCTGAAAGATATTATACGAGGAGTATTAACCATGGAAAATATATTAAAAGAATTTGCTGTGTTAAATAGCATACCCCGCCCTTCACGTCACGAGGAGGCTGTGGCAAAATATCTGGAAAAACGTGGTGTGGATTTAGGCTTTCCCACTGTGCGTGATGAATTTAACAATGTAATTATGGAAATCCCTGCCACCAAAGGTTACGAAAATTTGCCCCTTACCATTGTTCAAGGGCATATGGACATGGTTTGCGTGGGGGGAGCGGATTACAATCCCTTAACCGATGCTATTATCACCGTAAACGATGGTAAAACCCTCAAGGCAAAGGGTACCAGCCTTGGTGCCGATGATGGCATGGGTGTAGCTATGATTTTGGCATTAATCACCGGTGAATATGAACACGGACCTTTGCGAGGTATATTTACCGCCGATGAAGAATCCGGCATGAGTGGTGTGCAGAATTTAGATAAAAAATATTTAGAAGCTAAGTATTTAATTAATTTGGATTGGGAAGATGATGATAGTATCTGCATAGGTTGTGCAGGTTGTTTAACTGTGGAGTACAAAAAATTTGCAGTTAAAGAGCCTATGGAAGGTCAAGGTTTTTCCCTTTCTTTATCTGGGTTAAGGGGTGGTCACAGTGGCTGCGAAATCCATGAAAATAGAGCCAACGCCATTAAAGTGATGGG
>JAVXOZ010000030.1:0-24894 GCA_036644995.1 Clostridiales bacterium | reverse complement strand
CCAAGGTGTAAAAACCATGTCCCAATCGGTGCCGGGCTTTGTTTCCACCTCTAATAATTTAGGGGTAATTAACGGGGAAAATGGTATAAATCTTTTAATATCTTACCGCAGCGATAAAAATGAAGTTATGGAAGATTTTGCCAAAGAAGTGGGGGATATGGGGAAAACATATGGTTTTGTTGGGGAAGTTCAATCGGAAAGTCCTGCTTGGACACCAAAGAGTGATAGCTATATGGAGAAATTGGCATATGAGCTTTATGTGAAAAAAATGGGTAAAAGCCCCCATGTGGTTTCGGTGCATGCAGGGTTGGAATGCTGCTATTTTGCGGTACAAAATCCCTCTTTGGAGATGATATCCATTGGCCCTTTGATTAAAGAATGCCACAGTGTTAAGGAAACTTTGTATTTGGAAACCTTGTCTTTGGTAATGGGGTGGTTTGGGGAAATATTAAAAAATCTAAAATAATTTAAAATAAAGGGCAAAAAATTGCAAAAAACACTTGCAATTTTTTGTCTTTGTGGTATAATAGAATAAATTGAATATATGATTTGAGGCAAAGGAATCGGGTTTAATTCCCGAACGGTCGCGCCACTGTAAGCAAGGAGTCCACTTCTGTATCCACTGCATAATGCGGGAAGGTGAAGATGGGCGATGATAGCAAGTCAGGATACTGCCCCTCAATGATTACCTGCAACTTCCGCGTAAGAAGGTTGCGATTTTTATTTTATCAAATCGCTTTGTTTCTTCGGAGGCAAAGCTTTTTTTGTTGCCGACATAAGTTATTATGTTAAAATTATCTCCTTATATTTATCTTTGTTTGGGCATTTTACCCAAAAGAAAAACTGCCCTTTCTTTTAAAATCCGTGCATTGTGCACTTCTATATAGTGAATTACTTCCTTGAAAATTATCCGAGATATTCTAATGTTGCCAAATTTAGGACATCTCAACTTAAAAAAGATTTTGAATCAAGTATTGGACTTGAAACAAAATCTGCTACCTGCGAAAACATTAAAAACCGAGATGTTGCTATACTTAATTGTATGTGGCATCTCGGTTTTTTTGTTTTGTTAATTATATGGTAATTGTGGCTTAGTATCTTCGGCTTTTTGTTGCCGGTTGTGGCATTTTGAAAACCAAGTTTAAAAAAGAAAAACACGCCAATCTGCTTTAAATGTATATAAGATACATTGTATAGTGCAGTTAGGCGTGTTTTTTAATTTTTACAAAATTTTTGTTTTTAAAGTATGCTGTCAATAAATTCTTTTATTTTGGGTGATTGATGGTGATTAAAAATTTCGTGGGGAGTGCCTTCACCCAGTATAACTTTATCCATCATAAACAGAATGTGGTCTGCGGCTTCTCTGGCAAATGCCATTTCGTGTGTTACCACAATCATTGTCATTTTTTCCTCTGCCAATTCACGCATAACGGCGAGAACCTCACCGGTTAGCTGGGGGTCAAGGGATGATGTTGGCTCGTCAAACAGTAGCATATCAGGGTTCATCATCAAGGCACGGGCAATGGCCACACGCTGTTTTTGTCCACCGGATAATTGCCCGGGGTGTGCATCTACTTTATCACCAAGACCAACTTTTTTTAATGTTTCAATGGCTCTGATTTTAACATCATCTTTATTTTCTTTTTTCACAAGAATTGGTGCATATGCTAAATTATTCATAACTGTTAAGTGGGGAAAAAGGTTGAAGGTTTGAAAAACCATACCCATTTTGGAGCAAACTTTTTTTCTTTGTTTTTCCCCTACATAAACACCATTTTCCATAAGTGGTTCACCTTCGATAAATATATCCCCGCCGTCGGCTTGCTCTAAATTGATAATACATCTGAGCATTGTACTTTTGCCCCCACCCGAAGGACCTATTACCGCTATGGTTTCACCTTTTTCCATGGAAAAATTGATGCCATCCAAAACATCTATATTGCCGTATGATTTTTTTAAATTTCTAACTTCAAGTATACTCATGGTTTCACCTTAATAACTGAATTTCTTTTCCAATTTTTGGAAGATTTTCGTAATAACAAAGGTTAAAGTTAAGTAGCAAGCTGCCGCAACCACAAAAGCAAAGGGGTCTACATTGCTGCTGACATATGATTTTGTATAGAATAATATTTCCGTAACGGCAATGGCTGTGATTAATGCTGTATCTTTTACCAAAGTAATACTTTCATTGCAAAGTGGCGGTAAGCTCACACGTAGCATTTGAGGTATTACAATTTTTATATTTGTTTGCGATTTTGAAAAGCCCAAAACTTTGGCGGCTTCATGTTGTCCTTTATCCACGGAGAGAACGCCACCTCTGAATATTTCACAAAAATAGGCAGCATAGTTCAGGGTAAAGGTTACACAGGCTGCGGTAAAATTATCCATAGCCAAATATGGGCCGATAACCGGAATAAAAGGCAAACCAAAATAGAAGAAGAACAGTTGCAATAAAAGTGGTGTTCCCCTCATTAACCATACATAAAAGTTGATAACTATATTAAGAGGTTTAAAATGGCTGATTTTTCCAAATGTTAAAAGCATTCCCAAAGGAATAGCTGTGATAATTGTCCAAAAGAATAAACCCAAGGTAAACCTTACCCCGGGAATTATAAACATAAAAACGTCTGCGAAATATGATAAGTTCATAACGACTCCAATAGTACAAAGGGTATATTTTCTATTAATTCAGAAGAAAAGAGCCGAAACCAAAATAAACTGTTTGGGCTCTTAACTGTTAAATATTAACCATAAGTAATCAAGTATTATTCAAAAACAGAAGTGCCGTTGGTGAGAATATATTCCCCAACTACTTTATCAACAACAAAGCAATCAATGCGGCCTGCCTGTAAATCTAAATAAGCGTTTAAGTTGTTGTCATATTCTTTTACTTCTTTTACAGAAGATGCAACGTCTTTATTGGCATCCAGTGCATCTTTGGCAGATGAAGATTTTTGTAAACCAACTATTTTGTCTTTCATCCCGGCTAAATCGGTTGTGCCGCTATCTTTTGCCACAATAACTATTTGAGCATTGGCAAGGTAAGGTTTGGCAATAAACATACCGGCAATGCGTTCATCGGTGATGGACATACCATTCCAAATGCAATCTATATTGCCGCCGTTTAATTCCATTTCCTTGGCATCCCATTCAATGGGTTTTAATTCTAATTTAACATTCATTCTTTTTGCTACTTCTTTGGCTAAATCAACATCAAAGCCCACAACTTTGTTATCTTTATCCATATAGCCCATAGGGGGGAAGCTGGCATCAAGGCCCATAACCAAAGTTCCTCTTTTTTGAAGATCGGTTAAAGAGCTATCATCAGCTGCAATGGTGGTATCTTCAACAAATTTGTTATCTGTTAAAACGGCTTCTTCACCGAACCATTTGTTAGAAATGGTGGCTGCGGTACCATCGGCATTCATTTCATCTAAATGTTTTTGAACTTCCATGCCCAAAGCAACATCTTCATTTCTAAAGCCGATGCCGTATTCTTCAGCACCTAAGTTTTCTTCCAGTTCTACATATTTTGCTGTGTCAGTGGTTGTGTCTGTAGCTTTGTCTTCTGTTTTTGTGTCTTTTTCAGTGCTGCCGCAAGCTGCAAAAGCCACTAAGGAAACACATAGCACCATCAGAAGCAGAAGCATTCTTTTTGATTTCATTATTTCTCGTTCCTCCTAAAATTTATAATTTTCATTATAATCATTATCCATTATATCCTTTTTTGTTGGAAAAAGGAAGTACCTTACAATAATTATTTTAGAGATTTTTATAAATATTAGTAAATTATTTTTAATATACATAAAACCATGAATATCCCCGATGATTTTACGGTTTTTTTATTTATGTAAAGGTGAAATTTTATGGAAAAAAGTAAAGAAGATTCCGCAAAAATTTATTAGAATAATTTATTGTAGCCAAAAATGGGGTATAATAGGAGTTTTGTTATTATTATAGCAGGTAGAAGGTGTTTGGCTACTATGAAAAAAAAATATCGGCTATTTAGTGTTCCTTGACTAAAACCATGAAAGATGATAAAATTTTATTAACTATTTATAAATTAACTATCTAATAAATATAGAAATTATTTGGAGGTATAAAAATGGAAGAAATAAAAGTTATAATTATTATGGGAAGTGATTCTGATTTACCTCAAATGGCCGCCGCTGCCCAAATCCTTGAGGAACTGGGTGTACCCTTTGGCATCCATGTTTCTTCGGCTCATCGCACTCCTGAAAAAACCCACGAAATAGTATCTGAAGGGGAAAAAGCCGGTGCTAAAGTTTTTATAGCCGCAGCAGGTGGTGCAGCCCATTTAGCAGGTGTTGTAGCCTCAGCCACAGCCTTACCCGTAATAGGCGTTCCCATTGCTACTAATGTTATGGGTGGTATGGATTCCCTTTTATCCACGGTGCAAATGCCTCCGGGTATACCTGTTGCCACCGTTGCCATAGGCGGTGCTAAAAATGCAGGGATATTGGCAGCTCAGATTTTATCTGTTAGTGATGCTGCTTTAGGAGAAAAAATAAAAGATTATCGCCTGAATATGGGAGAAACAGTGAAGAAAAAAGATGGTAAATTGCAGTCTATGACTGTTAAAGAATATTTGGAACAGATGAAAAAGTAAGGAGATAGCTAATGATAGAACGTTACAGCTTGCCGGAAATGTCGGCAATTTGGGAAAATGAAAACCGTTTTCAACAAATGATGGAAGTGGAATTGTGTGCCGCAGAAGCCATGGCGGAATTGGGGATTATCCCCAAAGAGGCAGCAAAAAATATTCGTGCCAAAGCTAAATTTGACAGCGAAAGAATTTTAGAAATTGAAGAAGTGGTTAAACATGATGTAATAGCCTTTTTAACCTGTATAGGTGAATATGTTGGTGAGGATTCAAAATATATTCATATGGGGATGACTTCTTCAGATGTTTTAGATACTGCATTGGCATTGCAAATGCGTGATAGTGCGGATTTGCTTTTAGCTAAATTAAAACAACTTCGTGAAATTTTAAGTACTCTTGCCAAAAAACATAAGTATACCTTGATGACCGGTCGTACTCACGGTATCCATGCAGAACCTGTTACTTTCGGTTTAAAAGTGGCTCTTTGGGTTGTGGAAGTGGATAGAAACATAGATAGGTTGGTAGCAGCCAGAGATGCGGTTTCTGTGGGCATGATTTCCGGTGCAGTGGGTACTTTTGCCAATATTGACCCCAAAGTAGAAGAAAAGGTTTGTGATCGCTTGGGCTTAAAACCTGAACCTATTTCTACCCAAGTTATTCAGCGTGACCGTCATGCTGAATTTATAAATACCATTGCTATTGTTGGTGCTTCTTTGGAAAAATTTGCCACAGAAGTTCGCAATTTGCAGCGTACAGATATTTTAGAAGTTGAAGAATCCTTCGGCAAAGGTCAAAAAGGTTCTTCTGCTATGCCTCATAAAAAAAATCCCATTACCGCAGAGCGTGTGGCAGGGCTTTCCCGGGTGTTGCGTGGCAATGCCATGGCTGCCTTGGAAAACGTGGCTTTGTGGCATGAAAGAGATATAACCCATTCCTCTGTGGAACGCATTATCATTCCCGATTCCTGCTTATTGCTGGATTATATGTTGCATTTGATGATTCGGATTATGGGTGGTTTAAAAGTTCATGAAGATAATATGAAAACTAATTTGGAAAAAACATTGGGCTTGGTGTTCTCTCAAAGGGTTATGCTTTCTTTGATAGATAAAGGCATGAGCCGTGAAAGAGCTTACGAATGGGTGCAAAGAAATGCACTTTATGCTTGGGAAACCAAAACAGATTTTGAGTATCTGGTTTCAGAAGATAAGGATATAGCCAGATTTTTATCCAAAGAAGAAATTCAGGATATCTTTGATTACAGTTATCATTTAAAAAATGTGGATTACATTTTTAACCGTGCAGGTTTAAACTAAAAAAATTAAGTACTTAAATATCAATTAAAATTTAGGAGGATATTATAATGGCAAAAAAGATGGAAATGCTCTATGAAGGCAAAGCAAAAAGGATGTTTTTAACAGATGACCCGGATTTGATTTGGGTAGAATACAAAGATGATGCCACCGCAGGTAACGGTGCAAAAAAAGGTACTATTGTAGGAAAAGGTCACTTGAATAATGAAATTTCTTCAATCTTTTTTACAATGTTAAAAGAACAAGGTGTAGATAATCATTTTGTGGAAAAAATTTCCGATACCGAGCAATTAGTTAAGAAATGTGATATTATTATGATAGAAGTAATAGTTCGCAATATTGCCGCAGGTTCTTTGGCAACTCGCTTGGGATTGGCAGAAGGTACTCCTTTAAAATCCACAGTTTTGGAATATAGTTATAAAGATGACGAACTTGGGGATCCTATGATTAATGATTACCATATTGCCGCTTTGGAATTGGCAACCCCTGCCCAACTTGAAACCATTGCCAAAACCGCATTAAGGGTAAATGAAATATTAAAAGAATACCTCTTAAAACGTGATTTGACCATTATTGACTTTAAATTAGAGTTTGGTCTTTTCCATGGTGAAGTTTTATTAAGTGACGAAATATCACCTGATACTTGCCGTTTTTGGGATGTTAATACCAATGAAAAATTGGATAAAGACAGATTCAGAAGAGATATGGGCAATGTGGAAGATGCCTATAAAGAAATTTTGAAACGTTTAAGCGAATAAGGAGAAGATGATGGGTGTTAGTTATAAGGATGCGGGTGTGGATATAGAAAAGGGTTCAGAAGCTGTTGAACTTATGAAAGAGCATGTTAAATCCACTTTTCGCCCCGGTGTTTTAACGGATATCGGTAGTTTTGGTGGCTTATTTCAATTAGATACAGCTAAATTTCCTGAGCCTGTTCTCGTTTCCGGTACCGATGGCGTTGGTACCAAATTAAGAATTGCCATGAATATGGATAAGCACGATACCATCGGCATTGATGCTGTTGCCATGTGCGTAAACGATATTTTGGTTCAAGGTGCAACACCCTTATTTTTCTTGGATTATTTGGCAACGGGTAAATTAGATCCCGCCAAAATTGCTGATATAGTTAAAGGCGTTGCCGATGGTTGTCGTCAGGGAAATATGGCTCTTATTGGCGGAGAAACCGCAGAGATGCCTGATTTTTATGATGACGATGAATATGATATCGCAGGCTTTGCCGTGGGTGTGGTTAATAAAGATAAAATAGTGGATGGCAGCCGTACCCAAAGTGGTGATGTAATGCTGGCTTTGCCCTCTACCGGAGTGCATTCCAATGGTTTTTCCTTGGTGAGAAAACTGGTTTTTGAAACAGCAGGTCTCAGTGTTGATGATTACGTGGAAGAACTGGGCTGCACCTTGGGTCAGGAATTGTTAAAACCCACTAAAATATATGTAAAAGAAATATTACCCTTACTGGATGAATATGATATTAAAGGTATGTGCCATATTACCGGTGGCGGTTTAATAGAAAATTTGCCTCGGAGTATTAATAAAAACTTAAATGCCGTTATTGATGTGGCATGGCAGGTACCGCCAATTTTTACCTATTTGCAAAAAATTGGCAATGTAGACCCTGTGGAAATGCACCGTGTATTTAATATGGGTTTTGGCTATGTGGTAATTACCGATCAAGATACAGCTTTTGAAATCCAGGAAAAATATCCGATGTTTATGCAAATTGGCTATCTTGAACCCGGTGAAGGTAAAACCGAAATAATGGGAGTAAACATATGAAACGTTTCGTGGTTTTAGCTTCGGGTAGAGGTTCTAATTTTAAAGCTATTTTAAATGAAATTGAAGCAGGGAATATCAAGGGTAAAATAGTGGCGGTTATTTCCGATAATCAAGGTGCCAAAGCTTTGGAAATTGCGAGAGATGCAGGTATAAATGCAGTTTTTGGCAATGCCAAAAGCAGCGATTATAAAGAGTGGCTTTTGGCAACTGTGCGTTCATTTGCGCCGGATTATATTTTACTGGCAGGTTATATGCGCATTGTGCCCCCTGAATTTATTCAGGCTTTCCCGGATAAAGTTATCAATATCCATCCTGCACTTTTGCCCTCATTTCCCGGTTTGCATGGTCAAAGACAGGCACTGGAGTATGGTGTAAAAATAGCAGGCTGCACAGTTCACTATGTGGATGCAGGCATGGATACTGGTAAAATTATTGCTCAAAAAGCCGTTGAGGTTTTAGATGATGATACAGAGGATTCTCTTTCTGCCCGTATTTTAGCAGAAGAACACAAGCTTTATCCTGCTGTTGTAAAAATGTTGGCAGAAAAATAAATAGAGGTACAGCAATGAAAGTTTTGGTTGTTGGCGGTGGCGGCAGAGAGCACGCCATTGCTGTTAAAATAAGTGAAAGTCCCGTTTTAGAAAAGTTATTTGCCGCCCCGGGCAGTGATGGCATGGCAGATATAGCCACTTTGGTACCGCTGAAAGTTACCGAAGTGGAAAAAATAACCGAATTTGCAGTTAAAGAAAATATAGATATGGTATTTATCGGCCCGGAAGTTCCTTTGCTTTTGGGCTTAGCTGATGCTCTTTTAGATAAAGGTATCATGGTTTTAGGGCCGCAAAAGGCTGCTGCGGAATTAGAAGGCAGTAAAGCATTTTCCAAAGGTATTATGAAAAAATATGGTATTCCCACCGGAGATTATGAAGTTTTTACCAATGCTGGGGATGCTTTAAAATACTTAAAAACAGCATCTTATCCCACTGTGGTTAAAGCCGATGGCTTAGCCGCAGGTAAAGGTGTGGTTATTGCGGAAAATCCACAAGAAGCCAAAGATGCGGTGAAAAGTATGATGGAAGATAAAATCTTTGGTGAAAGTGGTAATCAAATTGTTATTGAAGAATTTTTAGAAGGTGAAGAATTGAGCCTTTTGGGCTTTACCGATGGAAAAACCGTAGTGCCCATGATTCCTTCTCAAGACCATAAACGTATATTTGATAATGATAAAGGACCCAATACAGGTGGCATGGGTGCTTATGCTCCTGCTCCTATCGGTTCTCCTGAAATTATAGAAGAAGCCATGGAAAAGGTAATGAAACCCTTGGTTGCGGCTATGGAAAAAGAGGGAAAACCTTATCGTGGTGTGCTCTACGCAGGATTGATGATTGGACCTAAGGGTATCCAAGTTTTGGAATTTAATGCCAGATTTGGGGATCCTGAAACCCAAGCTGTTATTCCTTTGTTAGAAAGTGATTTAATTACCATTACAGAAGCCATTAACAATGGCACTTTGGCAGATATAGAAATAAAATGGAAGAATAAATTTGCTGCTTGTGTAGTTATGGCAGCAAAGGGATATCCTGAAAATCCCATTAAAGGCGATGAAATTACAGGTCTTGGTAAAAATACCGCCGAATCTTTGGTGTTCCATGCCGGTACAATAAAAAAAGATGGTGTGTTTTACACTAACGGTGGTCGTGTTTTGGGTGTTACGGCATTGGCGGATAATTTACGGGCTGCCATTGACGATGCCTATGCAAGAGTTGAAAAAATTCATTTCAGCGGTTTACAATACCGCCATGACATAGGAGCCAAAGCATTCCGTAAATAGATTAGGAGCAATAATGAGAGAATATTTAAATAGCTTAAACGAAGAACAACAAAGTGCTGTTACCGCAGGTAATGGACCTGTGCTTGTGGTGGCTGGTGCCGGTTCCGGCAAAACACGGGTGTTGACTTCACGAATTGCATATCTCATAGATGAAATGGGGGTCAGTGCCAATGAAATAATGGCGCTGACCTTTACCAATAAGGCTGCCAAGGAAATGGAATCCCGTTTGGCAACGGTTTTAGAGGATAATGTCTATGGTTTGTGGGTTGGTACCTTTCATCGCATTTGTTTGCGATTATTGCGTATGGAAGGGGAACGCATCGGCATTACCCGAGATTTTGTGATATATGATGATGCAGACCAAAAATCATTGGTGAAATCAATTTTAAAGCAAAAAAATATTGATACCGCAGATTTTACCCCGTCAATGGTTTTGAGTATTATCGGTGATGCCAAAAATCAAATGCTTACCCCGGAAGCCTTTGAAGAAATGGCTGTAACTGCCAAAGAAGAACAAGTGGTGGAAATTTACTATGCTTATGAAAAGCAGAAAAAAGCCAATAACGCTTTGGATTTTGACGATTTGCTCCTTTATGTAGTTGAACTTTTTTCCACCTGTAACGATGTTTTAACTCACTATCGTGAGCACTTTCCCTATATATTGGTGGATGAATACCAAGATACCAATGATGCTCAGTATAGATTTTTACGGTTATTGGCAGGTAAAAACGGCAATATTTTTGTGGTTGGGGATCCCGACCAAAGTATCTATGCTTTTCGTGGTGCTAAAATCGAAAATATCTTAAATTTCAACAGGGATTATCCCAAAGCTCAGGTTTGCAAATTAGAGTGTAACTATCGCTCCACCTCGGCAATTTTAACTGTGGCAAATGAGTTGATAGCCTATAACACCGGCAGATTGGAAAAAGAACTCTATGCCCACAGAGAAGGCGGCAAAGAGGTGGAATCCTTAATGCTGGCGGATGAAAAGGCAGAGGCTGTTTACATCGGGGATAATGCCAAGGATTTGGTGGAACGTGGGGATTATGCCTATAAAGATATGGCGGTTTTCTATCGCACCCATGCTCAAAGCCGTGTTCTTGAAGATGTGCTGATGCGTAAAAATATACCCTATAAAGTATTCGGTGGTCAACGTTTTTATGAACGCAAAGAAATCAAAGATACCGTGGCATATTTGCGTTTGATTTTAAACAGTGGCGATAACGTAAGTCTTTTGCGGGTAATTAACGAGCCTCGCCGTGGTATCGGCGGTGTTACTTTGGAAAAACTGGAAGATGCCAGTGTACAGCAGGGTGTTTCCATTTGGGATACCATTAAAGATAGGGTAGACCCTGAATTATATAAATCTGCGGCACGTCGTTCTTTGCAGGGATTTATAGATACTATTAAAGAATTAATGGTAATTGCCAAAGAAAATAATGTTACCGCTTTAGCCCAAGCAATTTGGGAAAAAACCGGCTATCGTACAATGTTGGAAGCGGAAAACAATGTGGAAAATGTAAGCAGATTGGAAAATATGGCGGAATTTCTCACCGTTACCCAAGAATTTGATAAAACGTATCAAAGCAATCCCGAGGAGGGTGGTCTTGCCAATTTCCTTTCAGGTATATCCTTAAGCTCCGATTTGGATAAAATGGATAAAAATGATTATATAACTCTGATGACCATACACATGGCTAAGGGTTTGGAATTTCCTGTGGTATTTTTAATGGGTATGGAAGAAAGCCTTTTTCCCCATGTTCGTTCGATTTTATCCGGCAGTGAAGAAGATATAGAGGAAGAACGCCGCCTGTGCTATGTGGGTGTAACCCGTGCCAAAGATGATTTGCGAGTTTTACGAGCCTATCGCAGAACACTTTGGGGTCGTGTTATGTATAATAAGCCCTCTCGCTTTTTAAACGAAATGAAACTGCCATTGCCCAAGGGCATGGAAAAAAGAGAAATTCACCCCTCACCTATTGGGGATTTTGCAGTGGGTGATAAAGTACGCCATGGTAAATTTGGTGAAGGTGTTATTGTTTCCATGGATGGTGAAGGCAAAGTTAATATTGCTTTCCCTGAATTGGGAGTAAAAGACTTTTTATTGGAATACGCAAATTTAGAAATTATTAAATAAGGTTTTACATGAAAACACGTATTAAAGAATTAACAGAACAATTAAAACAATGGAATAAAGCATATTACCAAGATGATGCTCCTAAAGTAAGCGATGCGGAATACGACATGGCTTTAAGGGAGCTTGGTAATTTGGAAAAGCTATATCCGGATTTAGCAGCATGGGATAGCCCCACCAAAAGAGTGGGGGGTACTGCGGCTAAGGAATTTGGCCAGGTGGAGCATAAACAGGCTTTACTTTCTTTAAGCAATGCTTTTTCCTATGAAGAATTGGTGGATTTTCATAAGCGTATTTTAAAAGCAGGGGTAGAAAATCCCACTTATATTTTGGAATGGAAAATAGATGGCTTAACCGTGGCATTGGAATATGAAAATGGCATTTTCCAATGCGGTGCCACCAGAGGTAACGGTAAAATTGGTGAAAATATTACGGAAAATTTGCGTACTGTAAAAACCGTACCTTTAACCATTCCTTATAAAGGACACTTGGTTTGCCGTGGTGAAGCCTATTTGCCTAAGGAGGATTTTGTTGCTCTCAATCGCCAAAGAGAGGAAGCAGGGGAGCCTGTTTTTGCCAATCCCCGAAATGCAGCGGCTGGGTCCCTTAGACAATTAGATTCTAAAATTACAGCAAAAAGACCTTTGGCGGTATTTGCCTACGATATTGTAGATGGCGGTACAGATTTGCCTAAAACCCAAGAGGAAACATTAAACTTTCTATCCCAGCAGGGTTTTTTGGTTAACCCCCAACGGGAAAAAATTGATGAAATAGCAAAATTGGAAGAACTAATCGAAAAAAAGACAGCAGATCGTCAAAATCTTGATTATGATATTGATGGCTTGGTGCTCAAATTAAACGATTTTAAATATAGAGAATTACTGGGTTATACTGCTAAAGCACCCAAATTTTCCATTGCCTATAAATTTCCTCCTCTGGAGGGAAAAACCACTCTGGAAAAAATTGAAATAACCTTGGGGCGTACAGGAATACTCACTCCCTTGGGAATTTTAACCCCGATTACTTTATCAGGTTCGGTTATCTCCAAAGTAAGCCTGCATAATGAAGATTATTTAAGGGATAAAGATATCAGAGAAGGCGACAAAGTAATTATTCACAAAGCAGGTGATGTGATTCCCGAGGTGGTTCGTTCTTTAGCCGCCCATGGCGAAAATCGCAGCTTACCTTTTGTTTTTCCGCATCTTTGCCCTGTTTGCAGCGGTGAAGTGGTTAAATTTGAAGGTGAAGTTGCTTGGCGGTGCATCAATGAAAATTGTCCCGGCCGCATAAAAGAGAATATTAAGCATTTTGTATCTAAAAATGCCATGGATATTGATGGACTGGGTGCAGCCATAGTTGAAACATTGCTGGCACAATCCTTGATTAAAAATGTTGCGGATATTTATGAATTAAAAAAAGAAGATATAATTCCCTTGGAAAAAATGGGGGAAAAAAGTGCGGATAATCTCATCAATGCCATTGAAAACAGCAAACAAGCAGGACTTGACCGTTTGCTCTTTGCTTTGGGTATTCCCCATGTGGGGGTGGTAACCGCAGGTAATTTAGCAGAGCATTTTGGCTCTATGGATAAGCTTTTAAGTGATATAGATAATAATGAAGATAGTTTGTGGCTGGGGGATATTGCAGAAATTGGTAAAATCATAGCCGATAGCCTTTACCAATATTTAACCCTTAAGGAAAACAGAAATCTCATTGTAAAATTAGCAGCAAATGGCGTGGATATGAACGTAAAAAATCTGGTGGTGGATGCTTCGTTAATGGGAAAAACTTTTCTTTTTACAGGCACCTTGCCTACGCTAAAGCGCCCAGAAGCCGAAGCCATGGTGAAAGCCCGTGGGGGTAAAATTTTAAGCGGTGTAAGTAAAAATCTCAATTATTTGGTGGCAGGAGAAAAACCCGGTTCTAAGCTGAAAAAAGCTCAAAGTCTGGATATTTCCATTTTCACCGAAGAAGAATTTTTAGAATACATAAAATAGGAGGTCAAGATGACAACCAATATCAGGCGTATTATTGTAGAAAAGAAAAAAGGCTTTGATGTGGAGGCTAACCATATTTTAAGAGATTTAATCCACATTTTAAACTGTAAGGGCTTAAAGTCTTTGCGAATTTTCAATGTTTATGATGTTGAAGGGCTATCAGATAAAGAGGCAGCTCAAGGTAAAATAACTGTTTTTTCCGAACCACCCGTAGATAATTGTTATGATGAAGAAATTCCCTTAAAACCCAATGAGAGAGCCTTTGCCTTTATGTATTTGCCGGGTCAATATGACCAAAGAGCGGATTCTGCGGCTCAATGTTTGGAAATTATCACAGGCCATAAAACCGAAGCTTTGGGCTGTGCCAGAGTTTGGGCTTTAAGTGGTGATATTACCGAAGAAGAATGGCAAAAAATTAAAAATTATGCAATTAACCCTGTGGATTCCACGGAAATACCTTTGGAAAAACCAAAATCTATCAGAGAAGAAGCACCACCCCCGGATTCTGTGGCTGAAATTTCCGATTTTATTACTATGGCAGATGCAGATTTGGAAAAATTGTATCAAAGTCTTGGACTTGCCATGTCTGTGGAAGATTTCTTTTTTACCAGAGATTTTTTTATTAAGGAAAAACGCAATCCAACTTTAACGGAGATTAAAGTTTTAGATACCTATTGGAGCGACCATTGTCGCCATACCACCTTTATGACAGTGATAGATGACGTTAAATTTCGCCCGGGTTTCTTTATGGATCCCGTGGTAGAAGCTTGGGAAGATTATCAAAATACCAGAGATAATGTTTACGAAAACCGTGATTCTAAACCTCAATGCCTTATGGATATTGCCACTTTGGCAATGAAAGAAATGAGGAAAAATGGTCGTTTGGCGGATTTGGATGAAAGCGACGAAATTAATGCTTGTACCATCAAAATAAAAGTTGATGTAGATGGTAAAGATGAAGATTGGCTTTTACTCTTTAAAAACGAAACCCATAATCACCCCACAGAAATTGAACCTTTTGGGGGTGCTGCCACTTGTTTGGGAGGCGCCATACGTGATCCCCTTTCCGGGAGAGCATATGTTTACCAAGCCATGCGGGTAACCGGTGCAGGTGATCCTCGCTGTGCTGTGAATATGACATTGCCGGGGAAATTGCCCCAGCGTAAAATTTGCAAAGAAGCCGCCCATGGCTATAGTTCCTATGGTAATCAAATTGGTTTAGCCACCGGTAAAGTTGTGGAAATATATGATGATGGCTTTATTGCCAAACGCATGGAAATAGGTGCGGTTGTTGGTGCGGTTCAAGAAAAGGCTGTGCGCCGTGAGGAACCTCAAAAAGGTGATATTGTGCTGCTTTTAGGTGGCAGAACAGGGCGTGATGGTTTAGGTGGAGCCACAGGTTCTTCCAAGGAGCATACCGAGGAGAGCATACATAAAAGCGGTGCGGAAGTTCAAAAAGGTAATCCCCCCACAGAACGGAAAATTCAGCGTTTGTTCCGTGATGGTGAATTAACCGCCATGATAAAACGCTGCAACGATTTTGGTGCAGGTGGTGTATCTGTGGCAGTTGGTGAATTAACCGATAGCCTAACCATTGACTTAAATAAAGTTCCTTTGAAATATCAGGGCTTGGACGGTACGGAAATTGCTATTTCCGAATCTCAGGAACGCATGGCTGTGGTTATTGCCCCTGAAGATAAGGCGGAATTTACCGCCCGTGCTCAAAGAGAGAATTTGGAGTGCACTCAAATTGCCGAAGTTACCGATACAAATCGCTTGGAAATGATTTTTAAAGGTCAAAAAGTTGTGGATTTGAATCGTGATTTCCTCAACAGTGGCGGTGTGCGTCAACATATAGATATAGAAGTTTTACCTCCCGAGCCTGAAAATCCCATAACGGCTTTGGGCAATATCCGCACCAAGGATAGCTTGGAAGAAGCTTTAATTTTAATGGCTTTGGATAATAATATAGCCTCACAAAAGGGCTTAGGGGAAATGTTTGATGGTACAATCGGTGCAGGTTCTGTGCTTATGCCCTTTGGTGGTGTTAATCAGTTAACACCTGTGGAAGGTATGGCAGCCCATATTCCTGTTTTACATGGGACAACTAAAACCACATCTTTGATGGCACATGGCTTTAACCCCAAATTTGCTCATTGGAGCCCTTTCCACGGCGGTGTATATGCGGTTTTGGAGAGTGTGACCAGATTGGTGGCAATGGGCGGTGATTATAAAACCGTGCGTTTAACCCTGCAAGAATATTTTGAAAAATTGAAAAAGGATTCAATCCGTTGGGGTAAGCCTTTAGCTGCACTTTTAGGTGCATTTACTGCCCAGCGTGGTTTTGATATCCCTGCTATTGGCGGTAAGGACAGTATGTCCGGTTCCTTTAAAGAAATAAATGTGCCCCCTTCTTTGGTATCTTTTGCTGTGGGTGTTACCGAAGATAATAAGGTTTTAAGTCCTGAATTTAAACAAGGCGGCAGTAAATTGGTGCTTTTAAGTGCTAAAAGAGATGCCAATTTGATACCTGATTTTCAGCACCAAAAAGCTTTATTTGAAACTGTACAAAAGTGGAATACAGAGGGTAAAATTCTCTCTGCCATCAGTTTAAAAGAAGGCGGCATCGGTGAAGCCTTGATTCATTGCACTTTAGGCAATGCCATAGGGGTTAACCTTAAAGATAGGGAAATGTCTGACCTGTTACAACCCGGTTATGGCAGCATATTATTGGAAATGTCCAATGTGGATAATATTGGTGATTTCCCCTGTGAAATTATTGGTGAAACCACAGAAGAACGTGTTATTAAATATAAGGAAGAAACTATCTCATTAATGCCCTTGGTGGAAGCCTATCTTTCCGCAATGGAAGAAATTTACCCTGCTTTTTTACCGGAAAAAGAAGACGATGTGATGTGCTCCAAATGGAAGGAAAGCATCAATATTTCTAATCCCCAAAAAGCCAAAGCCAAGGTTTTAATTCCTGTTTTCCCCGGTACAAATTGTGAATATGATACCGCCGCTGCTTTTAACAGGGCAGGGGGAGAAAGTAAAATTTTGGTAGTTCGTAATCAAACTCCAAAAGAATTACAGGAATCCATTGAAGAATTGGCAGCAAGCCTTAAAGAAAGCCAAATATTAATGTTGCCCGGTGGTTTCAGTGCAGGGGATGAACCTGAAGGTTCGGGAAAATTCATTACGGCTATGTTTAGAAACCCCCAAGTTATGGAGGCAGTTTCAGAACATTTGGATAAGAAGAATTTGGTTTTGGGCATCTGCAATGGTTTTCAGGCTTTGGTAAAATTAGGTCTTTTACCCTATGGTGAAATTAGAGAATTAAAAAATGATGATCCCACGTTAACCTTTAATAATATTGGTCGGCATATATCTACCATAGTTCGTACTAAGGTGGTTTCTAAGCTATCTCCTTGGCTCAGCGGAGCAGAATTGGGTGGGGTTTACAATGTGCCCATTTCCCACGGTGAAGGTCGCTTTGTGGCAACCACAAAACAAATAGGTGAAATGCTTGCCCATGGTCAAATTGCCAGCCAATATGTTAATAGACAAGGTAAAGCCACCATGGTATCACCGGATAATCCCAATGGTTCCACCATGGCTGTGGAGGGTATTACCAGTAAAGATGGGTTGATATTTGGCAAAATGGGTCATTCTGAACGTTATATAAACGGCTTATACCGCAATGTACCAGGTGAATATGATCAGAAAATTTTTGCTTCGGGTATCCGCTATTTTGAATAAAAGCTTAGGATTTTAGGAGGTATTAAAATGAGTATCATATCGGAAAATGCTACTACGGTTTTGGAAAGACGCTATTTGCACCGTGATGAAAATAATGAAATTGATGAAACCGTGGACGAGCTTTTTCATCGTGTGGCTAATTTTATAGCCACTGCGGAAAAAAATTATGGAAAAAGTGAAAATGAAATTGCGGAATTAGCTGCAAAATATTATACCGTGATGACGGATTTGGACTTTTTGCCCAATTCCCCAACTTTGATGAATGCAGGGTATACTTTGGGTCAGCTTTCTGCGTGTTTTGTTTTGCCTATACAGGATTCCATGGAAAAAATATTTGAAACCATAAAAAATACCGCTTTAATACATAAAAGCGGCGGGGGCACAGGTTTTAGTTTTTCTCGGTTGCGTTCCCGTGGGGCTACGGTTCAATCCACAGGTGGTGTGGCATCCGGACCTCTAAGTTTTATGAAGGTGTTTAACATGGCTACGGAAGCTGTGAAACAGGGTGGCAAAAGGAGAGGTGCCAATATGGGTATTCTCCGTGTTGACCATCCGGATATTATAGACTTTATTCGTGCCAAAGAAAATAAAACAGAATTAACCAATTTTAACCTTAGCGTTTGGTTAACCGATGATTTTATGGCGGCTTTGGAAGTGGATGGGGAATATAATCTCATTGAGCCTTCCACGGGGAAAACAGTTAATAAATTAAAAGCCAAAGATGTTTTTGATTTAATTGTGGAAAAAGCATGGCTCAACGGTGAGCCTGGTATTATATTTATGGATGAGGTAAATAAAAAAAATCCCGTTCCTCATCTTGGTTCTGTGGAAAGTACCAATCCCTGTGGGGAGCAGCCTCTTTTGCCCTTTGAAAGCTGCAATTTAGGCTCTATTAACCTTATTAATTTTTATGAAGAAGCTTTGCATGGAGTTAATTTTCAACGCTTGGGCGAGGTTGTAAAACTCTGCGTAAATTTCTTGGATAATGTTATAGATATGAATATGTATCCTCTTGAAGAAATTGATAAAATGACCAAAACCACCAGAAAAATCGGTCTTGGAATTATGGGCTTTGCCGATGTGCTTTGTCGCATGGGGGTTCCTTATAATTCTTTGGAAGCTGTGGAAGTTGCAGAAAAAATAATGTCCTTTGTGGATGAAAAATCCAAAGAAGCAAGCTTAGCATTGGCGCAGGAAAAAGGAACTTTTCCCGGTTTTCCCGGCAGCACTTGGGAAAAAGAAGGCAAAAAGTTGAGAAATGCCACCACCACAACTATTGCTCCTACAGGTACTATCAGTATGATTGCCGGTTGTTCTTCAGGGATTGAACCGCTTTTTGGCATAGCTTATTACAAGCTCTGTATGGATGGTGATAAATTGATGGAAGTTCACCCTTATTTTGAGCAGGTGGCAAAAGACCGTGGTTTTTACAGCGAAGAAATAATGGAAAAAGTTATAGAACAAGGTTCCATTGCCAATATTGCGGAAATTCCCGATGATGTAAAAAGAATTTTTGTAACCACCAGAGATATTGAACCTCAATGGCATATTAAAATTCAAAGTGTTTTTCAAAAATATACGGACAATGCGGTATCTAAAACCATTAATTTCCCCACCGAGGCATCAATGGATGATATTGCCAAAGCCTATATGATGGCATATGAATTGGGCTGTAAAGGTATTACGGTTTATCGTGATGGTTCCCGTGATGAGCAGGTGCTAAATATTGGTTCCGAATCTAAAAAAACGGAAACACGAACTGAGGAAGGTATTGCACCACGGCATCGTCCCGGTGTTACCCAAGGAATGACGGAAAAAGCCATAGCAGGCTGTGGCAATCTTTACATTACCGTAAATTGTGATGAACATGGCATTTGTGAAGTATTTACAAATTTGGGTAAAGGTGGGGGTTGCCCATCTCAAACCGAGGCTACCAGCCGTTTAGTATCTTTGGCAATGCGTTCAGGTATTGACCCTAAAGCGGTTATTGAGCAATTAAAAGGCATACGCTGCCCCTCTACCTTGGCAAGAAAAGCTAAGGGAGCAGATGTTCGGGCATTATCTTGCCCCGATGCCATAGCCAAAACTTTGGAAAGAATGCTAAAAACCGTACCCAATGGCGATAGCGAAAAACATGGTTTGGATTTGGATAATATTGCCGCAGAAATTGAAGAAATTCAAAATGAAGAAGATGGCAACAGAGCAAGGTGCCCGGAATGCCACAGTGTTTTGGAGCATGAAGGCGGCTGTGTTTTATGCCACACCTGTGGCTATTCCAAATGCAACTAAAATTTAATAAATGATTTTAAATAATAAATTCGCACAGTTACATATTGTGCGAATTTATTATTTGTGTATTTAGAATTTTATGTAATTATTACCTTATTTTATAAATTTGGTTTAAAAAAAATAATTTGGTTTAAAAAAATTGACCACACCTTGGTGC
Organism: Clostridiales bacterium; assembly: GCA_036644995.1. Classification (GTDB taxonomy): domain Bacteria; phylum Bacillota; class Dehalobacteriia; order UBA7702; family UBA7702; genus Cryptoclostridium. Next base: position 4,999 of record JAVXOZ010000030.1, on the reverse strand, counting down.
GGTCACAAACAAAACGGAAAATCAGAGAATAAAGTATTAATTTCTCATAATTAAGAATACTTTTTTCTATAATTCTCTTTATTATGAGGTATGAAATACAAGCTCAATCAAGAAGCTGAAATCTGATGGAGCTTGTAAAATGAACCTAAATTGTGTAACATCAGTAATATTTAAAACCAGTAATATTTAAAACTAAAAAGTGTAATTTATTTTATAACAAATATGAATAGTAATATTTACTTGCTAAAATTTTGCTAATATTGAAAAGAGAAATTGCCAAATTTATTGAAGACGACGTATGATTTACGCCAGCGAATATGTCTTTGCAAAATTATTTTGCAATTTCTCTATCAACCAAATGTAGTGTTATGGTAAATTGAATGTAGTGTTATGATAAATTAGCTGTGCATTTCTTATTTTAATATGTTTTATAGGCTGAAAATAATATTAGCATTTACCATAAAGCAAATCAAGAGATAAATTAGTCTAATCATGTGGCATAATGTCTAAATTTGTCGAAACTGTCATAAAATATGTATTTTAACTTAATTTTCTCACCATTAATTATAATAAAAATTATGATAAAGTGTATTTTAATTGAGAATTTGTGTGTTTTTAGGTGTGGAATAAAACTTTGGTATGGAATATTCGTGCCAATATTTAGCTTTGATATTATTTTATGGAATTTCATTGCCAAAGAGTGAGTATATTGGTAATGTTTAATAATGTAAGTTTATTTTACACGCAATAAAAAATAATCATATTAACTTTTAAGATATAATGTGGTATAATTAAAATATAGCGTGTAAAAACATAATGTAATAATAGTAAAGTCATGGTGAAGAAAATGATAAGCAATAAAAAATTTATTATGGTTGAGTTGACCCCTCCTAAAAATGGAGATTTATCAGAATTATTAAAGTCAGCAAGGCAATTAAAAGATTATAATATTACTTCGGTAACTTTTTCAGATTCACCCGGCGGGGTATGCTGTGTGGATTCTGTGCTTACAGCAGTTAAAATTCGAGAAGAATTAGGTATGGATGTAATACCCCATTTGTGTTGCCGTGATAAAAATGCTTTATCCTTGCGTTCACAAATTTTAGGTGCTCATGCCAATGGCATAAGAAATATGCTGTTTATCACCGGTGATGATGTGCTGTTTGCCAAAAGAGAAGCCATAAAGCCTGTTTTTGATTGTAATTCTGTTTCTTTAATGAATATTGCCGCAGACCTTAACCATTATGAATTACACCGAAGTCCCATTCGCTATGGTGGCGGTGTAAATTATGCAAAAGATGCTATTGATTCGGAAATTAAAAGCGTGAAGGCGAAAATGCAAAAAGGGGCTTTGTTCTTTTTTAGTCGCCCTGTTTATTGCAAAGAAGATGCGGACACAGTAAGAACCATTGCTCAGGAAACCAACGCCAAAATTTATTGCGGCGTAATGCCTTTGGTGAACCGTAAAAATGCGGAGTATGTTAATTCTCATATATCCGGAGTTAACGTGCCTCAAGATATTATAGAAAGCTATGATTTAACCATGACCCGTGATGAGGGTGAGGCAATAGGCATTGAAAATGCCAAAAAGATGTTGGCATATATTAAAGATTTTACATATGGTTATTATTTTCATTTTCCTTTTAACCGTGTATACCTATTGGGTGAACTCCTCAAAGACTTGACATAATACTACCTCTATGCTATAATCTTAATGATAATATAGTGTTACAGTAGAGAGTGGGCTTTGCCCACTCTTTTACATGATATAAAACTTTTTTTAAAACGGAGAGCCTGTATGGAAAAAAAACAAAATACCGAAGCTCGGGTAGAACGGTGTATTGCACCACTTTTTCTCGATAGTCCCTATGAAATTTATGATATCGAATATGTAAAAGAAGCCGGTGAATATTACCTGCGAATCTATATTGATAAAGATGGCGGTATAGATTTGGACGATTGCGAAAAGGTAACTGATTTAATTAATACACCCTTAGATGAAATGGACCCAATCCCTGAGGCTTACTATCTTGAAGTATCCTCTCCGGGTATTGAAAGAAAATTAAAAACAGCGGCACATTTTGCTAAAGTAATGGGCGAAAAAATTTATTTAAAATTTTATTCCCCTTTCAATGGCAAAAAAGAAATCGTTGGTATATTACAAAACGCAAATGATTGCGAATTAACATTGGATGTAGATGGGGAAAACATGGTTTTTCCCTTTGATAAGATTGCCAAAGCCAATCTTTCCGTATTTTAGGAGGTTTACTCATGAACGTCGAATTTTTAGAAGCTCTCAAGGACTTGGAAAAAGAAAGAAATATTTCCGCAGATATTATTTTAGATGCTATTGACGCAGCATTGGTTTCTGCGTATAAAAAGAATTTTGGATCTTCCCAAAATGTGAGAACAGAAATAAACAGGGAAACCGGTGATTTTCATGTGTTTTCCCGTAAAAATATTGTAGAAGATGTAGAAGATGAACGCTTGGAAATTAGCCTTGCTGAAGCTGAAAAAATTAACCCCGGTTATGAACCCGGAGATATTTACGAATCTGAGGTTACCCCACGTGATTTTGGACGCATTGCTGCACAAACTGCCAAGCAAGTGGTTGTGCAAAGAATGAGAGAAGCTGAAAGAAACGTTATTTTTGATGAATACATGAATATGGAAGGCGATATCCTTATGGGTATTATCCAAAGAGTTGAAAATAAAAACGTATTTTTGGATATTGGTAAAACCGAAGCTATCCTCACACCAAATGAACAAATCCCCGGTGAAACATATCGCCATGGTGACCGTTTGCGTGTATATATGGTGGAAATTAAAAAAAGCAACAAAGGTCCTCAGGTTGTGGTTTCCAGAACCCATCCGGGACTTTTAAAACGTCTTTTTGAACAAGAGGTACCTGAAATTTATGATGGTATTGTGGAAATAAAAAGCATAGCCAGAGAAGCAGGGAGTCGCTCTAAAATTGCAGTTTACAGCAAAGATGAAAATGTGGATTCCTTGGGAGCCTGTGTTGGTGCCAAGGGTATGCGTGTTCAATCCATTGTGGATGAATTGCGTGGCGAAAAAATAGATATTGTTAAATGGAGTCCGGAGCCGGATATTTTCATCAGCAATGCTTTAAGCCCTGCTAAAGTTGAAGCAGTGGAAGTATTGCCCGAAGAAAAATTTGCCAGAGTAATAGTTCCTAATTATCAGCTTTCATTGGCTATTGGTAAGGAAGGACAAAATGCACGGCTGGCTGTGAAGTTAACCGGTTGGAAAATAGATATTAAGGCATCTTCAGATATGGAATACTTAGAAGAAGTTGAAGATGAAGTTTTTATAGATGATGAAACAGCCCAAGATATGATTGTGGAAAATGTGGCAGAAGGTAACTTTATAGAGGAAGAAACCTCCATAGAAAATGTTGAAGAATTAGCAACGGAAACATTGGAATCGGGTTTTGAGCAAAACATAGAAACCGCCACAGAAGAAACAGAAGAAACATTAGAAACATTGGAAACAGAAGAAGCCGTAGAACAGTGCGGTACCGAAACAGAAGAAACCGTAGCGCAGTGCAATACAGAAGATGCTGCCATTGCCGCAGAGGTAATCTCTGAGGAGGTTTAATATGACTGGGAAAAAAATACCCCAACGTATGTGTGTGGGTTGCCGTGAAATGAAGGAAAAGCGAGAGCTTATCCGCATTGTGAGAACGCCGGAAGGTGAAACACGGTTGGATGCCACAGGCAAAATGTCCGGTAGAGGAGCTTATATTTGCTTTTCCGGTCAATGCTTGGAAAGGGCAAAAAAATCTCGGGGACTTGATAGAGCTTTAAATATTACAATTTCACAAGAAGTTTATGAGAGTCTTGCTGAGGCGATGAACAATGATTGCAAATGAAGAAAAAATTTACTCGCTTTTGGGTTTTGCTCAAAAAGCGGGGAAAATACATTCCGGTGAAGAAACAGTTTTATCTAAAGTTAACAAAAAGAGTGCTTCTCTCTTAATCGTAGTAGAAGATGCATCGGAAGACACTAAGAACAAAATGGAAAATGCGGCTGAACGTCACGGTATACCTTTTTTGGTTTTCGGCACCAAAGGGGAGCTGGGGCTATCCATGGGAAAATCACCGAGGAATGCGGCACTTATCATGGATAGAGGTTTCGCCGAGACTTTACAAAAATATATCAAAATTTAAGCTTAAGCTGTGAATTCGGGAATTGGGGGTTTGTTTATGACAAAAGTAAGAGTGTATGAGTTAGGAAAAGAACTGGGGATGGAGAGCAAGGATGTGATTCGTCGATTGGGAAAAATGGGTGCCGAAGTAAAGAACCATATGAGTACCATTGAGGATAAGCATGCTGATATGCTTAGGGAGATTGTGCGCCCAAAAATTGCTCTTGAGGAGCAAAAAAATGGTGAAAAACAGGAAAAAGCAGAAAAAACTAAGGTGAACCCTGTTGTGGAACATGAGGCTACTGCTGTTAAGGAACAAAAAAAGCATGAAGTGAAAGCTGATGCTAAAGCAGAAAGTAAATCTGATGTTAAAACAGAGATTAAATCAGAAGTTAAACCTGTGCAAGAAGAAAAAATAACCCCTGTTATTGCCAAGGAAAAAGATGCTGAACCGCAAAAAGAAAAAGTTCAGGAAAACTTAGCCGAAAAATCCCCCAAAGAAGACAAAGCTGTGGTGAAATCTGCGGAAACTCCTAAAGTTGAAACTGCTGTTAATGGAGCCGCCACCAGTGAAGTTAAGCCTGCTCAAAAAGTAAAAATAAGTACAGAAATTCCCGAAACAACCCAGCCCAGACAGCAAGGCGTGTTTAAAAAGAATGAAAATCAAGCTCGTCAGCAAGGAGTTTTTGCAAAAAATAATAACCAAGCCAGACAGCAGGGTACTTTCCAAAAAGGAAACAACCAGGGTGGTCAAGGTGGTTATCAGAATAGACAAGGTCAGGGCGGCTATCAAAATCGTCCTGCACAGGGTACACAAGGTCAAGGCGG
>JAVXOZ010000029.1:0-28440 GCA_036644995.1 Clostridiales bacterium | reverse complement strand
GGGGATACAGCCACAGTTTAACCTAAAATTATTGCTGTGGCTAAAATTAAATTATTTTTTACATTGACAAGTTGCTTTTCCTTTGTTATATTTATATAATATATTAGTTAAAATAGGCTATGAAAAAGAAAGTAAAAAAAGCAGAGTCCAAGAGAGAGAGCGTCGGCGGCTGGGAGCGTTCTTGATGAAACTTTTTTGAAGTGCACTTTTGAGCTGTCTTGCCGAATATAGTAGGTGAGAACGTTGCCCACGTTACGGGTTAGAGATACGGTGTTTTTATGCCGTAAATCAGAGTGGAACCACGGCTAACCCCTGTCTCTGTACAGGAGTTGGCTTTTTTTATGGAGGAAATACAATGTTTAATAGAGCAAAACGTGATATAAAGGCAGTGATGGAGCGTGACCCCGCAGCTACTTCGGCTTGGGAAACTTTTTTATGCTCCCCTGGGCTTCATGCCATTTGGGGGCATCGCTTGGCACATTGGTTCTTTAAACATAAAAGGTATATTTTTGCCAGATGGATAGCCCATATGAACCGCTTTTTCACAGGGGTGGAAATACATCCCGGTGCTAAAATATCCGAAGGTTTTTTTATAGACCATGGCATGGGCATAGTTATTGGTGAAACCACGGAAATAGGTAAAAATGTTACCCTATATAAAGGCGTGGTTTTAGGTGGCACAGGTAAAGAAAATGGTAAACGCCACCCAACTTTAGGCCACAATGTGGTGGTTAGCTCCAATGCCATTGTTTTGGGGTCTATCACCATTGGCAATAATGTTAAAATTGGGGCAGGTTCTGTGGTTATTAATGATGTTCCGGATAATTGCACCGTAGTGGGTGTGCCAGGCCGTATAGTTGTGAAAGATGGCAGTAAAGTTGATTGCTTTGATGGTGTGGAAGATGGTATCTGCACAGACCCCGTATTTGAAAAAATAGACGAATTATCAGCCCGTATAGCTGATTTGGAAGGAAAATTAAAGGAGAAAGAGAATGACAGTAAGAATCTATAATACCCTACATAATCGTAAAGAAGATTTTATCCCCACCGAAGATGGCAAGGTTAAAATGTATGTTTGCGGCCCAACTACTTATAATTATATTCATTTGGGCAATGCCAGACCCATCGTGGCTTTTGATGTTATCCGCCGTTATTTTGCCTATATTGGCTATGATGTTACCTATGTGCAAAATTTTACCGATGTGGATGATAAAATTATCAACAGAGCCAATGAGGAGGGGATAGACCCCAAAGATTTGGCGGAAAAATATATTGCGGCTTATTTTGAAGATGCCGATAGATTAGGGGTAAAACGTGCAGATGTGCACCCCCGTGTTACCGAGCATATGGATGATATTATCAAAATGGTTCAGGGTATTATCGATAACGGTTTAGGTTATGAAATAGATGGTGATGTTTACTTTGAAGTGCGTAAATTTAAAGGCTATGGCAAACTTTCAGGTCGCTCTTTGGATGAAATGCAATCAGGAGCACGGATTGCTGTGGATGAACAAAAACGTGACCCCATGGATTTTGCTTTGTGGAAAGCAGCAAAGCCCGGAGAACCTGCTTGGGAAAGTCCTTGGGGTATGGGTCGTCCGGGTTGGCATATTGAATGCTCCGCTATGTCCTCAAAATATTTGGGTAAAACCTTTGATATCCATGGTGGCGGTGCGGATTTAATCTTCCCACATCATGAAAATGAAATTGCTCAAAGTGAAGGTTGTAATTGCTGCAAATCCGTAAATTATTGGATACACAACGGCTTTATTACCATCAATTCGGAAAAAATGTCTAAATCTTTGGGAAATTTCTTTTTGCTCCGTGATATTTTAGATAAATTCCCCGGGCCTGTGGTGCGGTTTTATTTAATGTCTACCCATTATAGAAGCCCCTTGGATTTTGATGATAAAAAGTTGGAAGCATCTGCCAAATCTTTGGAAAGAATTTGGAATGCCTATCGTCTTACCGAAGAAAAATTAGCTTTATTAGAAAAACAAGAGGGAGCAGATAGTGATGCTCCGGAAAAACTTAGTGCCATTACCACGGAAACTCGCAAAAAATTTAAAGATGCCATGAATGATGATTTTAACACATCTTTGGCTTTGGCATCGGTTTTTGATTTGTGCCGTGATGTTAACAGCATCGTCAATGTCCAGGGATTTTCCGGTGGTGCAGATACCATAGCTGCTTTAAAAGGAGTTTTAGCTTTCTTTGGCGAACTTAATGAAGTAATGAATGTAATTGTTCCCCAAGAAGAAAAGGGCGATGATTTAAGTAACGAATTGTTGAATATTATCATGGCTATGCGCACCAAAGCCAGGGCGGCAAAAGATTGGGGTACTGCGGACTATATTCGTGATGAATTAAAGGCAATAGGTATTGTTATCGAGGATGCTCCCGATGGCCCCCGTTGGAAAAAGGAGAAGTAAACTTAATGAATTGGAGTGAAGCTATAACACTGCCTTCATTAACTTTGGCATATATAGGTGATGGAGTTTATGAAATGGCGGTTAGATGCTATTTACTGGAGCAAGGCATAAGAAAACCAGAAGAATTGCACCATGATGCCGTAGCTTTTGTGAAAGCTACTTTCCAAAGTAAGTTTTACCATGAAATTTTGCCAAGCTTAAGTGAACAGGAAACAGAAGTTTTAAAACGTGGCAGAAATTCAAAATCAGGTCATCAACCCAAAAATACAGATGTTCAGGATTACCGTAAAGCCACAGCTGTGGAGGCTTTGGTGGGAGCATTGTATTTAGGTGGTGAAACCCAAAGGTTGGATCAGATTTTTGGGATATTGTATGAATTTATTAAAAAAAATGGAAGTGACCATGGCGAGAGTAAATAAGGTAAAATATTTTTTATCTATGCTCCCGTTGCGAATATATTGTGTTAGGAGTAACATATGAGTGAATTTATTCCCGGTAGAAACGGCGTGTTGGAAGCCTTAAAATCCGGGCATAGCATCAATAAAATTTTCTTTGCTGAGGGTAATCAAGAGGGTTCTATTAAGCAAATAATAGCCATAGCCAAGGCAAAAAAAATACCCACATCAGTGGTGCCCAAAAACAAATTAAATGAAATGTTTGAGGGCAATCATCAAGGGGTTATAGCTGCGGTAGCTTCCCATGATTATGTTGATGTAGATGATATTTTAGCCGCCGCCAAGAATAAAGGAGAGGCTCCGTTTATTTTAATGTTGGCAGAATTGGAAAGTCCCCAAAACCTTGGTGCCATTATGCGTTCTGCGGATATAGCAGGGGTTCATGGCATTATTATTTCCAAGAATAACAGTGTGGGCTTAAATGCCACTGTGGCTAAGGTTTCAGCGGGAGCAACGGAATATGTTCCTGTGGCACGGGTTAGTAATTTGGTGCAAACCGCTAAATATCTTAAAGAACAGGGATTATGGGTTTACGGTGCAGATATGGCAGGCACATCCCTTTGGGAGCAGGAAATAAAAGGCGCAATTTTAATGGTAATTGGCGGTGAGGATCGTGGCATTCCCCGTTTACTTTTGGAAAATTGCGATTTTAAACTCAGCATTCCCATGCAGGGGCATATATCCTCATTAAATGCCGGGGCTGCGGCTGCAATTATGATGTTTGAAGTGGTAAGACAAAAAACCTTATAAGCAATATATATTGACAATAAAAAAGCAGAAACCCAATGGGTTTCTGCTTTTAGGCTGTTGATAAAGTCTGATATTCGGCAAAATCCCTTCCCACCCACTGCTTATGTACATTTAGGTACACTGCACAGTCGCTGCTCAGGGAGTTTTACCGAATCTAAGGCTTTCTTAACAGCCTGACATCTTGTCAAAAAACTATGTTTTTTGACAATCTGAGCAGGAACCCTTTGGGTTTCTGCTTTTATTTTATCTTAAATTTTATTCTTCTTCATCAATGGTATTTATGTCTTTGGCATATTCCTTCATTCCTTCAGGTAATGTTATATCAAAGCTGGTCATTACTTCGGGGTTAATATAAAAGGTATCGTCTTTTACTGTTTCATAGGGAATATCTGTGGCTTTTGCTTCACCTTTAAGAATTTTCGCAATGATTTTTCCTGCTTTATTGCCTATTATTTTGTAGTCGTTGCCAATCCCTGCAATGCAGCCTTTTTTAACCTGAGATACTTCACTGCCAAATACAGGTATACCCAAAGCATTGGCTTTTTTTAATACTGTGCCCAAAGAGCCAACTACGGTATTGTCATTTAACATGGTCATACAATCTACCTGTAATAGTAAATTATCCGCCGCCAAGGGAATATCCGTGGCAATATTGATGGGGCTTGCAATTATTTCAAAGCCATGTTGAGCTGCCAGTTTTTTATATTGCTCTAAAGAATATAAAGCATTGGTTTCATTGGCACTGTAAATAATACCAATTTTAGTGGCTTGGGGCATTAAACCACGAATGGCTTTTAATTGCGTTTCAGCGGCAACTTGGTCACAAACTCCGGTGGCATTGGTGTTTTTTAAATTTGCAGAAACAGGGTCTGTAACAGCAGCAAAAACCGTGGGAATATCGGTATCTTTGGCAATTTTTACTGCACTTTCCGCCATGGGTGTGCCTATGGCACAGATTAAATTTGCTTTTTGAGCTAAAAAGCTTTTTGTTAGTTGTTCTGCTTCTTTTGGCTCATAAAGGGCATTGCCTGTGATAAGATTTAAGTTCTCGTCTTTAATTATGCCTTCTTCTTCCAAGGTTTCAATAATTCCTTGTTTACAATGGTTTAAGGCGGCATGATCTCCATAAACTGCTATACCTACGGTGTATTCCATGGGTATTTCTTCATCTTCATTGCTATTGCAGCCTGAAATTGTAAAAACTAACAACACAGAAAGCAGTAAAGCAAATACTTTTTTCATGTAAATTCTCCTGTCAATGAATTAGTATTTAATGATATGATAAATTAAATTATTAAAGGATTTTGGTAAATCAAAGGAAAATGGCAATTTGCCATAAGCTTTAATAAGTTAATAATTTTAAATCATTATATATATTATACCATAAATTAATTATACGACAAATCAATGAAAAGGTCAAAGTTCGTTTTGTGCACATATGGGCAACGCTGTTTTAAAATATTATTTAGTTGCCGCATTCAACACTGATATCGTTGAATATTTTAAGTAAATATTCAACTGTAACCGCTTCTTTTTCCTTATCTTTTTTATCTAAGATGATTTCACCTTTGTCCATCATAATTAAGCGGCTGCCATAGGTTTGGGCATGGCGTAAATTGTGAGTAACCATAATGGTGGTAAGAGCCTTTTTTTGGACTATGGTATTGGTAAGCTCCATAATAGTTTCTGCGGTTTTGGGGTCTAAAGCTGCGGTGTGTTCATCTAATATAAGAAAATCCAAATCCGCCATAGTAGACATTAACAGCGCCATGGCTTGACGTTGCCCACCGGAAAGTGAGCCAACCTTGGTATTCATATTATTTTCCAAACCTAAATTTAATTGCTGTAATAATTCCTGATAGTAGGGGATTCTTTTTTTATTTACACCAAATTTAAGGTTAAAAGATTTACCTTTACAATCTGCCAAAGCCATATTTTCTAAAATTGTTAAATCTCCGCAAGTGCCCATGCCCGGGTCTTGATAAACACGGCCAATGCGTTTTGTGCGCTTGTAATCGGGGATTTTTTTTATGCTTTTTTTGTCCAGTAAAATATCTCCGCTTTCCATGGGAATAGTGCCGCAGATGATATTTAGCATGGTAGTTTTACCGCTGCCGTTGGAGCCTATAACCGAAGCAAATTCCCCTGTTTTTACGGTTAAATTAAAATCATCAAAGAGTTGGTGCTCATTGGCAGTGCCAATATTATAAATTTTAACAATTTTGTTTAATTCTAACATGGTTTCACCTTCTTTTTACGTTCCATGCTAAGGATAAGAATAACTAAAAACAGCACCGCAGTGGCTAATTTCATATCATTTGCCGGCATACCCAAGGCTATTGCCGTGGCTACGCAGGCTTTGTAAAGAATACTGCCGAAAATCACCGCTGTGGTGGCTTTTACAAAGGATAACTTTTTAAATAAACTCAAGCCGATAATAACAGCGGCTAAACCAATAACAATGGTGCCTGTGCCCATGGTAACTTCAAAAAATCTTTGTTGTTGGCACATTATACTGCCTGCCAGTGCCACTAAGCCATTGGCGATGGCTAAGCCAATAATTTTAACTGTGCCTTTGTTTTGTGCCAAAGATGTTACCACATGGTGATTATCACCCACTGCCTGTAAGAGATAGCCATTTCTGGTTTTTAAATATAAATCCATACCTATTTTGGCTAAAATTGTGATGATGCCGATGATTATAACTGTTTTAAACGGTGCCAAAAATCCCGGGAATAAAACATCGTTAATTGGGTGATTAAAAATAGTTACGGACTCAAATAAGGGTACATTGGCGGAACCTGCAATGTGTAGATTAATGGAATACAGTGCGGTCATGGTAATAATACCGGATAATAAATCCCTTACTTTGCCTTTAACGTGGATAAGCCCTGTTACCACCCCTGCCATAGCCCCTGCCAATAATGAAAACAGAAGGGCAAGGTATGGTGATATATTGTTTGATATCAGTAAAGCCGTAATGGCAGCACCCAAAGGGTAACTGCCATCCACGGTTAAATCCGGAAAGTCTAAAATTTTATAGGTTATGTATACTCCCAAAGCAATAATACCGTAAATCATACCTTGCTCTAAAATTCCAAGTAATATACTGGTCATGGATAATACTCCTAATTGTTATTTTGCTTCTTCAACGTTGTTGGCACGGTCTGCTAAATCTGTGGGCATGGTTATGCCGAATTTTTCCATTACCTTGGTATTAACATAAAGTTGGCTTTCGCTGATGGTTTCATAGGTAATATCTTCTGCTTTGGCTTCACCTTTTAAAATTTTAGCTGCCATTTTTCCTGTTTGCACACCCAAAGCCACATAATCTAAGCCTTCAGCTGCCACACAACCTTTTTTAACCTGTTCTATTTCACTGCCGAACACGGGTATTTTTTTAGCGTTGGCTTTATCTAAAATAGTGCTTAAAGAGCCAACTACGGTGTTGTCTGTGAGGTTGCTGATGCAATCTACCTTTAACACCAAATTATCAGCAGCCAAGGGAATATCCGCTGAAACGGAAATGCCGCTTTCCACTATTTCAAAACCATATTTTGGTGCTAATTCTTTATATTCTTTCAAAGCAGATAAAGAGTTAGCTTCGGAAGTGCAATACATAATGCCGATGGTTTTAGCTTGGGGAACCATGGCACGAATCATTTTAAGCTGGGCTTCAATGGGTAATTTATCGCTGGTGCCTGTTACGTTGCCCTTGGTTAGCATAGCAGCTTTGGGGTCGGTAACTGCTGTAAATACTGTGGGGATATCGCTGGCTTCTGCTGCATTATAAACACTTTGGGCAATGGGGGTGGCAATAGCACAGATGAGGTCGAATTTTTGGGCAACAAAACTTTGAGCTATTTGGTTGGCTGTGGCGGTGTCAAATTGAGCACTTTGGGTTTCCACGGTTAAATTTTCACCTTCTACAATGCCTTCATCTTCTAATCCCTGTAAAAAGCCAATGCGGCAATTATCCAAAGAGCTGTGGTCCCCAAATTGGGCAATGCCAATGGAGTATTCCTCGGCTGTGCTTTCTTTATTATCGGAATTGCCGCAGCCTGCAAAGGCAAAAATTACGGTGCAGCAAAGTAATAATGCTATAATCTTTTTCATGTTTTTTCTCCTTAGTGTATCTTAAAATTGTGGGGGCAAGGTTTTAAACCCTGCTTCCAATTCTTCATCTGTGGGGATATAATCTTCCATTTTACCTTCATTATATGCGGTGTAAGCCGAAAGGTCAAAATAGCCTGTGCCTGTTAATCCAAAAGCAATTTTTTTCTTTTCCCCGGTTTCTTTGCATTTTAGAGCTTCATCAATGGCTACGGCAATGGCGTGGCTGGATTCCGGTGCGGGTAAGGTACCTTCACAACGGGCAAAGGTGGTGGCTGCATCAAAAACTTTGTTTTGAGTTACCGAGGTTGCGTCCATATAGCCATCGTGATAAAGCTTAGAAACTATGGGGCTCATGCCGTGAAAGCGTAAACCACCTGCATGGTTAGGTGATGGAATGAAACCACTGCCCAAGGTGTACATTCTAATTAAAGGTGTGGTTTGCCCTGTATCCCCAAAATCCAGTGCATATCTGCCTCTGGTTAAGGATGGGCAAGATGCAGGTTCTACCGCTATAAATTGGATATTATTTTTACCTGCTATTTTATCTGCCATATATGGTGCAATTAAACCGCCTAAATTAGAACCGCCACCGGCACAACCGATGATGATATCAGGTTCTACATCGTATTTTTCCAAGGCTGTTTTCATTTCTATGCCAATAACGGATTGGTGCAGTACCACGTGGTTTAAAACGCTGCCCAAAACATAGCGGCAATCATCATATTTTAAAGATACTTCCATGGCTTCGGAAATGGCACAGCCCAAAGAACCACCGGTGCCGGGGTTTGCGGCTAATATTTTTCTGCCCACTTCTGTGGTATCTGATGGGGAAGCAATAACTTTGCCGCCGTAGGTTTCAATTACAGCTTTGCGGTGTGGTTTTTGCTGGGCGGAAACCTTAACCATATAAACTGTAAGGTCTAAACCGTAAAAAGCACATGCCATTGATAAGGCGGTGCCCCATTGCCCTGCCCCTGTTTCTGTGGTAAGTCTTTTTAAACCCTGTTCTTTAGCGTAATAAACTTGGGCAGCAGCGGAGTTTAATTTGTGTGAACCCGAGGTGTTGTTGCCTTCAAATTTATAATAAATTTCTGCGGGTGTACCTAAAGTTTTTTCTAAATTATAGGCTCTGGTCATAGGGGAAGGACGATACATTTTATAAAAGTCCTGTATCCCTTGGGGTATATCAATAAGAAGATCGGTGTCGTTTAATTCCTGTTCAATCAGTGTATCGCAAAAAACCGGTTTTAGCTCATCGGCGGTGGCAGGTTTCATGGTGACGGGATTGATAAAACCTTCTGGTTTTTCTTTCATGGCGGCTCTTACATTAAACCATTGTTTTGGTAGCTCATGTTCTTCTAAGTTGATTTTGTAAGGTATTTTAGTCATTTTATTTTTCCTTCTTTCTTGTGGTATAAAAGACGTTAGGACATGACGCAAAGACATAAAAAAAGCCCTTGTCCTCAAAAAAGGGACAAAGACATGCTCTGCGGTACCACCCAAATTGTCGATAAATCGACCACTTCTTTCATATACCATCATATATGCCGCTATGATAACGAGTGCGATTCCCGTTAGCGCCTACTCCTATTGTTTCGGGCTACCCTCGAAAGTCCATTCGCCATGTTCACATATGTCCCACTTCCAGCCACGGGGACTCTCTGGATATGTTTAATAGTGGTTACTATTCTCTCTCATTGGTTTAAATTTTATATTGGTTTTATGATACTCCCATTTTTTGTTTTTGTCAATAAGTTTTTTAGAATAAATTGTGCTTTTATTGTTGGGTATTTGGTGGTATAATCGAATTATAATTTTAAGAAGGGGATTTTGTTAAAATGTGTCGCAAAAATATCTTTTGTTTTATACTGTGCTTTATGGTTTTTACCTTTGTGCCATCTATGGGAGTTTTAGCCGATGATAGTCAAGCTTCCGATGATAGCCAAGTTTCTGCGGATGCAAAATTGGTGGCAATCACTTTTGATGATGGCCCAGGCCCCTATACCGCCAAACTTCTTGATAATTTAAAAGCAAACAATGCCAAGGCTACTTTTTTTGTGGTTGGCAATAGGGTAGCAGCCAATAAAAATTTAATTTTAAGAGAATTTAATGAAGGGCATCAAATTGGCAATCATTCATGGGATCACCCTAAGCTCACAGCGGGAAATTTAGCTCACCAGCTTAATACCACTGCTTCGGCTATTAGTGCTGTTACAGGGGAATCCGGCTTCTTTTTGCGTCCACCCTATGGCAGTTATAATGCTGGGGTTAAATCAGGTGCAGGTGTGCCCTTGATTTTATGGTCTGTGGATACTTTGGATTGGAAATACAGAAATGCGGAAACCGTAAAAAATAGTATAGTAAACAATGCAAAAGATGGCTCCATAATATTGTTGCACGATATTCACGGCACCAGTGTTGATGGCTTTATTGCGGCTATGGCTATTTTAAAAGACCGTGGTTATGAATTTGTAACCGTATCGGAATTAATGCGACGCCGTGGCGTTACCCCCATTCCCGGCCATGTTTACACCTCTATCCCCAAAACAGGTCAAGATTTACCGGGAAAAATTGATGATGGTGCAGATTTTGATGAATCTAAATTAGATACACATTGGGCATATGAATCCATCCAATTTGTGAAAAACCGAGGGCTTTTTAAAGGCACTTCTGAAAATGTATTTAGTCCCGATAAATATATGACCCGTGGTATGTTTGTTACGGTGTTGGGGCGGATGAGCGGTGAAACATTATCAGGCTTTCCCAATCCCTTCAGTGATGTTGTAAGTAATGAGTGGTATGGTGAAAGCGTTACTTGGGCAGCAGCCCATGGCATTGTTAAAGGTGCAACAGCCAAAGAGTTTGAACCCGATGCCTTTATCACCAGGGAGCAAATGTGTGCAATTTTTGCTCGCTATGGGGATTATAAAAAAATAGATTTAACCGGTAAAAACCCCAAGGTTACATTTAATGATGATGGCAAGTTTAACGATTATGCCAGAGGCGATATTTACCGAATGCAGCAATGCGGCATTGTTAAAGGTATAGAAAATAATTTATTTGACCCCCAAGGTAAAGCCACCAGAGCACAGGTTGCCACCATTTGCCAACGCTTTGTAGTGGATTTTGTGGATGCCCCCATTATCATCGGCAAAATAAATGCTACTTTTGCAGATTTTTCCTTACCAAAACTGATTATGAGCTAAATAATAAATTAAATTGAGGAAGCAAAATAATTACAGAGCTTCCTCAATTTTTTATATTTACCTTGGTTTAAATGACAATCTGTTTTATAGGTTAACAAGGATTTCTTGGCTCAACGTCGAATTAAAAAGAGAAAGAGTGGTAAATTTTTATAACCAAGCAATGGCGACAAGAGAAATTTTTTGTGTTAGTCATTGCCTTTTTCATGTGTTTACTTCTGATTAAGTTGGCATATACTATGAAAAATTTTAATAGTTAAAATTAACTTAGCCATTGTAATGGAGGAATTAAGATATATGATTATCGAGAAAAAATCTTCGTTTTTTAATTTAAAAAATGTAAATCTAAATGAACGACAAGAAAGAATTTTCGGTTCTTTACAAAATTATTTAGAAATGAGCCATATATATCGCTCGGCAATGTCGGAACTGGGCACTAAATTAGAAAATTTAGATGAAGAATTCCATGTTCGTTTTGACCGCAACCCTATTCATCATATGGAAGCACGGCTAAAATCACCCCAAAGCATTATTGATAAATTGGCAAAAAAAGGCAAAGATATCAGCATGGAATCTGCCAAAGCAAATATTTCGGATATTGCAGGTATCAGAGTTATTTGTTATTATATTCAAGATATCTATTCCATAGTGGATTTGCTTTCAGTGCGTGATGATATCAATTTGATAAATATTGCAGATTATATTAAAGAGCCTAAACCCAGCGGCTATCGCAGTTTGCATATGGATGTATCTGTACCTGTGGTTTTATCCGATAAAACAGAGCACGTTCCCGTTGAGATACAGGTGCGCACCATAGCCATGGATTTCTGGGCAAGTGTGGAACATCAATTACGTTATAAATCTCCCGATGCTGTACCGGTTTCCCTGAGGGCTCAATTAAAGGATATTGCCCAAACCATAGCAGATACCGATGTAAAAATGGAAGAAATATATGCGAAATTAGAGGAACTCTAATTTTTAAACTTGCCATAAAGGGTGTAAAGATAAAAGCCAAAAGAAAGGTGTTTTTTTGTGGATTAAAGTATAATCTACCCTTATCTTTTTTCACTTTTGTATAACAGCACTTATTTTGGAAAATGTAGTATTGGCGGTTTACTGATTTTGCCCATTCGCAAAATCTTGGGTAGCAGGTGAACCTTAGTGCAATGTAAAATGGCAAATAATAATAGGCTGCTGATAAAATCTGCTATTGGGCAAAATCCCTTTCCATCCACTGCTTATGTACATCTATGTACACTGCACCGCCGCTGCTCAGGGAGTTTTATCCAATCTAAGGCTTTATTGACAGCCTAACATCTTGGCAAAAAACTATGTTTTTTGATAATCTGTAATAAATTGTTTTCTTTATAATAAAAATAAATAATAAAAATAAACCGTTGAATTAAGTTTTTGCTTAATTCAACGGTTTTTGCTTTTTAAAGATTATTTTGTTGTATGTTTTTGGGATTTAGCTCTTTTTGTGTGGTCTAAAATCCGTTTGCGAATGCGATAGTTTTCCGGGGTTACTTCCAATAGTTCGTCATCATTCATGGCTTCGATGGCTTCTTCCAAGCTCATGCGGCAAGGAGGAGTTAAACGTAAAGCTTCATCGGTACCTGATGAACGGGTATTGGTTATTTGCTTTTTCTTGCAAACATTAACGGTAATATCTTCACTTTTTGGTGAAAAACCAACTACCATGCCGCCGTAAACACGTTCTCCTGCTCCGATGAACAGTGAACCACGGTCTTGGGCGTTGTATAAGCCATAAGCTACGCTGTCCCCGGTTTCAAAAGCAACCAAGGAACCATTGGTGCGGTGGGCTATTTCACCTTTGTAAGGGCCGTATTCATGAAAAACGGCGTTTAAAATACCTTCACCACGGGTATTGGTTAAAAATTCACCACGGTAGCCGAATAAACCACGGCTGGGGATAATAAATTCCATTTTTACCCTGCTGCCCACTGGCATCATGGATTGCAATTCACCTTTTCTGATACCCATGCTTTCCATAACTGTGCCCATGGATTCTTCGGGTACATCAATAACTAATTTTTCGTAAGGCTCCATTTTTTTGCCGTTTTCTTCTTTAAACAGAACTTTAGGAGTGCTTACTTGGAATTCATATCCTTCACGGCGCATAGTTTCTATAAGGATGGAAAGATGCATTTCGCCTCTGCCCATAACAACAAAACTATCCGCAGTATCTGTTTCTTTTACATGGAGGGAAACATCTTTTAATAATTCTCTGAACAAACGCTCACGAATTTGGCGTGATGTTACATATTTCCCTTCTTGACCGGCAAAAGGACCATCATTAACAGAAAATGTCATTTCCACTGTGGGTTCGGAAATTTTAACAAAAGGTAAGGCTTCAACACAGCTTGGGTCACAAACGGTATTGCCGATATTAATGCCTTCAATTCCCGAGAACGAAACAATATCACCTGCTCTTGCCGATGTTACCGGGGTTTTATCCAAACCATCAATTTGGTAAATGGCAGTAATTTTAGCCTTAGCTTTTAAATCTTTATTATGGTAATCGCAAACTGCAATTTCCTGGTTTTGACGCATAGTACCACGTTCAATGCGGCCAACAGCTATGCGGCCAACATATTCACTGTATTCAATGGAAGATACAAGAACCTCCAAAGGACCTTCGGGGTCGCAATCCGGGGGGTCAATGTATTCTAATATTTTGTCAAAAAGTGGGGTTAAATCTGTACCTTCTTCATCAAAATCTAAGGTAGCAGTGCCCTCACGACCTGAGCAGAAAACAAAAGGACTGTATAATTGTTCTTCGTTTGCACCTAAGTCCATTAAAAGTTCTAAAACTTCATCTTCAACTTCGCTGATTCTGCGATCGGGGCGGTCAATTTTATTAATAATAACAATAACTTTATGGTTTAAAGCCAATGCTTTTTCTAAAACAAACCGTGTTTGAGGCATAGGGCCTTCAGAGGCATCTACTAAAAGTACAACACCATTAACCATTTTTAAAACACGTTCTACTTCTCCGCCAAAATCCGCATGGCCGGGGGTATCCACAATGTTTATTTTTACACCTTTATATTCTGCCGAGGTGTTTTTTGCCAAAATGGTGATTCCACGTTCACGTTCTAAATCGCTGGAATCCATAACTCTTTCCTGTACAACTTGGTTCTCTCTAAATGTACCGCTTTGACGTAACATATGGTCTACCAAAGTGGTCTTGCCATGGTCAACATGGGCAATAATAGCAATATTTCTTAATTCTTCTCGTTTCAAAAGGGTTCCTCCAATATATATACATCTATCCTACTTCTATTCGCAAACATATATTATACTCTTATTTTAACCAAAATTCAAGAAAAAATAATAATAAACCTTTGAAGTGGTGTTATAGTGCATATTTTTCCCTCTGCTTAATAATTTATAGGTAATTAATAAAAGTAGCTTATCTGTGATTTAGCTGTGGTTTTAAGCAAAAAACAGCTAACACCGAATAAAAACTTCGGTGTTGCTGTGTTTTGTTATTTTGCCATTTTGTGGTTTATCTTTATTTTAAAATTTTATTGTGCGGCTGTAATCTTTAAAACAATCCAAACATACTTTTTTACCATTTTGCAGCCGTATTTTGTGCTCAGGTGCACCCTCACCGCAAATTTCGCAAATTACGGTGTTAAAAATCTGGGCTTTTTGGGGTAAATCAAAATTTGGAGTTTTAAAATCAAAAATTTCATTTAAAGGAGCCTTAAGTATTTGCTCCATAAATTTTTCTTTGGGTAAGTTGGAATTTTGGATTTTTAGTACCAAACGGATTTTTTCTCCGTTATTGCGGTTAAAAAATGAAAATGCCATTTTACCTGTTTCTTTAAAAATTAAATTGCCTTTACCCACAGTGCAACTTAGTAAAGCTTGGATTGCATCCACACAGCAAGCATCGTTTTCTGATACGCAAACAATTTCTTCATCCGAGGATGAACCTAAATGTAATCTATCCTTAGCACCTTCCACTGCCCTAAAACCCATGGCTAACCCCGGGCAAGCGTGTCCGTGAAAATCCACTGCTTTTTGCCATAATTCCTTATCCATATTTATGATCTCCTTTAGCGGTATTTTTATACATTATAGCACAAAAAAGATGATAAAAATGTGACTTAGTCACAAAAAACAATTTTTTTAATTACATAATAACGTAGAGAAGTACGCAGAAAAAGTGTAAAATACTTCCGGCTAAAACAAATAAATGCCAAATGGAGTGCATGAATTTGTATTTGTGTAAAGCATAAAATATTACCCCTATGGTGTAGGCAAGACCACCGGCTATAAGCAGGGTTAAACCACCTGTGCCCAAAGCGGCTTTTAAGGGACTAAAAGTGGCAACCGCAGCCCAGCCCATGGCTAAATAGAGAATCATGGATAGCTTGGCAAAGCGTTTTATGCTAATGGCATTGAGTATTATGCCCAAAATAGCCACGCCCCAAACAACTCCAAAGAGAATCCACCCCAGCTTGCCGCCTATTGCCAAAAGTGATAAAGGCGTGTATGAACCTGCAATCAATAAAAATATTGTGCAATGGTCAAATATGCGAAACAGTGCTTTGGCATTTTCATGGGTAAATGCGTGGTATAAGGTGGAAGAAGTGTAGAGGATAATAAGGGTTGCTCCAAAAATAGACGCAGAAACCACTGCCAAGGCGGTATTGTATTTGGCGGCAAAAACAATCATTATAACTGTTGCTGCCACAGAAAGTAAGGCCCCAACACCGTGGGTAACGGCGTTCATAATTTCTTCACCCAGAGTATAGAGTTTAGTTTTAGTATTAGTTTCAGACATCATAAGAATCTCCTTTACAACGTAATATAGTATTCGATGCTACATATAGGCTGTTGATAAAGTCTGATATTCGGCAAAATCCCTTCTCGCCCACTGCTTATGTACATCTAAGTACACTGCATAGCCGCTGCTCAGGGAGTTTTACCCAATCTAAGGCTTTCTTAACAGCCTGACATATTGTCAATCAACTATGTTTTTTGACAATCTGAATGTAGTATTCAATACTACATCTTGTTATAATCATACCATATTGTGAAAAAAATACAATAGTTTTTTAAAAAATATTTGCAAAATACCCAAATATTATTTTTGCCATAAGGATTCTTTTAGTTCTATATTATATATCTCAGAAGGCCCCGTGGTACGCATGGGAAAGCCCCAAGTTCCATAGCCACGTGTTATGGCAAGGGTAAGGTTGCCATATGTATATATACCGTTGGAGGGTGCATTATATGCTATTTTGTTGATAAAATGTATTAAAATATTCCCAGGCCATAATTGCCCGTTGTGGGTGTGGCCGGAAAGCTGCAAAACAGCACCTTGTGCTTTTGCCTCTCTGTAATCTTGGGGTTGATGGTCTAAAACTATAAGGGGTAATGATTTATCCGTATCTTTGAGGATGCTATTTAATGGTGTTCTTGTTTTTGTTATGAGCTTCCAACTGTAATCATCTCTGCCTGCTATGCGTAATTTTCCATCTATGGTGGTGGCTTCATCCACTAAAAGATTGATATTGCTACCTTGATAAAAATTCGCAATTTTTTGATGGGTATTTTGATAGTATTCATGGTTGCCGTTAATAACGTATAGTGGTGCTTCAATTTTTGCCATTATGGTTTTAAAGCTGTCATTGCTCATTTTTGCTGTGTCGTTATCCAAAACATCTCCGGCAATGAGCACCAAATCGGGATTTTGGCTATTTATTAAATTTACCATTTTTTCCAAATCAACAATGCTTCCGGGTGTGCCATAATGTATATCTACCAAAGACACTACATTCATGGTGGTTTCACCTGTGCCCACAGAAAAAGTATTAACTTCGGTATGGGTGGCATTCCACAATCCGAAAAAGCAAAAGAAAAGAGAAAAAACTATCTCTGCGGCTATCATTGCCATTCTGCCTTTGGAGTTTCTGGTCCAGTGTGCTTTTTTAAATATATGGTAGAAAATCAAAACAAAAAGATGGGTAATTACCATAAACATGGCTAAATAAAGATAAAAGCAAGCCACAATAAAGCCAATAGTAACCAATGGTTCCATAAAGAAAAAATTAGGATGCCAAATAAAATTTATTGTTGATACAAAGGGAAAAAGTGCCGCAAAAATAATAACAGGGCGAATAATATAGCGACAATGAGGAAAACGGTATTTAAAGGCTCGTTCCCAATAGCCCCATAAATACCAAATAAAACCGCAATATATAAAAATACCTATAATCAAAAGCGTTAATGCCATAAAATTCTCCTTTGGCTAATAATATCATGTTGGTAGCTATAAATAAACTGTTTATTGAATATTTTTCAATTTTAAGCTATAATAAATATGAGGTATTATTATGGTTATTTTAGGTATAGACCCCGGCACTGCTATTTGTGGCTACGGGGTAGTTGAAAAGGTTAATTATAAATTTAACTTAGTGGATTATGGGGTGGTTAATACCCCTTGCGGTATGCCCTTGGAAGACCGCTTGGTGCGAATTTATGATGGGATAACAGCACTTATAAAAAAATATAAACCCGAAGAAATGGCAGTTGAGGAGTTGTTTTTTAACAACAATGCCAAAACAGCACTTTCCGTGGGACACGCCCGTGGAGTTGTTTTATTGGCAGGTGCCCATTGCCATGTGCCTATTTATGAATATACACCTCTCCAAGTTAAGCAGGGTATTGTGGGATATGGCAGAGCCGATAAAAAACAGGTGCAATTTATGGTGAAAACCATATTGAATATGAAGGAAATACCAAAACCTGATGATGCAGCAGATGCCCTTGCCATTGCTATGTGCCATGGACAAAGCAACAAGCAAATGATGGTTTAAATTGGATATTCTAATGCCCGCTGTTTAATGCCCATGGTATCCACGGTGTAGTTTAAATGGTATATTCTATCTTAAATAATAAGGGGAATTTTCTAAATAATATAATCCATATTATAAGAGGAATTTTAAAATCGGATAATCCATATGGGATAGTATAGGAGTAATTTATGATAGCTTCACTGCGTGGTGAAATAATAATAATTGAAGATGAAAGTTTAATAGTGGATGTTAATGGCATCGGCTATTTGGTTTTTTGCCCCTTAGGCATGATGCAGGGGGAATATAATCTTAACCAAGAAATTTTTCTTTACACACATTTGGTGGTTAGAGAAGATCAATGGACTCTGTTTGGGTTTTTAACCCAAGAGCAATTAACCTTGTTTAAATATTGTTTGGGGGTAAACGGTATTGGTGGCAAAAGTGCTTTGGGGATAATGAATCAATTAACCCCGGGGCAAATTGTGAGCGCCATGAACACTGCAGATTCCAGCCCCTTTGAAAAAGTAAGCGGCATAGGTAAAAAAACAGCTCAGCGTATTGTTTTGGAACTAAAAGATAAAATTGCAAAATTGCCCATTAGCGGTACGGATATCTCGGAAATTGCCAATGCTTTGCCAGCCCCTGGCGATAATGATGCCATTGCAGCCTTGTGCCAATTAGGTTACACCCAAGGGGAGGCTAAAAAAGCGGTAATTAAAATATTAAGTGATAGCCCGGGTATAACCAATGATGCACTTTTGAAAAAAGCCTTACTCTATTTGAGTAAGTTTTAATGTGAGGAAATTACCTTGGAAAATAAAGACGATAGAATAATAGCTTCATCTTTGAAACCAGAAGATATTCGCTTGGAATCAGGAATACGTCCTATGACCTTGGCGGATTACACAGGTCAGGATAAAGTAAAAGATAATATGTCCATCTTCATTGAGGCAGCCCGAAACCGGGGCGGTGCTTTGGATCATGTTTTATTATACGGCCCACCGGGACTGGGAAAAACAACTTTGGCAAATATTATTGCCAATGAACTTAATGTGCATATTCGCACCACATCAGGGCCAGCCATTGAAAGAGCAGGTGATTTGGCGGCGATTTTAACGAGTTTAGAACCTCACGATGTGCTTTTTGTGGATGAAATTCACCGCCTTCATCGCTCCGTGGAAGAAATACTTTATCCGGCAATGGAAGATTTTTGCATAGATATCGTTATCGGTAAAGGGCCTTCAGCCAGAACCATGCGCTTGGATATTCCCCCCTTTACTTTAATAGGAGCCACTACCAGAGCAGGTATGCTATCTTCACCCCTGCGTGACCGTTTTGGGGTTATCAGCAGGCTTGAATTTTATGATACCAAGGATTTGGTGGTGATTTTATTAAGAGCTGCCTCAATTATGGAGGTGCCTTTAACCAAAGAGGGTGCCGCAGAAATAGCCCGCCGTTCCCGTGGTACCCCACGTATAGCCAATAGGCTTTTGCGTAGAGTACGAGATTATGCCGAGGTTAAAGCTAAAGGATATATAGATGCTAAAATAGCCGTGGAAGGCTTAAATCTTTTAGAAGTGGACGCTTTGGGCTTAGATAATGTAGATAAAAAAATGGTTACTGCTATTATTGAAAAATTTAACGGTGGCCCTGTGGGTGTTGAAACCATTGCCGCCAGTATAAATGAAAGTGCAGATACCGTTGAAGATGTGTACGAGCCATTTTTAATGCAGCTTGGCTTTATAGATAGAACTTCCCGTGGGCGTATGGCTACTGCTGCGGCTTACAAATACTTAGGCTATCAACATCCCAATGATAAAGATAATACACTTTTTTCAGAGGAGGAATAATATGAAAATACTGTTTCATGCTTGTTGTGGTGTTTGTTCACTTTATCCCATAGAAATTATGCAAAAGGAAGATGTGGATTTTGCCCTTTATTATGCCAATCCCAATATCCACCCCTATAAGGAATGGAAAGAACGGAAAAAAACCTTTGTGGATGTGGCTGAAAATGCCAAAGTTAAATACTGGGTAGAAAAAGAATATCCTTTGGAAGAATTTTTAAAAGAGCAGCTAAACTATGAAAATCGCTGCGAATATTGCTATATCAGCCGCTTGGATTTAACTGCTCAAAAAGCAATAAAAGAAGGGTATGATGGTTTTTCCACCACCTTATTAATCAGCCCCTATCAAAACCACGAATTGATAAAAAATATCGGGGAAAAATTGGCAGAAGCCTATGGCTTAACCTTTTATTATCGTGATTTCAGACCGGGTTTTCAATGGGCACAGGAACAAGCCATAGCCCGTGATTTATACAGACAAAAGTATTGCGGCTGTGTTTTTAGCGAACGAGATAGGTATAAAAAAAATAAAGCTCCTTGTAATGTTTAATTTTGAAAAAGATAAAAAATACCAATACTTATATATAATATAGTTCACCTTTGTATTTTATAGGTTCAAAGTATACATAAAGCTATGTTTTCTGTGTTGGCTTTTGGTAGATTTGGGGAAATTTGAGGTTTTTGGTATTTACTGTTTATATTTTTGGTATCTGCTATATACATATTTTAAGTGCTGTATTTTCCGCTAACCCCTTTTCAAAGCTGAAAAAGATATAAATGTTTGGGTGGTGATAAAATGAAAAAGATGCTGTTTTTGTTGTGCTTATTTTCTCTTGTTTTTGGGTTTAGCAGTCAAGCTTTAGCTTTTGATGGTTATAATAACCCCATCCGTGTATTACTTTCATCTACGGCATCACCCCAAAGTGTAACGGTTACATACAGTAATTATACCCTTGTTAACAGTAATGGTGGGGCGGTTGCCCATTTAACAGCGGGGCAAAATTATACTTTAAACCAAGGTGAAACATTATCATCGGATAACGGCTATGGTCGTTTTTCCTATAATAATATAGAATACCGTGGTGATTTGTGCTTTCAAAATGGATTTATTGTTAATAAACTGGGTATGGAAGAATACCTTTTAAGCGTGGTAATGAACGAAATTGGGGGTTATTCCCCAAATATAGAGGCAATTAAGGCTCAAGCTGTGGCTTCACGAAGCTATGGCTGTGTGAGTAAGAAAAACCCCAGAAATCCCAATTATGATATTTTTACCGATACCAGAGATCAATATTACGGCGGCTTTACCGATGAAAAATATAATGCTGGGGATTCGGTGAGTGCACGTATTAGACAGGCTTGTAAAGCAACGGAAAATCAGGTAGTATATTACCGTGGCAATTTGGCAAAAACTATTTGCTGCGCCAATACCGGGGGATACTCTGAAGATGCCCAAGTGGTTTGGGGTGGTTCCTACCCCTATATGAAGGGGATTGTAGCCCCTTGGGATTCTCAAAGCTTTGTGGGTGAGAATTACGGCGCCTCAGGCACTTATAAAGTGGTGAAAATGCCCACAAGCTATGGCTGGACCAAGACTTTTAACGTTAATGATATTGTAACCAAAGTGGAAAAACAAGCGGGTAAAACCATAGGAAAATTAAAGGATATTATTGTGGAGAATACCGATTCGGGCTATGCCAAAACCATTACCTTTGATGGCACAGCCAATGATGTTGCTATGAAAGGTTCTGATCTACGCAGCCTTTTAGGTTTGAGAAGCGGTAATTTTGATGTAATATTAGGTTATCACTTGGGTACTGCCCAAGATTTTCCACTGCAATTATTGGATACGGCTAAATTTACTGAATTATTTAACAAAAATGTGGAAACTGCTACTTTTGAGGGCAGAGGTTATGGGCATAATGTGGGCATGAGCCAATGGAGTGCCTGTGTTATGGCTTATAAAGGAATGGATTATCAGTACATTTTAAATTATTTCTACAATCAAAATAAAAATGATGGTGCAATGACCATTGAAAACTTTAGAGGATAAAAAATGAAATTAGAAGATTTTAATTATCACCTTCCCCAGGAAAGAATAGCCCAAACTCCTTCACAAGAAAGAGATCACAGCCGCTTATTGGTGCTTTCAAAGGAAGATGGCTCTTGGGAAGATAAAATTTTTACCGATGTAATGGATTATATTAATTGCGGTGATGTTTTAGTTATTAATGAAACCAAGGTTATACCTGCCAGACTTTTTGGCATACGTCCCAGTGGCGGTAAAGTGGAAATATTTTTATTGAAGCGGCAAAGGGACGATGTTTGGGAAATATTGGCACGACCGGGCAAAAGGGTGAGAGTGGGGGATGTAATTACTTTTTCCGTACCCAATATCACCTGTGAAATTTTGGATACCACAGAAAGTGGCGGTCGCATAGCGGAATTTCACTATGAAGGCATTTGGGAGGAATTGTTGGATGCCATAGGTACCATGCCCCTGCCACCATATATCCATGGTTATAGTGGGGATATGGAGCGGTATCAAACGGTTTATGCCAATATACCAGGTTCTGTGGCTGCACCCACTGCGGGGCTGCATTTTACCCCAAATCTTTTGAAAAAATTAGAAGAAAAAGGTGTAAAAATAGCCAAAGTAAATCTCAGTGTGGGGCTTGGGACTTTTCGCCCTGTGGAAGCCGAAAATATTGAGGAACATAAAATGCACGAAGAATTTTATGAAATTAACCAATTGGCAGCGGCAACAGTGAATGAGGCCAGAGCCAACGGCGGTAAAGTTATTTCTGTGGGCACCACCTCTACCCGAGTTTTAGAAACCGTGGCAAATGACCAAGGTTATGTAGAGGCTCAATCAGGGTGGACAAATGCCTATATTTATCCCGGTTATAAATATAAGATTATTGACGGACTTATTACCAATTTCCATTTGCCCAAAAGTAGCTTGCTAATGTTGGTTTCTGCCTTGGCAGGACGTGAAAATGTTCTAAAAGCTTATGAACACGCAGTGGAAGCTGAATACCGATTTTTTAGTTTCGGTGATGCCATGTTAATTATATGATGATGAGGTAGCAATGTTAAAATTTGAAGTTTTAAATAAGCGGGGCTCTGCTCGGCGAGGGCGAGTAACCACTGCCCATAGCGTTATAGAAACCCCTGTGTTTATGCCTGTTGGTACCCAGGCAACGGTTAAAACCGCCACCCCTGAGGAAGTTTGGGATACAGGCTCACGTATTTTATTGGCAAATACTTATCATTTGTATTTGCGGCCGGGACATGAGCTTATTAAAAAAGCAGGGGGTTTGCATTCTTTTATGAATTGGGGCGGCTCTATTTTAACGGATAGCGGTGGCTTCCAAGTTTTTAGTTTAGCCCCTAAGGTAACTGATGAGGGTGCCCATTTTAAAAGCCATATAGATGGCTCAAGCCACTTTTTTACCCCGGAAAAAGTTATGGATATTGAAATGGCTTTGGGTGCGGATATTGCCATGTGTTTTGATGAATGTTCCCCGGGGGATGCGGATTATCATCGGGCATATAATGCCATGAACCGCACCAGAGATTGGGCAAAGCGTTGTAAAGATGCCCATCACCATGAGTATCAAAATTTATTTGGCATAGTCCAAGGTGGTGTTTTTGGGGATTTAAGAGTGGAAAGTGCCAAGCAAATTACGGATATGGATTTTGTGGGCTATGGTATCGGCGGGCTTTCTGTGGGTGAACCAAAGGAAAAAATGTATGAAATGCTGGAAGTTTTAGATCCCCATATGCCCAGAGAAAAACCACGCTATTTAATGGGAGTTGGCAGCCCGGATTGCTTGGTTGAAGGTGTAATGCGTGGTGTGGATATGTTTGATTGTGTTTTACCCACCCGTATAGCCAGAAACGGCACTGTTTTTCATCCTGAAGGTAAATTGGTTTTACGCAATGCCCCCTATGCCGATGATTTTAGACCCATAGATGATACCTGTGATTGCTACGCCTGTAAAAATTATTCCAGAGCCTATATTCGCCACCTGTTAAAGGCCGGTGAAATATTGGGAATTAGACTCACAACCATTCATAATCTGCGGTTTTTGCAAAATTTAATGGCTGATATTAGGGTTGCCTTGGAAGATGATAGCTTTGATAAATTCTACAAAGATTTCTTTTTAAAATATAAAATATAATTTTTAGTAAAAATGTATAGACATAGCGGCATAAATCAATTATAATGGTAACATTAGGACAAAAAGGAGTGAATTTATTAATGAGTAACAGCGTAGTATGGACAGTTGTTTATTTCGTGGCGATTCTCGCTATTATCTATTTCCTGTTAATTCGTCCCCAAAAACAAAGAACGAAAAAACAATCAGAAATGATCAATAGTTTATCCCTCGGAGTTGAAGTTGTCTCCATAGGCGGTATTCATGGTGAGGTTACCCGCATCAAAGATGATACAATCTGGATGAAGGTTAGCAACAATGTGGAAATCGAGTTGGAAAAAAGTGCCGTTGGCAGAGTTGTAAGCTAAGGTATGTAAAAAAGACTTCTGCATATTGCGGAAGTCTTTTTCTAACTATATCAGTGATTGTTAGGAGTGTATGTAATGACAAAAGCCACATCAAATGGTAGACTCAAAATAGGCATAGTCACCTTGTTGATCGTCGGTGCGGTATTGGCTACTGTGTTTCTTATTGCCAAATACCCCAGTCTTCTTCATTTAGGGTTAGATTTACAAGGTGGCGTTAGCGTTACCTTAGAAGCTCAACCTGAAAAAGGAAAAGCAATAACCGATGAGGACATGGCCAATCTCATGGCTATAATGGGCACACGTGTTAATGAATTCGGCGTTTCTGAGCCTCTGATTCAGCAAGAAGGTAAAGAAAGAATTATTGTGGAATTAGCAGGGCTTGATAACCCTAAACAAGCCACGGATATGCTGGGGAAAACCGCTAAATTGGAATTTAAAGATCCCAATGGCGATGTTATATTAAGCGGTACTGATTTAGCCGATGCTTATGTTTCCCAGGAAAATGGCGGTAAAAACGTGGTAGCCTTGAAGTTTTCTAAAGCAGGGGCCAAAAAATTTGCTGCGGCTACGGAAAAATATATAGGGCAAGTTATCTCTATTAACTTAGATGGAAAATCCATTTCTGCCCCAAAAGTTGAGGCAGTTATCGCAGATGGTAATGCCATTATCACCGGTCAAGGCGATTATGACCAATGTGCGGAATTGGCAGCATTGCTTCGTAGTGGTGCATTGCCTGTGGATGTAAAAATTGTGGAAGAACGGGTTGTGGGTCCCCAATTAGGTGCGGATTCTCTGTATAAGAGTTATTTTGCCATCCTTTATGGGGTTGCTGCCATCTTCTTATTCATGCTGGTTTATTACCGTTTGCCGGGTTATTTATCTTGTTTATCGCTTTTGGTTTATGCCTTAATTTTATTCTGGCTCCAAAGCGGTATCAATGTTACCTTAACCTTGCCCGGTATTGCGGCGTTCCTCTTATCAATGGGTATGGCTATTGATGCCAATATCATTATTTTTGAGAGAATAAAGGACGAGCTGCATCGGGGTAAATCCCTCACTGCCGCAGTGGGCAGTGGCTTCCAACGTGCATTTAAAGCAATTTTAGATGCTAATGTTACTACGTTAATTGCAACTGTGGTATTATTCTACTTTGGGGTTAGCTCCATCAAAGGCTTTGCTATTACCTTGAGCCTTGGTGTACTTGCCAGTATGTTTACTGCTGTTGTGTTTACTCGGTACCTGCTCAATGTTTGCTCAAAAGATGCAAAATTGAGTAAGCGTTCCTTGTATCGGTCATAAGGGAGGTTTGATTATGATTTTACAAGATAGAACCTTCAATATTATCGGTAAAAGGAAAATATGGTATATTATATCTTCAATTATAATTATCGTAGGTATAGTTTCCTTTGTTATGCACGATGGGTTTAATTTGGGTATTGATTTCAAGGGTGGTAATTTTATTCAAATTACTTTTGAAGAACCTGTTAATGTTGCGGATTTGCGTGAAGATGTGAGCAAATACGTTAAACAAACGCCTTTGGTTCAAACTGAAAATTCACCAAAAACCTGTATGATTCGTACCGAGGTTATGACTAAAGATGCCACGGATAAGATGATGAAAGATATTGAAACAAACTTTGGCAAATATACCGTGGATAGGAATGAACTGGTTGGTCCTACCATTGGTAAAGAACTAACCCAAAGTGCTATTTTTGCCTTGGTTATCGCCTGTGCCTTGATGCTGTTATATATCACCATAAGGTTTAAATTTCTCTTTGGTGTATCATCTATTATTACCTTGGTCCACGATGTGGCACTGCTGCTATCGGTGTTTGCTATTTTCAATTTGGAGATAACAAGCTCGTTCATTGCGGCGATTCTTACGGTAATTGGTTATTCCATCAATGCAACTATTGTTATTTTTGACCGTGTCCGTGAAAATCAGCCTACTTACAAAGCAGATAATTTGGATAATTTAGTGAACGACAGTATCAATCAAACCATGGCTCGTTCCATAAATACTGTATTTACTACCTTATTGGCACTCTTTGCCCTCTTCTTCTTTGGTGGTGAAACTACCAGAGTATTTGTGTTGGCATTGATAGTGGGTATATCCGCCGGTGGTTATTCCAGTGTTTGTATGTCCGGTTCGGTATATCGTGATTTAACTGCTCATTTTGGCAAAAAAAATAAGAAAAAATAATAGTTATTTTTTAAATAAGATATGATTGTGACGGTGGCATTTGCCACCGTCATATTTTTTTGCCAATTGTTGTGGTTTTCTGAAAAATGAGTGCTCTTTGTTAATAGTTGTGCTATTCTGAAAACGAAATATCTTTAAGCGATAATTGAGATGTGGCGATTGAGTTTATGCAGCTGGCATATTTGTTGCGAGTTTGATTCCGGAATATATGTAAATTGCGGTTGCTAAAGGGTTTGAAGCTGCTGTATCAATAAGCCTTTGGTTTCAAAACCTTGATTTTGTTGTTATGTAATCATATTTTATTGACATCGGATGTTCTTTTGTTTTATACAATATGTAGAATATATTTGTATTTACAGCGTGTGTGAACGCTTTTATTGTAGTATTATTGAAAAGTATATGGGTTAGGTTATTGAAAAGTATATGGGTTAGGTTTAAATCTATATTTTGTGCAGTAAAATGTTTCATACGACTTTGCAGAATAAGGCTAAGTAAATATGGCTAAGTAAATTGTGAATTTCCATTTAAGCTAATGATTTACCTAATAGTTTTGCCTATTTTGCGTATAAAAATAAGGCAACGAAAGGCTTATATCTCTCGTTGCCTTATTATTTTTTGTGATTATTAAATTCCGTAATCTATGTAGCTTATGTCCATATCCACATTACCGCTAATGCCGTTAACCTTGCCTTTGTTGGTGTATTGCCATATTTTAAAATCATAGGGCAAAGATGGGGTATCCACATAGCTGGCATACCAAAAAGCATTGGTTGTAAGCTGGGTTAAATCGTAAAGTTTAAGCCCTATATATTTATTAAAGTACACCATAGGTTTGTAATTGGCTGCACTTATCGTATTGCAAAAAGTTTGGGCGCATTTTGTGAGTGTGGAGGATGAAATCCCATTGGTGCGAGGACTTTTGCCATGTATATCCTCCCAATCGTAAACAACGGGATAGGTTATTTTATAATTTTTAATTTGGGATACCACAAAGTCTGCCTCTGCTTTTGCCTCATCAACGGTGATGGCTTGGGAAAAGAAATAAATGCCGATGTCTAAACCTGCTTTGGTGGCATTTTCTATATTGTCTTTAAATTTAGCATCCAAATAAACGTTTCCCGATGTATAACCCCTATTGCCCACTCTGATAATGGCAAAATCAATACCGTCACCTTTTACTTTTTCCCAATCAATAAGCCCTTGATGTTGGGAAACATCTATACCTTTTTGTGCAGTAGCATTTATACCCGAATTAATAATGGGGTTGGGGGATTCTGTGGCTACATTTTCTTTTTTGATAATAACTTCCTCTGCTTTTTTTATAGGGGCTTCACCTATTACCAAGGCACCTTTGTTTTGAATATTATCTAAAAGTTTTATTGTTTCTGCCCGAGTTATGTTGTTTTTGGGGTAAAAACAGTTGTTGTTGCCCTCTATATATTGTAAAACAGTCATGGTGCTAACGTAATCTTTTGCCCAAGGAGCTATTGAATCAGCATCTAAAAATGGGGTATTCATCTCAGATCCATTAATACCGCAGGCACGGGCAATAATTACAGTGGCTTCTTCTCTGGTTATATTATCCATAGGACGCATAGATTTGCCATCACCCAGCATAATCTCTGCTGCTTTGAGTTTTAAAATAGGTTCTGTATACCATTCACCGTTACTAAGGTCATTAAAAGTATTTTTGGCAACATCGGTAAATTTTAATGTGCGGTTGATAATTACAGCCATTTCCCCACGGGTTATACTGTCGTTGGGGCGAAAATTGCCATTGTAGCCCTGTAAAACCCCATTGGTACTCCATTCTTTAATGGTGCTCTGTGCCCAATGGTCTTTAATATCTTTATAGGATGCGGCAAAAACGCTGCTTGTACATATCAATAATATCATAATAGTTATGATAATAACTGAGGGAAACATTCTCTTATTCATTTATGCTCCTTGTGTATGTGTTTTTAAATTCTGTAATTGTGAGGTTGAGGATAAAATTTAATATTGGTAATACCTTAATTTTTCCTGTATGTATACACGGTTATCAAAAATATCCGTATTTTATATTCA
>JAVXOZ010000028.1:0-29219 GCA_036644995.1 Clostridiales bacterium | reverse complement strand
ATAAACAAAATCCCTTGGCTTATTTTGAAGCTTTGGAAGAATATGCGGTGAAAGGTGCTTTAGAGCCTTTTGCTCTAATCATCCCAGAACCGGAAGAAGAACACTTGCAAGATATTTATCCATTTTGCAATTTTAAATCCCTGTGGGCATAAACGGTTTTGACCACTGTAATTATGAAATTAAATATACTGAAAGCCCGTTGATTTTCATTTACGAAAATCAACGGGCTTTTTTTGTGCTTTTTCTCAAGGGTTGTGGTTTTTGAAAACAGAATATATTTTAGTGATAATTTAAGTATGGTGGCTGTTTTTATGCAGCCGCCATATTTTTTTGTTTGATTTTGGGAGATGTGCAAAATGCGGTTTATGAATCCCAGAAAATTGCGGTATCTCTAAGGGTTTGGTTTTAAAATCTTTGAAATTGGGGTTAGGTCAATTTCATTTTCTGTGCTTTTTTGAATGTGCTTTTTTTTGAGTTGTTTCCAAGGGTTTGGTTTGCATTAGGGGATTTAGTATAGATTTAATTTTATTTGTAAAGGAATTTTTTATGGGTTTTTTTCACAGATGGGCTTGGATTTTTTTCTGGGTTTTTTGGTTTTGAAAGGGAAAAATTGGGTTTGCCTTACCAGTTATGACATGAAACAGGTTAATTTGACAATATGGCTTGTAAAATATATTTATTATGTTAAAGTAAAGTTATAATTGTAGATTAGGTGAGTATTTTGTGCAAAAACTGATGAATGGATTATTGGTACATGTTCTATTAGCCCTAAATTGATGAAGATATTTGGGTATATGTGTTGGGTTAAGTATGTGTGGCGAAGGCTAATTAATTCCCTGAAAATCTTCATAGCAAAGGTGTCATAGCAAAGGTGATGAGGATTCCCTACACAAAGACAAGTTGTATTAAGAAACAATTAATAATCATATTGGTAGTTTTGGCCTATCTTTATAATTTCAACCAAAAAATTTTTGGTGTTTGAAATTTATTGTAAAAGTAATATCTTTGGATGTAATGCTATTAGTTTCTTGGAATACTTTGGTGTTATAGTTTCAAAATGAGTAGCGAATAACCTCAAACTTTACAAATACATTTTCGCAACTATTATGGAGGATGAATATAATGCAAAAAAAATTATTCATAGCGAAGAGTATCGTTTTTAAAAATAACAATAAAATTGTGGCAAGAAAAATTCATGGTTCATTTTTCCTTATTGATATTTCAGATAATTATGCAAATAACAAGTGTGCTCTTTATGAAATTAATGAGACGGGGATGTTTATTTGGAATCACATAAATGGATTGTGCACAATTGGGGAATTGGCCGCATCTTTACAAAGTGCCATAATTGATGATGTGGATTATTGGAAGCTTTATGATGATGTTTTAGATTTTATTGCTGTACTAAGTGAAAAGTGTTTTGTTGAGGAGAGATGTTATGGATGATTATTTTGCTAAAAAATTAGAAATGCAAGTTCTTGATTTTGCTACAAACAAGAGGTCTGAGTGGGAGCAAAATCATCAAATATATTCCGTGATTTTTGAAATAACACCTAAGTGCAACTTTAATTGCGTGCACTGTTATTTACATAAACATCATTGCTTAAAAGAACTTTCGTACGAAGAAATTGTTAATATTATTGATATTTTGCACCAAAAAGAGGTGCTGTTTCTTACCCTTACCGGTGGTGAAATATTTTACAGAAAGGATTTTCTTGACATCTATCTTTATGCCAAGAAAAAGGGATTTATTGTAGAGCTGTATACGAACGGTGCACTCATCGATGAAAAAATTGTTGAGGTTTTTGAAAAATACCCCCCATTACTGGTTGATATTTCGTTATATGGTTCATGTGAAGAAACTTACAAAAAAGTCACAGGTGCATCCGGAGCCTTTGGAAAAATAATTTGCAATATCAATGCTTTGCTTGCTGCTGGTATCAGAGTTTCATTAAAAGCCCCTGTTTTAAATTTATACTATTCAGAGATATCCAAGATAAAGGAAATAGCCGAATCTTTGGATATTCCGTTTCGTACGGGTTTTGAGATTTTCCCATCTATTGATAATGATGATAGCGTTCAGAAATATAGTGTGCCTTTGTGTGACTCCTTAAAATATGAATTTTCGGAATTTGCGAAAAGGTCAAGAACCTTTGGGGAAGATGATGCCGAAATTGTCGATTTGGCGGAAGTTAGACCATTGTTTCGGTGCAAGCTTGGTAGAGCAAGCTGTGTTATTGACTATGAAGGCAGAATGTGCCCATGTATGTCATTCAGACATATTGGGCAGAAGCTAAATGATGGAAACTTTGATGTTATTTGGAAAAGTTTCAGTCAATATCCCAACATGAAAGCATCCCCCGAATATAAATGTTTGAGGTGTGAGTCATACGATTATTGTGATATTTGCCCTGCTATGATGGAGTTTGTACACGGTGATCCTGAGTA
Source organism: Clostridiales bacterium (assembly GCA_036644995.1). Taxonomy (GTDB): domain Bacteria; phylum Bacillota; class Dehalobacteriia; order UBA7702; family UBA7702; genus Cryptoclostridium. Next base: position 26,771 of record JAVXOZ010000028.1, on the reverse strand, counting down.
TGTAGATGAACATTTTTGCAAAAGTGCAAAGGCAAGATATTTATACTATGCCAAAGGTGTACCAATAACTGAAGTAATAGCATCTGTTATGTGATTGGGTATGTATAAGGGAATCTTGAAAAGGTTCCTCAATATTAAAGATGGGTAAAGACCTAACCGTTTGTTGGGTGCTATAACCATAAAGATACTTTTGTAGAAAGGGGGACGTACCATGAGTTATGAAAAGCCAAAAGTTCAGATAATTGAAGCAGATGTTTCTGTTCGTCAAATGGCTAATGATAAAGGTGAATGCCATGGCGGACACTGTGTGCGGTGCATTCATGCATTTGGGTGATGCAAAAAGACTAAAACTGTTACCCCTTTGGTTTCAATATTAAACATCACAACACTAGAGCATGTGTGATTTTATAACGAAAATTATAAAAAATGCCGATAGTGAAAATTCCAAGAGCTAAAAATATGGATTTTACTATTTTAAACAAAATTCAAACTATGGCGAATAATAATATGAATTTAGCTTCTTGTGCAACGATTTGCCGGCTCTATGAAGCGTCCGGTGGGTGGACTCCTTAGGGCAGTATATGTTTAATGTATTGTGCCGGTAAATAATGTGCAAGATGGTTACTGCTTTTTTTGATTAGATAAAACATAATTTTTTGTCATTGTTTGTGCTTTAAGAAAGTGAAATTACTTATTTTTGTTACAGCGTACTTTAATAACATTTAAAGGAGTATTTTATTATGTCTAAAAAAGAAGAATGTGAAGTAATTGATTGTCCTAAATGTGGTAGCACTGCTTATTATGGTGATAACGGGATTCATTGCAGTAACCCTGATTGCCCCAATAGTAAAGGGTGAACTTTTAGCTAAAGGAGCGTTCAAATGATTAAATCAGACTCTCTTGGAGAGTATCGTCCCCCTATTCGATATAAAGATGACGCAGGTGTCACATTAGAAACAGTACGAAGTGCAATCACTGAATACGCTGCAAATCTGAATATTCCTGTTGCTCTTTCTTATGATGAAGTAAAGTCCGGTGGATTGTTTAATCCCAGTACTGAAAATTCCTTGGTAATGTATCATCCTCAACATCAAGATGAGTATTTTAAGTTCTGTATTCGTGTTGCTCAACAAGGCACATGGGTTTATGTTTTTGTTGATAGTTATGGGCAAAGTAAACAAATGAAAAAAGCCAATTATGCAGAGGGTTACCGCAAAGACCGAAAAGGAAAAGACATGGGGTACAAAGTTGCTTCTTTGGTGGGGCAAGGAATTACTACTATAGGTCGAAACAAACAAAAGTTCGAAGAGGAGAAAATGTATTATGAATGTGTGTCTGATCTTTTTGAGGAGATTTTTTCTTGAGGATAGGTGCATTTATGTGAGTAATATACAAGTCTGATGAGTTACTTTTACTATTGAGATGAGAAACACAAAAAGAATTTTCATATGTTTATTTTAAAAAACAATGAAACTTTATTGGTTTTAAATCCTCCAAATGTGGTAAAACACAAGAAGGCGAAATTTTATCCTCAGTAATCTGTAACCAATGTTGCACCCATATGGGCTGACTAACTAAGCTTTAAAAAAAATATTAAGTTAAGGAGAGTGGGATTATGGCAAAATACAAATGTCCTGAATGTGACAAAATAGTTACGAGTAATAATGATACTCCCCCGGTTTGCCCCAACTGTTTAAAAATAATGATTCGTATTTTCTAATACTAATAAAAATAAAGGAGTACCCAATATCGGTACTCCTTTATTATATTGGTAGTAATTTCATAGGAAATAAATCAGCGGTAATAATTTTTAACAAAATACCGTAGGGAGTAAAGTAGTTGTATGCTGTAAAGATTGTTTTATGTGAAAAAAAAGGAGAATGTCAATGGGTTATGTAGTAGTATTATTAATTGTAGTTATAGTAGGTTGTATATTTTTTACTAAACACAAAAATCGCACTGTTGGTGAATTTCAGAATGTACATGCAAAAATTGATTCTGCCAACGAAGGCAATGTAGATGATATGTGGTGGTTGGGTATGTATTTTATGCAAAAACAAAAGAAGGATAAATCACTTGAATGGTTTACAAAAGCAATTAACCGCGGTGATGTAAGATCCATGAAAACCTTGTCACGCCAATATAGCGAAGCAATGAATAGCAAGGAATTGGGTATGGAGGGTTTTGGATATGATAGAAAAAAAGAAATAGGTCTACTTCAAATGGCGGCAGATGCCGGTGATGCTGAGGCAAAGGAGATTCTTGCTTTGCAGCATTCCACTAATAAGTAAATAATCTATTAACCGGTGGTGATGTTCTGGACTTTTCATCTTTCTCAAAGCTATATTGCTGTTTATTTGTATGCTACAATGACAGCCATTTGGTCTTTTGCCCTTAACCTAACCCTTTGGGAAAGCCAAAGAAAAAAATTGAATTAGCAGATTAAATGAAATTAGGGGTGGCTTTGTTCCATCCCTAATTTTAATGGTCTTTTTTCAAGGTTGTGGTATTTTGGGGATTATGGGATTTTTGGTTGTTTTGGCTATTGGGTAGGAAGCTTTATTTGTTGGTTTATAGCTTAATAAAATATTTATGGAAAATATTATAGGCTGTGGATAAAGTCTGATATTGGGTAAAATCTCCAATCTGGGACCGCTTATGTACATCAAGGTACACTGCACGTCCCCAGCTTGGCGAGTTTTCCCCGTTCTAAGCCTTTCTCGAAAGCCTGGCATCTTATCAAAAAACGACTGTTTTTTGACAATATGAAAGCCCCTAAACGTTGGTTTAGGGGCTTTTTTAATGGTGTTTTACAGTAATATGCTTTAGTGCTTTATCTACCCAATGGTTACGGTTAAGCGGTTTCGTCCCGCTTCCTTGCTTTGGTACATAGCCTTATCCGCTCGCTCCACAAAGCTCATGGGCTGTTCGTTCTTTAAGGGAACTCCCACATAAGCGCCCAGGCTCAATGTTATCACCTTTAACTTAGACCCGGAGTGAGCATGGGAAATCTTCAAGGCCGCTACGGCCCTGCGAATATCCTCGCCTATATCTATTGCCCTGTAACAAAGATTTTCGTCCAGCAGTGCAATAAATTCCTCACCGCCGTAGCGGCAAAGGATTGCGCCCTCGGGTACAACAGCGGCAATGGCATCGGCAACCCGTTTTAAGCAATAATCTCCGGACACGTGCCCATAATGATCATTAAACTTTTTGAACCTATCCAAATCCATCATAATCACGCCCATTGGAAGCCTCTCAGTGCTTGCTCTGTGAAACATTTCATAATAGTTCTCTTGGAAGCTGCGGTGGTTATACAGTCCCGTAAGGGAATCGGTAACACTTATTTTTTTAAGCTCACCATTGAGCCTTTGGGCATCGGCTCGTGCAAAAGCTTCTTCCGCCCGTATTCGGTTTACCCGCCAGCCAAACATAAAGGAAAAAAGCAGCACACTAACACCATTGAGAACATCGGATTCGAACCAATAGCTGTCCTTTACAAAATAACTGGCAATTATCATTGCAATGGTGCTGAGTGTAGAAATGCTCATGGTAATCATGGTTGGCAGGGCGAAAATCATGGATGAAATGGTAAGAACCACAACAAAAAGCAGCCCTGCTTCCTCTTGACAATAAAACACACTGATATAACCGCTGATGGCAAGCATATGAAAGAGGTGTAGTGCGGTTAAAACGGTATATGTTTTAGGCGAAAAATCTTTTTGTAAAAGCCACTGTATCAAAACCAAAACTGCGATTTCAAAAAAGATAATCCCAATATAAATATGGAATAAGTACCTTGTGCCAATGTGAGTGAAGGAGCTTGCAATGACGAAAAAGCTGATTACAAGCATAAACACAGACATACTACGCATCATGCGCAGGTTGTTTTGCCCAATCTCACGGGAAAATCTATAAAAATAAGTGTCTGCTTTTTTGCAGGCACCTGTACAATCCAGATATGCCAATCTATAAAATAAATCTTTAATTTTTGCTTTCATATTATTTGCTCCAAGTTTTGCTCTATTTCTATCTATTTCTATCTATTTCTATCTATTTCAGCACAGCTTATGTTATTTCAATTTAAGTATACCATAAAAAGCGTAGGAAGTTAAGCCTATTCAAAAAAATTGTGTTTGCAGTGAAATTTCCGACGCTTTTCCGACGCTTCGTGTTGTATTATAAAAATAAAACAGGAAAGTGACTTCAATCCTCCAGAATACAGACCCAAAGACTATGAGCTGAATATTGCCAAAAGCGTATTAGCTAAAGCGGTGGAACACTTGAAATCAAAAGCGAGGTGGGCGTGGGTACAACCGCCATTATCAGAATACCAAAGGGAAGAATTTAGCCGTGTTAGGTGCTTGGGTTGGTAAGGCTCAAGGCGGAACAATCCCCAAAGGTAAAGATCGGGGATTATCTGAAAAAATCAAAAATAGTTGTGATAAGTTTTTGCGAAAAACCTCAAACCCGCCTATCAAAAATTATCTCACCTAAAATATAGATAAGTGTATTTCAGGTAATTAAAGGTTTTAAGCTTCTGATGTATTGTGGAGAAATAATACGGTGTGAGATAATTACCTATAAAAAAAGGAAAATAATTGGAAATATAGAATAAAAAAAGGAAAATAATTGGAAACATAGAATAATTAAGAATATGGAATAAAAACAAAAAAAGGGGATAGGTATGATTACGGACGGATTCACTTACTTTGCTGTATTACTTTCTTTAGCGGCATTTTTAATAGGTTTAGAGCATTATACAAAATCAAAATTTTTCAAATATATGCCACCTGTTGTTTTACTGTATGTATTTGCTATGATTTTTTGCACTTTAAAAGTATGGGATTTGGGAGATACCCAAGCTACATACGAAGCATTAAAAAACAATGTTTTATATTGTATGATTTTTATGATGCTTCTCCGATGCGATATTAGAAAGATTGTTAAGCTGGGGCCGAAAATGTTGGGTGGATTCTTTGCAGCCAGTATCTCCATTGGTATCGGTTTTGTGATAACATTTGCTGTTTTACATAACGTATTAGGTGCTGAAGCGTGGAAACCACTGGCGGCTCTGTGTGGAAGCTGGATGGGTGGTTCCGGTAATATGATGGCAATTCAGGCAGCTCTGAATATTAGTGAGGGTGATATGGCCTATGCTTTGGTCGTTGATTCCATTGACTATTCTATTTGGGTTATGTTCTTATTGTGGATTGTGAATTTTGCCGCTCAGTTTAACAAATGGACTAAGGCAAATACCCAAGCCTTAGATGCGGTATGCAGCCGTTTAGAAAGTGAAAATAGCGATTCCCCTGCTAAACCCATTACATATGTGAGCATTATGATACTCCTGGCGTCTTCTCTGTTGGTATCTGCCATATGCCAGAAGATGGGGGTAGGAATTAACGCAGCATTTCCATTCTTGGATAAAGCTACATGGACCGTTATGGTAATTACCGTTATTGGTTTGGTAGGCGCCGTTACGCCAATGGGAAAATTGTCGGGTTCAAGTGAATTATCTAATGTTATGCTTTATATCGTTATTGCATTATTGGCTTCCAGAGCAAATTTATCAGAGCTTACAGCTGCACCACTTTGGATTTTGACAGGATTTATGATTTTGGGAATTCATGCAGTGATACTTCTTATTTTTGCTAAAATATTTAAATTGGATATGTTTACTTGTGGTGTGGCCAGTTTGGCAAATATCGGAGGTACAGCCTCAGCTCCTATTTTAGCAGCGTCATATAGTAGTGCACTGGTTCCCGTAGGAGTTTTGATGGCGCTTATGGGATATATAATAGGTACATACGGCGGTTTGATAGTAGGACAATTAATGCGATTATTTGCATAATAACATTTAGTATAGATTTAATTTTATTTGTAAATGAATTTTTTATGGTTTTTCAAAGATGGGCTTGGGTGTTTTTTTGGGGATGTGAAAAGGAAAAATCTGGTTATGGCTTATGGGTTTTGACATTAAACAACTTTATTTGCCAATGCACCTTGTTTTGCACTTGTAAAGCATATTTTTTGTGTTATAATAGCAATATATTTGTAAAGTTGTTGGGTACTTTATGTGAAAGTGTAGAAGGAGGATGTTTATGAAAAATATTAAAAAACTTTTGGCTATGGTAATAATGGTTTCAGCGTTTTTAATGCTGTATGCAATGCCCGTAGCAGCAAATGAGGGACGTGATGGTGTTTTTACCTATGAAGTTTGGGGTGATGAGGCTACAATTAAATACTGTGACGTTTCCACGGCAAAAGGGGTAATTACTATCCCCGAAAGTATTAAAGGAAAGACCGTTACAAGTATAGCTCGTAATGCGTTTTGGAATTGTGACCTTGTAACAAGTGTCATCATCCCCAAAACTGTAACCAGCATGGGTACTGATGTGTTTCGGAATTGTGATCTTTTAACAAGCATGACCATTCCCGGCAATGTGGAGAGTATAAGTGAAGGTGCGTTTAAGGAATGCCCCGTTTTAAAAAGTGTTACCATCTCCCAGGGTGTAAAGAGTATAGATGAATGGGCATTTTATCAATGTAACAGTTTAAAAAGTATCACTATCCCCAACAGTGTAACCAGAATAGGTGCTTGGGCATTTAGTAGTAATGATGGTATAACAAGTATCACCATCCCCAAAAGTGTAACCACCATAGGTGATTTAGCGTTTTCTTATTGTGGTGCTTTAACTTCAATAGATGTTGAGGCAGATAATCCCAATTATACCAGTGCAGATGGTGTTTTGTTTGATAAGGCAAAAACCCTATTGATTCAATATCCCATAGCCAATACAAGAACAAAATATGATATCCCCAAGGGTGTAACAATTATTAAAGATAGTGCCTTTAATATGTGTGACAGTTTAATAAGTATCACCATCCCTGAGAGTGTAACCACCATTGGTGCAGCTGGGTTTGGGCGTTGTGATAGTTTAAAAAGTATCACCATCCCCAAAAGTGTAACCGGTATAGGTGCTTATGCGTTTGATCGTTGTAAAGGTTTAACAAGTGTAACCATAGCCAAGGATGTAACCGGTATAGGTGGTGAAGCTGCGTTTTTTAGTTGTGGCAATTTAAAAAGTATCACCATTCCTGACAGCGTAACCAAGATAGGTAAAGATGTGTTTATGCGTTGTCCTAAGGTTGTAATTTATGGAAACAGCGGCAGTACTGCTGAATCCTATGCTAAGAGTAATAAAATTCTCTTTAAAAGTACAAGTTTCTCTGATATTCCTAAGAATATTTGGTATGAAGAATGTGTTATGGATTTAGTAAGTAAAGGTATTATCGATGGTAAGGAAAACAATATGTATGATCCCGAGGGTAAAATTAAAAGGTGTGAATTTGCTAAGATTTTAGCCACAGCCAGTGGTGAAAATTTGGATCAATATAAGGATAAAACCTCCTTTGCGGATGTAGATGCCAATATTTGGTATACCCAATATGTGGAATGGGCATTCAAACACAAAATAGTAAAGGGCAAAGGTGCGGGTTTTGCCCCCGGTGAAAATATCAGCCGCCAAGAAATGGCAGTTATGATAAAACGCTATGCGGTTTACAAAAAAGTAACCTTGCCTAAAACCATTGCCGCATTTACCTTTAACGATGATGCACAAATAGCGGATTGGGCAAAAGAAGAAGTATCTGCTATGCAGCAAGCCGAAATTATCGGTGGTAAACCCGGTAATATCTTCGACCCAAGCGGCAGTGCCACCCGTGCTGAAGCCGCCAAAATGGTTTCTAAATTTCTAAGATTTTAAACAAAATATCTAAGGGTTAAACCAAATGTAAATATTTCAATTACCCGTTTTGATGTGATTTTTCAATGCACGAAGGTGTTTCAATGCACCTTCGTGCATTTTAGGCTGTGGATAAAGCCTGATATTCGGTAAAATCCCTTCCCATCCACTGCTTATGTACATTTAGGTACATAAGCAGCCGCTGTTCAGGGAGTTTTGCCGAATCTAAGGCTTTCTTAACAGCCTGACATCTTGCCAAAAAACTATGTTTTTTGACAATCTGCAATGCACCTTGGTGCATTAATTATATGCAAATATGTGCAAGCGTGTGCAAATGTGTATTGCCATATGCGTTTTCAAATTCCACAGAGGTTTAGGCAAAGATTCTACGGTTATTGCGGTAACTGATGAAGTATCTTCGTACAAGTGTTTTTATCTCTGTTGCTATTATTTTGGAGGTATCATAAAAACTATAAAGTTTGATGGATAGAAGTTGACATTATTCATTTCAACCCTTACAATTAAACTATGAATATCCTGTGGGAAAATGGGGGATAAGTGTGAAAAATTATATTTCAGTTGCAGAGGCTTTAAAAAAACGGAAACTCAGTGAAGGGGAAACTATTCTCTTTCGCCTCAAAAAATCAATGGCTATGTGGCATTTCTCTGCACTGAAAGAGCTAAAATATTTAGCGGATTATAGCACCTTAATGGTACTTTATAACAAGACAAAACTCTTTGATGCGACTCGTAAAATGTTAAATGCGAACCGTGATAAAGGTTTTGTCTTTCTTTATTTTGATGCACAGAACCAAGCCTTGTGTATTTCCCCTACCCAATATGGGAAAGGGTAAAATACACACAGGGCAATTTCCCCCACCCAATTTACTCGGAATTTTTTAATGCTTGGGAAAAACCGCAATGGAAAGGGAACAATTATTCACTTAGAAGTGGCAGTGGCTGTAAACCATGTAGAAAATAAGAATTTGCAATGGAGTGAGGTATCCGCTATGAAGAATGATAATATAAAAATTGAAAAAATGCCAACGGAGATTTTGGAAAAATGCGGCATTCAATATTGGCTATATGATATTCCAAACCACTGCGCCATACCCGGTGCCAATGTTATGGGGGATCTTGCTGATTTAGAATTATGGGATTCTTTTCCCCAGTGTCTTATTGATATGGAACTCATCGACAAAGCCAGTGCCGAGCCATGGCTGGAAATTCACCAACGCATTGCCCAAGGCGAAGCCGAGATTTCCCAAGAAATACTGGTAATTGAAAATGGCGTGGAGATTTGGAAAAACATTCAATACCACACAGATTTTGATGAAAACGGTAAACCCATAAGTGCAGTAGGAATTGCGGAAAATATCAGAGCATTCAAGAGATTATCGGAAAACTACGCAAAGGCATCCAAACAATGCGGTGTAACCATGTGGATGCTTGACCTTATCCATAAAACAATTTACGATTTAAACAATGCCACCCATATGAAAATATTTGATACCTATACCACCATTTATAACGTACCCGAAGTTTTTGCGGAACAGGATAGCCCCCTTCACCATGAGGACGTAGCTGCCTTTAATGAGATGTTTAAAAAGCTTTATGCCGGGGAAAAAACCGTCAGCAGTGTAGGGCGCTGGTGGAACGATGATCACAGCTCTTGGTTGTGGTACGAAATTTCCTATACCTCTATTTTCGATGAAAAAGGTAAGCCCTTTCAGGCTATTGGCACAGCCATTGATATCTCAGAACGGATACGGCTGGAAGCAAGATATCAAGAGGAAATAAAGTGGCGGCGAATACACAATCAAGACGTTTTGGGTTCTTTTAAACTAAACCTTACACAAAACATTTGCGATGATGGACAAAGCGAAATTGACGTTATTTTAACATTCCAAGGAGATGGCACCGTAGATGACTTTTTTGCCCATGAGTACTTAGCCCATGTGGATGAAAAAGATTTAAAAGAATATAAAAAAATATTCAATAGAACTAATTTACTGGATTTATATGGAACAGGAAAAACAAGTATTGTTCGGGAAAGCTATATGAGCTTTTGGGAAAACAAAGTCCATTGGATTAAAGTAGAGCTTGATATGTTTCAAAATCCAAAAACAGGGGATATAGAAGCCTACATTTATGCCACAGATATCGATCAAAAAAAGACGGCTCAGTCACTGGTGGATACCGTTGTTAATATGAATTATGACTTTTTGGCACTATTGGATACCACCACTGAGGATTATACTCTTTTTTCTAAAACCCAAGGAAAAACAGCCTTGCCCCCTTTTAACACCAGCAATTATAAAGATGAGGTGGCACGATATAACCATGAATTTTTGATAGAAGAAGATATACAGCGTAATATGGAGGAAATGACCTATGAAAATCTTTTTGCGCAACTGGAAAAACAGGATGTTTATACAATCTACTGCGGTATCAAGGAACAAGATGGAACCATCAGCCGCAAAAAAATGCAGTTCACCTATATTGATGAATTAAGAGAAAAAATCATTTTAGCACGATCCGATATTACGGATATTTATAACCAGGAGAAAGAAAAAAACCAAGCTTTAAAAGATGCACTCCTGGCAGCACAGCAAAGCAGCACAGCAAAATCGGAATTTCTCTCCCGTATGAGCCACGAAATCAGAACACCTATGAACACTATCATTGGGATGTCCGCTCTTGCTGTGGGCTGCGTTAACGACCCTGAACAGGTATCGGACTATTTATCTAAGGTTGGCATAGCTGCCCGTTTTTTACTCTCACTTATTAATGATGTTTTGGATATGTCCAGAATTGAAAGCGGCAAAGTATTTATCCGCCACGAGGAAATTCCCTTTGAGGAATTTATCAACGGTGTAAATGGTATTTGCCATGCCCAAGCTCTGGAAAAAGGTGTGGAATACGATGCCATTCTCAATAGTTATCTTGAGGATGTCTATATCGGGGATGCAATGAAGCTCCAGCAGGTGCTGGTTAACATCTTGGCAAATGCCATTAAATTTACACCCAGCGGTGGAAAAGTGCAGATGATTATTAATCAGGAAAAAATCAATGATGCTGAAGCCATGTTGAGATTCATCGTTAACGATACCGGCGTGGGTATCAACGAAGAATTTTTGCCCCAGCTGTTTGAACCCTTTGAACAGCAGTGTAGCGGCTCTACCACGCCTTATTCCGGAACGGGCTTGGGGCTTGCTATTTGCAAAAACCTCATAGACCTTATGGGTGGAAAAATCAGCGTTAACAGCATTGAGGGTGTGGGCAGTGAATTTATTGTTGAGGTTAAATTGAAAATTGCGGAAAAAAATAAAGAAACAACAAAAATAAAACCGCATCTGCATCTTGAAAATTTAAGAGCCTTAATTGTGGATGATGATATTCTTATCTGCCAGCACACCAAAGAAATACTATTGGATATGGGCTTGGAGGTAGAATACGTTATTTCCGGCGCAAAGGCAGTTGAGGCTGTGGGGAAAAAATGGGCGAAAAAAGAATTTTACGATATTATTTTGGTGGATTGGAAAATGCCCGATATGGACGGCATTGAAACCACCAGAGAAATACGTAAAATTGTGGGGTTCGATGTTACCATCATCATTATGACCGCCTACGACTGGATTGTTATTGAGGCAGATGCCAAAAATGCCGGGGTTAATCTGCTGCTTTCAAAACCTGTATTTAAGTCCTCCTTATGCTCTGCTTTTGAAAAGATATACAAACACAAAGAGGAATCCTCAAAACAAGATTCCTCGGAAGATTTCGATTTTACCGGCAAACGGGTGCTCTTGGCAGAAGACCATCTCCTCAATATTGAGGTGGCAAAAAAGCTATTAGGGGCAAAGCATTTAGAGGTTGAGGTTGCGGAAAACGGACTCCGTGCCATTGAAATATTCGCCCAAAAGGATGCTGGTTACTATAATGCCATTCTTATGGATATCAGAATGCCGGTTATGGATGGGATTGCCGCCACCAAAGCCATCCGCCAAATGCGTAAAAGCGATGCCCAAACAATCCCCATCATCGCCATGACAGCCAATGCCTTTGATGAGGATATTGAAAAAACCAAGTCCGCAGGTATGAACGCACACTTGGCAAAACCCATTGAACCCAAGCTTTTATATCAAACAATACAACATTTCTTAAATCGGGAGGAAAAATAAAATGCGTGATTTATCGGAAATGAAAGATGGATTAATCCGTATTATCCTCCCCATTGGCTTTGGGGTAGTGGCAGGAAACCCAATCTTGACCTAATTTTCGTAGAAAGCACCCTTGGGAAAGGAGAACCTGCACTCCCCAATGTGGTGGGGATTGTGGAGTTATTTTTCTATTTGGTATTTTTTGAATTTGGCATATAATGCAGTTCTGGAAATATCCATTTCTTTTGCCACACGGCTGGCGTTGCCGTTAAATTCTTTTAAAAGCTTTAATATTAAAGCTTTTTCATTATCTTCTTTTTTAAGGCGTTCTTCCTTACGCATTTGGGAAAGGCTTATTGTTTCTGTGGGTATATTAAGCCTTGGTATTATTTCTTCTTTTTTAACGGTATCCAGAATATATTTTGGTAAATCCTTGGGTTCAAGGGGATATTTATTGGCAACAAAAAAAGTACGTTCAGTAACGTTTTGCAATTCCCTCACGTTTCCCGGCCAATTATAATCTGTGAGAATATTGATAAAAGTTTCGTTAAAAAGCTCAGTGGGAAGGCTTTGGTTTTTGTTTAATTTACTAATAAAATTTTTAAAAAGCAGGGTAATATCCTCTTTTCTTTGGCGTAAAGGTGGAATGTGAATATTGATAACATTTAAACGGTAAAATAAATCCTGACGGAAATTCCCCTGTTCAACTTCTTCAATTAAATCCTTGTTGGTGGCACATATTATGCGAACATCAACGGGGATTTCTTTATTTCCGCCAATTCTGGTGATGTGGCGTTCCTGAATCACCCTTAAAAGGGAAATTTGTTGTTCCAAAGGCATATCCCCTATTTCATCCAGAAAAATAGTGCCCCCTGTTGCCATTTCAAATTTTCCGGGTTTTCCACCTTTTTTTGCACCGGTGAAAGAGCCATCAGCATAGCCGAATAATTCGCTGGCTATAAGATCTCTGGGGATAGCTCCGCAATTTACCGCCACAAAAGGTTCGTTTTTTCTGGTGCTGCCATTGTGTATGGATTGGGCAAAAAGCTCCTTGCCTGTGCCGCTTTCCCCCTCTATAACCACGTTGCCATCACTTGGTGCAACCTTTTCTGCAAATTTAATTGTATCCACCATTATGGGGCTTTGGGTAACAATATCTTTAAAGCAAAACCGTGCTTGTGCTCCGCTGAACTTGTTTACCAAATGCTTTACTTCAGATAAGGGGCGTAAAACCAAAACGCACTGGGGTAAACCGTCCTCGGTTTTGAGATAAGCACCGGAAACCAAAGATTGAATATCACCATGGGGAGTGGGGAAGGTTATTTCCACATTGGTAAAAGTATCCTGATTGGTCATTAGCTGATAAATTGCAGAGGTTTTATCCTGCAAAACCGCCTCTTTAATGGCTTTGCGGATATACATTTCGTTTTTGCTCCAAGCAGTATTGGAACCATAATTTAAAAACATCACCTCACCATTGGCTTCCACCACAATAACACCTTCGGAAATATTGTTTAAAGTGGTTTGCAAATAGCTGTTGGCTTTGGATAGCTCTATATTGGCGTTGCCCAGCTCCAATGTGCGTAAGCGTACTTTTTCCTCCATTTGCAGGCGAAAACGCTCGGCTTGTTCTGCGGCGGATTTATAGTGTGTAATATCACGGCTGATATCTTGATACTCCAACACATTGCCTTTTTTATCGAAAAAGCAGTGGCCCAAAACCTCAATCCAAAACTCTTTACCCCGTGTAGTTCTTACCCTGCAAGTATACCGATAATCGGGATTTTGCGGTGTAATATTTTGCATTTGGCGGTCTATGCGTTCTCTGTCCTCGGGAACAACCCAATCCATGGAATCTGTATTTAAAACTTCCTCTTGGGAAACTCCGTAAAAATCGCAAAAGGCTTTATTTACATAGTTTATGGCATAATCTGCATTATCTTTTTCCACAGCTTCGTTCATGTTTAGGAGTATGTCGTTGTACTGTTCTTCTTTTAAATGCAAAATTTTATTCTCAGCTTGGGATTTTTGCAGTCTTTCTCTGAGTTCTTTTATTTGAATTTGTGCCCACTGCAAGCTTTGTGGCATTATATGGCTCATGTATATTCACCTCATATTTATCCGCATTATACCTTGATAATGCGTATTTTTTTATTGGATTTATTTACAGCCTAACATTTTTTGGTTTTGAGATTATTTCAAAATGTGTAAGCTTTTTTAGGGTTTATGTAAACAAGTGTAAACTATTATCTACAATTTATGTAAACAGGTGTTAACTGTATGTTAAGTTATTTAAGAAAAATTGTCAACTAAAACTTTTTTTTAAACCATTAAAACAGTGAATTTTTTTCCATTTAAAAAAATTTAAAATTTTATACGTATATTATAGTAGGGAAAGAGTAGGGAACGAGTATTTATTTGCAAAATCGACAAAATGCAATTTTTTTGGCACGGCACTTGCAATAAGATATCATCAAGAATACAAAAAAGTTGTTTAATTATTTAAGGAGGTTCAATATGTACAAAGAGAAAGTTCTTGGTTACAACGTTCTTACCAAAGAAAACGTTGAAGCCATTCATGAAGCCACATTGCAGGTAATGGCAAATGGTGTTCGCATTTTTGGCAAGGAAGCCCATGATATTTATGCAGGTGCAGGCTGTACCGTGGATAGAGAAAATAATATAGTAAAGTTTCCTGCCAATGTAGTAAACGATGCCATTGATTCCACTCCCGCAGAATACACACTGTGTGGACAAGATCCAAAATATGATGTTAAAATAGGTGGGGATAAAGTTACATACACCTGTTTTGGTACCGGTGTGGAAATGGTAGATGTAAAAACCGGTGAACGCCGCAACACCACCCAGCAGGACATTGCTGATATTTGTCAGTTTTGCGATGCTTTACCCCAAGTTGATATGATTACCATTCCCGTGGCGGCACAGGATGTAAATCCTAAAATAAAAGATGTTTATGAAGCTGCGGTATCCTTAAGAAATACCAAAAAACACTATATCCACGATGCGGAATGTGGTGCAAATGCCCACCGTGCAGTGGAAATGGCAGCAGCCATTGTTGGGGGTATGGATAAATTAAGAGAAAGACCCATTATTACCTTGGGTGCTTGCCCCAACAGCCCCTTGGAACTCCATGAAAATGTTACAGAAATTTTAATTGAAGCTGCCAATGCAGGCTTACCTATGAATTTATTATCCATGGGACTTTGCGGTGCCACCACCCCCATGACCTTAGCCGGAACTTTGGTGGTAACCAATGCGGAAATTTTGGCAGGCTTGGTTTTAACCCAATTAGTAAATAAAGGCAACCCCTTCCAATATGGAACATCAACCACCATTATGGATATGGCGCTTACCACATCACCTGTGGGTGCACCTGAATTTGCCATGAACAGTGCCGCAGTGGGGCAAATGTGCCACTATTACGGTGTTCCCAGTTATGTTGGTGGCACATAGGCTGATAGCAAATTGATAGATGCTCAAATTGGTCATGAAAAAACATTAACCAGTCTTTTACCTCACTTGGCAGGCTGTAATATTATCTACGGCATGGGCATGGTAGAAATGGGCATGGCTATGAGCTACGACCAACTGGTAATTGATGCAGAAATTGTCCGTATGAATCGCAGAGTGGAACAGGGAATCCCGGTGGATGC
The DNA here is from genome assembly GCA_036644995.1 of Clostridiales bacterium. Taxonomy (GTDB): domain Bacteria; phylum Bacillota; class Dehalobacteriia; order UBA7702; family UBA7702; genus Cryptoclostridium. The sequence goes on along the minus strand of JAVXOZ010000028.1, from coordinate 11,189 downwards.
GGATACTTTAGCGGTGGAATTAATTAACCAAATTGGCCCCGGCGGCAACTATTTAGCTGAGGAACACACCATTCGCTATATGCGTCAGGAAAGCTCCACAACTAAATTATTAGATCGCAGAATGATGGATTCTTGGCGTGAAGCAGGTGCTACGGATTTGGCACAAAGGGCTCATACCAAAGCCATGGATATTATAGAAAACTTTAACGTTGCACCATTGCCCCAAGATGTTAATGAAACTATTGATAACATTATTGCCGCAGCGGAAGCTGACGCTAAATAATAAGATAGGAGGTTCTTATGGGAAAAACCAAAGGACTAAAGGGTTTTGATGTCTTTTTGGGAATGATATGTATTTTATTCTTTCTGGATACTTGCGCTCCCATGGCGGCAATGGGTGTTACCGCCATCACTTGGGCAATTATTATTACCTTAATATTTTATATTCCCTCGGGCTTAATCACAGCAGAGCTGGGAGCTGCATATCCCGATGATGGCGGTATGTATTCATGGGTAAAACGTGCCTATGGCAAGCGTATGGGTGCCAGAGTTTCTTGGTTGTATTGGTTAAATAATGCTATATGGATTGCCTCGGTGGCATCTTTCTTTGTTGGTGTATTATCCGCATTATTTTTCCCCAATATTCCATTTTTGTTACAATTAGGCTTAATGCTTATTGTGGTTTGGGTCATCGTTATTGTTGGTTTTCGCCCTGTGGATGAAGCCAAATGGGTATCCAACACCGCAGCTATTGTAAAATTAATTTTAGCCGGTGGTTTGATTCTATGCGCAGGTTTTTTCCTGGTAACCAACGGCAAACCCGCAAATGCCTTTACTTGGGCAGATATGAAACCATCCTTCGACCAATCCTTAACATATCTACCGGCTTTAATTTATAACTTTTTGGGCTTAGAAGCCATGCTTACCTTGGCAGGGCATATGAAAAATCCCGGAAAAGATATACCAAAAGCTGTAATCACCAATTCCATTTTAGTTGCAAGTTTGTATATTATTACCACTTTAACCTTATTGATTTTAATTCCTACGGGTAATCTCAATATCGTATCCGGTATTATTGATGGGTTTAAAGTTGCCATTGGTTCTACTTTAATAGGTCAAATTATTATCATAGTTTTAGGTGTGGCTTTCCTCTTTACTGTGGTGGCGCAAACTGCCAGTTGGTTGGTGGCTGCCAGTCGTATGGCTGCTGCTGCCAGTGATGATGGAGAATTACCCAAGCTTTTTGGGAAAAGAGCAAAAGGACACGATGCACCAATTGGGGCATTAATCCTCATTGGCATTGTGGGAACAGCCTTAATTGTGCTTTACGGAGCTATGGCTTCCAGTGCTGAAGATTTGTTTTGGACTTTGTTTTCCTTTGTTAGCGTTGTTTATATCTTACCATTCCTTATTAATTACCAAGGTTATTTAAAACTTAGGAAAACAGATAAAGAAACAGTACGCCCATTTGTATTCCCCGGGCCCCCAATTTTTGCTTGGTTCTTTGCCCACTTTGCTCAGTTGCTTTTAGTTTTTATTATAATGCTCTTTTTCTGGGTACCCGGTGTACCTTTGGATTGGGTAACAATTATTATGCTGGGAGCAGGTGTTATTATTTCCTTGGTTCTGGGTGAATACTTAACCCGTAACAGTTTGAAAAAAACAGATGTAAAAAAATAAAAAATAGTATATTATTATAAAGTGATACAAAAAAAGGAGAAATTATTATGCGTGCAATGACTACTATGTTAAATCAAGATGAACAACAGGCAATCCATGAATCATCTTTGGAAGTATTGGAACAAGCCGGGATTTTTTGCGGCAGTGAAAAAGTGAGAAACCTTTTTGCCAAACACGGTGCCAAGGTTATCGGCGAAAATGTTCGCTTCCCCAAGGCAATGGTTAATGAAATGTTAAAATTAGCAAATCATACCATTACCTTTGGTGCCAGAAATGAAGAACATAACTTCTCCATTCCTGCTGTGGAATACCCCTATGTAACAACAGCAGGTTATGTGCCTTATGTTACAGATGAAGGTGTAAAAAAACCACGCTTGGCAATGAAAGAGGATTTGGCAAAATTTGCCCAATTATCCGATGCTTTGGATGAATTTGGTTTCTTTTGGCCCATTACCTTGCCTAACGATGTGGAATCGGAATTTATGGAATATCAAGCAGTTGATACTTCCTTTAGAAATACATCCAAACATATTCAGGCATCAACATCCAATGGTAAGCTTGCCAGATGGCAAATAGAATTGGCAACAGCCATAGCCGGTGGTACCGAAAAATTTAGAGCCAACCCCAATATGTCTTTATTGGCTGCCCCTATGACCCCACTTTCCTTGGAAAAAGGTATTGCCGAAGCAACTATGGAATGTGCTTTAAGCGGTGTTGCGGTTGTGCCTATGTCCTTACCCCAAATGGCAAGCACCTCTCCTGCTACATATGCAGGGAATGCAGTTCTTGCCAATGCAGAAAATTTGGCTTGTTATTTAACCGCAAAATGTTCCGCTGAAGATGCTCCTATTCTTTATTCCGCCGATACCGGTGCACCTAATATGGCAACCATGGGCATGGAATATGATTATCCCGAATACACCTTATTGGCAATGGCAAATGCAGATATGGCAAGATTTTACGGCTTACCCAGTATGGTTGCGGCAGGAATGAGCGAGCATAAAGAATTTCAAACCGTGGCAGGCTTTGAAAGAAACGTATTCAAATCCGCCATGGCATTGATGACCAGAACCGACCTTTCCTGCTCCTATGGTTCTGTGGATCACTGCATAAGCTCTAATTTTGCGGATATCCTTTTGGATTGCGAATCTTATAAATATGCCAAAGCATTTTTAAGAAGCTACAAATGCACTCCTGAAAAATTAGCGGTGGATATCATTTGTGAAGTAGGGCCTCAAGGCAATTACTTGGCTCACGAACATACCTTTATGAATTTCCGTGAAGAATTAAACGTTTATAATATTGAAAAATCCTTCGTTTTCGACCATGAAGCAGATAAAGATTATCGCATGGTTGCCCAAGAAAAAGCAGAAGAAATTTGGGCAAACCATGAAGTACCTGCCATAGACGAAGCTTTAATTAAAGAAATGGATATTCTCAGCGAAAAAGCACATGAGGATTTAGTGGGCTAATTACTCACCGTAATAAACCTTTAACAATCTCTCCATAAATGTAGCCGACACCTATTTTATGGTGTCGGCTATAATTATGAGAAAAAAACATTGAATACTGTTTTGCTATGGAAAGGAAATTATTATGGAAAAAACTAAAGGCTTACGGGGTCTTGATGTCTTTTTGGGGATGATATGTGTGCTGTTTTTCTTAGACACCTGCGCTCCCATGGCGGCAATGGGGGTTACCGCCATTTCTTGGGCATTGATTATTACCGTGATATTTTATATTCCTTCAGGGTTTATCATGTCGGAGCTGGGTTCTACCTTCCCCGATGATGGGGGAGTGTACTCTTGGGTAAAAAGAGCATTCGGCAGCCATTGGGGAGCACGAGTTTCTTGGATGTATTGGCTCAACGATGCGGTGTGGATAGCTTCGGTATCCTCGGTTTTTGTGGGTTTACTCTCGGCATTATTTTTCCCAAACATTGCTTTTGGTGTACAAATTGTAATTATGCTGGTTGTGGTTTGGGTTATGGTGGCTCTTTGCTTTTTACCTGTGGATAATGCCAAGTGGATTACCAATGTGGCAGCGGTGGTGAAACTGATGATTGCCGCAGGCTTAATTGGCTCTGCAATTTACTATTTATTCGCCACAGGGAAGCCTGCAAATGATTTTTCTTGGGCAGCATTAAAACCCGAATGGGGACAATCCATCACCTATTTACCTGCTTTAATTTATAATTTTTTGGGCATGGAAGCCATGCTAACTTTGGCTACTCATATGAAAAATCCACAAAAGGATATTCCCAAAGCGGTTATTGGCAATTCCTTTTTGGTTGCAGGTTTGTATATTACGGTAACTGCGGCTTTGCTGATTTTAATTCCCACAGGAAAATTAAGCATTGTTTCCGGGGTTATTGATGGCTTTATGGTGGCTTTTGGTAGTTCTGCCATAGGCAGAGGTGTAATTGTGGTTTTAGGTTGCTTATTTCTTGCCACTATTTTAATACAAACCGCAAGCTGGCTATTGGCTGCTTGCCGTATGGCTGCTGCTGCCGGGGATAACCATGAATTACCTAAAATATTTGCTAAACGAGCAAAAAATCATGATGGTCCCATTGGTGCAATTTTGCTTATTGGTATAATCGGCACAGTTTTAATTTTAATTTATGGTGCCATGGCATCCACGGCGGAGGATTTATTCTGGACACTGTTTTCCTTTGTCAGCATTATTTATCTTATGCCTTTTGTCATTAATTTTCAGGGCTTTATCAAACTGCGAAAAATGGAAAAAGACATTGTGCGTCCTTTTCGCTTTCCCGGGCCTTCATGGCTGGGCTGTGGCTTTGCCCATTTTGGACAATTTATTTTATTGGCTACAATTTTCCTTTTCTTTTGGGTGCCCGGCACTACTCCGGATTGGTTAGGCTGGATTATCCCCTTAGGCGTTGGTGTTGTGGTAACCTTGGGTGTAGGTGAATATTTAACCTATTCCAGCATCAAAAAACAGGATTCAAAATAATAAAAAATTCCTTGACGATTATGTTTTCGTCAAGGAATTTTTTTAATATTTAATTTGGTATTTGTTCATTTTTCTATATAGGGTTGTTCGGGAAATACTCATTTCTGCTGCAACTTTTGTCATGTTGGCGGTAATTGTACAGTTGGCGGCATGGCTCATTGGTGGGGTGGAGCTGAGAAGGCTTTTGCCCTTAACCCATGTGGTGCAGAATATAAGCTTTGGAAAACCGTTAAAAAAGAATAGAGCATATTCGTAAAATCCTATAAAAGGAAAACGAATATGCCCTATATTAATTTTATCCAGACTTGAAGAAATGCAAAGTAGCAACTATGAAAAATCAATTTAACATCAATTTAACCAATGCAGATGCAGAATAAGCCTGCTGTCATATCCCTATTTTCGTTAGCTTTGGAGAGGAACTTTCTCTGGGGATTTAACATTTGGAAGATTGCATTTCAGCTGATAGCCGACAATTAATTTATTTTAAGGGTACAGTTTCTAAGGCTCTTTTGGCATCTCTTTTTTCTACCAACTGTAAGCCAATTAGTGAAGAAATAATTATTAACATACCAAGAATTTGAATTAAAGAAAGAGCCTGTCCTAAAACGAAAAATCCTAAAATCGCTGCTACCACAGGGTCAAGGCTAAACATAATAACAATACTGGGTGGGTCTAAATACAGAAAAGAGCGACCTAAGCAAAAATAACTGCCAACTTGAGGGATAAGGCAAAAACCAATTAATGTGGCAACTGCTGCAAATCCATAGGTGGAAAAGCTGGTGGTCATTTCGTGGATTATGTTCCAAGGTGGGTTAATCATTAAAAGTGCAATAAACCCGATAATATTGATCCAAAAATAAAAAGCATCGGGATCTGAATTAAAGGTATCTATTGATAAATTGGTAAGCACATAACTAATGGCAAAAGTCATAGTTACTATCAAAATAAGCATAATACCCACTGCTGTTGCACTTAAATCTGTCCACACTTGTAATAATAGCATTATGCCGATAAGAGCGCCAATGCCTGCCACTATTTTTGCAGGAGTTATTTTTACTTTCCAAATTATTCTGGAAAAAATCATAACTAAAAAATAGTTGCTAAAAGTAATAACAGATGCCACTGCCACGGATAATCCTGCACTCAGTGCTGTGGCATAACAAAGGTTGGTACCCAAAACTCCAATTAAACCACAAACTATATATAGAAGTAAGTTCCTTTTTGTGGGTATTAAGCATTTGGGATTTCTGACAATAGCACTAATAAAGAAAAATATAATCAGCGAAATTGGGGCAAATGCTGCGATTGCTGTTTCTGAAAATCCATACCCTGAAAGTAAAGTAACAAAAGTACCATAAAATCCCCAGAATATACCGGCAAGTGCTGCAAGGATAACACCTTTCATTGTTTTATCCATAATCAACCTCCTTAAATTACTTTAATAAAAGTTCCGTTTCTGCAATAATTTTTGCAATGGTATTTTTTACATCATCACTTAAAGAGGGAACTGAATGATTTTCCAATAATGTTACAGCTTTTTCTTGGGCGTTTTCAATATAGGTTTTGCTGCCACTGCTAACCCAATCATTATAGTTGTTGCGATCAAGCAATACCGGTTGTGCCAAACAAGTTCTCATGTTTTTCATGGTGTGTTCTTCGCTTAAGTAATTACCTTGTGGACCTACTTTTTCGATTACAGCTAAGTCTGCTTCCACATCTTCTACGGAAATACCTTTTTTCACATGGCGAAGCATGGCAATCATTTCGTTATCAGCCACTAATTGACCAAAGCTGCCAATCATTCCCGCAGCCAAGCAACCTGTGCCAAAAATCATATCTGCTCCTGCTAAGGCAGGTAAAATACCGCTTAATGTTTTTTCATGGCCACTTTGCATATCGGAAACTTTGCTATCTGTCCAAAAACCTGCAACCACATGGGGTATTTTATAATATTGGCTCAATTTTGAAAATGCAGCACTGAACATACCCAGTTCAGGGCAACCATAGGTGGCGGTAGCTTTGCGTAAATCAAGACCTGAAGTACAAGAACCATAGATAATAGGTGAGCCTTTTTTTGCTAATTGAGAGAGCACAACACAAGCTAACATTTCCGCATTATGAACCATGATGGTGCCGGATAATGTTACGGGTCCTGTGCCTCCGGTTGTAAGTGCAGACATATTCATATTGGGTACGCCGGCTTTGGCTAAAATTATTATAGATTGGCAAATACCATTATCTAAATGTAAAGGACTTTTAGGGCAAGTTCCCGCAATCATTAGGGGATTTTTTTGGAGATTTTCTTTGTTGCCTGCAACCGCCGTTGCCATTTCTACTGTGGCTTTAGCTAAAATGCCATCGGGTGTTGCAATACAAACAGGTTTTACAGTATTATTGAAATAGGCATCCAAGGAATGTAATGTGTAAGTAGATGCGGGAACATCTGAAGCAACCCAAGCGTCCCAGCACATATCATGTTCTTCTAAGGAATCTACCAGCTTTGCATAGTTTTCTTCATCTGCTTTTGTTACACTTCTAACTTCCTTGGAATAAGGGTCAACAATTTGGGGTGCTTCCCCAAAGGAGCAAAAGCGAATATCCCCATCTCCCAAAGTAAAACCTTTATCGCCACGGCCTGCTAAATAAATTGATGCAGGTGCACTTTTTATGGAATCTTCCACAAGGTAGCCGGGGATTTTTACAACATTATTTTTTTCAATAACAGCCCCTGCGTTTGCAAAAAGGGAGAGTGCTTCTTCATCATCTACCATAATACCGGTGTTTTCCAGAATACGCAGTGTGCCTTGGTGTAGAATTTCCAACTCCTCATCACTAAATATTTTTAAATCTAAGCCATTTTGTATATTTATGGATTTTTTTATTGTCATTTTATACCTCTTTTATGTTTTTAATTGCTAATCAAATTATTTTATATAGCGTTTTTCCGCTTCTTTAATAACTTCCTGCATTTTTTCAGCTGCACCTTTGGGTAATGGGGTAGGTTTATAGTTGTTTAAAATTTCCAAAGCTTTTTCATGGGCTTTAGCGTTTACGGTTTGCATTCCGTCGTTGCTCCAGTCTTCTCTGGTTTGGCGGTTAAAAACTGTTACATCGGATTGGGAATGTAAATTTTCCATGGTATGTTCTTCCATTAAATAATGCCCTCTGGGGCCAACAGCTTTAATTACATCAGCAGCTATATTATAATCATTTACAGGGATACCTTGGGTTACGTGTTTTATCATTTTAATCATTTCGTTATCTACTACTAATTGACCAAAGTTTAAAGTCATCCCAGCATCTAACATCCCCGGACCATAGATGATATTGGCGCCTGCCAATACCGGTAAGATCGCAGATAAAGTTTTTTCATGGGCGGCTTGTTGGTCACCAACTTTAGCATCAGTCTATGTGCCTGCTACAAAAGATGGCAAGCCATACATTTGGGTTATTTTGGTTAAACCTGCATTAATCATGCCAATTTCAGGGCAGCCCAAAATTGCACTGGCTTTTTTTAGCCACATAATAGAGGTAGAACTGGCGTAGATAAAAGGAGCACCGGGTTGAACAGCTTGGTGTAAAACAAGTCCTGCCAAAATATCGGAATTATGCACAACTAAAGTACCGGCTAAAGTTGTGGGTGCCATACCCCCTGCCATAGACATGGATAAGCAGTGAATGGGCAATCTGTTTTTAGCACAATAAATCAAGGTGTCTATCATATCCTTAGGATAACTTAAAGGACTAATGGGGCAACCGCCAAACTGGAAAATAGGTCTTTCTTGCAGAGCTTCCATGCTGCCACTGATACCTATTGCCATTTCGGTTAATAGTTCGCAGCGTTCTTTGCTTTGGGCAGGAGCAATAATATGCTTGGAAGTATTGGTTATTTTTGCTTCAAAGGAATGGTAGCATTCTGTGGCAGCGTTAACATCGCTGGTTGCCAACATATCAAAGCAAAGGTCATAGCCTTCTAAGGCATCAACGGTTCTTGCGGCATTGCAAACATCTTGTTTGGTGGAAGGACGCCATTTCCCGGTGTATGGGTCATCTACACTGACACCTTGGCCAAATGTGGTGAAATATACACGTCCTTTTTGAATTAATAAATCATTTTTTTCTTCACGGCCTGCAAGTACTAAATTTGCAGGAGCAGTGCGAATGGCTTCTTCTACCATGTAGGATGGGAACTTAACAATATTTCCCTTTTCTATTTTGGCACCTGCATCTTTTAATATTTTGATTGCTTCATCGCTTTCAAAATAAACGCCAACTCTTTCTAAAATTTCCAGTGTTGCCAAATGGATCTGTTCCAAATCACCATCGGTAAATAAGTTTAAATTTGCACCGTTCGATGTTGGGTATCCTGCAATATGGTTTCGTTTCATGTGAAAATCCTCCTTTATTTATTATTAACCATTACTATTGCAAAAGGTGTGCCAATGATGAAAAGGAACGCAGTGCCTGTTCAGGGCTGTGCGTTCCTTTTTGGGTATTATGTTTTTTTGTTGTTTGTCAGTAAATTTTACATTAAATTTTTAATAATCTTAAAAGTGTAAAAAAAACTGACAGTAAATACTTTATTTATTCAAAATGTGTCATATTCCTGTTACACTTCTTTTCTTGCGGCAGGTTTTATGTAGTCGTTTAAGTGATATTTTTCTATTTTAAAATACAAATTTTGTCGGGTTATGCCCAATGTTTTTGCTGCTTTGGTTATATTTCTGTTAGTGTTAAATATGGTTTCAATTATTATGTGTTTTTCAAAATCCGCCAGGGAATCTTTTAAGTTGTAAGGTATAAAACTATAACGTTTTTTTTCATCGTTCATTAAATTTTTAAGGATATGTTCGGGGATATGCTCAACTTTTAAAAACCGCTCTTGGTTTCCTGCAAAAATAATGGAGCTTAAAATTACATTTTCCAATTCCCGCACATTTCCGGGCCAATTATAGTGATAAAATATTTCCATTAGCTGTGGGGAAATATCCCACAAAAAAATACTTTTACTTTGGTTGCTGGTTCTCATAAAAAACTGGCATAATTCCGCAATATCTTCTTTTCTTTCCTTTAATGGTGGTATTTTAATTACAGAGGTACTGAGCCGAAACAATAGGTCGGAGCGGATGGGGGTGGGCACCTCGGCTTCTATATCGAAAGGGTCTTGGTTGCTGGCGCTGATAATGCGGCAGTTTACGGGTATTTCTTCTTTGCTTCCCAAACGTCTTATTCTTTTTTCCTGAATTGCCCTTAATAATTTACCTTGTAAGGTTATGGGCATAGAATTTATTTCATCTAAAAACAGTGTGCCATTTTCTGCCTGTTCAAATAAACCAGGCATATCAACTGCTCCGGTAAATGAGCCTTTGCAGGTGCCAAATAAAATACTTTCCATTAAGGTATCCGGTAATGCGGTGCAATTTAATGAAATAAACGGACCTTTGGCAGAGCGCCCGGCATTGTGTATGCCTTGGGCAAAAAGTTCTTTGCCGCATCCTGTTTCTCCAATTATCATAACCGCCATATCATATGGTGCAATTTTTTCTGCCAATTCTTTACATTTGCTCATTTGGGGTGATGAGCCTATAATATTATCCAAAAAGTAATAAGCATCATTGATACATTTTTTGTCCTTCATTTTTAATTGATGTTCAAATGCCAGTGTAGCGTTGATAAAACTGTTTATTTGTTCAACATCTCTCCCCAATGTGAATATGCCATAAGTTTTTCCTTTGTATTTATAAGGATAAGCGGAGTAAATAATATGGTGCATTTTGCCATTGGGGGAATAATAAAAATAGCGTTGTTCTATTATTGATTCGCCTTTGTTTACAACTTTATCGTATACAAGTTCGGGAAAATTGTATTCGGGATAACTGTAAACATCTTTTTCCAATTTTCCTAAAACATTTTTAGGGTCCATATCTTCGGTTTTGGCGATTTCTTGATTATATACAATTATTCTATCATCTAAATCTGTGGCAATAATGCCTTCATAAGCCTTATCCACAATGGCTTTATATAGCGCATTTTCTTTTTCTAATGCTTCAATTTTTTCTTTTAATTCTTTTATACTTTCCATATGTAAAAATATACTCCCAACTTTTCCTTTAATTCTATTCTAAGTTAATTGGTACTTGTTGTCAAATATATATTACACTTATAATGTAAATTATCCTAAATACATTAAATTACCGTATAATTATTGTGATTTTATAATACTATTATGTTATGGAAAAAAATATCATTGATATAGTGTAATAAAATATTTACAGTATATCTTCGGGATGAATGAATTTTTGTGGGGTAAAAGATGGTATGTAGTAAAGGTCCATTGATTTTCGTAATTGAAAATCAATGGACCTTTTTTTTAGGGTTTTATTGCTTGAATAAGTGAAGCCTTAGCTTGTTTAATATGGGTTTTATTGCTTAAGTAAGTAAAGCCTTAGCTTGTTTAATATGGGTTTTATTGCTTAAGTAAGTGAAGCCTTAGCTTGTTTAATATGCTTAAAGTATTTTTATTCTGTGATTTG
>JAVXOZ010000027.1:0-29977 GCA_036644995.1 Clostridiales bacterium | reverse complement strand
ACCACGCTTACCTTTGAAGATATCTACAAACTATTTTTCTCAGTCAAATCAGAATACCGTACCAATGGCAGTTGGATAATGAACGATGAAACAGCACTTTATCTTCGAAATCTTAAAGATGATGCAGGCAACTTCTTATGGCGTGGAAAGGCAGACACCCTTATGGGTAAGCCTGTGCTTATCTCTAATGAAATGCCTTCTATTGGAATAGGTGCTAAGTCCGTGGCATTTGGGGATTTCTCATATTATTAGGTGGTTGACAGAAAGTTAGTTAGCGTCAGAACATTAAAAGCGAAATTTACTCTGCATGACCAGATTGGCTACCTTGCACTTGGATAAAGATGAGGTAATACCTAAAAACCTATTTTTGCGGGATAATAAAAAAACACATTATTATTTAGTAGCAATAGATAAAAATAAGCGTTTAGATTTAAAAAAATTGCGGCAACAACTCCAAAGTCGCAGTTTAACATTTGCCTCCAATGCTGATTTAGAAAAATATTTAGGCTTAACCCAAGGCTCGGTATCACCCTTGGGAATTTTAAATGATGTAACATTGTCCGTAGAAATAATCCTTGATACTGATATTATGGTAAATAAAAAAATTGGCATCCACCCCAATGAAAATACTGCCACCATTTGGTTAAACCCCAAAGATTTAGAGAATCTAATAATCACCCACGGCAACATAATACATCACATAAAACTATAAAAATAAGGTTTTTTTGATTTCCTTGAGGATTTGATTAGTGGAGCTTTTTAAAATATAAATGCTATTTATAAAAATTCAACTATATTTAAACAAAAATTATAAACACTGTGCAATTAATACGGCACATTATATATTTTTGCGACTTAAAACTATTTAAGCACAAAAAAAGAGGAAGGCTTTGGCGCCTTCCTCTTTTGCGTATTAATTAAAATTTATTTTTTACTTTCAAAGTAAATTTTTTCGATAAAATGTCTTGTAATTGTTCCATAGGGTTGTGCCTCCTACTTAGTTTTTATTAGGTGTTACCCGCCAACCTTACGGTATTTTAGTTTTACCCCAAAATGCCAAAAATGGCATAATAAAAGCAGGGTCACTTGTGTAACTCTGCTTGAATAGCTTATTAAATTTTTTAGCTTAGAATCCATCCCCCGAGGTGAATATGCCTTTTGTCTGACGTGCTTTGACTTTTTTCACATGTTCTGCCCACTCTTTTTCAAACCTTTCCCTTATTTCAGGCGGTGTATTTGGCATAAAAGTCACCGAACCATCAGTCTCGATAAATGTATATTTGCTTGCATACTCAAACTCATTAAGATACATGTTAAAACATCCCCTTTAATGCTTTATGAACGGTACTTGCATAACAACAGGGCAATACCCCAGAATAATAATCAGAAATACACTATCTAAGGTGGTTTTTATTCAACTGTTACGGATCCATCCATGTGGATTTCAGCCCCACATTTATTACAATAAAAAGTGTGATTTACCTCAAAATCTGGATTGAAAGGAACAAATATTCCTTCTTTGCATTTATCGCAGAGGATGTGATCATCTTCTTTACTTGTCATCTTTAACAAAGTTAAACTGTCCATAATCAGCATAGCCTCCTTTTTCCTAATTATACTCCGAACAATTGTTAATTACAAGTTTTTCACATGACCTTCTAATGTTAGGTAATCCCTTCCCAACATATACCTCTTTTCCATTGCAAAACAAACCGGTTCTGGGTACTAACAATGTCCAATATTAAACCGGTAATGCACCACTTCGTGGATAAGTGTTTGAACCATGACTCAAATACTGCCTATATTATCAAAAAGAAATTAGCTATTTTCTGAAGGACGGATATTTAGCCAGTGCTTTAAATACTTTTTTAACCCAATTAATTTTTCTTCGGCAACTTTTTTATTTTCACCTTTAATGGAATAATAAAATTTAATTTTCGGCTCTGTGCCCGATGGACGCACCGCCCACCAAGAGCCATCCTCTAAAATTACTTTTATTACCTCAGCTTGGGGCAAATTATCAACACCCGTAGCGTAATCAAAAACTTTATCCACTTTGGATACCACTGCCCACACCTCGGTACGGATTTGCCTCATAATAGAGGTTATTTTTTTCATACCTTCGCTGCCTTCAAATATAAAAGATGTTAAATCATCACAATAATAGCCATAATCATCATATAAACTCATTAATTTATCAACCAAAGAAAATCCTGCATGGTTATGCACTGCTGCCATTTCTGCTATTATCATAGCTGCCACCACCCCATCTTTATCAGCACAATGGGTGCCCAATAAATAGCCACAGCTTTCCTCGTAGCCAAATAAAAAGTTATACTTGCCACTTCCCCTAAATTTTACAAGTTGCTCACCAATGAATTTAAAACCGGTGAGGGTATTTAAAACAGGTACCCCATGTTTTTCCGCTATTTTTGCCCCTAATTCGTTGGTTACTATGGTTTTTATAATTACGGGGTTTTTATCTAAATTACCCGCTGTAACCAGATAATCTATTACCAAAGCACCAACTTGATGACCGGATAAAACCACATATTCACCATGGTGTTTTACCGCAATGCCCAATCTATCACAATCAGGGTCTGTGCCCATCACTATATCGGCATTTATAGATTTTGCATATCCTATTCCCAAGGATAATGCCTCTATTTCTTCGGGATTGGGGCTTTTTACCGTGGGGAAATTGCCGTTGGGCAATTCTTGGGATTGTACCACGTTAACATCTTTAAACCCAGCTCTACTCAGTACCTGCCGTACGGGTTCATTGCCTGTGCCATGCAAAGGAGTATACACTATTTTTATATTTTTGTTACCCACATATCGCTGTTGGATCAACACCTCACCATAATAGGCTTCTAAAATATTTTTATCTAAAATAGTTAAAAGGCTACAATCACCCTGTAAAGAAATTTGGGCAACGTCCTCTATATCTTCTATATATTTATAGACCTTTTGGGCTTCTTGAGGTATTAACTGGCAGCCAAATTCATCATAGGCTTTAAAACCATTATATTCTTTGGTATTATGGCTGGCCGTTATCATAATCCCACCCTCACAGTGTAAATACCCCACCCCAAAGGATAAAATAGGTGTTGGCATCAGTTTACTAAAACAATAGGCTTTAAAACCGCAATTAGTTGCTATATCTGCGGCGGTTTTTGCTAATTCTGCGGATAAATTGCGATTATCATAAGCTATTATAAGCCCTTTTAATTTAGCCGCCCCACCATGTTTAGCCAACAAATATTCACAAAATCCACGGGTAGCACGGGCTATGGTATAGCTATTTATACGGTTGCTCCCTGCCCCCATTAAACCACGCATACCACCGGTACCAAAAGAAATATCCCTATAGAATCTATCATAAATTTCTGCATCATCTTTTATGGCTTCCAGCTCTTCAGCGGTTTTATTATCCAATAATTTCCATTTATTATATGCTTTTAAATATTCCATAACTACCTCTTTTACATATATTAATATTAAATATGCAGTAAATTACCTTTATATTACCCTGCTAAAACCACAAATAAAAATACGTTATTTATTTTTCTGCAATCCGCTGCATAAATTCCGTGGTTTCTATATTGCCGGGACGGTTAAATCTACTAAGATGATAAAGCTGTTCCTCATCATGGGTGATATAATTCATTTTTTCATTACAGGTAAGTGCCGCTTTAAATCCCATATTTTTAATCAGTGGTATAGATTCCTCACTAACAAAACCATAGGGATAAGCAAAAACAGAGGGATTTATACCCACTTTGCTTTTTAAAGCTTTTTGGAGTTTTTCCACATTTGCAGTAAATAACGCTTTATATTGTTCTGAATTTTCCGTAGATTTTTTCAGCGATCCTTGCCTTGCTCCCAGCTCATGCATACTATATGTATGGTTGCCTATTTCTATTCTTTGAGATGCTGCCAGTTCTTTTATATCCTCCCAAGTAAGGTAAGCGTAAACCGGGTTTCTATCAGGTTCTGCTGTGTATCTCTCTGTATAAATACCTACAACTGATATTACAGCTTGGATATCTAAGGATTCAAGTATTGGAAGTACATAGGTTAAATTATTCAAAAAGCCATCGTCAAAAGTAACCACAATGGGTTTTTTGGGCAATGGCTTATTGTTGTGCACATACTCTACAATATCGGAAATGAATATGGTTGTATAGCCATTTGTTTTAAGATACATCATATCATTGGTAAACAACTCAGTAGAAACAACATAATCGCAAGCTAAACCACCATCTTTACATACGCTGTGATACATAATTATGGGTATAGCCACTCCTTCTCCTTGGGAGTTAACAGGAGCAGTGGTTTTTGGAGAATATACCACATAGCCAAGGATACCCAATAGCAATAATCCCAAAAACACACCATAAATAAGAATTTTTTCTCTCTCGATTATAAAGAACATAGCTGCCCCTTCCGCTCCCATGGTTGAATTTAAAATATATGAGAAAAATCGGAAACTAAGACCAATGAAATACTTAGAATTTTATCTTCATACACAGAAATATAAAGCCTAAATAAAGCCAAAAAAAAACTCGCCCCAATGGAGCGAGTCAGAATGTCAAAAAACATAGTTTTTTGCAAGATGTCAGACTGTTAAGAAAGCCTTAGATTCGGTAAAACTCCCTGAGCAGCGGCTGTGCAGTGTACATAGATGTACATAAGCAGTCGATGGTAAGGGATTTTACCGAATATCAGACTTTATCAACAGCCTAACTCACCCCAATGGAGCGAGTTTTAAAATTAACCTATATCCAGTTCAAACCAAAATTCCACTCCATCTTCACGATTTTTTACACCGCAGAGATTTTTGTGAGCATCTATAATGCTTTTAACAATGGTAAGTCCAATGCCTGTACCGCCATAAGTTCTGGTTCTTGCCTTATCTACCTTATAAAAACTCAGCCAAATTTTATCCAGTTCTTCTTCGGGTATGGTATTGCCTTTATTGTAAACTTTAATGCGTATTTTATTATCGTGCAAGGATGAGGAAATAACTATTTTACCCTGTTGCCCGGTGTGGTCCGCAGCGTTGGTAATAAGGTTTACCAATACTTGACTTAACATACTGCCATCTGCAGAAACAATGGTTTTTGGCACTTCATTGGTAATTGTTATACCTTTTTCTTCAAACATTAAGCTAAATTTTGCCGCTGTGGCATTGATAAAAGATGAAACTTCAAAGCTTTCAAATTCCGGTTTTAATTTCCCCATTTCTAATTGAGAAAGGGTTAAAATTTGGCGTACCAATTTATTCATACGCTCTGCTTCATCAATGATTACCGAGCAATAGAAATCTTTATCTTCGGGAGTTTCTTTAATGTTTTCTTTTAGTCCTTCGGCATAGCCTTGGATAATTGCCAAAGGTGTTTTCAAATCGTGAGAAACGTTGGCAATGAGGTTTTGACGCATTTCATCAATTTGTCGTTCTTTTTTCAATTCTTCTTCCAAGCGGTTATTGGTTTTTTGCAGCTGATGCACGGTGCTTTCCAACTGACTGGAAAGGGAATTAATATTGTGCCCCAGCTCCCCTACTTCATCTGTGTTTTTGCCCGTGTATTTTTTACTGAAATCCAAATGAGCCATGCTGTTTGTGATGGTATTTATTTTTACAATGGGTTTAACCCAGCGGGTAGAAATAAAGTATGTCCACACAAAGGATAGCAGCAAAGTTAAAATACCCGTTATGGCAATGAAAAAGCGACTGTATTCTATATTGGCTTCAATGGCAGGCAGAGGTGTTCTTAATATAATAAAATCACCGCTTGCCAAAACACCAATTAAGTAAATAAAATTGGAATTATTAACTTTATCTTCTTTGATAACGTGAACATAGCCACTTTTTTCAATGGCATTTTTGTTCTCTCGTATAATATCACTGTATCGTGTATCCGGTGTTATATTTTCGTTGGGCAAGGGATTTTCTTCGCCTTTTTCTGTCATGGTTACGGAGTAAATGAAATTATAATCCGTATTGAGAATAGCGATATGCAGCCCTAAATTTGATTCAAATTTATCCATAAAAGAGGTATCAACGGTGCCGTTGGTAATAAGCTCTTTATTGATACTATTGTAAGTTTCCGCCAGCATATCTTTATTTTTGCCGATGACATAATCTTCAAAAAATAAAAAATGGGACGCTAAAAAGATGAAGGCAAAAAGTAATACCCCCAAATTCATAGCCAAAAACATTTTTGTACGAATAGAACAATGCATAATTATCCTTCAAAGCGATAACCGTAACCACGCACGGTTTCTATAAGGTCGCCTTTATTTCCTAATTTTGCCCGTAATTTTTTAATATGGGTGTCAACTGTACGTAAATCTCCGAAGTAATCATACCCCCAAAGGGCATTTAAAATTTGCTCACGACTTAAAGCTACTTTTTGGTTCACCGCCAAATACACTAAAAGTTCGTATTCTTTGGGGCTTAAATCCAAGCGTTCGCCTTCGTTAATTACTATTCTTGCCACTTCATCAATGACCAAGCCCTGAAATTCTTTAACGCCATTTCCCGATGCTTCAGGTTTTTGACGCAATAATAATTTTATCCTTGCCATTAAAACAATGGGGCTGAAAGGTTTGGTGATATAGTCACTTGCGCCCAATTCCAAGCCGAAAACTTCATCACTGTCTTCAGAACGGGCAGTGAGCATAATAACAGGTAAATTTGCATCCTTTTTGCGGATATGCCTTAAAAGGCTCCAGCCATCATAATGGGGCATCATTACATCTAAAATAACCAAACTTAATTGACCCATTTTTGTTTCTAAAATATCCATGGCTTCCTGACCATCACCGGCCTCGTAAACATTATATCCTTCTTTTATTAAAAAGTCTTTAACCAGACGACGCATTCTATCTTCATCTTCTGCAATTAGAATGTTCATTAAATATCCTCCGAATCATAGTATTTCCTACATTATCACTTAAGTTAGTGAACAAACTGTGTACAATTAAAGTTATAACGGGGTTTTATTCTTTCACTTTTTGAGTGATAGTTTTTCTTGGAGAAAAAATTTAATTATTTCTTTTTTTATGCTTATTTTCTTTATTCTGTCCTTTTTGCAAATTATGTTGTTTATCCTGGTTTTTCCGTTGTTTATCAGGTTTTATACCAAAGTATTCATTTTCTTTAGCTTCCATTTCCTTTATTTTAGCCTCGTCATATTTAGGTTTCCTTCTTTTAGCTTTTGAGCGATTGTGTTTTTTTTGTTGTTTTCTTCTCTTGGTTTTTAACTTTTTGGTAAATGGCAAAATAATACGGGAAATTAATAGGAAAAGACCTGCTAAAAACATTAATGCTACTAAAGCAGTGAGTATGGTTTTTAGGGTTTTGTTCATTGGGGTTCGGCTGTTATCTTCATAAAAGCTGCTTTGGGCAACAATTTGTGGATTATTTTTAACTGTAAAGCTAATTTCGCCGTTACAATACTGGTTTTCGCTTAATTCCGTTTTGGCTATTAAATCACCTTTGCCCATGCCATTGGGGAGTAAACATTTTACATCCTCGGGGAAAACAATTTTTTTATGGGATAAATCCGAAGGTAAAAACTTATCTAACTTTTTGGCAGGTAAAGTAAATTCCTGCCATTCATCATAACCGTAATCCAATAAAACCGCAGTATCATCATAAACAGTGGCTTCATTGGGGCTTTTCATAATGGCAACAACCAGCTCTCTTTGGATAGGATTATCATCATCATTGGAAATTGTGCGTTTGGCATAGGTTACACTGTGAAAACCTGAGCTTTCGGTATTTACAACAAAACCGCCTTTAACACCTTTATAGGGTATTGCGCCATTAACCATGCTGTGCATATTTTTTAAAGTTACCGTTATATCGGAATTTTTTGTTTTTTGGGAGCCTGTATTTTTTGGATTTTCAGCGTTATTTTGAACAGATCCGGAACCTGATTTTGTTACGGTTACATCATGGGATTTGGTGGTGAGTATTTGTTTAAAATCGCTATTTTTAAAGGCTAAACGCATGATATTTGCCAAGTCCACAGTGGAGGATAATTGGTCTGAAGATGTTATACCCATAACATTGGAAATATTAACTGATGCCGCAGTAAGATATTTAGCTTCATCTTTCATCATTTTTAAGTAGGCTTTAACATCATGGGCATCGCCTATTTTGGCATCTTCATTGGCTAAATTTCCCGCTACCACTCTGGCGGCATCATCTGCATTACCTAAAATTTCACCGTAAAGGGCATCTTCCAAGGTTATGGTGTTTCCGTTTTTTAGCCCTAAAGTACCTGCTAAACTATCTCTATCTGTTTCTAAAAGTGTATCATAGGTTACATCTAAGGTATCATATAGATTGCCATTATTTACTGCGGTGGAAACATTTAACAGCTTGGTCATATTATCCATAAAATTAACTTGATGTGGATTTTTGGCATAGAGTATTTGCCCTGTTTGCATATCCATTACCACAGCACATTCGCTTTTTATGGTGGGTTCTGCCAAGGTGGGTGTGGATAAAATTAAAATCAAAACCACAATTAGGAAAAATATTTTAAATTTTTTCATTTAATACCTACGTCCTTATTTTATATCTTTATAAATTATATACGAAAAATATGGTTTTGACAAACCAAAAATGTGCCAAAAACAAGGAAATTGGGTATTTTTTTAGAAATACTATATAAATGTTGAAATTATTTGAATAATAGGAGAAGAATATGTCTTGTAAGTTTATAACAGGTAACAGAAGAAGTGGTAAAACCACTAAATTATATGAGGACATTTTTTCTGAACTGAATAGCGAAAATAAAAACGTTATTTTACTTTTACCGGAGCAGTCTACCTTTTTTCATGAAAAAAATATAGAATCCCAAAGAAAAGGTAGGAGCTTGTGGAATTTAGAAATAACATCTTTTAGAAGATTGGCAGAAAAATATGTTTATCAAACCCTGCTGTCACCTTTGGGGCAGCATTTATTTTTATATAAAATACTGTTGAACCATAAAGATGAATTTAAGTCTTTTGAACTTAAAGAAATTTCACCGGGTTTTGTGGATTCCGCTTTGGCAACGGTGGCAGAAGCCTCTATGAATGCTCTTGATTGCGATATGGTAAACGCCAAAGCCGAAGAAATGGAAAAAAAGGATATATCAGGTGATTTAGATAAAAAATTACAAGATATTGCTGTGATTTTAAAAGCCATTGCCCATGAGGAAATTGGCGGCTTATTTAATGAAAATTTATTGTTAAAGGCTTTTGCGGATAAAATTATTGCAGATAATCCCTTTGAAAATACAACATTTTTCTTTGACGATTTTTCAGATTTCACCGTTGCGGAATATGATATTATTAAAAACTTACTACAAGTAAATGCCTCTTTGGAATTTGCCTTTCTTTATCAGCCACAGCGGCCATTATTTGATAAGGCAAAAAAAGCCATACATCGCCTAAAAAGTATAGCAGGGGAAACACCTGTAAAAACAGAGGATATTACCTTAAAACCACGAATTGCTGATGATGCCTTGGGGCATCTGGAGCGTTATTGCCAAGGAGAGGAAATAAACATTTTTAAAGGCAAAACAGATGCTATAAATCTTTTTAGCGGAACCGATACCGCTGTGGAAATAGAAGCCATAGCAGCAGAAATTTGCAATTTACGGGAACAGGGATATGATTTTAAGGATATCAGTGTTAATTTTCGGGATATCTCACCTTATTTAACGGATATAAAAGAAATTTTTCCACTTTATAATATTAAATATTACCTTGATGATGGGGTGGCTATGGAAAATAGTCCCGGGTTTGTTTATGCTCTTTCCCTTTTGCGATTAGTGGCTGAAAACTGGTCTTTTTCAGCGGTTTTTGCCTTAATCAAATCGGGTCTTTATCCTTTAAACGAAGAAGATTGCGATAATTTTGAAAACTATTGCTTATCCCACGGCATAAAAGGTAAAAGATTTTATCAAGAAGAAGATTGGTCTTATCAAAATAAAGATGAGGATATAGAATATATAAATAAGGTACGCAGAGAAATTGCCAATTTTTTGTTACCTTTTGCCCAAAGAATAAAAAAAGCCAAAACCGTAAAATCATATGCAGTTATAATTTGGGATTTTTTGGAAAAAAGCAATGTGATTACTACCTTGGAAACCTGGGAAAAAGCTGAAGAACAACAGGGTCACTTGCTAAAAGCCACGGAAATAGAAGCCTCCATAAAACAATTAGGAGAATTATTGGATCAAATGACATTGGCATTTCCCCAAGAAAAATTAAAGCTTAAAGAATTTATTGAGATTTTTCAAATGGGTTGTGGGGTGCAAAAATTACGCACCATACCCCAAGGGGTAAATGAAGTAGAAATAAATATATTGGGGCAAAGTAGACCCAACAGCACTAAAATTGCTTTTTTAGCAGGGGTAAATGAAGGGAGATTTCCCGATTATGGTTCAATAGATGGATTTTTAAACCGCAATGACCGTGAAATACTCAGTGAGGACAGAGAATTTTGGACCAGAAATAAAGAGTTTTTTTACGAGAATGAAAATATGTTAATTTATCAGGGTGTAACCCAGCCCACGGAAAAACTTTACTTATCCTATTGCAATGGTGGCAGCGATGATTTGGAAGGCGCTGTGCTTTCCCCCTCTATACTTATTTACATGGTAAAAAAACTATTTCCCACAGTGGAACATAAAGAAATAACCAACAATATAAGTGTTAAAAACAACCCTAATATGTTTTGGTCCGGGGATAGAGTAATTAGGGCATTGCCCCTTGTTTTGGGAGATGAAACTGAAAATTCATCTTGGCAAGAGATTGCCGATTTTTTAAAGTCCAATGAAAAAACCGAAAAACGCACAGAATTTGCCTTATCATCTTTGGATTATACAGGGGATGCCCAAAAACTTTCACCCCAAATTGCGGATAAATATTTAAAGGATTCCCTTTACCTTAATGTTAGCTCTTTGGATATTTATCGCCGCTGTCCTTTTTCTTATTTTGCCAAATATGGATTAAAATTGCGTGAACGGCGAGAATTAAAGTTTGATGCTCCAAATCTTGGTTCCTTTTATCACGAGGCTTTACGCCGTTTGGTGGAAATAATGAGTGAACGGCATATTCCTTGGTGCTCTTTAGGGGTGGAAGGGCCAAATATAATAGTTGAAATTATTGATGATATGATGAAGGAATTTGGTGAGCATAATCTTTTTTCCCCGGAACGTGGGGAATTTGTAGGTGCGCAAATTAAGGAAAATTTATTGTTTACCATTGAAATTATGGCAAAACAGATAGAAAATGGCGATGGCTTTTACCCTGTACGCTGGGAAGCTTCTTTTGGGCCTCATGAAGAATTTACCGCCCAAAGCTTTACCTTGGGGGATAAGGATAAAAAGCTAATTTTAACGGGGCAAATAGATAGGGTGGATTTGGCACAGGGTAAAGATGGTAAATATTTTAGGATTATTGACTATAAAAGCAGTGATAAAGACTTAAAAATGGATGAAATATATTATGGCTTAAAACTGCAATTATTAATTTATATGCTAATAGTTGAAAAAAATGGTTTAAAAGAAGTGAATGAACCCTTGTTGCCCGGTGGGATATTTTATTTATCCACCAAGGATTTAATGATAAACACCGAAGGCGAAATAAGCGATGAAGATTTGGCAAAAGAAATAGAAAAACAAACAAAAATACAGGGCTTTATCATGGGCGATAATGATGTTATGGCACTGTACCCCCGTGATATCAAGGAAAAACAGTTAAAAAAATGTGATCACGATACTTTGATGGAATATTTAAAACTAATGATAGAGAAAGTAGGAACTGATATTTTTAACGGTATTGATGAAATTAAACCTTATTATCGTAATAATTTGCAAAGTTGCGGTTTTTGCCAGTACGAAGCGGTTTGCGGTTATGACCCCAAGCTCCACCCAAAGGCGGAAATTCTCTATTCCATTAAAGAAGAAGATGCCACAGCAAGAATATACCATGCAGTTAAAGGCGGTGAGATAAAATGAATTTTACATCAGAGCAATTAACTGCCATTAAAACACGGGGTGTTAATATTTTAGTTTCAGCAGGAGCAGGTTCAGGTAAAACAGGGGTTCTTACCGAACGTATTGTGGATAGACTCCGTGAAGGCGAGGATATAGATAAATTATTGGTTTTAACCTACACAAAGGCTGCCTCCGGGGAGATGATGCGACGTATACGCCAAAAGATATTTGAAAATTTAACCCAAGCCTCAACAGTGGCAGAAAAAAAACACTGGCAAAAGCAGGTAATGTTGTTGGGTGATGCCTCCATCACAACACTGCATTCATTTTGTTTGCAGATTTTAAAGCGTCATTACAATGTTATACCCGGGTTAAATCCTGAATTTAAAATTTTAGATCCCAGCTTGGCTTCGGTGCACCTCCACGATGTTTTAGATGAATTTTTAGAGGAGTGCTATACCAACCCCAACAAAGAACAGCGTGAAAAATTCTTTTCACTTCTGCGTCTTTACGGCAACCGCCTTGGTGATGCAGGTTTAAAAGATGAGATGATACACCTGCGTGAATTTGGTTGCGCCCAAGGGGATTTTTACCAATGGTTACTTGAATCATTATCCACTTTTTCAAATTTGGATATTTGGCACTTTAGCGCCTTGGAATCCGCCGCAAAAGAAACAGAAACCGTAATAGACACTTTAAAATGTGCCTTGGATACTGCCAAAAAACTAAACGGACCGGAAAAATATATCATCACTTTAGAAAATGATATTAAGGAATTAAACCTGTTATTAAATGAAAACTGGCATTGGGATACCATTGGTGAAGCTAACATTTTTAAAACCTTGGGTAGAAAATCCAAAGATGATAATGAGGAAATAGCCACTTACATTAAAGCCCAGCGTACCAAAGCAAAGGATTATTTTAATAAAAAAATTCAACCCCTGTTTAAGCGTAATTTTAACCAATATGCAAAAGAAATTACAGAAGTAAACTACGATATGGAAACCTTGGTGGAGCTTACAGGTGAGTTTTATCGCCGTTATCAGGAATATAAAATCAAAAAAGGATTTTTGGAATTTAATGATTTGGAACAGTATGCCTTTGAAATTCTGCGTGAGCACCCAAATTTAGCCCATGAGTACCAAAAAGGATTCAACGAGGTGCTAATTGATGAATATCAGGACGTAAACCCCTTACAGGAGAAAATTTTAACCCATTTAACCAATGGGCATAATCTTTTTGTGGTGGGAGATATCAAACAGAGCATTTATGGCTTTCGTTTTGCAGACCATAGCATTTTTAAAAACCGCTATGACCAATATGATAAAGAAAAACCCAACGAAAATGGTTTAAAGATATTATTAAATAAAAATTTCCGCAGTAAAGAGGGAATTTTGGCAGGTGTAAATTATTTCTTTTACCAGTGGATGAATGAAAATGTTTCTCAGTTGCCCTATGGTGAGGATGAGGAGCTTATCCCCGGCAATTTAGAAATGCAAAAAAATCTAAACCCCGATGAACCTGAAATGGAAGTGGAATTTATTTATAAGCCCGATGTTGAGGAGTTTGACCAACTTTTTGATGACCCGGATACAATACACTATCACGGCCGTTATATAGCCAAACGCATTGAAGAAATGATGCTAAAAGGCGAAACCGTTACCGAAAATGGAATAGAGCGTCCTTTGGAATATAAGGATATAGCCATTATCATGCGGACTGTGGGCAGTTCTTCTCCCATTATTGAGGAGGAATTGATTTTAAGGGCTATACCTGTTACAGGTCCCAATAAACGTTATTTCAGCCAATGCCAGGAGGTACGGGTGCTCTTATCTATTTTATCGGTATTGGATAACCCTTGCCAGGATATTCCTTTGGCTGCGGTGATGCGAAGCCCCTTTTTCGGCTTTAATGAAGATGAATTAATGGACATTGCCTTGTGCCACCCCGGTGATAAATTGTGGTATCGGCTGAAATCATATATTGCAGAAAATGGCGATTTTAAAGAAAAAACCCTAAGTTTTCAGCAGCAAATTTTAGGATGGCGGCAACTTTCCAAAATATATGCCGTGGGTGATTTATTGCAAATAATTATTAAAGATATAGACTATTTGAGCTTTTGGGCAGGTTTGCCCGGTGGGAAAAATCGCTTGGAAAATATAGATGTTTTCCGTTCCAAAGCCATATCTTTTCAAGAAAGTGGCGGTGGCTTGTTCGATTTTTTAAGATACGTGCAAAATTTGCAAAAAACACACACCGATGTGGTTGACCACAGTGAAAATACGGAAAACAGTGTGAAAATAATGAGCATTCACCGCAGTAAGGGCTTGGAATTTCCTGTGGTATTTTGTGCTAATTTAGAAAATCAATTTAATATTAAGGATTCCACCGCTCCGCTATTGCTTCACAATAAACTGGGCTTTGGTCCCAAATATAAAGACCATAAAAGACGCACTGTTTCGCCAACTTTGCCCAGATTGTTAATAAAAAAAGAAATAGATAAAGCCAATATGGCAGAACGATTACGTATATTATATGTGGTAATGACCAGGGCAAAAAATAAGCTTATTTTTACCTCTGCCTTAAAAGATAAGGATAAACCAAAGGATTTGATGGCAAAAACCCAATACTGTTTTCGCCGTAAATTACCATCGGAGCAAATGCTCACTGCTCAAAATTTTAATCAGTGGCTTTGCTATGGTTTAAGCCGTAAGGATAGTAAATTAATTGATTTGCCTTATCAAAATTGCAAAATAAAGGTTTCTTATCTCCCTGCCCCCAACCCCTTAGAACCAATGGAAATAACCACTGAGAGTCAAAAACTCCCCCATAAAGCTTTTGACCGCTTAGAGCATTGGCTTTGCGCCAAAGATGATATTGCAGTGCCGGGGAAAGTATCTGTAACATCCTTGCTGCCAAAATTGGATGTCTTTGACCTTAAAAGTAATGTCAGACCAAAATTTTTAGAGGATATACCTAAAATTTCAGGCTCAGAACAAGGTACTGTTTTCCATCGTTTTATGGAAAAAATAAACCTTGGCAAAGTGTGGAACTGCGAAGAAATTATTAAGGAAAGAGATGAACTTATTAAAGCAGGCTTTTTCACCCCTCAAGAAGGTAAAGCCTTGGATATCCAAGGTGTTGAGGGATTTTTTCAAAGTGAATATGCCAAAGATTTACCTCATGCTTCTAAAATTAAAAGAGAATTGGCATTTACAGCCTCCTTCCCTGCCAAGGATTTATTGGCATTGGATACCGAGGAAAACACCGTGCTCCAAGGAGCGGTGGATATGGTATATTGCCGAAAAAACGGCGATTGGGTGCTCATAGACTATAAAACCAATAACACCTCAAAATATGGAGATTCGGGGATATTGGCTCGCTATGCCAAACAAATGGAGCTTTATGCCATGGCTTTAAAACATTTATACGGCATTGAAATAAAAGAAGCTGCCTTTTATTTAGCTAAAGATAAGCGATTTTTGCGGTATAAATAAAAAATTTTCCCATAGAATCTCTTAGGAGGTATCAATTTATGGGAAAATTTAAAAAGGTTTGTAAAAAAATAACCGAATGGGATTATAAAAGCCTATTTTGCTTTGGCTTGGGCTATGTGAGAGTTATGATATTTTTCAGCATGGTGCTGTTATTAATGTATAGCTTGGTATTTCACAATTTTATTATTATCCTTGTTATTTTATTTCAAGCTTTGGCTTTGGCGGGCACCTTTTTGGGTGCATAATTAAGGTTTTTTCTCGGTAAAATACCTCAATATATCAGATAATTTAAACAAAAAAAGCACCTACTTCATTACAACAAGTAGGTGCTTTAATAATTTGTGGTTAAGATAGAAACATTTTTGTGGCAGTTTTACCTACGATAACAGCACCAAGACACAGGATAAAACTAAAAAGGATATAAGAAACTCCTGCAAAGATTTTCCCATCTTGTAAAAGCCCCAAAGTTTCCAAGGAAAAGGTGGAAAAAGTTGTGAAACCACCACATAGTCCCACAGTTAAAAATAGCATTATTTGGGGATTAAAGTTGGTAAATTCAGAACCTATTTGGGTAAATATACCGATAAGCAGTGCCCCAATGAAATTAATAAGCATTGTGGTAAAAGGAAAATTACCATTGCTCATGGGAATTGAATTTAACAAATAACGGCTTACCGCACCTAAAAACCCACCCATACCTACTATTAAACAATTTGTCATTAATTTTCTGTTCCATTTCTTTTATGATGTTAACTAATTCGTTAATATTAATTCGTTAATGATGTTTTAATTACCTGCTTTAAATTTTTGCACAATCTAAAAAAATACGTATTTTAAAAAGTGCTTAGGTATTTTGCAAACTATTAAATAAAAAATCCATTAAAAATCCGTTAAATAAAAATCCTCATCAGGTAAATAACCACCAAGGCTTTGGGGATTTGCCTGAAATAGGGTGTTATAAAAACTTTCCAAAGTCTTTTGCATTTCATTACCTGTAATGCACACAATGTTAGCTGTGGGAATGGCTTTTTCCGCTATATTTGCTTTTATAATATTGTTATCCTCTAAGATTTTACCTGCTTTGCCAGGTTCTTTATTAATAAAATTTATTGAGTTTTTATATTCTTCCATAAATGTGCCAAAAGCTTTGGAATTTTCCTCGGCAAAAGTTTTTTGTACTATTAAACAGTTTGTTGCCAATTTATCCCCGGCGATTTTTTGCCATTCATCCCCAAGATTAAGGGCAATTTTAAAAGACGGGGTTTTGGTATTTAAAAAGCTTGCAAAAGGTTCAGGCAATACCACTACATCATATGTTCCTTCTTGGGCTTTGGTAATAACTTCTTTATAATTTGCGGCTAAATCCACGGTGATATTTTCATCAATATATAAAGCATTTTGTTCTAACAAATAGTTAAAAGCATATTCCTCCGCAGTGTTTTTACCTGCCATTAATACTTTACAACCGGATAAATCCGCCGGAGATTTTATACTGTTTCCTTTATCTAAAAGATAAAGACCGCCTAAGGTGTTAACAGCTGCAACTTTTATGTTACCTTGGGTTTTTTTGTAGAGGGCAGCAGCTAAATTTGTGGGTATTGCGGCCACATCCAAAGTGCCATTTTCTATATTTTTAATTAAATCCTCAGAGTCTTTGGCAAATGTAAAAGAATAATTATTGGGAGAATCCTCACTGTTGTTCAAAACACCCGCCATGGTTATCCCTGTAATATCTTTAAGAGCCGCCACATCAATGGCATCAGTTGTTTTAGAGTTTTTATCCTCACTATTTTTATCCTCGGCGGAATTTTGGCTGCCGCAAGCTGAAAAAACAGCTATTGTGCCAAAGATTAAAAGCATTAAAATAATTATCTTCTTCTTCATAATAATCCTCTCTTTTAATTTTACCATTGAATTAACGGCTTAACAATTATAATGGATAATTTTACCACGATGTTTCATGTGCAATATATGTGGTAAATTGGCAAATTAATTATATATTTATTCCTTGGTAATAAGTTTAATAAAACCAAATAAAAAAGTCAATAAAGAAAAAGAACAGATTTTAAGCCATCTGTTCTTTTTCTCAGTTATTTTCTATTTAGTTTCTGGGTTCGAATTTTTCACAAGCTGTGTCATCGGTATGGCAAGCGTTTAAATCGCTGCAATGGGTAACTATGGTGATTTCTTTGGCGGCACAGGAATTTGCGTGATTATACTTGCAGGCATCGGCATAACAAGTTAAATTTTCCATGTATTCATCTCCTTTCCGATAATATTTTTAGTATACCCATCTTTAAAAAAATTAATCTTTTCAAGGGAATAAAAATAAGGTATAATCTCACTATGAATAAAAAAGATATTAAAAAAAGAAATGATGACATTTTAGCAATTTTGGCGGCTGCATATCCCAATGCCAAGCCTGCTCTTAATTATAAAAATAGTTATGAGCTGCTTGTGGCTGTGTTGCTTTCTGCTCAATGCACAGATGAAAGGGTGAATATTGTTACCGCAGTGCTGTTTAAAGAGGCACCTAATCCTTATGCCATGGTTAAATTGGGGGAAGATAATATTCGCAATATTATCAAATCCTGTGGTTTATACAAAAATAAAGCAAAAAACATTTTTAATTTAAGTGGCATTTTGGTGGATAAATACCATGGCGAAGTGCCATGGGAACGGGAAAACCTGGAGTCTTTACCCGGCATTGGGCGAAAAAGTGCCAATGTGGTGATGAATGTGTGCTTTGGCATACCCGCCATTGCTGTTGATACCCATGTTTTTCGGGTTAGCCGTCGTTTGGGTTTTTCCGATGGTAAAGATGTTTTAACAGTGGAAAAAGACCTGATGGAGCTAATACCTGAGGAAAAATGGGGCAATGCCCATCATTGGCTGATTTTTCATGGCAGAAAAATTTGCAAAGCTCAAAAACCATTATGTGATGAATGCCCATTGGGGGAAATTTGTCCAAAATTGATATAATTTAAAGGAGAATGAAAATGGACGGACTTTGGTATACTGAAAATTGGATTCCCGGCATAAACATTAGTTTAAAAGTGAAAACAAAACTCTATGAAGAACAAACACCTTTTCAGTTTTTAGAGGTGCTTGATACGGAAGTTTGGGGCAAAGCCTTATTTTTGGATAGCTGCATTATGACCACGGAAAGAGATGAATTTGTGTACCATGAAATGATATCTCACGTGGTGATGAACGCTCATAAAGAGCCTGAAAATGTTTTGGTTATAGGCGGGGGTGACGGTGGTGTTATACGGGAAGTTATTAAACATCCATCGGTAAAAAAAGCTGTTTTGTGTGAAATAGACGAGGCTGTGGTGCGGGTTTCCAAAGAGTATTTACCTACCATAGCAGGTAGCCTTGATGACCCACGGGTTGAGGTGCTTATTGCCGATGGGGTAAAACACATTAAAGAGCATAAAAATTATTACGATGTTATCATTGTGGATTCCACAGACCCTGTTGGCCCTGCGGTTGGCTTATTTCAAAAGGAATTTTATCAATGCGTTTACGATGCCTTAAAAGCAGATGGCATCTTTGTGGCACAAACAGAATCACCTTTTGTTTATCCCGAAATAGTACCAACTATTTACAATACCATTAAAAGCATTTTCCCTATTACTCGGCTCTATACTGCGGATATACCTACCTATCCCGGCAGTATGTGGGGATTTACCTTGGGTTCCAAAAAATACGACCCTTTAAATGTGAAAAAAGAGGAACTTTTGGTACCCAATACAAAATATTACAGTGCAGATATCCATTATTCGGCCTTTGTTCTTCCGCCCTTTGTTAAGGAGTTGATTGGGGAGAAATAAATGACAGCAAGAACACGTTTTATATCTTGCAACACAGGTTTTAAAGAAGCTCATGGTGTATTACTGGGGGCATGGCTCAATGATAATAACCATGGGGTAAATGCTCCTGATATTATAAGAGAGGTTTCCGCCAAAATTGATGATTACCATTTAAACACAGGGCGTAGTTTATCTGCCTTGGGATTATACGATGGTGGCAACATTACTAACAAAATTCCGAATAAAACCGAAAAATTAAATGCTGTTTATGAAAAAGCACGTTCTGTTATGGCGGAAAAGAAATTCCTGTTAACTGTGGCAGAGGATAGAGAAATTTCATATAGCTTATTTAAAGCCGCCCATGAAGAATATAAAGATTTAAAAGTATTGGTAATTGATGCCCACCACGGCTTGGAAAATAAAACAGAGGGCGAAATAAACCACGAAAACTATCTCACCCATGCTTTAAATGATTTTTTGCACCCGGAAAATATTTTGGAACTGGGTGTTCGCTGCGGCAGTAAAGAAAGTTACGAAAATGGAGCTAAAAGGCATCGCCATTTGCCACCACGGGTTAAAAGAGGGCTTATAGAGCGTTTACCCAAGCTCTATCATCACCCATGCTATGTGAGCGTGGATTTAGACGTTTTAGAGCCTTCCTATGCCCCTGGGGTTAAAAATTCAGCCAGTTGGGGTATTAGTTCCGTGGAGCTTATGGAAACTATTCGTTATTTGGAAAGCGTTTTTGTGGTGGGCATGGATATTGTGGGGCTTGACCTATCAAAAGATGTGGGAAACATCACCGCCACACTTGGGGCTAACCTAATAAAAGAGTCTTTTGTTTATTTAATTGACAATTACGAAAAAACCTCTTGACAAATGTAACAAAGTTTACTATAATGGAAAAGTCCTCGCAAGAGAGGCGATATGAGTGGTAAGCACCTAATAAGGTAAAAAAAAAGTGTTGACAAACTTTGCTGTTTATGATATCATATTTCTTGCAGTTACATTTGGGTGATTAGCTCAGCTGGGAGAGCGCCTGCCTTACAAGCAGGATGTCGGCGGTTCGATCCCGTCATCGCCCACCATTAAATGGCGCAGTAGTTCAGTTGGTTAGAATGCCAGCCTGTCACGCTGGAGGTCGTGGGTTCGAACCCCATCTGCGTCGCCATTTTGCCTCGGTAGCTCAGTCGGTAGAGCAGAGGACTGAAAATCCTCGTGTCGGTGGTTCGATTCCGCCCCGAGGCACCAATAATAACCAATATGCGGGTATAACTCAGTGGTAGAGTGCAACCTTGCCAAGGTTGAAGTCGAGAGTTCGAATCTCTTTGCCCGCTCCAATTAAAAACGCTGTATAGAGTGTCTTAGCTCTCATACAGCGTTTGTTTTTTTGTAGTTTTATTTTATTTGTTTTTTTGGTGCGGTGCTTAATAGTGCTTAGAGTTCTTTTTTACCTAAAACTTAAGGCAATAGTGCTTAGATTTCTTTTTTACCCAAATTTAAATCATCTGTTCATTATTTGCTCATTATGATTTTATTAATCTCTCATCAAAATAGCTGCCTTAGGCGGTTATATCTTGTCAAAAAACATAGTTTTTTGACAAGATATCAGACTTTATCAACAGCCTGCACAACACCATGGTGTTGTGATGTCAAGCACCTTTTTTTAAACTTTTTTAATTATTCTTATTATTTATTTCTTCTGCAATCTCTAACAGCCATTTTTTGCGAGGTGTTGTGCCTCTTGCTTTTTCTACCAAGTCAAATTCATCGGGTTTTAATCTAACCTGCCATTGTTTTAATTTGCTTTTATATTTTTGCTCTGCTCTTTTTTGTGCATCTGTTCTAACCATTGACACCTCCATGTTGATATGTTATAATGTAGCCAAGGAAAAGGCATCAAGCCTTATATGATGAAATGACCGCTGTTGTCTTGGGAGGCTTAGCGGTCATTTTTGTTATGTAATTCTTTTAAGAGTATAATCATTAATAATAATACCATTATTAGATTTTCCATAAGCAACACCCCCTTTCAAAAATAGAGCAGCCCTAAGGACTACTCACGTACATTATTTTACAAATACTTTATAACATATATCATGGTATCCTAAAGTATCCTTTTTTGATAACTGTTATAACCTTGCTTTACCATGTAACCTATGTTACATAAATATTAAATATAAACACTATTAGTAAGGCAAGCCAATAATCTTATATCTATATAACACAGCTTATTAGTATATTAACTATCAATAGATAGTCAAGATTGCGACTAAGATTGCAAGGTGGTTATGGGTGCGATAAGACTATATAATAATAATAAACATATCATTAGATTGTTACACTGCAATAATAGTTGATATAAGCACTCTATAAGCACCAAAACCCATATTATACAGGCAATATATCTATCTACACTAAATATTATATACGACTGTTATTATGCGTATATAAGCATATAGCTCTCCCTCTCTTGATTTTTACCCAAATTTAAATCATCTGTTCATTATTTGCTCATTATGCTTTATTTTATCTGTAACAAAATTCTCAAATATTTGGGCGGCGGCTTCATCAGAGGCAATTAAACTATGGGCATATCTATTAGTGGTTGATATTTTTGCACTCTTTGTCAGTGCTTGTGGCTACCCGTGTTGAAAGACCTCTTGGGTGTAAACAAAAAAAGAAAGAGTTTTTAGCTCTTTCTTTTTTATATTTTAGTGTATCATATTATACAACACAACATTTAACATAAAACCAATTTATATTACTTTTTTTACATTCAACCTAAAATTATATTTCAGCTATGAGTTTTGGGGTAAAATTTAGATAATCCCCGGAAGTTAAGCTAAAATCCATACCCCAAAGATTACCCTCTATGGCTTTGTGATGGCTGCCACCGTGGAGATGCCCATAAACCACCGCAATTACATTATATTCAGACAACAGGTCTATAACCTCATTAACGTTTCTTTGTTCATTAGTGGGCATATAATGGAACATAACAATGGTTTTCAATCCTTGCGTTGCCTCTAAAGAAAGCTCCAAACGAATCAATTCCCGTTCAAATATTTTTTGGTCGTCCAAAGAAAAATCAGGAGAATCAGGCAAAGACCAAAGTCTGGTGCCGGCTATGGCAATATCCCCTAAAATTACCGCTTCATTTTGCAGTATATCGGTTTTGGGCGGCAATACTTTTCTTATTTTTGCAGGGCTGTGCCACCAATAATCGTGGTTGCCACGGAGCAATATTTTCCGCCCTTTTAAACGACCCAAAAAGTCAAAATCATATTTAGCTTCTTCTAAGGTCATCGCCCAGGAGATATCACCGGGCACTAAAACCACATCGTCATCACCCACAGTTTCCTGCCAGTTTTTATATATTCGTGCAGTATGATTAAACCAGCCATCGCCAAAAATATCCATTGGCTTATGGCTTAACAGTGTTTTTTCATCATTAAAATCAACTTTTTGGGTCAAAGAAAGGTGCAAATCACCTAAAGCAAAAATTTTCATAAAATCCCCTTAAAAAAATGAATTGATTCTATTATACTTGATTTATCACCATAACATCAAGGTTTTAAATATTATTATTTGCATTTATGTATATTATTCTCCTTTTCCTTCCATAATATATAAAAAAGGAGGAGAAAAACATGAACATTTTAAATAAAATTTTTCTCGCATTATTAATTGTTGGTGGCGTTAACTGGGGTTTAATTGGCTTATTTCAATTTGATTTAGTAGCTGCCATTTTTGGCGGCATGGCTTCCATCATCAGTAGAATTGTTTACACTTTGGTGGGCATTGCGGGACTTTACTGCATTTCCATGCTATTTTACAACAGTAACGACCACAAAGCTATTGTGGAATAAAGAAAAAAAGAAAATAAAAAAGGAGCTGCATTTTTGCAACTCCTTTTTGTTTTATTAATTAACCAAGTATATAGGCTTTAGCATCTTTGCCAAGGAGGGCAGCATTGGCTTCATCGGTATCAAGATGAAAGTCTAATTTCATTTTATCCCCAACACGGGCAATAACATCGCAAAAGACCAAAGATTTTTGTCCTTTAACAAGAACGGTGAGAACCTGATGGTCTTTAATACCCATTTTTGCAGCTTCATCAGTATGAAAATGGATATGAAGATGAGCAACAATACAGCCTTGAGCTATTTCTACTTCTCCAGCGGGACCAACAAGTTTACAACCTGCGGTACCATCTAAAACGCCTGATTCACGCAAAGCAGCGGCAACACCAATTTTTCTGGCATCGGTTTGAGCTAATTCAACTTGGGTTTCAGGGCGTACAGGACCTAAAACACGCACTCTGCCAAGGGTACCCTTGGGACCAACAACATCGAGAACTTCATCACAGGCAAATTGACCGGGTTGGCTTAAATCTTTAATGGCGGTAAGGCTGTGACCTGCACCGAATAAAGTTTCTAAATCAGCTTGGCTCAAATGGATATGACGATTGGAAATACCAATGGGAACTTCCTTTTCTTTATAATTATCAAGGTTAAGGTTTCTTAAATCAGTATAGTTTGCTTGACACATTTTTGTGTTCTCCTTTCAAACATCAAAATCAATATTCTACCTATTATTTTAGCAAAACCCACAGACAAATACAATATATTTTCCAATAAGGGAAAAAAATTAACATTAAAGTAGCATAAAATCAGTGAAATTACTGTTTATCCTTTTTTGTCCCTTACTTTTATAATCAAATAAAATTTCTGATATTCCCGATTCAAAACCAACCAACAAGCCATTTTCCACCAAGAGTTTAAAAGGAAAATGACCAATGCGAATACGTTTATAAATTTCCCTCACGGGAAAATCTTGATAATGGGGCAAAAGAGTTTTTACCTTTTCTTCATCTTTTAAAAACTCCCTAACCGCCTTTTCTTCCCCTTGGGTAACCTGAATTTTTCTGCCCCCCAAAAACGTATCAAAACGCCCCAAGGTTTCCCATAATGTTGATTTCTCGGGAAATAATTCCTGCAATGCCAAAACCGGCTCTTTTTCATTAACTGCCAAAGAGTGAAATAAATCAAACAAAGGCAAAGGGCAATAATCCATGGCGAAGCGAAAAAGATTTTTGTAGATTTCCTTATTATAATATTGGTCTAAAAATTTATCTATTTTTTTTAATTCTCCCAATTCCCCATGGCTGATATATTGATTTTCCACAACCTCATACGGAGGATATTCTTGGGCAATATACCCATGCTCATCACCTTCTGCCTGAAATTTAGTGCCGGGTAAAAGCTTTAAAAAGCCCAACTGCATATGGCTGGGGAAAATGCTCATAGCTTCATTAAAACTGTTTTTAAAAGACGCATAATCTTCATAAGGCAGCCCTGCTATTAAATCAAAATGCGTATGTAAGTTGGGCAATGCTCCCATGGTTTTATAAACAGCTTTGGTTTTTTCCCAATGATTTTTCCGCTTACTGGCTTTTAAGGCATCATCATTTAAGGTTTGAATACCTATTTCCACCTGAAATAAATTTTGGGGAGCATCCCTAAACAGCTTCAGTATTTCCTCATCTATAAGTTCACCCTTTAATTCCAAATGAAAGGTGGTTACACCATTGAAATTTTCCATCAAAAATTTCATTATTTCTTTGGCTCTGGCAGTGGGATAATTAAAGGTTCTATCCACTAATTTCACCACGGGTATTTTAGCAGCCAAAAAAAATAGCAGCTCTTTTTTTACTCTTTCCATAGGTAAAAAGCCTGTGGATTTTTCCGCAGAGGAAAGGCAAAAACCGCAGTGATACGGGCAGCCACGTGAGGTTTCATAATATACTAAACGATTTTTTAATTGCTTTAAATCATTTTCCACATAAGGAAATTTCCAGTTTTGAGAAAATTGCGGAGCACCGTTTACTCCGGGAAAATTCGGCTTTTCTTTTTTGGATAAGCACACCAATAAATCTTCCCAAGTATTTTCCAAAGCACCGTAAACTATATAATCTGCCAAGGGAAAATCCTCGGGAGCATAGGTTGGCTCAGGTCCACCCAAAATAATAGTAGTTTCAGGGCAAACAGCTTTTAATAATGGCAAAAGCTTTGCCACGGTTTCTTTGTTCCATATATAAACAGATAAAGCTAAAACATCCCAATGCTCCGCTGTAATATCATAAAAAACAGACAATATGGGATCGTTTACAGTATATTCTTTAATGGTGCATTGGCAAAAATTCGGTGCGTTTTCCCGCAAATAATATAGTGCCAAATTGCTGTGTACAAATTGACTGTTTAAGCCTATTAATCCAATCTTCATAATAAATTAATCCTCCACTAATATTTTAACAGAGCTTAGCCAAAAATACAAACTTGCATATATAATAAAAATCCAGTAAAATAGATACATTACGTTTAGGAGAAAAAGATGATTAGTAAATATGCAAAAGAAATAACATCATTTATTGTGATGGATATTCAGGATAAAGCCAAGGAAATGGAAGCTCAAGGTGAAAATATTATCCATTTAGAAATTGGGGAACCGGATTTCAATGCCG
The DNA here is from genome assembly GCA_036644995.1 of Clostridiales bacterium. Lineage (GTDB taxonomy): Bacteria > Bacillota > Dehalobacteriia > UBA7702 > UBA7702 > Cryptoclostridium. The sequence continues at coordinate 4,128 of JAVXOZ010000027.1, read as the reverse complement.
CTAAAACAGTTAAAGATGCCACTATTACCGCTTTAAATAACGATGATACCCACTATACCCACAGCTTAGGCAAAATATCATTAAGAGAAGCCATTCAAAAATATTATAAAAAAACCTATGGTGTCGATATAGATAAAGATCAAATAGTGGTAACTTCCGGAACATCACCTGCCATGGTAATGGCTTTTGCGGCAATTTTAGATGATGGCGATGAGGTTATTATGCCAAACCCCTACTACGCCTGCTATCCAAATTTTGTAAAAATGTTTCGTGGCACAGTAAAAGATATTAATGTTAACGAAATTGATGGTTTTAAGTATAATTTAGCAACTTTAACCAAGGCAATAAATCCTAAAACCAAAGCTATTATGGTTAACTCCCCGGCTAATCCCACAGGTGCGGTATATAGTGCAGATGAGATGAAAGCCATTGCGGCTTTGGGTAAATTAATAATTTCCGATGAAATTTATCACGGTTTGGTTTATGAAGGTGAATGCCATACCATGCTGGAATATACCGATAATACCATAGTGCTAAATGGATTTTCTAAATTATTTGCCATGACGGGTTTTCGCATGGGCTATGCCATTGTGCCCAAAGAATTGAGCCGCACATTTCAAAAAATACAGCAGAACTTTTATCTATGTGCAGGTTCTTTTGCTCAAGAAGGCGCCATTGCCGCTTTAACAGAAAATAACGAAGCAGAACTGGCACTGATGAAAAAAACCTACAATCAGCGTCGCCAATATATAGTTAAACGTTTAAATGAAATGGGGATTGCCCCACTTTGCACACCCCAAGGTGCGTTTTACATATTGGCTAATGTAAAAAAATACACCCAAGATTCCTACACTTTTGCTTTGGATATTTTAGAAAATGCCAAGGTAGCACTTACCCCGGGTATAGATTTTGGCACCAATGCCCAAGGATATTTACGCATTTCCTATGCCAATTCTTTGGAAAATATTAAAGAGGGTTTAAATAGATTGGATTCCTATTTAAAAACTTTAAAATAAATACAAAAAAGCCTTAACCGTGATTTTTTGAACTGTCCCTCCCAAATAAACAGGGGCAATTCAATTTTTCACAGTTAAGGCTTTTTATTTATGTTAATCTATACTTTGGAGTGTTACATCCAGGGGTTTAATCCAGCCTAATTTGCGGAAAGGATAAGCTATTGCCACCACTAAAATTCCGGGTAAAACAAAGTGCATCATCACAATCTCCACAATAATTAAAGTAGGGCTTACTGTTCCTGTCATCGCTGCAAAAGCACCAAATTGACCAACCAAGCCTGATGTACCCATGCCTGCACCCACCGAGGTATTTGTCATCTGTAAAACCGCAGTGGATATAGGGCCTAATATCGCCGAGGCTAATATAGTAGGAAGCCAAATTTGCGGCCTGCGTACTATATTGGCAAATTGCAACATCGAGGTACCAACACCTTGGGAAATTAAACCACCAATGCCATTTTCTTTATAGCTCATCACCGCAAAACCTATCATTTGGGTGGAGCAGCCCACAGCAGCAGCCCCTGCAGCGATGCCACTTAAATCCAACATTATGCAAATTGCAGCGGAACTGATGGGAGCCGTTAAAGCCATACCCACAATAACTGCCACAATAATACCCATAGGCACAGGGGAAAGCTCCGTTGCCATGTTAATGGTGCCACCAATAGCCAACATAAACTGCTGAATATAGGGACCCGTAAGACCCGAAACAATGCCACCTGCCACAATTACCACAAAAGGTATAAGCACAATATCAAGCTTGGTACGGCCTGCCACCAAAGAGCCAAATTCCGAGCCTACAACTGCACCTATATATGCACCAACAGGGCCTCCCACCGAATAACCGAATGCTCCCGCTGCCACCGAAGAAAAAACAACCAAGGGCTTTGCCTTTAATCCCCAAGCAATAGCCGCACCTATGGCACCACCCACCACAGGAGAAGTGGCTGACAGCACTTCTGTATAATTACTCAAAAAGCCCAAACCCGGAATACCGCTTAATTGTGATAAAATAAGACCAATAATTAGTGATGAAAAAAGACCCAACGCCATGGCACTCAATGCATCAATGAAGTACCTTTTTAATATTCTGCTAACAATACCTTTAGACAACTTTCTTCCCTCCGATTTTTAAATGATTTTAATATTTTAACATAAATATTCATTATTTACAATAAAAATTTGTTAAATACCACCATTTTTTCGGAAAATTGTCCTGCTATGGATTATTGTAAACCTTGGAGATAGCCACAAACCTTTTTTAATATTGGCCCCCCATCACCAACTCCTGATTTTCCATCTTCAACCAATATTACAATAGTGTACTTGGGGTTAGCGGTGGGGAAAAAGCCCCCTATCCAAACGCTGCCCGTTTCCGAGGTGCCTGTTTTTCCTGCAATATCCAGATTATTCAAGCCTAAGCTTGCTCCGGTGCCCAACTGAAATGTTTCCGCCATCATATTTTTAACTGTATCTGCGGTTTTAGCGGATATAACTCGCACAGCAAAAGAATGGGGAAAAGTTTTTTTCATTTCATTTGCTCCGCTATTTACCTCAGTAACCAACCGTGGCACCGTTAAATAGCCGCCACAGGCAATAACATTTATCAATTTTGCTAAATTAAGGGGTGTTAATAAAACACCATTTTCACCCAATACCGCATTGGCTATTTCCCCGGTTGTTTTACTCCCTAAATTCAAAGATGATTGCATTTTTAAATCGTAACCCAGCAAAATATCTTTATCCAATTCCCATTTTTTAAAGGCTTTTTCCAAATTATTAGCACCTAATTTTAAGCCCAAATCCACATATACAGGATTGCAACTTTTTGCCAAGGCACTATTAAATGTCATGGCACCGTGGCCATGCTCCTTCCAGCAATGTATTTCTCTGCCATTATCCAAGGTGTAAACTCCATTGCAATAAACAGGGGTTTCTTTTTGTATTATACCTTTTTCCAAAGCTATTGCTGTATCAAATATTTTAAAAAGAGAAGCCGGAGCATAGCTTTTTAATGCTTTATTTACATAGGCATCATCAGATTTAGGAGCATTGATAAACAGTGGGTCATATTTTGGGGCAGAAGCCATAGCCAACACATCCCCGGTTTTACTGTCTAAAATCACCCCGGCACCGCTTTTTTCTCCAAAAGCATTTTCTAAACAGCGTTGAATACCCAAATCCACGGTTAACTTAACGGTACTTTTATTTTTTTTATTATCACCATTAAAAATATAATAGTTATCTGGTTTAATTATCTTATTTTTTTCATCAACTACCACAGCAAAGCCCCTGCCTTTAGTACCTTTTAATTGTTTTTCATAGATACGCTCCAAGCCGCTGGCTCCTTTAAAATCGCCTTCTTTATAATCACTTTTTACCGTATTTTTTAAAACATCTTCACGAGTAACCACAGCTAAAGACCCTAAAAGGTGCATCATAGGAGTATCATTTTGATAACGGCTCACCTCACCCACTACAAAAACACCATTTAGATTAGCTTCTTTAAAATCCGCAACTTCTGTGGGTGTTAAATTGGATTTGGCATAAAAAGGCAAATAGCGAATATCTTTACTTTTTTTGCTATTACCTGCAATTTTATTGCTGATGGTTTTAATATCCAAATTAGCTATTTCCCCGATAATTGCTGCGGTTTTATGTACATCATTTACCAAGGAAGGAAAAACCAAAAGCGCAGGTTTTTCCGTATTATTGGTAATAATTTCACCATTTCTATCCAACACATCACCACGATGGGAAACGGAAATTTCCACGGTTTTTACCTGTTGTTTATCGGCATATGCCACCATTTCAGCATGATGAAATATTTGCAACCACACTAAACGCCCCATTAAAATAAACGCAAAAACCAATAAAAAACAACCAATAAAATATATTCTTTTATTATTTTTCATAATGACCCCAACTTTTTTAACCCATAACCTTAGATATTAATAATATTACAGCACCACAAAGTCAGCATCACCTATGACTTTTGGCAATCAAAAACGAGATACATTTCTGTATCTCGTCAGATTGTCAAAAAACATAGTTTTTTGGCAAGATGTCAGGCTGTTAAGAAAGGCTTAGATTCGGTAAAACTCCCTGAGCA
>JAVXOZ010000026.1:5190-30320 GCA_036644995.1 Clostridiales bacterium | reverse complement strand
TATATATTTTGGGGCTGTTTACCAGTCAACACGCCCTCCCAGATGAGCTACACCCCCATGCTGCGGTTAAGACCTGTATAGGACGTTTTATAGTACAGTTTTTACTGAAGATTACATATATATTTTGGGGCTGTTTACCAGTCAACACGCCCTCCCAGATGAGCTACACCCTATAAAATACCGTAATATCGGCAAGGTTTATAATATCAAATTTCGCTGCACTTGTCAATGACTTTTCGTTAATTTAGCTAAATTAATTTAAAATCACTGTATTAGGGTTTTTGGAGTAGGGTGATAATCCTAAATTCTTCTGTATCATTTTCACCTGCCAAAAATTCTTTAACCATTTTTTGTTTGGTTGTGAAACCGGCATCTGCAGATAATTTTGCCACTTCACCTTTTTTATAAACTCGTAAATTATGAGTTTCCTCTATTTTATTAAATTTACCATCACTTTGTAATATAAATGCTGTGTAGTCCATTTTTGCATTTTTTAAACCATTATATGAAACATTCCAAAGTAAATAATCATCACCGTGGTCTTCGTAAAATTTTTCCAATTCTGCCATTTCCTGAAAATAATCAGGTCGCCGCCAAGTAAAAATTAAATAGCCGCCACTTTTCAAATTATCATAGCTTTGGGTTAAAAATGCCTCAAAATCACCGTCATTTTCCAAATGGTGAATTGTGTCACCAAAGGCATATATTACATCATAAGGTTTTCCACCGTGAAAGTTGCACATATCGCCTTCAAAAAGGTGGGTTTTAAGCCCTTGATATTGCAATTTTCCTTCCAAAACTTTGAGCATTGGCGCAGAAATATCCAAAGCATCAACGGTATGCCCATTTCTGAGCAGTGGAATTAAATGCCCACCGCTCCCTGCTCCCAAATCTAAAACGTCTTTAGCTCCTATTTCACATAAAAAGCTGTGAATACGCTTTGCTTCATCATCGTATTCCATAAAATCCATAAACTCATCGTAATATGGTGCTAAATTATCATAAGCTTTCATTTATTTCCTTGCCATCCTCGTCAAATTTAGTAAAAACTGCATCTTTCCACAGCCGTGGCAAGTTGAAATATTCATATTCTTCGGGCATGAAAATATGTGCCACAAAGTCACCATAATCCAATAATATCCAGCCACCGTTGGAGTAGCCTTCTTTACGTAGTTCTTGTATCCCTTGTTCGTCCAGTTTATCCATTATTTCATCGGCAATAGCTTGGGTTTGGCTGCGATTTCTGCCTTGGGCTATTAAAAATACATCGGCAATTTCAGTTATTTCCGAAACATCTAAAAGTAATAATTCTCCTGCTTTTTTTTCCACAGCGGCATCTTTGGCGATAATAGCTTTTTCTTTTCCTGTCATTCTAAAACTCCTTATATAAATTGTTTTTCATTGCAAGTGTTCTGGGGTGGGGTGTAAGCCCATGGTTTTGTAAATATTTAATAGAGCTTTCAACTGCTCCTAAAAGTGCTTTATCTAAATTTTTCATGGCTAATTTACGTAATGTAGCGGCTTCCTTATAATCTCTTAATGGTTCTATTTTATCCGCCAAAAAAATTATTTTATCTAAAGTACACATGGATTCATGTCCTAAAGTGTGCTTTTCCATTGCTGACAAAATTTCCCCATCGTTAATTCCGTAATTTTCTTGGGCAACTATGGCACTTATGGCACCATGCAGCAAAATAGGGTCTTTTTTTTCGGCTTCAGAAATTGACAAACCATGGTTTTGAGCCAGCTTTAGTTGTTGTTCCACCGGCATTTCTCTGGCTATATCATGGAACAAGCCTGCCAAATACGCCTTTATGGGGTCAACGCCCCAATGCTTTGCCAATTCGTAGCTAAATGATGCCACAGAGCGGCAGTGGTTCCATCTTTTTTCCGAGAGCATTTCAATTTTAATCATTCTTCGTTCACCTGTCTATAAAGACCGTGTACATGGATATATTTCTCAACATCTTCGGGTACAAGATATTTTATAGATTCGCCAATAGCGGTCATAGAGCGTATTTGGGAAGATGATATGGCAAGTGCCGTAACCTTCAAAGGAAAAACTTTTTCCTGATATGGAGAGGGGAGGTGAAAGCCGTTGCTAAAATCATACCCCGGTCTGGTGGCAGCAATAAAGCTACATTTTTTAATTAAATCATCAATTTTGTGCCAAGATAATATTTCCTTAATGGCATCTCCGCCGGTTATAAAATATATCTCTGCATTTTTTCCATATATTTCCACAAAGGTGTCTACGGTATCAGCGGCAAAGGAATAGCCCTCTCTTTTTATTTCCGTTTCAGAAATAGTGAAATTGGGGTTGGAAGCAATGGCTAATTCCACCATAAAACAACGGTGGTGAGGGTCGCTGATTAAACGTTTTTTCTTATGGGGCGGTATGCCTGAGGGTACAAAAACCACTTCATCCAAATGGAATTTTTCTCTTGCTGCCTCGGCAGTAACCAAGTGACCATAATGTATAGGGTCAAAGGTTCCCCCCATAATGCCTATTTTTTTCATTTTCGTACCTGTCCTGTGCCATAAATAACATATTTTTCAGAGGTGAGGGCATTTAAACCCATGGGGCCTCTGGCGTGGAGTTTTTGGGTGCTTATGCCAATTTCTGCCCCGAAACCAAATTCATTTCCATCGGTGAAGCGTGTTGATGCGTTAACGTAAACCGCTGCTGAATCCACGGTGTTTAAAAACCTTTGAGCATTGGAATAATTTTCAGTTATAATAGCTTCGCTGTGCCCCGAACCGTATTTGCGGATATGTTCCATGGCATCATCCATGGAATCCACTATCTTAACCGCTAATATCAAATCTAAAAATTCTGTAGCCCAATCTTCTTCCGTGGCTAAAATGGCATTTTGCCATAAAGAGCAGGTGCGTTTGCAACCTCTTATTTCCACGGGTTTTTCTTTTAGTTTTTCTTGTAGAACTTTAAAAAATTCAGAAGAAACATCTTTATGTACCAATAAAGTTTCCATAGCGTTGCATACTGCGGGACGTTGGGTTTTGGCATTAAATACTATGTTGGCACCCATTTTTAAATCTGCAGATGTATCTATATATACATGGCAATTACCTGTACCTGTTTCTATGGCGGGAATTGCAGAGTTTTTTACCACAAATTGAATCAGTCCTGCTCCGCCCCGAGGAATAACTACATCTATATACTCTCTCAGTTGTAATAATAAGCCCACGGCTTCACGGTCTGTGGTTGCCACAAATTGAATGGCATCTTTGGGTAAACCTACTTCACCAATGGCATCACGTAAAATTTCCGTTAAGCATTGGTTGGATGCAAATGCCTCGCTGCCACCTTTTAATATTAAGGCATTACCTGTTTTTAAAGCTAAACCTGCGGCATCCACCGTTACATTTGGTCTTGCCTCATAAATAATGGCAATAACACCTAAAGGCACACGTTTTTTGCCTATTTCCAAGCCATTGGGTTGTTTCCACATGGCTATGGTTTCACCAATGGGGTCTGCTAATTGCACTAAAGCTTCTAAACCTTGTGCCATATCTTCAATTCTTTTTTCATTGAGTAATAAACGGTCTAAAAGAGATGGGTTTAAGCCTTTTTCAGCTCCTGCTGCCATATCTTGGTCGTTGGCTTTTAAAATTTCTTTTTCTCTTTTACGCAAAGCTGCTGCCATTGCTTTTAAGGCGTTATTTTTTTCCAATGTGGTTAACCCTGCCAAATTCGGGGCAGTGTTTTTTGCTTTTATTCCTAAATTCTTAATATATGATTCCATAATTATCAGTCCTTTATTACAAGATTATCGCAATGTATCAGTTCGTAAATATCGTTTTCGCCATCACACTGTTTTCCCATTATGCGTTTGGCATCATGGGCATCATAGTTTACTATACCACGGGCAATTTCTTTGCCTTTTTTATCAATAACCGATATTACATCACCACAGCCAAAATTACCGCAAACTTTTACTACACCCACGGGTAACAGGCTTTTGCCTTTATGCACAGCTCTAATGGCGCCATCATCTGCGCTGACACTGCCTTCTACAGAACTGCCATGGGCTATCCAGCGGTCTTTGTGTTTCAGTCCTTGTCCGTGTGGGTAAAATACTGTGCAATTATCAAAACCTGCAAAAAGTTGGGATAAATTATTCACATCTTTACCATCGGTTATTACCAAGGGTATACCGCTATCACCGGCTATTTTTGCTGCTTCAATCTTGGATTTCATGCCGCCGCTGCCCATTTCTGTACCAACACCGCCTGCCAATCCTTGGATTTCATCTGTTATTTCAAAAACTTCTTTTATTAATTTTGCGTTGCTGTTTTTTCGTGGATCATCGGTGTAAAGCCCTGCAATATCCGAAAGTAAAACCACCAAATCTGCATCTATCAATCCACCCACCATTGCGGCTAAAGTATCATTTTCGCCAAATTTAATTTCATCAAATGCCACGGTGTCATTTTCGTTAATAATTGGTATAATTTTATCTTTTATTAAAACATTTAAAGTATTTCTGGCATTTAGATAGCGGTGTCGGTGAGTTATATCATCACGGGTTAGTAAAATTTGCCCCACCCCAATGCCGCATGGTGTAAAAAAAGTATCGTACATAGACATAAGCTTTGATTGCCCCACTGCGGCAGCGGCTTGTTTTTCAGGGATGGCTTTGGGCTTTTCTTTTAAGCCTAAATCTCCCCATCCCAAGCCAATGGCTCCGGAAGTAACTAAAATTATATCTTTGCCATCGTTATGTAAATTAGCCCATAAAGCCACTAATTGGTGGATAACAGCTCCATCAAATTTGCCGTTTTCCGCCATTAAAGTGCTGCTGCCTATTTTAAAAACTATGCGTTTGGCGTTTTTAACTAAGTCTGACACGTTTAATAACCCCCTATGGTTTTATTATATTATTACTTAATACTTAATGATAACATATATCTATGTGTTTTCGCAATATAAACAGCAGAAAAATATGTAAAAACTTTAATATATGAAAAATATCTTTTTTCTCAGATTGTAAATAAATGCAATTTTCTTAAAATCCGGATTTTGCTCACAGCTTAGATAAAATTAGTTTTTATCTATTGACACTTACCTTAGGTTATGGTTTATAATAATATTACACAAGGAGGTACAAGGTGAAAACTGTTAAAGAAGTTAGTGTGCTAACCGGCATAACCGTGCGTACACTGCATTATTACGATGAAATTGGCTTATTTTGCCCCACAGCCATAACCGAAAAAGGTTATAGACTTTATGACGATTTGGCGTTAAGCCAATTACAGGAAATTCTATTTTTTAGGGAAATGGGTTTCCCTTTAAAGGAAATTAAAACCATTCGGGAAAATCCTCAATATAATAAAAAAATTGCCTTAAAAAATCACATAGAAATTTTAAAAATGAAAAAAAATCGTTTGGAAAATCTCATAGATTTAGCCCAAGCAACCTTGAAAGGAGAAAACACCATGGAATTTGAAGCATTTGACGATAAAGAAATCAAAGTAACCCAAGAAAAATATAAAGAGGAAGCCAAAGAACGCTGGGGTGAAACCACAGAATATCAAAATAGTGAAGATAAAACCAAAAACTATTCCCAAAAACAATGGGAATTAATCCGCCAAGAAATGGATGAAATAATGAACGGCTTTGGTGCAGAAGTGGGCAACGACCCCAAATCCCCCCAGATTCAAAAGCTGGTTAAAGATTGGCAGGAGCATCTCACCAAATATTATTACGATGCCACAAATGAACTTTTAGGAGCATTGGGTGAAATGTATGTAGCCGATCCACGCTTTACAGCCAATATAGATAAATACGGCAAAGGCGTTGCCAAGCTACTAAGTGATGCCATTGCCATTTATGTTAAATAACTCACAAAATGTAACCCTAAAACAATTTGTTTCAGTTTGCAAAAATACATTACCACGGATTTTTTAAGTCATAAACTAACCCCAAACACAGGTTAATCCCCGATGTACATCGTTGGTCATTGCTATCCTGCAATTATTCCGAGAAAAAATGACAAACTGTCTAAAAGCAACTTGGCTTACCAACCTATGAGGAGTTTTAATTGTTAAATGATAATTACATATCTGTGCTAAAGGGTATGGGAACTGATTTTTTGCACCTTCCCCAATAAAATTGCACCTATAACCGTATAAACTTAATATCAATTAAAAAAATGCTCCCTTGTAATTTACAGGGGAGCTTGGTTTTTAGATTTCTTTTTTTATCTGATATAGTTTTTAGCTTTTTAATTTTCTGTTTTCCATATTTCCAAGGACTTTGCCACCAAGTTTTGGATTTTAACGGATTGTTCTTTGGTAACTTTTTCTAAATCTTCATAATTAATCTCTGAGGATTTTTCCAAACTGCACAAGGTATTTTCAAAAAACTCTATATATAGTTCATTTATTTTTTTGTAGCTTTCCAATAATTTTTTTCCTTCCTTATTATATTGGCTCCAAATAGGTGCAATGGCAGTAAATAAAATATTGGTAATCTCTCGCATTGCCGTTGCCAAAATACCAACTTTGGTATTTTCATAGGGTAAAACCACGTGATATGGGTTAGGTGATGGCAGGTTTTTCAATTCCTTGTAACACTCAGATCCTTGTAATAAAATCTGATTATGATATAGCATATTAGAGGTTATTTTTAAATTATTTAAAAGTTCGTTGTCTTTTAAAAATTCAAAATTATTGCGGATATCTGTTAAAGTTGAGGAAGGTTCAAACATGATAAATCCGATATTTGGTTCGATACCAACTTTCCTTAATATGGCTAAGGCTTGTTCATTTTGAGCTACGGTGGTATTCTTTTTTAAACGATCAAGGCAATTTTGGCTGCCGCTCTCCAGTCCTATCAATATTTCTTCCAACCCTGCATCAACCAAGGCTGACAAGGTTTTTTCCTCTATATCGTTAACTCGGGCTTCAATGCCAAATTTAATATTATAGGGTTTTAAACGTTTTGCCAGTGCCAAGCAACGTTTTTTACCCTGTTCACCGGGGCCAAAAAAATTAGGGTCTGTGAAATAAAAGCGGTTTTTACCGTAATTTTGCATTAGCATTTCAATTTCTTGGGAGATATAATCCACGCTATGGCCACGCCATAAGCATTTTTTACCGTAGTAATTGTTTATATAGCAAAAAGTGCAATTATTATAGCAGCCACGGCTACCTTCTATATTGGTTTCCCGCATAGCCAGTATTTCTTTGCTCCTTATGGGCTGTGCCAAAGAATCCAAATTTTTTAATATTTCAATTTTGTTTTTAATAATCTCATTATTTTCATTGCGATAACAAAGAGAGGGAATTGAAGGTAAGATTTTACCTGCTGCTATTTCAGTAAAGGCGGTTTCTGGTTCGCCTATAATAACAGCATTTACTTCCGGTATGGATTCTAAAACATCTTTATAAGCAAAGGCGGCATAAAAACCGTATACTATTATTTTAATCTTCATTTTAGCTTTTATAGATTTACAAAAAGCTTTAAGCTCAACGTGGTTATCCCATTGATAAATCATATGTATGCCCATAATATCAGGTTTAAAATTGAGAATTTCCTCGGTGATTTCCTCGTAACTTTTTTCTCCCATAAACCCCTCAGATACCATAACTTCATGGTTGTGGGCTGCTAAATTACCATGCAAAGATGAGGTTATTAAACTTGAAGAAAGAGGGGTATTGGCAATATCATTGCAAAAATAATCTTCCACTTTTCGTGGATGTTCCATTAAAAATATTTTCATTTTGTTTTTCCTTCGTCTATTTGATACCACATAAATGTATTTTTTTTCTGGTTGATAATTTCCAATTCATAGCGTAGATTTTGAAAAGGAGCGGGATTGTAATACAATGGGTAAAGTAAAGTATCGTTTTTAGATATAGCACCTTCATCTATCGCTGCTTGGGCACTGCCTGTTTTGGGCAATAAGCGTATTTGATTTAAAACCACCGTGCCTATACTGCGGCTTTTTTCATGAATTTTATATATTTTTTCCATGGTTTCTTTGCTTTCTTTAATGGATTCCGCTGTTTCCCCTGGCACATTTACCATAAAATGATATAAAACGCAAACCCCTGTATCCGCCAATAATTTAGCGGCATTCAGCAACTGTGCTTCGGTTAAATCTTTTTTTAATACGGTTCTGGCATGAGCGGATAAACCATCAGGGGAGAGTGCAAAGCAGTTGCAGCCTGTTTTTACATATAAAGCCAAATTTTCTTTGGTTAAGAGATTTTCACGGAAAAATCCTGTCCATTGAATATCTAATTTACGCTTTAATATTTCTTCACAAATAGCATTTAAGTGTTTTTCCGGCATATTTACAACGGGGTCGTTAAAATGAAAATATCTTACGTTATAGTCCTTATATAATTTTTCTATTTCATCAACAATGGCATATACAGGTCGACAGCGTATGGTTTTTCCCTGCAAAATAGGGTAGGAGCAATAATCGCATTTTAAGGGGCAGCCACGCCGAGTTTCAACTCCCATAGCTGGAACATATTGGTTTATTTTGGCATAATCCGTGGGCGGCAATAAGCTATAATTAGGTGAAATGTAATTATCTAAAGAAAAAACAGGTTCGGGTTCATTGATAATTAAGGTGTTATTTTCATAATAGCACAAGCCGGGTAAATCTTTGGGTGGATTTTCAAAAGAATCCAGAAAAAGGGGAAAAGAAATTTCCCCTTCACCAACCATGCCATAATCTATGGGGGCAATATCCATTAAATCTTTGGCAAAAAGGGAAAATCCCGTGCCACCTGCAATGATTTTTACATTGGGTTTATGTGCACGTATAAGTGAAATGGTTGTGATAAAAGGTGGCACCAAAGAAACATTTTTATTGGCAAGGGGGTCTATATTCCTTAAAGAAATACAGACTAAATCCGTGTCTTTCTTAATTTCTTCTATTATGGTGGCAAAAGGGTCTTTTTCCATGTTCATATCTACAATGCGCACATCGTCACCGTGGTTTTGGGCAATGGTGCCTAAAATACTTATACCTAAAGGGTAAACACGCTCTTTGGTTTGATCCTCCACCGAGGGAGATTGAATCATTAAAATTTTCATTGATTTGCCTCAATTCTCAATAAAGCTTTTTCGTTTTTTGCCCCTACAATCAGGGCAGTGTCCGAGGGTAAAGCTATGGCTTTTGCATATGGTATGCGGCTATCTTTTAGGATTTGCACTATTTCTTCATAAGCAAATATTTTACCGTTATAGGTGTTTATCAGCATATTTATATCCATAATCCCTGCTTTTATTGGACAATGGTCATGGAAAAAATCGTGAATTAAAACTATGCCATCTTTTGTTAGATGTTGGGAAACCTTGGTTAATAGTGCGGTATTATCCGGGGTATCAAAAGCGTGAACAATGTTGGACATTACCACTAAATCAAATTTTTCGTTTTTCAGACTCACCCAAGGTTGCAATATATTCATATTGCAAAAGTTGATGCGTTTTTGCAAATTTTTGGGTAGGATATCTTTACAAATATCCAGTACATCTTCAATATCGCAAAATACAGCTGTGTTTTGGGGATTTTCTTCTAAAAAATAGCGGCTTATGGCTCCCATGCCACTACCTAAATCTAAAATCTTACCGCTTATTTTTATGTTTTTAAATATATTACCAATTTCTTGTGCCTTACACCGTGCAATATCATCCATTGCCAAAGAATATATTAAAAATCTCTTTTTAATAGCTTCTTTGGTGTTATCTTCGGGAAAGTTGGCACGTCCACCAATTTTTAAAGCCTCATCCAGATTTTCCCAGCTTTCACATAGATGTTTTCGCCACAAAATGGAGTGACCTTGATAAAGTGGGGCATCTGTTACCAAATAAGTATTGGCTATCGGGGTATTTACCACGGTTTTTTCATTCAAGGTAATTAGTTCCATCTGCCCAAGAATTTGGAGAAAGCGAAATGTGGCATCCTCTGTAAAATTTAAAAACTCACTGAGTTTTATTATATCTGTGGGCGATTTTATAGCATCAAAAATTTTCTTTTCCACGGCTGTAAATAAGATTTGCCCAAACCATGGGGCAGTTGCAATATCCTCCAGGCTTTGAAAATTTTTAATTTTTTGTTCCATGTCGCTTTCTCCTTATCATTTTTTATTTAGCCGGTGTTACATTTGCTTGGGCAAAAGTTAGCATTTTCCTAAGTATTGCGGCGGCTGCATCTATTAAAGGCATTGCCAAAGCCGCACCTGTGCCTTCACCTAATCGCATATCTAAGTGCAGCAAAGGCTTTACATCCATGTATTCCAGCATTTTAATATGGGCTTTTTCGTTGGATACATGGGTGAATATCATATATTCTTTAACTGCGGGGTTAATGTTGTAGGCAAGCAAAGCTCCGGCGGTGGAAATATAGCCATCTATTAAAATAGGTACTTTGCAATAGGCAGCACCTAAAATTAAACCTGCTATTCCACCGATTTCAAAGCCTCCAACCATGGAGAGTATACCTATGGAGTCGTTTCTGGAAAAGCGGCGTCTGGCTAAAACTTTTTTAATTATGGCAGCTTTTTTAGCCACATCTTCAGGGCATAGCCCTGTGCCCCTACCTGTTATATCCTCAGGTGCCAAGCCGCTTACTGCTGCTAATATGGCGGTACTGGCAGTTGTGTTGCCAATGCCCATATCCCCGGTGCCCAAAAGGTTTGCACCATTTTTTACTGCATCCACAGCTAAATTAATGCCAATGTTAATGGCTTTAGCTGCCTCATCACGGGTCATTGCCGGTTCATTTACCATATTTTTGGTGCCATTGGCAATTTTTCGGTTTATAATTTTATTTTCGCCGTAAATTGCCTCTAAATCACCATCAACACCCATATCCACAATGTTTACTTTGGCATCGGCATTTTCTGCAAAGACGTTTACTGCGGCACCACCTTTTAAAAAATTCCCTATCATTTCCTTGGTAACTTCTTTTTTAAATAAACTTACCCCCTCGGCGGTAACTCCATGATCTCCTGCGAAAACAAATAACTCCTTATGGTCGAATATGGGCTTCATATTAGCTGTTATGGTGGCTAATTTACCTGCAAGCTCTGTGATTACCCCTAAACTGTTATGGGGTATTGCCAGTGCATCAATGTGGTTTTGTGCTTGTATTCTCATATTTTCTTGAGGTAATACAATGCCAAATAAAGCTTCTTTTGTTGTAATCATATCAACACCCCTTAAATATTAAAATATTTTGCGGCAACATCGGCACAACATTGAACACCACAGCCTGGGCAATCATGGGTATCCTCAATATAATCATCAAAAACATCGGGATAAAGGGCAGCATCTTTTTGACCATTTATGTCCCTTGCCACTCTGGCTTTTGCCATGGCTGTTTCTCTTTCCCAAGCTTTTTTGTTGCCACGGCCAAGGTCGGCGATTTGAGCTGCAATTTTGGTGGTGCGAACCCCTATTTTTACATCTTCTTCCAAGGGTAAACCTAAATGTTCAGATGGTGTGAGATAGCATAAAAAGTCTGCACCCCTTGCTCCTGCCAAAGCACCGCCAATAGCACCTGTTATGTGGTCATACCCCGGGGCTATATCCGTGGCTAAAGTGCCTAAAATGTAATAGGGGGCATTATTGCAAAGAGCTTTTTGCAGCTTCATAGTGGCATCTACGTGTTGTAAGGGTACGTGTCCCGGACCTTCCACCATTACCTGAACCCCTGCTTTTTGTGCACGTCTTGTTAATTCACCTTGTATAACCATGCCTTGTACCTGAGCGGGGTCAAGGGAATCTGCACCGCATCCGGGACGTATGGCATCACCAAGGCTTAAGGTTACATCATGGGCTTTTAAAATATCTAAAACTCTATCAAAATATTCATATAGCGGATTTTCTTTATTATTGTGGAGCATCCAGCCTGTTAAAAAGGAACCACCACGGCTAACCACTTGGGTAACACGTCCTGTTTCTCGCATAACTCGGATAACTTCACGGTTTAGGGCACTGTGAATTGCCATAAAATCCAAACCAGCAGCGGCTTGTTTTTCTATGGTTTCAAAAATATCATCAACCCGCATTTCCACTACACTACCGTATTTATTAATGGCATCCACCCCTGCTTGGTAAATTACGGTGCTACCCATGGCAACTGTTGCCAATTTCATACTTTGTGCTCGCATACCGTCTATATCTTCACCTGTGCTTAAATCCATAAAGCTGTGGCAGCCTTCTTCTTGAGCTATTAGCAGCTTTTTGGCTTCCATTTCTATATCTTCTCTATCTGTGGATGTGCCAAAAAGGGCGTTGACTTTTACGCTCATTCCTTCGCCAATACCGCAATAGTTAAAATCTCTTTTTATATTATTTCTGGGTATCACAATGCGACCATTTGCCACCCGTTCTCTGATATATTCAGGTGTTCTGTCCTCGGCGAGTGCCACGGTTTCCATTTCCTCGGTTATTTTACCGGCTCTGGCTTTTAATAATTGTGTTGTCATTTTTTTCTCCTCCTTAGCATCCGTATACATGGTCTAAATCTAAATATTTAGCCAGTATTTTCATTGCACAATATTTACCGCACATGGCACAACCCTTAGAACCTGATGGGTTTCTGGTTTCTCTGATGTATTTTGCCCGAGTAGAATCTATGGATAATTCCAACTGTTTTTCCCAATCCAAATCTTTTCTGGCAATGGACATTTCTAAATCCCAATCTGCGGCATAGGGTACACCTTTGGCAATATCCCCGGCATGGGCTGCTATTCTTGATGCTATAACGCCTTCCCACACTTGTTCTTTATTGGGTAAACCTAAGTGCTCCGCAGCGGTGACATAGCAAAGGAAATCCGCACCGTGATAAGCACTGATTGCACCGCCAATGGCGGCATTGATGTGGTCGTAACCCACGGCAATATCTGTAAGTAGCGGGCCAAATACAAAGTAGGGTGCATTATTACACAAACTTTTTTCCAAAGTCATGGTGGCTTCCACATGATTGATGGGCATATGTCCGGGGCCTTTAACCATAACCTGAACCCCTGCTTTTTGAGCACGTTTTACCAAACTACCAAGAAGGGCAAGTTCTTCAACCATGGGCTGATCCAAGGAATCTCCAATGCAGCCCGGTCGCATGGCATCGGCAAGTGCTAAGGTAACGCTGTATTTTTTGCAAATAGCTAAAAGTCTATCAAATTGCTCATACATGGGGTTTTCTTTTTTATTGTGAACCATCCAGCCGATAATGTGGCTACCGCCAAAACTTACCATGGGGTCAATGCGATGGCTGTTTTTAATCCGTGCCAACATTTCCAAGGTAATGCCGGGGTGAAAAGCCATAAAATCCACACCATCTTTAGCTTGAAGTTCAATAATTTCAAAAAGGTCATCGGCTTCCATTTTTAAAGACGAACCATATTTTTCTTGGGCAGATGCCAAGGCTTGATAAAGGGGCAATGTGCCCAAAGGTACCGTGGAGTTTTCAAGTAAGTGGCGTCTTAATTTGTTTATATCGCCTCTAATGCTTAAATCCATAATGGTATCTGTCCCTGCGGCAATGGCGGTTTCTGCTTTTTCAATTTCACCTGCCATGGTATCATTTTTATGGTACATACCAATGCTGGCACTAACTTTCGTGGTTACGCCTTTGCCAATAACCACAGCTTGTAAATTTTTATGG
This sequence comes from Clostridiales bacterium, assembly GCA_036644995.1. Classification (GTDB taxonomy): domain Bacteria; phylum Bacillota; class Dehalobacteriia; order UBA7702; family UBA7702; genus Cryptoclostridium. Next base: position 16,665 of record JAVXOZ010000026.1, on the reverse strand, counting down.
TTGGGATTACAGGGTGCCACCAAAGAACCATCACATAATCCCGTTGTTAAATCATCAAGGGATAAATGTTCTTTTCCTTGGATTTCGGTGATAAAATTGGCTTTTTTTAGTTTTTCAATAGTGTTCATAGTTACCTCCGCATTTTTTGTATTAAAAAAAGTCATAAAGCATCTAAAGATGGTTATGACTTAACAGAGGTACACAAAAAAAAGGTTAAGCCACGCACCTAAATAAGGATGCGGCTTTACCTTCACCGATACCGTATAGTAAAATAAACACGAAATTACTATAAATGACAAAAGGCTGATGTTCTGACTCGGTTCAACACCTTAAAATTCCCTTCCCTGAAAAATCAAGTGGGTTGAGTTTTACTCGTTAATTAAGGCTCCCCTTCACAGCGGCGGGTCCGTTCGGGAATTACACCCGATTTCCATTTGATTTGCGTATAGCAAAACCATTTGTCGCAATATGCTTTTTTTAGAGTATAGCCTACCTTAATTGATTTTGTCAAGGATATTTGGTTTAAGTTTAAAAATAATAATTAAAAAAAGGTGTAATTGTATTAATGTGCTTAAATAATATAGCTTAAATAGAGTATAATAATCATGAAAATAAAATTTATGTGCCCTAAGTGTGCCTTTTTATTGAAGGTTAAGGTAAAATAAAACAAAAGTATTGCCTTATATAGTCCATTATGATAATATTATAAAAGAATTTTGCGAATAAAATCGAACAATGTGTTCACTGAAATTTTTATAATATTGAAAGGTATATAAATGAGAACGAAAAATAAAGTACTACTTGGCTTTGGCATTATAATGATATTTTTAATTGGTTTTATAGGTGGCTCTGCTTATTATGTATTAGGGGGACTTAATACAACAAAAATTGCCAGTGATGATGAAAGCCTTGGAATTACCAAAGACACTAATACCAAGGATGGCATTGAAAATATTGCCCTTTTTGGCGTGGATGATAGGGGTAATACCGATAAAGGGCGTTCTGATGCCACTATGATTTTATCGGTAAATCAAGATACAGGTGCACTTAAAATGGTTTCACTGTTGCGTGATTCTAAGGTGGCAGTGGACGGACATGGCAATACAAAGCTAAACCATGCCTATGCTTATGGTGGTCCTGAGCTTGCAATAAAAACCATTAATCAAAATTTTAATACTGATATTAAAGAATATGTTACGGTAAACTTTGGACAATTAGCAGATATTACCGATGCGGTAGGGGGAGTAAATTTATCCTTAACTCCTGCGGAAGTAACTTCGGCAAATAGTAATTTGCGGATGGATGCCCCTGATAGCCCTCTTTTAAGTGGCTCAGGAGAAATGCTGCTAAATGGAGATCAAGCCGTGGCTTTTGCCCGTATCCGCAAAATAGATAGCGATAATGCCCGTGCAGACCGCCAACAACAAGTTTTAAAAGCTATTTTCCAAAAAATTCAAACCATGCCCAAAACGGACTACCCTCGTTTTATTAAGGAATTTCTCTCCATTGCGGAAACTTCTTTAAATTACAGTGATTTATTCGGTTTAAGCCCCATAATGCTTAATGGTAACTTAGCCATTGAACAATATCAAGTTCCCGATGAAAATGAAGCTCCTTGGGGCGGTACTGATACAGATGGTGTATGGTATTGGAAATACGACTTAAATGCGGCGGCAAATCGCATTCACACCATTATTTATGGTGCAGGAGATGCCTCAACGGCTACTCCAAATTAATATTTTAGATGGTATAATGGTGAGAAAAGGAAATTCTAATGAAATTACTAAATATTGATGGTAAACTATTCCAAGAGAGAGAAAAGGATATAGCCTCCTATCAAGAAAAAATATCAAAGGCGCACAGTCATTTACATGGCAATAGCCTTATTTCCCTTGACCCCGATTTTTCTATGACAGGATGGGTAGATAATGATAATACCTGTAACGAATCATTTTTAAATAAAATAATTTATTATGCTAACAAAGTGCAAAAAAACACCACAGCTTTGGTGGTGCTTGGCATTGGCGGCTCTTTTTTAGGGACAAAAGCCTGTATTGATACATTGAAAGATAGCTGCAATAAAAGTGTTAAAATATTTTATGGCGGTTGGAATTTAAGTGCCTCTTATCATAAAAGTCTTTTGGAAAAACTGGAAAATGAAGAAATATCACTTTGCGTAGTTTCAAAATCAGGGAAAACCATGGAAACTACCATTGCCTTTCAGCTATTAAAAGAATTTATGGCGAAAAAATACCCCAAAGGATTTTCTCATCGCATTTATGTTGTTACCGATAAAAACCGTGGTGCTCTAAAAGACGAAGCTGATAAAAATAATTATACCATGTTTCCTTTGGATGATAATATCGGTGGCAGATATAGTGTTTTAACTGCTGTGGGACTTTTTCCTATGGCGGTGGCAGGTCTTGATATTAAAAAAATTATGTCAGGTGCAAAAAAAGCAAAAATTGATTTTAGCACAGAAGACTTATCTGAAAATAAATGCTATCAATATGCTGTATTGCGCAATATCCTTTATAATGAGGGAAAATATATTGAGCTTTTTTCCACCATGGAACCTCATATGCAGGGTTTTTCTCAATGGCTAAAACAATTGTTTGGGGAAAGTGAAGGCAAGGATAAACAGGGTATTTTACCTGTTTGCGTAAATTACAGTGCGGATCTTCACTCTGTTGGTCAGTTTTTTCAAGAGGGTAATCCTTTGTTTTTTGAAAGTTTGATTACTGCAAAAAATTCTGATGTGGACTTAGATATTACCTTTCAAGGCAAAACATATAGGGAATTAAATGAAATTGTTTACCATGCTGTTGCAAATGTGCGTGAGGAAAATGGTACACCTGTATTTCGTTTTGAAATGAATGCTTTAGATGAATTATCCTTGGGATATATCATCTACTTTTTTGAAAAAGCCTGTGCCATGTGTTGTTTAATTCAGGGAATCAACCCTTTTAATCAACCCGGTGTAGAAATTTATAAATCTGAAACAATACAGATGTTAAAGGAAAAGTAAAATGAATTATCAAAGTTTAACCTTTGGTACTGCTGGTATACGTGGTATTATGGGCAATAATCCCGGGGAGCTGAATAACGAATCAATCAGTGCTATAAGCCATTGCTTAGCACAGGTTTTTAAAGAAGATTATAATGGTGGTAAGGTTGTTTTTTGTTATGACAGCCGTAAAAACGGTAAAAAATTTGCTCTTTGTGCCGCTAATGTTATAAATAGTTATGGTTTTGATGTGTATATTACAAAATCATCGGCTCCTACGCCTTTTCTTTCCTATGCGGTTAAAAAAATAGGTGCTATTGGCGGTGTTAACATAACTGCTTCTCATAACCCCAAAGAATATACGGGATATAAGGCATATGCAGGAGATGGTGCACAAATTGACATAGCTTTTGCTCAAAGAGTTCAAGAAAAATTAATGAGTTTTGTTTTACCAAAAGAAAAATATAAGGGCACAATAAATGAAGTATCCCAAGAAATATACAGTAGTTATCTTCACACCATTGCTGAAAAACATGGTTTAGCTACTGTAGATTTTGGGTTTTTTTCTGCGTTATACACACCACTTTTTGGCAGCGCAGGGGAGTTAATGAAAAATTTAGTTCAAAAAACAGGAATACCCATAGCTTTTGTAGAAGAACAAATGATGCCCAATGGTGATTTTCCGGGTTTGCCAAAGCCTAACCCTGATGATACGGGTGTTTTTGATGTGGCAATGACCTATAAAGAATATCCTTTGCTTTTGGCTAATGATCCCGATGGCGACAGACTTGGAGCCATGGTGTTAACAAAAACAGGGTATCGCCTGTTGAGCGGTAATGAAATTGGCATATTGCTGCTTTATTATCTTTTAATTACCACAGAAAATGTTAAGGATAAATTTATTGTAAAATCCTTGGTTTCCACGGATTTTGCCCAAACACTTTGTGCAGATTATGGCATATCTGTGAAAAATACTTTAGTTGGTTTTCGCTATATAGCAAAAAAAATGGAAGAAGATAAAGAGCATTTCCTTTTTGGCTTTGAAGAAAGCGGCGGATATTTAGCCTCGCCTCATGCAGGCGATAAGGATGGTATTGAAGCAGCTTGTTTGTTGCTTAAAGCAGGGGCTTATTTTTTTCAACAAGGGAAAACACTTATAGATGTTTTAGATAATTTATACCAAACCTATGGTAAAGTTACGGATATTACTTTATCCATTGACCTTCCTTTGGAAAAAAGTGCTGAGTTAATGGCAGCTTTACGAAAAAATCCACCCAATATTTTTTGTGGTAAAGCCATTGATTATTTTGAAGATTATTCTCAACGCAATGATGAGATGCAGGGAAATTTAATTGCTTTTCGCACAAAGGATGCGAGTATTATTTTACGCCCATCGGGAACGGAGCCAAAAATGAAAGTTTATTGCTCTGTTTCTATTCCACAAAATCAGGTTGAAAAAGAAATAGATGCACTATTTGCATCATATAAATAATAGAGATAATAATATTTAGGGGAGTGTGGCAATGAAAGGGATTATTTTGGCAGGAGGTGCAGGTACAAGATTGTACCCCTCTACCTTATCTGTATCAAAGCAAATTTTAACTATATACGATAAACCTATGGTTTACTACCCCATGTCTACTTTAATGCTGGCAGGAATCCGTGAAGTGTTGATAATATCCACACCCAGGGATTTATCTTGTTATAAAGAACTTTTTGGTGACGGTTCACAATTAGGAATGTCCTTTAGCTATTTAGAGCAGAAAAACCCCAGAGGACTTGCGGATGCTTTTATAGTTGGTGAAAAATTCATTGGGGATGATAATGTTTGCTTGGTTTTAGGTGATAACATTTTTTATGGACATGGCTTTCCCGATAAATTAAAAAATGCGGCACAACGAAAAAGCGGTGCCACAATTTTTGGTTACCATGTAAATAATCCCGAAGAATTTGGGGTTGTGGAGTACGATGAACATTGGAATGTTTTATCCATAGAGGAAAAACCCAAAGTTTGTAAATCTAATTATGCAGTACCGGGCTTATATTTTTATGATAACGATGTGATAGAAATTGCCAAAAATGTAAAACCTTCCCCAAGGGGGGAAATTGAAATTACCTCTGTTAACAATGCCTATTTGGATAGAGGCGATTTAAAGGTAGAGCTTTTTGGCCGTGGTATGGCATGGCTGGATACAGGTACTCACCGTGCAATGCTGGATGCTGCCAATTTTATTGAGGCAGTGCAAACCCGTCAAGGACTTTATATATCCTGTTTAGAGGAAATAGCCTACAAACGTGGTTTTATAGATAGAAATCAACTTTTGGTACTGGCAGAAAAATTAAAAGCTTCGGATTATGGTCAATACCTTTATAAAGTTGCCGATATGGTGCGATAATTATGAGAATTTTAGTAACCGGTGCCAAAGGTCAGCTTGGTCGTGAATTGGTTCATGTTTTAAATACTGCCGCCAGTGATATTGGCAGCATTGGTATGGCTTATCTCAATGCAGAAATTACGGAAACAGATATTGATGAAGCGGATATCGGCAATGCCGATGTTGTTAATACCTTATTACAGGTAGAACAACCCGAAATTATATTTAATTGTGCCGCTATGACCAATGTGGATGGTTGCGAAACAGATTACCAAGGGGCAATGCGTGGCAATGCCATGGGGCCGGGGAATCTTGCTGTGGCTGCGGAAAAAATAGGTGCAAAATTGGTGCATATTTCCACGGATTATGTTTTCCCGGGTGATGGCACAGTTCCATATTGCGAGTGGGATACTTGTAATCCAAAAACCGTTTACGGCAAATCAAAACTTTTGGGCGAACAATATGTGTTGCAGCGTTGTTCGCAATCTTTTATTGTAAGGACAGCGTGGCTTTATGGTGCTTGGGGCAATAATTTTGTAAAAACCATGCTTAAACTTGGTAAGGAACAAAGTGAAATTAAGGTTGTGGATGACCAGCGTGGTAATCCCACCAATGCCAATGACCTTGTGCATCATATGCTAAAAATTGCTTTAACCAAAAATTATGGTATATATCATTGCAGTGGTGAAGGTGAATGTTCCTGGTACGATTTTTCAGTAAAAATAATGGAGCTTGCAGGTCTTTCCTGTAAAGTAAATCCTTGTACCTCTGCAGAATTTTTACGACCTGCACCACGTCCTAAGTTTTCTTCTCTTGATAATCTGATGTTGAAAACCACTGTGGGTAATGAAATGCGTCCTTGGCAAGATGCTTTAAAAAATTATCTGGAAAAAGTAACGGAGAATTAAAATGAAAACTTATTTGATAACAGGTGGAGCAGGTTTTATCGGCTCTAATTTTATTATTTATATGCTAAAAAAATATAAAGATATTCACATTGTGAATGTTGACGCTTTGACCTATGCCGGGAATTTAGAAAATTTAAAAGACATAGAAAACGATTCACGTTATAGCTTTGTTCAGGCAGATATCCGAGATAAATCTGGAATTACCCAAGTATTTAAAGATTTTTCCATTGATTATGTGGTTAATTTTGCTGCGGAAAGTCATGTGGATCGCAGTATTTCCAATCCTGAAATATTTGTGGAAACCAATGTTTTGGGTACGGTAAATATGTTGAACTGTGCCAAAAATGCTTGGCAAATCGGTGATGATATTTTTAAAAACGGTGTAAAATATTTGCAAGTTTCCACAGATGAAGTTTACGGCTCTTTGGGGGAAACGGGTTTCTTCACAGAAACCACACCTTTAGACCCTCATAGTCCATATTCTGCCAGTAAAACCTCGGCAGATTTATTTGTAAAAGCCTATGGTGATACCTATAAATTTCCAATAAATATTACCCGTTGTTCCAATAATTACGGTCCTTTTCAATTTCCCGAAAAACTAATTCCTTTGATTATGAATAATACTTTGCGTCATCAAGATTTGCCAATTTATGGCGATGGTATGCAAGTGCGTGATTGGCTCTATGTGGAAGACCATTGCAAAGCCATTGATATGGTGCTAAATGATGGTATTTTAGGGGAAGTTTACAATGTTGGGGGGCATAATGAACGCCCCAATATATTTATTGTTAAAACAATTTTAGATTATATTAAAGAAAATGTGGACGAATCCGTTGGTGAGCATATGATTAAATATGTGGCGGACAGAAAAGGTCACGACCGTCGCTATGGCATCGACCCCCAAAAAATAAAAGATGCCCTTGGTTGGTATCCCGAAACCCCATTTGAAGATGGAATTAAGTTAACATTAAAGTGGTATTTGGATCACAAAAAGTGGGTTGATAATGTAACCAGTGGTGATTATCAGAAATATTATGAAAATATGTACAAGAATAAATGAGGTAAATTATGGGAAAATTTAATTTTATAAAAACACCCATAGAAGATTTATATATCATTGAGCCAACGGTTTTTGGTGATAATCGTGGCTATTTTATGGAAACCTATCAATACGAAAATTTTAAAGAAGCAGGTCTTGATTTGGTTTTTGTACAGGATAATCAATCAAAATCCAAAAAAGGTGTGTTGCGTGGTTTGCACTTTCAAACCAAAGTTCCCCAAGGAAAATTAGTTCGTGTGGTAAGCGGAGAAGTTTACGATGTGGCAGTGGATTTACGCAGGGAAAGCAAAACATTTGGCAAGCATTTTGGAGTTTTACTCAGTGCGGAAAATAAAAAACAGTTTTATGTACCCAAAGGCTTTGCCCATGGCTTTGTTGTAATATCTGAAACAGCGGAATTTGTTTATAAATGTACGGATTATTACGACCCCACAGGTGAAGATGGCATTATGTGGAATGATAAAGACTTAGCCATTGATTGGCACCTTGAAAAAGGTATGGAAATTAGCCTTTCGGATAAAGATAAAAAGAATCATAGTTTTAAAGCCTACTGTGAAGGATTGGGGCGATAAAATTGAAAATATCTGTGGCAATGGCGGTATATAATGGCATGGCATATATCAGCAGTCAGATAGCATCAATTCTTCCCCAATTAAAAGATGAAGATGAATTGGTAATTTCCTGTGACCCTTCTGTTGATGGCTCTGAAAAGTTTTTGGCGGCATTGGCAAAAAACGACCCTCGTATACGCATTTTTACAGGTTCGGGAAAAGGTGTGCTTGCTAATTTTGAAAATGCAATCCGTAAAACCACAGGGGATGTTATTTTTCTTTGCGACCAAGATGATATTTGGCTGGAGCAAAAAGTACTAAAGGTTTTAGCTGTGTTGGAAAATAAGGAAATACAGGTGGTGCTCCATGATGCAGAAATTGTGGATTCCTTGAAAAATACCCTTCATCCATCTTTTTTTCAGTGGCGTGGCAGTAAACAAGGGTATTGGCATAATATATTAAAAAATTCTTATATTGGCTGTTGCATGGCTTTTCGCAGTGAGTGGAAAGAGGTTATTTTACCTTTTCCCCAAGAAATTCCCATGCACGATCAATGGATTGGTTTATTGGCGGAAAAGAAAAAAACCGTGGCATTTTTAAATGAGCCTTTAATAAAATATCGCAGACACGGCAATAATGCCACAGCGGAAACCCATAGCAGCATGGGAAAAATGCTGAAATGGCGTATAACCATGATAAAGGAAGTAGGAAAGAGAGCAAAATGACCACAAAGTCAAATGAACTTATATTTGCCATTATTGTACTCTATAATAAAAATTACAAGGATTCCTTAACCTACCAAAGCGTTAAAGAACAAAATTTTTTGCATCTTATCATTTGTGATAACAGCACTGCCGACTTTGGCAATAACGAGCTTTTGGCTATGGATGGCATTACCTATGTGGATATGGGGGGGAACAAGGGTCTATCCAAGGCATATAACCGTGGCATTGATACCATCACAGAAAAGCAGGGTATTCTTTGCCTTTTTGATGATGATACAGAAATACCAGGGGATTATTTTGCAAAAGTACGTAAATATTTTAGGGAAATTCCCGCCGATATTTATTTACCCATGGTTTATGATGATGTTGGTTTAATGTCACCCGGGGTGATGAAAAAATATATTTGCTATCGGGCACATTCTTTAAGTGATTTGCCGCCCAATGAATTTACGGGTATTAATAGTGGCATGGCATTAAAATTGGCTTTGTTTGAAAATTATAGATATGATGAACACATATTTTTAGATTATATTGACCATAATTTCATAAGAGAAATGCGTAATATTGGTAAATCCATGGTAATTATGAAAGATGTTTCGTTGCATCAAACCTTTTCTGATGTGGTAAATTCCAAGGCAAGTGCCATTACTCGTTTTAAAATTTTAAAAAAGGATTTAAAATATTTTTATCGTGGTTCATTTCGTTCATATTTGATATATTGCTATGTAATTGGCAAAAGGAGTATTAAATTATGTTTAAAATATAAAACTCTTGGATTTTTATTTTTATAATTGGAGATTATATGGAATTATTAACAAACTGGAGCAAAAAAATTGGTTTAATTTTTGCCCTATTGTTTACTTTTGAATTAATTTTTGGATACAGTGGTACTATGATTATGGTGAAAGGACTTGCCATACGCCATATTTTATTTATAATATCCGCAGTATTGTTGTATATCTATTGTTTTTTGTATACTTATATTAATAAGATAAAATGGTTTGATTTTAAATCTAAAACCAGTGTTTTTGGGTCTTTTACCTTGATGGATTGGGCAATATTGCTTTTTGCTATTTCCACGGTTTTCTCTTTTTTGGTAATACCCCAAATTTACGGTGGTAGTTTAGAACTGGCAAAAAGAGAAATATTAGATGCGTTTTGTATGCTTTTATTTTATTTTCCCATTCGTTTTATGATTTATTGGCAGGAAATTTCTTTTGAAAAATTTGAAAAATTCATCTTAATTTGCTTATCTTTTTTGGCTTTGTTGCACATTGTTTTATATGTTGGCCAGGCTTTAAATGGAAATTTTATTGAAGGATATTTTGATTTTCTTTCAACTTTAAGCGGTAATACTGCAATTACTCCGGGTATAGTGTTAGGGCACGGTGGTTATCCCCGTGTTATGTACAGCACTTCTATCTATTTGCTTATTGGATTTTATTTGCTCATAAAAAAACTGCCAAAATGGAAGATTTTTGATTATATAGCCATGGCACTTTTTGTGGTAGCTTTATTTACCACCATGACAAAATCTTTATGGTATGGTGTTTTTATTGGGCTTGGACTTTTTACTGCTTTTTATATTGTGCATTGTTTAATAAAAAAACAATGGAAACAGCTTTGCCAATGGTTGCTAATACTTTGTGGTTCAGTTTTGCTGGTTGTAACCTTAAATGCCACACTTTTTGATGGAATTGTTTCAGCTCGCCTTACAAATTCCTTTGCAATCACTGAACATAAATCCCCTTCACACCATGAAAATAATAAAAATAAATATATGGATTTGGATAATGAAGGTGCGGTAACATCCAATAATATTAAGGTAAAACAAACAGAATTGCTGCTTCAAGCATGGGAGAAACATCCTATTTTTGGTGTTGGCTATGGTAGTTATTTGGAAAATTATCTTCGCTCGGAAAAAGCAGTTTTTTCTTATGAAATGTTTTTACCGGCAATGCTTTTCAAAGTTGGTATTTTAGGCATAGGTTTACTGCTATTTATTGTGATATTTTCTGTGGTTCAGGGGTGGAAAAATACCCGAGGCAGACCACTGGAGTTCTTTGCTTGGTTTGGTTTGTTATTGGCTTTTGGTTTTTGCATTCAAACCAATCCATTACTGCTTTCTTTTAACGGAATTTCCGTTATACTTTATATTTTATGGTGCTGTTGTTTAATGAAACAAAAAAATGCTGAAAACAGGTGTCTATCATGATGGATTTGTCCATTGGTATTGTTACCTATAATAATGAGGATAAAATTGAAGATTTATTAAGAGATATTTATCGTTATACGGAAAATGTCAATTTTAAGGTATATGTAATTGACAATAAATCCAAAGACAGTACCGTAGCATTGGTGCGCCAAGGTTTTTCCCAAGTGGAAATCATCGAAACCCACGAAAATAAGGGCTTTGGTAATGGTCATAATCGCATTTTAAATAAAATTGATTCCCGTTATCATTTGGTATTAAATCCGGATATTCGCTTTGATTCCAATGTTATTCGTTCCTTATTGGATTATATGGACTCCCATGAAAATGTGGCTATGGTTACACCCCGTGTTATGAATATTGATGGCACTGAACAATATCTCCCCAAGCGACTTCCTTCCTTTCGCTATATGGTTTGTGGCCGCTTACAGGGAATTTGTAAAAAATTTGCCGATATCAGGGCAGAATATACCATGTCTGATATAAAAATCACTGAGCCTACGGAAATACAGTGTTGTACCGGTTGTTTTATGTTATTGCGTACCGAAATATTTAAAAAATGCAATGGTTTTAATGAAGAATTTTTTATGTATTTGGAGGATGCAGAGCTTACCTTGCGAGCTTCTGCTTATGGGAA
>JAVXOZ010000026.1:0-5090 GCA_036644995.1 Clostridiales bacterium | reverse complement strand
ATTAAGGTCCATGGCAAACCTATGATAGAAACAATAATTGAAGGTATTTTGCTGCGCAAGGTAAAAAAAATATACATTACCATTGGCTACAAAAAAGAACAATTTTTATATTTGGAAAAAAAATATCCTGAAATTATCTTAGTGGAAAACCCGGAATTCAGTTATAAAAATAATATTTCATCTTTATTTGCTTTAGGTGATATTTTGGGTTCTAAAAATTGTTTTATTTGTGATGCGGATTTATATGTGGAGGATTCTTCTATTTTTTTGGGAGAGATACCCACCTCTGTGTTTTTTGCCAAAAAGGGCAGGGGTTTGAGTGAGGATTGGATTTTTGAAACAGAAAACCAACGCATCACCAAAATAAAAATTGCAGGAAAAGATAACTACCTTTTGGTTGGTATTAGCTATTGGCAGCAAAAAGATGCTGAATTTTTAAAGAATAAAATTGCTGTAGCTTATGAAAAACCAGGACACGAAAACCTTTTTTGGGAGGAAATTGCGGATAAATATTTATCTCAATTAAAAGTATATATTCACGAAATACCTCAAAAAACCATAGTAGAATTGGATACAGTGGAGGAATTAAAATCCTTTGATTCCTTCTATAAAGAATGATGTTTAAAAAAAACTCAAAAAAAACTCAAAAAAATAGTGCAATCAGTGCAGGTTTGGGTTATACCATTGGCAATATATTGGTAAATGGCATTGCCTTTATTTCTGTGCCCATATTTACACGGATTTTGTCTACTTCGGATTTTGGTATTTATAGTTCTTTCATGGCATATCAGGCTATATTATCTATATTTATTGGTTTGGCACTTCATGTTTCTTTAAAAAATGCCAAATATGATTTTCCCGATGATAAACACGGCTATAATTCCGCTATACTCTTATTGATGCTCTTTTGTATGGGGGCATTTTTGCTTATAGGCATTGTGGGTTCAAAATGGTTGGGCTTTATGCTTTCCCTTGATTCCTTTTTAATTGTGCCTTTGATTATTTATGGTAGCTGTTCTGCTCTGTTAATGCTTTATAATGCCTATTTGGTTTTGGATTATCGTTATAAGGAATATCTGTATGTTTCCTTGTTTTACTCTTTGGGCAGCATTCTTCTGGCTGTTTTTCTTATTCTATTTTGTTTTCCTCATATGCGGTATTTTGGGCGGATTTTAGGTGGATTTTTCCCCATGGTTTTGGTGGGGCTATTTATTATTTATTCATTTTTTAAGGAACATCGCCCTGTTATCAATAAAAAATATTGGCAATATGGCATACGCATCAGTATTCCCATCATACCCCATGGTTTATCTCAGTTAATTTTAACCCAATTCGACCGCTTGATGATTTTGCGTATTATTGGCAGTGCGGCGGCGGGGATTTACAGTTTTGCCTATACCTTGGCAATGATATTGCAAATTATCTATACTTCATTGGATTCCATTTGGACCACTTGGTTTTTTGAAAAAATGAATCGCAAGGAATATGGTGAAATTAAACAAAAATCCGCATGGTATGTGATACTTGTTTCTTTAATTACTGTTATGTTTTTCTTGGTGGCACCTGAGGTAATCATGGTAGCTTCCGGAGAAGCCTATTGGGATGCTAAATATGTGGTTATTCCTGTTGGCTTGGGCTTGTATTTTTCCTTTTTATATTATTTCCCTGCGGGGGTGGAATATTATTATAAAAAAACTGTTTTTATTGCCATTGGCACCATGTCTGCGGCGGTAATTAATATTATTTTAAATTTTATATTTATTCCCAAATACGGATATGTGATTGCAGCATATACCACCATTTTTTCGTATATTTTGTATTTTGTTTTTCATCTTGCCATTGCTTGGCATTTGGAAAAACGCTTTGTTTTTAATATTAAGGCAATAATGGTTTCCTTGGTGGCAACCTCGGCAATGGCGGGTTTGGCCTTGGTGCTTTTGGATAAACCCATTGTACGTTGGTTGATTTTTGCTGCACTTTTCCTTGTTGCTGCTATTGGTGCATATAAAAAACGCAGTGTAATAAAAGGATTTTTCAAAAAGGAGTCTACTGATGAAGTATAAAGAAATTCGCAAATATCAAACCACAAGCCTTATGACGGAATTTCTTATTTGTCCTTATTGCCAAATATTTTCACCGTTTTTTACTAAGTATTTTCTAAAAAACAATATTATTCCCAATATAGCCACGGTTTATATGATAATTAGCGGCATTATCGGTGCTGTACTTTTTGCCATACCCACTGTTTTTACCCAGATTTTGGGCGCAATCTTTATCCATATTTGGTTTATTATAGATTGCAGCGACGGTGAGGTTGCCAGAATTACCCAACGTTTTTCTACTTTTGGCAAGGAAATAGATTATACTGCCCATGTAATAAATCATCCTCTTTTTAACCTTGGGATACTATCTGCTATGTATTTTTCGGGAAATTATAATATGATATGGGCATTTATTGGTATATTCCTTTTAAGTATTTTGGATACCATAAGCCGCCATCTTTGTAGCTTTTATGATATTCAGAATTTAAAAATCCCTAATAAACAAAGTGAGGAAAGTGAGAATATATACCCCAAATCCGTGCAAATAAAAACATTTATTCTTAATTCTCTGCTATTTTATCCAAACTTTGTTTTGCTTTTCCCAATTTTCTTTTTTATAGATATATGGTGTGGCACAACCTTTGCTTTTTGGTTAATAATTATTTATGTTTTAATAAATTTACTATTCATACCCAAACAAATGTATGGCTGGGTTAAAACCATTGTTAAAGCCTAAAACCTAAATATATTCAAAAAATATAGAAAAATCTTTAGCAATGATTGTGGTTTGTTAAAAAAATATTGTATGATAATTAAAATATGGCAGCTTTTTGGACGTAGCTGCCATATTTCCATGTATTTAAAGTAAAAGTTATAGTAAAACGTGATAGAAATTTACTAATAAATGAATAATTCACCATCATAAAATAATAAAATATTACATTTATCTTTTTTTTGATATTCTTTGGCTATAACCTTGACAATGTATCTAATCGTGCTAAAATTTAGATATAGCATAATATTATAATAAGTATATATATACAGAGTGCTTGTATATAATTCCAAGCAAACTTTTTTTGGAAGTGGGAATAAAATTTTTTAGGAGGTTGCCTATGTCGCTGTTAAAATTGTTTTCCGGTGAAATACCTATGTTAATTGGATATTTGACTACTATAATATTTTTAAAGCGAAATACAACAACCAAAAAACACTGTGGCTTTGTTTATGCTTTTATTTTGCTTTCATTTATTATTTATGATATTTTTGAAATGTATAAACTTTATAATGGTGCATCTCTCAATGGTAATGCTGTTGAACCATCCATTAGCATGTTGATTCTAAATATTTGTATTATTGGTTTATTATTTTTTTGTTTTGAAAACAAGTTTATAGATAATTTATTTAAGTTTATTCTCTTTTATAATATTAATAATTATGTTGCTGTTTTATTTAGTATTCCTTTTATGTTAACAGGGCATACAAAAGATCTCCTTTCTGTAAGTACAGTTAGTCAAATACCACGTTCTCTATTTAATTTATTATTAATCACAAGTATTGTGGTGTTGGTATGTTTTATTTTTGAAAAAATATTGCCATGGATATTGAAAAAGAGATGGCTATTTTGGTTTTTATTTGTATTGTTTATCTTTCCCACTGCGGCAGTGGTTTTATATGTACTTGCTTCTCGTATTTCATCTTCATTTACAATTCCCATCAAATCACCGATGTTTTTTTTAATAACTATTTTATCTTGTTTCTGTTTAGTTGCGCTTATAGCATTGTTGTTTATTGTGAAAACATATTATGACCGTTTTGATAAAAAAATCAAACAACAAGAAATGGCTGTTATGGAGCATCAGCTTCAAATTCAATATGAATATTTTTTATCCTTGGAGGCAAACCGCACGGAATTTCAAAAATTGCGACATGATACCGCAAATCATTTGCAGACCCTGGACTTGATGCTGAAAACTAAAAATATAGACCAAGCAGAGAAATATTTAGATGAATTATGCGGTAGCTATAAAGAAAATTTATCCGTTAAATTGAGTCCTAATATGCCAACCAATGCGGTGCTAATAAATAAGAAGCATCTTTGTGAGGAAAATAAAATAGCCTTTGAATGCGATATTCGTTTGTCCAAGGATATTGGTATTAGTGATGTGGATATGGTTTCTGCGGTGGCAAATATTATGGATAATGCCATAGAAGCCTGTAAAAGACAGCCCGATGGTGAAGAAAAGTTTCTTAAGTTTTATGCTGTGTTACAAAAAGGCTGTTTGGTTTTGGAAGCCAAAAATAGCTGCAACAAAGATGAAAAATTATTAAATGTAGGGGATACCTCAAAACATAAAAAGAGCGAACATGGCTTTGGCTTGGCAATAATTAAGGACATAGCACATAGATATGATGGTGATTTTAAAATTACCGCAGAAAAGGGCATAGTAACTGCATCTTTGCTGCTTTTTCCCCAGCTTAAAGTTGGTGAATGATATCAGCCGATATTTTTGAGTTTGATAAACCTAATATTTGTACATAAAAAACACACCCCGGCTTAATTTTCAGTAAATTATACTGTATTAACCTGGGGTGTGTATTAAAATTATTTATTAGGGTTGTTTTTCTAAGTTTTAATCATAATTTATACAGTGTTGCCAATGAATTTTTTAAAGATTGCCACTACCAAATTATAGTGGCTTCTGCTAATGGGAACTTTTACATTTCCCATGCAAATAAATACGGTTTTTTGAAAGCTGTTTATATGATTAAGATTGATTATGAAGCTTTTATGGCAGCGTACAAAAGGAGGAGAGTATAAACTTTTTTCTATATTATCCAGCTTATCATAATTTCGATAGATGTTATCTTCTGTTACTATTTTGGTTACACGTTTGTCATGTTCTATATAGATTATTGTATTTTGGGGTATGAAGAAAGTTGTGTTTTTATCTTTATCTTTCACACAAAGCGTGTGATTTTTTTGTTCCTCTAAATTAGATATGGCTTTGGTTAAAGCTAAGGGCAAATAAGTGCGTATATCACTTTTTA
>JAVXOZ010000025.1:1425-31087 GCA_036644995.1 Clostridiales bacterium | reverse complement strand
CTATATATATAAAAAGCCGTGATAACCTTAATGAAAAAAGGTTACCACGGCTTTTTTATAATTTTTTAAGTGGATGGGCAATAATTCAAAGATACCTAAATCGTTGCAGCATAATTTATTGCCAAATAATTGGGTCACATATAGATGTACATAAGCAGTGGATGGGAAGGGATTTTTCCGAATATCAGACTTTATCCACAGCCTAACTGCTATTTTACAATATCTGAGTTTGAAAATGAACTTCTGAGATTCATTCGGGCATACAAAATTATCTGCTAAAATTTTCTTAACAGTGACAGCACCCTCATCAATCACTGAATCGTCAGTTAAATTATCATGGAGAGTTTAAAATCATTCATCTTCTTCCCTCTTATAGATTAAACCCAAAATCTTCGGCAAAGGCGATATCAAACTGAAATTCATGCCGCTCCACCTCCACGTTTGTTGCCATATCCACTATCACCATATAGTAACGTTCTGTTTTGCTATATTTACGGTTGCGGAATGTAAACTTTTCATGGAATTGTCGTTTTTCCGGTGAAACATTTTTTTTATCTGCCACAATGATTTCTTCATCGGAAATATCCTCGCCACTCTCGGATTCAAAATAGACCTTTAATTTAACCGGTTTGAGTGTATCGCTAATGTTTTCAACTTGAATGAAATCAAAATAAGTAATGAGGTTTGTTATTTTTCGTGTAAGGGAAGTCAATGCTACTTTAACACTGCCTATATTTTGCTTTCCACGCTCTGTTTTTACCCTGAGTAGTGGGATAACAACCTCCTGCAACGAAAGTCCACCGTGTACATATTTTTGCCCACCGCCACTCATTTTGAAAATATCCACGCCCCTTGGAACCGTTACATGATAATCCCCAAGAGCCGGGTCAAGATATTCCATAGAATAGGTAAGTGAACCCTCTATTTTAGGAATTTGACCTTTTGATAAAATATAGCGTTTGTTCATGTGTTCTTCAATGGCATTGCTGAGATTTATCTTGTCCCATTCCTCACGTTTATCACGCTTATAAATAAAGCCGTGATCTGCTGTTATGATATAGTTTGTAATAGAGCGGTCAACGGTAAGCTTTTGCACCAGTGCCATAATCTCTAAAATGGCTTCATCTGCTGCGTTAAACACCTCATCTTCGGTGGCTTGGTTATCACCACGTGCGTCAATTTGGTCATGATAGATATAAATTAAATTTTTTCCCGCAGCGGCATCTCTTACAGCATCTCGCTTCATTGCCATAATTTCTGCATAGCTAAATACTGCGGATGTATGGTGAGCGGTTTTCAAAATAGCAGTTCGTTCCTGTTTTGATTGACATTTAACTCCATCTACAAGTACATCAAAGTTATCGCAAAAGCACAAGGTCTTATGTGGTAACAGTGCCGCCATGCCAAGGCGTGTATAAGAGGGCAACACCGAGAGCATATAGGATAACTCCGCTTTTGCTCCTGCTTTTGCCGTGAATCGTTTGTGCAGCTCACTTCCGCACTCGAAACGAAATGCGTCTGAAATAATCACCACGGTACATTCTTTTTGTGAGCCGGGCTGTGCAATTGCTTGATAGAAATTATATTGCTTTGTGGCTGTAAGATCCCTATAGGAAGATATGGATTCTAATTTTTCTGCCCACATAACAGAAAGCTTAGAAAGATAGCCATTGGTATATAAATTTTCCACCAATACACGCAAATCCATCAGTGCAGACCCATCGGCAAGATGGTCGAAAGCAAAATAAAACTGCCGATAGTAGCCATCAATTATATGCCATTTTTTTACATAGCTTTCAAGGATTTCATCCGCATTTTTGGCACTATCTTGCTCAAAATTGTTGATAGCAGAAATTAGCTTATCCCCACGACTGAGTGCACGATAATATCCACGGAATTTATTGGCATAGTGACACTTTTTCCCACGACGCTTAATCATTTCACGGTAATTTTCTGTTAATGGTTTGCCGCTATCCACCATCACTTTTGCCAGATGTGCAATAATCAATGTATCAAAAATTTCAAACCCATCACAAAATAGATACTGTTCTATTTTTTCAGGGGTGATATATTCTGCTAATTTGAGTTTAGCAGAAAGCTCCTTTGCTATTTCATCATAACGTTCCCGATAAAGCATATTGTTCATAAGGTTTGAGGCAAAAACCGAAACGTCATTGGATTTTTGACTTAAAAACTGTTGATAAACTTTTGGCATTTCTCCTGTGCAACTATGTGCGGTATACGTCAGTAAGAGAGTGGCAATGAATTTTTCAAGGGTAGGATTTTCATCGGTATATCCATAATACCTCTCACTGAGCTGCCATAGTGTCGGCAGTAAATTCATCTTTTCAATATCTAAAATATATTTGCTGTCTGTATAATTATCAGACAAAATCAATGTCTTTAGCACTTCTTCAAAGTTTGGTGTTTTAACATTCAGCATTACTGCTAAAAGTCCGATATCAATTGTTTCCGTATTATAATCCTCTATGCCCAGTGCTGCAAATTTTTGTGCTCGCTCATTTTGCACCTGTTTATTTGATTTCCAAAAATTGGGATATTTTGCCAGATGTTCCTTGAATTTCTCGGGGATTCCAAGCTCGGCGCAAAGCAAAGAAACCCTATCTGCATGAAACTCCTTGGAGTAGTAAATCATATCCGCAAGGTGATTATCTATATCCGCCGGCTTTGGAAACGGTGCATAGATAAGATAACTGCTTTGAGTATCTACGCTTTCCAAAAGATACTTGGTGTACAGCACGTTATCACCGGTAAGCTTATGTATCTTAGCATTGGCAAGTGCCAGTGTATCAATGTCCTCGGCAAACTCGCTATTGTCATCATACCAAAAAATAAGTTTGCGTTCTGAACCCGCAAATTCGGTATTCAGTTTTTCAGTTATGGTTTGTAGGTTCATAGTTTACGCCCTCCTAAATCTTCCCCAATAAATCAATGCTCAGGGTTTTTTGTCCTTCTCTTGCCACTTCCACACCTTGGAATTTTTGATAGTTAACCTTTACACCGTCATCTAAATCCAAATCTATACGCTGTAAGGCGATATGCCCCATTGCCTGATCGTATAGCTTGGTTTCGGCTAATTGTTTTACCAGCTTATTTTTTCTCTTGGTGGCATCGGCTTTATCACGAGGGTTTTGGCTGCTGTTTAAAATATAGTCGCAATACTCAATGGCATTCTCCAAAAATCCCTGCTGTTTATGGAGGTAATCTGTACGAACACGGCCAACGGTATCACAATCATAGCGGTGTAGATAGATAAGTGCTTTGAAGCTATCGGCTTTGCCGGAATCAAACAGCCAATAGATAGGACGTTTTTGATAAATTTTACAGTGATCTTTATAGAAATCCTTGCGGAAATAATTGCGGATAACCTGCCTGGGACTACCGCCTTTGTTGCCGAGCGCCTCTGCAATGAAGTCAAGGTTTTCTTCCACGGTATCATCACCGTAAACCAAGCGAACAAATTCCACAAAACCGCTCACGATATCATCTTCAAAATATTCCTCATCTGTGATAGGCAAAATATTATCACAATCCGGAATAAAGGTGCTGTATTTACTGCTATCAAATTCGCCGCCTGCAAAAGCAATCCCCTCCACATCAAGGGAATACCGCCCGAACATACAGCCCACAGCATAGGAGATTAGGCTTTTGATATCACGGGTTAGGTCAGCCTTGCGAACGGTTACGTCTTTGTCCGCAACCTCTGGAGTTAGCTCATCCTGCAAGCCGTAAATTTCGATGAAAATGCGGTTGAGTTCTTCTTCATTGGATTTTAGTGTGTTGAAACGGTGGTTGCATTCCTGCTCCCATGCCGCGAACGCCATCTGCACAGTCGATTCTCTGATAAGCGGGTGCTGTTCAAAATCCCACGAGGTTTCAAATGAATCCCAGTCAGTTTTGGAGAGGGAGATGTTTTGCTCTGAAAAGCTAGAAATTTCTTCTTTATTGCTTATAATAACGGGTATGCTAGCAATATCTCCCGGCTGATAGTTAATTGTTGCATTACTAACATCTAAGTAATACTGCCCTATTTTCCCATTAAGTAATGCAAGGATATAATCACTGTCGCTATTTATTGATATGCTTGAGCCACCTGAATCAAACAAAGCACCACCATTAACATTTCTGCAAGAAAACTTTCCAGAAGTAACCGCAGACCAAGTAATGAGCTTTTGGAAATATAATTGTTCACTTCTAACACTTGCAGTTTTATTTCCATTATCTTTAATATTGTTTTTTATTTCAAATCCATTGTTTTCCCAATTTATAAGATATTCGTTGTATCCATACCACCGCATATATCCGCCACCCTTACAGTATGGAAACCATTTCATACCAGACTCCTGAGCCTCGCTAGAAGTTTTAGCATTAACCATTGCTTTGCAGAAATTGATTTCATACCAGAATCTTAGAAATCGGTTGTTATCGCCAGTAGTCATTCCCGTTTTAGGAAATGCAATATCGCCAAGAACAACTCCTTTTTCAAATGCACCCAACATATTCTCGCTCACCCAATACGCAATCGGGGCGCCGGGGATTTTTTTGAAGTTTTCTGTGCTCACCTGTGCAAAGCGATTGCCTTGCACAGGAAACTCTTTTGGCAAATTGGTGCTACTCTCTATATCGCACATTTTAATTTGATTGTATATGCCTTTATACTTTTTCTGTTTAGAGTTTCTAAATACTGTTACCGCAGTACCAAAGGCAATTCCCATTACCATGTTTTCCATGTGCATTAAATTTGTGATTGTAGTTTGATTTAACATTTTTTTCCGCATCTTTTCAAAGCTGGATAAAAACATCCATGATTGCATTGTAACCATACAGTTGTAGCCATTAGGCTTAGTCATTTGATTCCCTTGCTCCATAAAGCATGCAAACAAATCGCTTTTGCTATCGGGATAATTCTTCTTCACAAAGTCCGCCAGTTTTCCACCCATGCCGCTGTTACCCATATAGGGTGGATTTGTGACCACAACATCATATTTTTGGTTTAGCAATCTGCGAAAATTCCAAGTGTTCACATCTTTTTCCCAGTCCATATTAAACAGGGTAAGATCTGTGGGTTCTTGTGGCTTTGCTTCCAATTCATCTACATTTAAGAGAGAACCGTATTCCTCACCTTGGGTATAGCCTTTAGGGCAATAAACCTGTGAAGAAATTCCTCTTGTAAAAAATCCCCTATCATAACTTCTCGCTTTCATATTGAGAGCAAAATAGGTTAGCTGAAAAGCACGTTTATCTATATCTATGCCATAGAGATTATGCTGTAAAATACTGCTAACTGCATCTTCTTTGGTATAGCCACAACTCAAATAAATCTGCATCAACACATCAAAAGCATACACCAAAATATGCCCACTACCCATACATGGGTCAATGAGTTTAATTTCTTCTAATTTGATATTTTTATAGTTAGCTCTGATTTTTTCAAGCTCTACTTTTACGCTTTCTTCTTGGTCTGCTTCTTCCAGATAATACTTCCAATGGGCTTTTAAGTTAGTGTTCGAGTGTCCTTCAAGCCACAAGCGACCGAGAGAGTTTTCCACCATATACCGTACAATCCAATCCGGTGTAAAAAGCTGTGTTGCAGAGGAAATACGCTCTTTTGTAATTTTTACATTCTTTTTAAGCAAGGAAAAAGTTTCTTCTTTTGGCTCAGTATTATAATACTGATACATCCACCCGATAATCTCTACGGCTTCCAAAAAATCGGCTTCGTCTATTGACAGCAATTCACGCACCACGCCGTCGTCCTTGTCCCAGGAAAGGTCAAAAAGAATTTCGGTAAAGTCATTATTTTCTAATGTGTTTTCAAACAGCTGGGGCAAAATCTTGCTCAATTCATTGCATTCCTTAATAAACAGCTTTTTGAATAGTTCGCCGCTTTTGCGTGGGTCATCTTTAAGGGTGTAGATTTCGTCCTTTTGGGCATCGGTAAAATCCAAACCAATTTCCGGAGCCTGTGTTACAATATCCGGCTCAAATTTACCCATGGTTTCGCTGCTAAGCACACGCACACCGCTGGGGAGATAGTTATTAACCTCCATAAAACGCATTGCAATAATGCGGTTAAACCAAGTGTAGGCAACTTCCTCTATGACCACATCAAATCCATCTTGTTTGATTTTATTAACAAGATTTTCTCGCTGTTCCAAATCATGCCTGCCATCTATTTGAGTTTCAGTTCCAAAATGGGTAGGAAATATTGCAAAACCCTTGCCGAAGCTGCTGGCTTTTGATGCTCCGTCCTTAGTTATGCCGATGATACCGGCTTTATCTATTGCCATTGCAATCAGCTTTTTTCTGGCACTGATTGCAAAATTCTTAATCGCTGTTTTGTTCATTCTGCAAAGCTCTCCCTTATATCATTAAATTAATATCGCCCTGAGCAAGTTCTTTTAGCAGACCTGTTTTCATTTCGTCAAGCAGTACATCAATATCTTGTTCGCTCTGCAAGCGCACGGTTTTTCCATGGGTTATGGTACGCAAGCTAAGATTTCTGATTGTTTTAATGGGAGCGGTAGGTGCGGTGGGTTCACTTTCCGATTCCGTTAATTCTTCCTGTAGCTGTTCCCTTAACAGTTTCTCCTCATAAGCTTCCATCTCATCGATATAACGTTGCTTTAAGGTTTCACTTTCTAACCGCATATTTTTCACAGCTACCACTTCGTTGGAATGATCCAGCTTCTCTTTTAGTTCGGAAAAACCGTGTAAAAATTTCTCTTTAAATATAGTAGCATATTCCTTGGTGTTCAGAACATCAAGGACTTGCTGCCGATCGGTTTTCATATCAAATTCCACAGACTCTGCTTCAATTTTAATCAAATCTCCATACAATTTCAAAAATTTATCCAACAGATCCGGTAGTTTGCGAATATCACTGTAGGGTGTGGGTTTCACAATAATGTTGTGTATATCAGCTACCAGTGCAATCAATTTTTCATCTACAACATAAATCTTGCTATGTTCAAAAATATCAACAAATTCCCATGCACGTTCAAAAATCTTCTTTTGTTCACCGGAGAAAAAGGAAAATATCGCTGCACTATCTTCAGCAAAATCAAGAAGTTCCTCTTTATGGCTATCCACATAGCGGAAAAATTCCATAGGATTACTAAGTCCCGCTGCTTCAAGGAGTATTTTTTGTCCGGAGTCAAGGACAGCTTTTCCCGGATATCGGTCATTCACTCGGTATTCCGTGAACAAGTCTTTCATATTTTCTTTCCTTTTTTTACAGCAATCTTGAAAATCTTTAATCAGAGCATCGTCTTCCACGCTGATGATGGGGAGAGAAAACAATGCTTTCATCACTTCTTTAACCGATTTAATTTGCTCCAGGGTTGGGTGCTCTCGAATATCTATAAGTAGTTTATCTCCATATTCACGCCGTGTAATGAACTTCACCAGTTCATCGCCGGGGGTGTCTACAACAGAGATATTTTTGCTGTTCACGGTAAAAGAAACTTTGCCTTGTTTAAAAAGTGTTGCAATCAACCACTGCACATCCAAGTCCACAAAGCCATAGGGTGCTGCAAAAAATTTACTTTGCAGGGTTTTCAGTGAGGTTTTAATGTGACGTGCTGTATTTTGTGAAATAGCACGGAACATATCATCTAAAGCTAATTTGTTTGCTGTGCTTTCCGAAAAGCCCACAAAAGATTGTTCGTTTGTTTGCTTGAAGATTGCATTAATATCCGCAATGCTTGGTGCCGTTTCCATATAGATAAGCTTTGAATATTTCATAGCGATAAGTTTTCCCAGTGCTTCATTTATTTTTGACAAAGGGTCTTTTGTGCCGATGTTCAGTTTATCTCCACACACATAGATTTCTGCATGCTTTACGGCATCTTCTAAAAAAATACGGATACGCAGTTTTTTCTCTGTTAGCTCGTCCTGCTTTGCAATGAGGATAGCATTATAACTTTTCGCAAGAGTACTGCGGTTTTTTGTGATATATTTGGATATTTGCAAGCTTTCACGGATTTCATCAAGAAACGTGCTGTCATCGGGAAGCACAATCAGCACATTATCTTCCTGCAAGGATAGCATACGCATGGTTTCCGGTTCACCGTCAAGGTCACTGTAAGGCGTAATAATGCGTACACCAATATCAGCAGACTGATTGCTTTTATAAAAACGATCATCCACGATTTGATTGTATGTAAAATAATACCGCTTGCTATAATTATATTTAGGCTCTCGAATCATCTCACCAAAAATAATAGCGGATACATCGCTGACAATTTCCCCGATATCCGGATTTTCATCGTGGATAGCACGATTTATTTCCTGTTCTTCATTTGTAAGGAACAAGTATTCGTCACCGTTTTTTTGCACCAATGTTTGCCCAACCAGATTTGAAAGGGCTTTTTCCACTTTTTTTCGCAGTGCAACACGGTCGTCATCAATGTCTGTGACCATCAGCGTGGTCAAATTATCTACACTGCCTTTGATTTCCTTCACATATTTAATCATGAAAAGAATCTTTAGCAGTTCAACATCAAAGGGGGTGAGATGCTGATTTTCCGAGGCATGTGTAATTACAATACGGTGGGTGTGATCAATAAACTTATCAAGAGCATCATAAAACACATTGAATGGAACAAGGGTACCATCGCTCTGCTGCATAAAACGCATGGCAGATTCTTTAAACAGGGCAATCATAGAACGTTCCCCCTCGGCAAGGTGTTTACCCGATGCACCATGGGTTCTGATTGCTGTGAGAACCTGCCCCAATAGATGAAACTGATAGGGAATAAAAGGATAGTCCGCCGCAAACTCCCTGCGATCGGTATAAAGCTTTTTTTCTGCTTCATCGGTAAAGATGATCAGGTTTTTTATGATGGATTCTTTTTGATCGTACAGTAGCATCAATGTATCATCTGCTGTTTTTGTTTTTGCCAAAATTCTCTTGCGAATAACCTCATCTACATTAGCACTGGAAAGAGAAAGCCGTGTATCAAAACGCCCTTGAATTTTTGAATAATCATTGCCCTTAACCGTTACAATGGAATCAATATCCTGCTGGCTTGTTACAACAATCCATGCCTTGCCGCCACACGCAGTGCCTAAATCTTCGGTTACTGTTTGCAAATTCAGCATAAGCCGTGTATCACCTGCGATATATTGACCAATTTCATCAACAAGAAAAACCACATGATGGTTCTTTGCTTTCTTCTCGCAATAAGTGCGGACTAAATCCGCAAATTTTTCGATGGATACAGCATAAGTGTCCGACGCATTTTCACACCAGTTTTTTGCGGCATCTTCGCTCATCACTCCGGTGGCACAAAGGCTTTGAATCATTTCATCTTGGATAAAATAAAAATCTTCCCTTGCATCTTCCCATTTTTGCCCATTCAACTTTTCAAATTCAGCTTTGAAAGCGTTATACTGTCCGTCATCTGACAATTTACGTTCTAAGTCTGCAAGAAATGGCAATGAGCCACAAAAGCCCCGCATTTCATTAAATACTTTCATAAAAACATCAATAATGGCTTCTTTGTTGGACTTTGCATCTGCCTCGCTCTTGGAATCAATATTAAAAAGCACCACATCGGTGGATAAATCTCCTGCAAGTTTGATATCACTAATGACCATAGGATCTGCTAATTTGTTCCCATCTGTAAAGAAATCGATGGCATGTTTACCACCAATCTCTTTATTTTCAAGCAAATACGACAAAATCTTTAAAAAATGAGATTTACCACTTCCAAAAAAACCGGAAATCCACACCCCCATTTTATCGGTGTTACCGCCAATGCTCTTTTTATAGCTTTCAAAAAAATCACGGAAATGCTTCCCAAGCTCTTTTGTGACAACATATTCGTCCAGTTCTTGGAAAACATTTTCACCATCATCTTGCCCAACTTTAATAACACCTTTAATGTCACGGTCAATGGGTTTAACAAACATATCAGCTATTCTCATAAGAAAATCCCCCTATCTATTCTACTAACTTGAATGCTCTATAATAATTATCATCTTTTATCGTACCGAAAAGCCTTAAATCCTGTCCGGAATATTTCCCCGGGAAAAACATCACCACCGGCACACCATCTAATACCTGATGCAGGTTGTTAAGCACATTATGGGAACGAACCAGGGGAAAACATTTTCCCACTCCTGTTATGAAAACCACTGCATTTTCAGTGGGAGTATTTTGCATAATATAGTTTACAATTAAATTAGACTTAACCGTGAGTCTCAGCATTTTTATAATCGCATCAAAGGTGTAATCTGTACCCTTGCTCTTTTCAAATTCAAAACATTTTTCAAGATAGTTTTTCTGTTTTAAAATACCCAATACAATTTCATATAAATCAAATACAACAATTTTTAGAGAGCCATCACTGCCGTTATATTTATTTTGTAAAGTACTCACATATTCTCTGACAGTGAGTTCACTTTGTGCAGGATAATCAAATATATAATATCCCACTTCATTGCCAAGCCCTTTGTTCCCCAAAAATGCTTTTTCTGTTATTTTCTGTTCAATTTTAGCCAGGCGTTCTTCTATCATATTATCCATCGAATTCTTCTCCTGTTAAAGTACTAAGGCAATTTGCAAATCCTGCTTTTAAAATAATGCTTTGCAATTTATAATCTATCATTGGCACCTGAATTTTTTTAGCAGATGCACAGGTCAATAATCCTGCTTCAATTAGCAATTTTGAGTAGGTTTGCTTTAACTTTTTAATAGAACTATCAGACCATGCAGCTACGGTTTCACTTTGGCGGATTTTCTCATCAAAAAACACGTTTATTCCAAAATCTGACAAGGTAATTTCACCAAGGATAACCGCTGATTTGAAAACAGTGTGCATAAATTCAAAAAACAGGGTATCCGTTTTCATGATACTGAGCAGCACAATCAATTTAGCTGTAGGTAAATCACAAAGCACAAGTATTTCCAACAGCTCTTTTGAAAGGGAAGATAGACGTTTCCAAGACACGCCGGCAATTCGTTTTCCACGATCTGTGGATTTTACTTGATAAATATTCTCGGTTACAGCAAGGATTCTTATTTCTTCAATGGTTTTCCCTTGCAGCATCAACTCTGCGGTTTTTCTTGTTTCAGATAGCCAAAACAAACAGGACACCATTCCAGCACTATAATCCATACATTTTCCTCCGTTGTACCAGTTTTCTTGATGATTGGATGTTTTCCATATTCAGTCCGGGTTGTGAATCACATCAACAATATCGCCTATGTTGCAGTTAAGCACCTTGCACAGCTTCACCAAAACTTCCATGGCGACATATTCGTTGCGATTCATCTTTGAGAAAGTGCTGGGGCTAATGCCGGCAGCTATACGGACTTCGGTTTTCTTCATATCTCTCTCCAGAATAAGCATCCAAAGTTTTTTGTAACTAACGCTCATATTATTTCACCTCGCAAATTTTGTGCATCAAAAAATCCATTTTTTATAGTTTATCATGTCCAATACAGGTTTGCAATATTTCCTGCGAGAACTTGTAAATATTATACAGAATTGAGCAGTAAAGATTCAGAAACAACTGAATAGTAGCACCAGATGCCACTTTGTAATCTAAAAGTAAATATTTGTAAACGAAAAGCAACTTTTGTATTGGAAATGCAGGTTTTGTAACCGAAAAGCCACTTTTGCAACCGAAATGCAGGTTTATTTTCAGTTTTTTTCTTTTGTAGGAATTAATGATATTACAGAATTAAATATTATGACGTAGATTCTAACCTTGGCATAATTATTAACAAGCTATATACAGATCCTTTTATGATTTATTTACATAATAGAAAATGCGAAGTAGAAAAAGCTACTTCGCATAGATTGCCAAAAAACATAGTTTTTTGACAAGATGTCAGGCTGTTAAGAAAGACTTAGATTCGGCAAAACTCCCTGAGCAGCGGATGTGCAGTGTACCTAAATGTACATAAGCAGTGGATGGGAAGGGATTTTGCCGAATATCAGACTTTATCAACAGCCTGTGCGAAGTAGAAAAAGCTACTTCGCAATAAAGTCTAACTTGTCAGGGGTCACCCCAATAACCAAAGGTAATTATAGATAAAATTAAGTTTTAGACCTTCCTTTAAGTTATTTATGCAGATATGGGCCTAAAATCATGGCTATCATGTGCAATACCGATACCTCGGATTCCAATGGTGTGCGTTCTTGAACGCAATCATCAAAGCCCAAGAGTGCGGATATTTTACCGCCGCTGATAATGGCAAATTGAATTGTGGATTTTGTACCCAAAGATTCCATTGTACTCCGCAAAGGCTGTGGAATATCAGCCACTTTTTCCGCTATAAATATACCCTCTTTATTAAAACGGGAAGCATCCTCTGTCATGGAAATATCTAAAATTACCCTATCCGAAGTATTCCGAGAGGGAATACCACCGGCACACCATTGGAAGGTATTGTGCCATAAATTGCCATCATCTATACGTTCAAATACATAGGAACAACTATAACAAAAATGCTTGGCAACCAATTCCAAAATAGCATTAATAACCACTAAAGGCTCTGCTGCTTCATAAAGAATACGCACCACATATTCCACTATATTTTTTGAAAATACTTTACCGAAATTTTTATCAATCCCACGCAAACCCGTTCCGATACCCGGTTGCATTGGGGGCATTTCCTCATTGTAAACTCTAAAGGTATCTTTGCCCAAATTTTTTGCATAGTAAAGAGCCACATCTGCCTTGGGATAAAGCTGCCCAAAGGTTTTTCCGTGTTGCGGTGAAATGGCAATACCCACTGAACCGGAAACTTTATAACGCATATCACTGCCTGTATACACACCTTTAAACATATCGCAGATTTTTATACCCCAATTTATAATTGCTTCTTCATCTAATGGCCCTGGGATAAATGCCACAAATTCATCTCCACCTATACGCCCAACCACATCGCCAACATTAAACAAAGCTTCCAATCTTTGGGAAATTTCCGAAAGCACCGCATCACCAAAAGCATGGCCCAAGGTATCATTAATATTTTTAAAATCGTCCAAATCAATTAAGAAAAAGGCGGAACTCCCCTCTTTGGCAATTTGAAAAGATAAATTTTTATCCACAAGATTTTCCGTGGTAACTTTATTATACAAACCCGTAAGCAAATCACGTTCTGCCTTATGCTGCAAATCCAATTCCCGGATTTTAACATCGTTAATATCTTTAATGTAGCATAATAATCTTATATCTTTTGTGGTTTCATCGGTCATTAAAAATATAGTACATTCCACCCATAATGGCTGTGGTGCACCTGTGTTTTGCCTATGCTCAAAGGTAATTTTATAATTACCTTTTTTGTAATTTTCTGTTAAATATTCCTGAGAGATATGGCTTTGCACAAGGATGCGGTCATCCTTATAAACCACATTATCAAGGAGTAAACCGGTTACGGTATCATAATCATTTTCACCTTTTTTGCCATAGGCAGACACTATTTCCTCATGCCCAGTAACAAAGCAGTGATTTGTTAAATCCGCTTCGTAATACAGCGTGGCATCTTCACCCATAATTTTACGATATTGTGCCTCACGCTCATACTGGCGTTTTGCCTCCACTTCAGCGGTAATATCCTGCATAATACCAATGGCACGTACAGGTTTGCCTTCAATATCAAAAATAGTTGTAAAAGTAAGTCTATTCCACAAGGTACGTTTACCACTACCAATGGTTTTTATTACACCGCTTACCTTGGGTGCACCGCTATTCATATCAACAAACATTTTTAAAAATGTTTCTTTTGATGTTTCATCAATAACCCCTGCATTAATAATGCCTTCAGGTGCATTTGCCACAGATTGGGGAATATCATACAATTCTGTAACTTTGTGGGCATGGTGAATCACTTTGGTTTCAAAATTATATTCAATAATAATATCTTCGGTATTATCCATGGCAATGCGATATCGTTCTTCGCTGACTTTTAAGGCAGTTTCTATTTCTTTACTTTCGCTTATATCTATAAGCAGCCAAATCCCCACATCTTCACCGTGGAGTATTGATTTTTTGCCATACAAAATAACCCATATTTCCTCACCATTACTTTTTAAAAGCTTATGCTCTTGGGAAATAAAGTTATCGTAATTAAGTTTTTCATAAATTGTTTTTTCCACTGTTTCACGGTCATCATGAGCCACCCCATCCAAAGCTGATTTACCTTTTAAATTCTCCCCGGGTGAACCAATTAAATCGCAATAGCCTTGGTTGCAACGGATAATAGGGAATCCTTTTTCTAAACCTGTAATTAAAACTCCACCTACAAGATTTTGAGATATGGTTTCTAATTCCAAGGATTTTTCTTCCAAAGATTTTTGCATTTCCACAATGTCGCTAATATTTTGAAAAACTTCTATATAGCCGCCTTTATCCATATCGCCCTTATCTAAAGCCGCTGTATTAACCATATAATATTTAGAGTTTGCTTCCAATAAGGTGCTATCCATTCCTGTGCTAATCATTTTTTCTATGGCACAATCCGATGTTCCGCAAATTTTGGTTTCACAGGATTTGCATGGTTTGCCTATAAGGTCAGCGTATTTTTTATGAAAAAGCCCTAAAGCGGCTTCATTTACAAATTCTAAAATCATGTGAGAATCCGTAATAAACACAGGTAATGGAATATTGTTTAAAATGCTATTGAAATAATCACGTTCACGCTTAAGTGATGTTTGCAGCTTATTGCCCTGATAATAAATATAATATGCCAATCCGGAAAACAGCCCAACTAAAAATATCAATAAAACTAAAACTGTACCGTCAATCATTTGCTTTTGGGGTAAAAAGTAGTCATCAGGCACAACGGTTACAATATACCAATCATCTATACCCACAGGTTCATAATATACAAAGCGTTCTTCATCCAATAAGGAATAAACACTAACCCCGTGCTCTCCCTTTAACATATCTTTTTTTAATGATGCCAAACTGTACCCACTGCGAAAATCCGCATTTTGTAAAACCGTAAATATATTTTTTTGATTATAGGCGCTGTGACCCTTGGCGGGTTTAAAAAGGAAGTTACCTTCTTTATCCACTAAATTAAAGTAACCGTGACCATCAAAAATATTCAAATCCAAAGAATCCTGCAAAACACTGCTATCATAAATTCCACGCAAAGCGCCAATTACTTTACCATTTTCACTGATTGGCACAACCAAGGAAATACAGGATATATTATCTATTTCACTTTTATAAATACTTTCCAGTTCATCTTTTTCACTCATTGCCCCGGGGTAATACCCATCTTTTACAGATTCTATGGTTTTACCGTCACTGGAATAACAGGTGCCATCGGGTAAATCTATTGCCATACGCATATAGCCGCCATTTTCCGCAAATGGATGAAGATACTCCGCAGTTTCGGCATTGAGTTCCTTATTATTTTGGGTTAATTGTGCGGAAATTGCATTTAAGCATTGTAGGTCTTTAGCAAACATGGATTTTATGGAGGTAGCATTATTATCCGCAGTGATTGCCATTTCCTGCTTTATATTCTTCTCGGTTAAATAATCCACTCTAAGGGAAAAAAAGCAAAAAGAAACAACAAGTAAAAGAAAAACCGCTATTCCGCTTATAAGCCCTTTACTGATCTTTCCCATAGTATGCTCCTTCTCCCACAATATAATAAACTAATATACTTGTTTTGATTATAGCATTATTCCATTTTATTTCATAGTAAAATTATAACATTTTACCCAAAATATAGAAAAATCACTACCATAATAAATGATAGTGATTTTAACTTATTAATTAAAATATAATTACTGAACAGGAACAACCTCAATACTGTTATTAGCTTCGTTATATCGGTAGCTTTCCCACATTCTATACATTTCCACTATTTCACCACGGGAATTTAAAAGATACTGACCTGCACGGGAATGCACTGCAAATTCACCATTGCCAACATATGTAAAGCCGCCTCCAAATTTATCTATAAATAAAATTTCACCATCAGCATTTAAAATTGCACTTTCATTCGCTCCCACAACTTCTCCGCCATTGGCGGCAAAATATGGGGCATTATCCGGAGTTTCGCTGCCACTGGCAACTAAATAAATATTATCATCTACGGTGTTTCTCAGTTGAGTAAATTTATCATAATAGGGTGTCAACTGCTTACCATGGTAATCACTAAGATAGTGGCGCCATTCTCCCAGGGATACTATATAGTGTTTTTCATCACAATAGGTAGTTTTAAATGGTATAGTTTTTTGCACCTTCAAAGTTTTTCTATCACAAATTTCCGTTTTATCTGCTTTATAAACCACAATACGGTCATCACCCAAGAGGGAATAATTCACATCTTTTTCTTTGGGCTCGTCTAATATATTACCCTCACTGTCCACTAATTTTATATTTTCATCTGTACCAATTTTGCAACGATACAGTGAAGATGGGTATAGAGGAGAATCTATCCCATCTATTTTCTTATTATAGTCTGCACTCTCCGTATTATCCATGAGCATATTATAGTCTGCACTCTCCGGATTATCACTTTGAGCTGTTTCCAAAAAAGCACCATTCATTGAAATAGTCTTATTACTCCACTCCCATGGCAAATTAAAATCAAGATATCTATTTTTTATCACGGGAATAATTGTCATATATGTTTTCGATATACTCAATTTATTCAACAACTTGCCATCTTTATCAAAAAATTTACCACTCTCAGATATAAAACCGGTTTCTGTAACAAAGTTTTCTCTGGAATTTGATTCAATAATTTTGGAAGTTGCCATATTTTTTAATGCACTATTTTTACCATCAACTATACCTACAGCTACATTGCCAATCAACGAATGTAAATTAAAATCGGTTTTTTTCTCTATTAATTTACCTGAGGTATCGTAATAATCAAAACGATAAATAGGTGTATCAACATAATTGCCGCCTTCATCTACTTCTTTTCTGGTTCCAATAGAGGTATAGGTTTGTATACCACGGCATACCCCGGATAACTCATCAAAAAAAATATTCGCTTGAACATAATCCGTAACGTTTAAAATATCTTTGGCATTTTCATCCACAACCCAATCGGTGCCATCTTCACGCTGATCAAAGCTGAGGTTAATTTCCGGACCCCAGTTAAAAGAAGTCCCACCTTGGTCATTTTCTTTGGTGCAGCCAAAAAGGCACATCACCATTGCCAGTAACATAATGGGTAAAATCAATTTTTTCATAATCTCATCCTCCTAAAATTATTTATAATTTTAAACTTTATTTTATAGATTATCACAAACTTATTTTTACACATCTATTTATTTCATTATATTGCACTTCCCATAAATTAGCAATAAATAATTACTGATTCACCTCATTGATATTGGCTTTCCTAATTAAATAGCACTTTTCAGATTAAAACCACCTTATATATAAGGAAATTACAATGATAAACCGAGGTTTACTATTGACTTTATTGGCAGAATATGCTATTTTTACATTAATAAACGGAGGTTTACTAATGCAAACACAAAAAGATGAGGTGCGGCAAAAAATACTTGCTGCCGCCACAGATGAATTTTACAATCATAATTTTAGCAATGCCTCTTTAAGAAATATTGCAGCAACGGCAAATATTACACCGGGTAATATTTACCGCTATTTTAAAAACAAAATAGAGCTTTACAACGCTGTGGTAGACCCTGCTTGGCAAGGTATTAACAGCTTATTTAACGATAATTCCATAGAATATAGCCACCTTACCTCCAAATCATTTTTAGACCTCTCTAAAGAAATTGGTGAAGTTTTCATAAACAATCAAAAACAATTTTTTATTTTAATAAATACTGATGAAAATTCACCCAATGGCAATGTTAAAAACATCATATTAAACCAAATAAATGCCCAAATAACTTTGGATATGCAAAAGGATATGCCCTTAAAAGAAATAGACCCCATGTTTTTAAACATAATTGCCGTTGCCATAATTGAAGCCATGATTTATATTTTTCGGCATTTTGATGGCAATGTGGAAAAACTTAATACCATGCTTTACAAAACCATGGGTTTAATCCTGCACAATCTGCATGAAACCATTGCTGAGGAGAACGTACCATGCTAAAATTAGTAAACTTTTACGACAAACATAAAATACTGCTTTATATTCTTTTTGCTATTTTAGTGGGGATAAGTGGTTTTTGCATAACTCAGGTTACGGTAAATTACGATATGACCAAATATTTACCCGAAGATAGCATAACCAAGCAATCCATTAATATTTTGGAAAAAGATTTTACATATCCCGGCACTGCTCGGGTAGCGGCGGATAACGTTACCATGCTGGAAGCCCAACAAATTAAAAACAAAATAGCCGCTGTGGATGGTGTTGCCTCGGTAATGTGGCTGGATAATTTTGCCAATACTGCCACCCCCACCCAATTCATTGATGAAAAGCTTTTAAAAGATTACTACATGGATAATAAAGCACTTTACACCATTGAATTTAAAGAAGGGGATTATTCATCTAAAACAGGTCAGGCAATTTTGGAAATAGGTGCCATTATAGGTGCGGATGGCGGAATTATCGGCTCTGCGGAGGATGCTCGGTTCACCCGTTCTATTTTATCCGAAGAAGCCACAAAAATAATGCTGATTGTGGTGCCATTTTGCCTTTTAATTTTAATGCTGGCAGGTAAAACCTGGATAGAACCTTTATTTTACATAGCCTCCATAGGTGTGGCTGTGGCATTTAATATGGGTACGAATTTAATTTTTCGGGATATTTCCTATATTACCCAATCCATGGCATCTGTGCTGCAACTGGCAATATCTATGGACTATTCCCTTTTTCTCTTTCACCGATATTTAGAGGAAAAGGATAGCGGCTTAGAGCGACACCAAGCCTTGGCTGTTGCCATTAAAAAATCCCTTTCTTCCATATCTGCCAGTGCTTTAACCACCATAGCAGGGTTTGCGGCTTTGGTATTTATGCAATATCGCATTGGTTTTGATTTAGGCATGGTTTTGGGCAAAGGTATTGTTTTCAGTTTCCTCTGCACCATAACATTTTTACCCTTATTGATTTTAAGCTTTCATAAAGTTATTGATAAAACCAGACACAGAAGTTTTTTACCCACCTTTGCCAAGCATAAAACTTTAAGGTGGAAATATCCTGTTATTATCATCATTATTTTAGTGGCTGTACCCTGCTTTTTTGCCCAAAACAACAACGATTTCCTATATGGTGATACATCGGGAAGTGCAGGTTCCGCCCAAATGCTGGCAACCAAGGAAAAAGTTACCAAAACTTTTGGGGAATCCGAGCCTGTGATGATATTGGTACCAAATAACAATATCGCCGCAGAAGCCAAACTTTGTAAAGATTTGCAAAATTTAAATTTTGTGCGCAGCGTTCAAAGCATACCAACTTTGGCAGACCCCACCATACCACGGGATATGTTGCCCACAACTTTAAAAGACCAATTCCTATCTGAGGATTTCAGCAGGATTGTTGTATTTTTAAATTTAGGCAATGAAAGCAAATTAACTTATTCCACCACGGAAAAACTGCAAAATCTTGCAGATAAATACTATGATAACGGTTGGTATATGGCAGGTAAATCCACTGCCACCACGGATATAAAACAAACCATTGAAAACGATAATACCATAATCAGCCTTTTCTCCATTTTATCCGTGGGTTTAATTATATTAATTTTCTTCCAATCCGTATCTTTACCTGTGCTTTTAATCAGTGTTATTGAGTTTTCAATTTGGATAAATATGTCTGTACCTTATTTTCAGGGTACCCGACTAATTTACATAGGCTACTTGGTGGTTAGCTCCATTCAACTGGGGGCAACCATAGATTATGCCATTTTAATGAGCCATCGCTATATGGAATTTCGAGAGATGCTGCCACCCAATGAATCCGCCATCAGAACCATGCAAACCGCAGGCGGCTCCGTTATTACCTCGGCACTTATTCTCACCGTGGCAGGAATGACAGAAGGCATTGTTTCCAACATTGAATCCGTTAGCCAAATAGGCTTCCTCTTGGGTAGAGGTGCATTTTTAAGCGGACTTTTAGTTTTGGTAGTTTTACCGAGATTACTGGTAGTTTGCGATAAGCTTATAATGAAAACCACATACCACGGCAAAAGAAAAAAATTCATATTATCACCTAAAACCAAGGAGGAATCACTATGAAAAACAAATTTATTATTATCTTAACAGGGCTTATCCTCTTATTTACCTTATCTTTGGGGGTATCCGCACAAGATGTAACATCCACTATTATTAAAGATGAAACTGTATATATGGATTTAAACAGTGATGGCTCCATAAAAGAGGTTTTAGTGGTAAACCACATTATTACCCCCACAGAAGGTACATATGTGGATTACGGTGATTATGCCGCCATAGAAAATATAACCGGTAAAGAAAAACCCACAGTGGCAGGGAATAAAATCACTTGGCAATTACCCGCTAATCCCGATGGATTTTACTATATAGGCACTTTAAAAAAGGCGGATATTCCTTGGAATTTTAATATTAAATATTATCTGGAAAATAAAGAAGTGGATGCCTCTGCATTGGGGGGTATCAGCGGTAAAGTGAAAATAAAAGTTTCCGCAACTTCCAATAAGATAGCAGGGAACTATTTTAAAGAAAACTTTGCCATGCAAATGAGCCAAACCTTAAACACGGATATGTGCAAAAACATCAATGCCGTGGATGGCACCACAGTGGTGGCAGGTAAAAATGAAACGGTTTCCTTTATGGTTTTGCCCGGCACAAATACAGATGCCACCATTTCCTTTGATGCCACAGATTTAGAACTTGCGGGACTTTCTGTTATTCTTTCCCCATTTTCCATGTCCGGTTTTGGGGGCATGGAAGATTTGGAAGGCGGCGTTGATGAAATGATAAATGCCATGGATGCCTTAATTTCCGGTACCAATCAACTTAAATCCGGAATGGTAACCATGAGCGATGGCGTTGGCTCTTTGAGCAGTGGTGCTCAACAGCTTGCCAATGCCAACGGCACAGTTGAGGAAGGCTTCAACCAATATCAACAGGGCTTAAGCACCTTTGGCAACTATATTTCCTCTTTTAGTGCGGAAATGAGTAAATCTTTGGATTCACTGGCAGGAGCAGGGAAAAAGCTGGAAACCGCCAAATCTGCACTAAACCAAAGCACCAAAAAAATTAATGAAGCTTTAAATAATATAGATAGTAATATCGGTAGCTCAAAACAGCAGATAGAACAATTAGAACAAGGGTTAAACCAACTTTCCGCAGGTCTGAAAGATTTATCTTCGGGAATGGCACAAATAATAGAACAAAACAATAAAATAGGTGCTCAACTCACAGGGCTTTCTAATCAATACAGCGGTTTACAAGGTCAATATGCCGAACTTTCATCTAAACTTAATGGCATAATGAACGCAACAGATACCGCCACAGCTTTAAAAGATAATCCAGACCCCGAAGTGGCAAAATTAGCCAATGCCTATTTAAGCGCAGCAGGGTCAGTTACCAAAGTTAAAGGTGAATTAGATGCCTTAAACAGCGGATTTAAACAATTAAACTCTACCTTTGGCGGTGCAATAGAAAGTATAAGCCAAGGCTATGCAGGATTAAACAGCGGTATAACCAAACTTCAAGGAGCCGTTGATGATATGCTGAAGGGATTATCCGCCGGTTTTGATTTTAGCGGCATTAAATCTCAACTTACAACCTTGCAGGCAGAAATGAAAAATGCCCAAAATACTCTGGGACAATTCAGCATGGACGATTTTAATATAGACGTAAACCAATATAAAAACGGCATGACCCAAATGGATCAAGCGGTTTCGGGATTGGAATACAATTTCAGCCTGCTGAAAGACGGGGTTACCAACCAAGTTTTCAGTGGCATTAACCAACTAAATGAAGGCTTATCTCTGCTTTATACCAATGTTTATAAGCTCCCCGGTGTTGTTGATAAATTAGCAGACGGCCAAACCCAAGTAAGAGATGGGGTTAATAATTCCTTTAAAGACTATTTAGGCAACGACGTAGTGCCAGATGCAGTTTCCTTTGCCTCCCCTGGTTCTTTGGTGCCACGCACCATTCAATTTATTGGCACAACCCCCACCATCGCTGTGGATAAAACAGTGTACGTAGCACCGGTTGAAAAAAAGCTAACCCTTTTAGACAGAGTTAAAAATATGTTTGATTAAAATAATAACCTAAATCACCAAAAAAGTGATTTAGGTGGTGCACCCATTGATCTATTTAACAGCCCACAAAAACTGATTATACCAAAATAGAAAATTGACATAGCAATGCTCCCCTATTAAATAACAGGGGAGCATTTTAGATTGTCAAAAAACATAGTTGTTTGACAATCTGGCATAAGCTGTAAGTTTTGTCAATTAGCGGCACAACAAAGAAATTTTTGGTTAATATTTTTTAGTTTTATATGGCTCTATGGTGATACTTAGCATTGATAAAAATGCCCTCACCCATTGGTTTTTAACCTTTTTAAAATTCGCACCACGGTGCTTTGGTTTATGCCTAAGGCTTCTGCGGCTTTATAGGTTGTACCTAATTTTTCATAGGCACCTTTTACTAAGATAGTTTCCAATTCTATCCGTGCTTCTTTTAATGGTAAAATACCGTTGCAAATTATGTTCCCGGATATTAATGAATCTGAATATAAAACTTCCATTAGGTCATCCACGGTTATAATGTCATTTTCCGCAGTGATAATCAAACGCTCTATGGTGTGGATTAGTTCACGGACATTACCGGGCCAAGAGTATTTATGTAATTCATCTATCACCGGAGAATCCAAATGCCTATTTTTATGATATCTCATATTATATCTATTTAAAAACATAGTTGTTAAGGGTAAAATATCTTCTTGACGCTCATGTAGCGGCATTAATTTTAAAGGCATAACATTAAGGCGGTAATACAAATCGTTACGAAAAGTACCCTCATCCACCATTTTGTGCAAATTACGGTTAGTGGCAGCAACCACACGCACATCTATGGGGATTTTTTTAGTACCGCCTACTCTGGTAAAGCTGCGATTTTGAAGAAAGTCCAAAAGCTTTACTTGGAGAGATAAGGGCATTTCACCTATTTCATCAAAAAATACCGTTCCCATATTAGCTGTTTCTATTTTTCCCACTTTGCCTTTTTTATCCGCACCGGTAAAAGCACCGGGTTCATAACCAAATAATTCAGATTCTAAAAGATTTTCAGGTATCAGCTCACAATTTATCTTCACAAAGGGCTGAATATGGCGGTCACTACATTGGTGAATCATATCTGCCACCACTTCTTTACCTGTTCCCGATTCTCCTTCTATTAAAACCGTGGCATCGGTAGGAGCAACCTTGGCAATAATTTTTTGCACGTGTTTCATGGGTGCACTTTCAAAAACATATTCTTTTTGTGATGCCATGCGGTCACGCAAAATTTCCAACTCACGCTTTTGCACATCAATTTCTTGAATCATACCGGCAATTTTTTCCAAAAGGCCACTAATTTCACGCACATCTTTGGATGTGCTGAACACATATTTCAGCTGGTTTTCCTTATTATAAACAGGTATACCTATTGCCATTATCAACCTGCCCGAGGATAATTTTACGGCTCTTTCCTCTCTTTCCCGAGATTGCAAAACCTGCATGGTAATGCTTTGAGAAACTATGCCGTCCTTTTCCAAATCTGTAACATGGCGTCCTATATAGTTATCTAATTTTATTTGGCAAACCTGCTCACCACTGGGATTAATATACTGAATAAACCCATATTCATCGGTTATAAAAACATCATCTTCCATAACATCCAGAATTTGTTTATAAAAATCTATTCGCAAATCTTTTTGCCACAGTTTACGTTTGGTTTCAACTATGTGATATTGCAATTCACGGTAGCGATCAAGAATTCCCAAAATCTCGCCTTGGGAACTGATAATAATGGCAGCATCACATTGTTTATCGTTTAATAAAGAAATATCTTCCAGTTCTGAAATAATAATATTTATAAATTTCAAATCGCAGTTCAGCAAGGATAGTTTAGCACTTTTAGATTCGGTGCTCAAAAGATATTCAATAAGGTTGATTCTGGAAAACAGTTTTTCCACGGGATTCCCCAAAACAACAAAGTCCCAATCTGAAGATA
Organism: Clostridiales bacterium; assembly: GCA_036644995.1. Taxonomy (GTDB): domain Bacteria; phylum Bacillota; class Dehalobacteriia; order UBA7702; family UBA7702; genus Cryptoclostridium. The sequence goes on along the minus strand of JAVXOZ010000025.1, from coordinate 6,937 downwards.
ATATTTCATCTAACACTATGGTTTTATAGCAGGGGAATATTTTATATTTAGTTGTTATCAGGTCTGCATAACCACAATTTTCTATGTTTTCCATAATTTACCCCATAAATTTCACTTAATACTAAGCCATATAATTAGCACTATTATACAACATTTAGCACTACAATGAAAGAAAAAATGGCTGTTTTCTTGCCTTACAACAAAAAAACAACCAAGAAACTGAAAATAAAGATATTTTGAGCTTATTTCAAAGCATAGTGCATAAAAATACCTGTTCACACCATCTAAATTAAAAATTATTCCTTGTTTAAGGCTTTTGCATAGGCATCATCAACTGCTTTGGCGTATTCTGCACATAAAGGTTCGGTTACGTGGTTGTTGTAGAGATCCAAGGCTTTTTCTTGGGCTTTATCATGGTAGGTTTTGCCGCTTTCTTTCCAACCTTCATAGGTGTTGCGTTGGCAAAGCTTGGGTTCCCACAATTCCGAGCGAAGATAACGCATGGTATGTTCGTTACCTAAGAAATTACGTTCGCCGTTTACCACTTCACCAATGGCTTCCACTGCCATAATATCCTTATCCACTTTATTCCCTCTCACGGTGCGTTTTACCAATGAGGAAATTTCATCATCCATTACAATGGTACGATAATCCGCTATAAGAGCATTATCTATGGAACCTGCTGTTCCTAAAATGCTGGCACCGGCGATGCCGGGAATTAAAGCATTGTACATACGTTCAAAGCCACTTTGTTCATCTGAAACTTTAGCGGAGCAAGAAAAACCTGTGGGTTCGCTGGGAATACCGTAATACATAGCCATTTGGTGGGAGCATGCTCCTGCCAAACCCATTTCCGGTGCTGCCCAAAGACCAACAGCAGTGCGCATATCAATAAAAGTTACCCGAGGTGACATAATACAAGGTAAACCCGGTTTCATTAATTGGGCAACAACTACCCCTGCCAGCATTTCCGCATTGTGCATGGTTACAGAGCCGATAAGGGTCATGGGGCCTGTGGCACCAAGCATGGGGCAAGGGATAATTCCCAAGGGTAAACCTGCTTCCACTGTGTTAATTAAGCCGTTGGCAGGGCCTTCAGCATAATCCAAGGGACTAATGGGAGATATTTGGAGATAGGCAGTGGGTTTTGCCAATAATTTATCCATACCACCAACTGCGGCTGCCAAAACGTCGGCAATATATTTTACTTCATGATCGGATTCTATGCAAATATGCAAGGGTTTTGAGGTGTTTTTTACCTGTGCTACCACTTCTGCGGTGACGGCGGCGTGTTCAGGAACATCCTTGGGGAAAATTGCGGAAATGATATCAATATCATCCAAACCATCACAAACACGCACAAAATCTTCTAAATCCTGATACACTACTTGTCTTCTTAAACCTGTTTCTATATCTAATATAAAGGGACTGCCTATGCAGGTTTGGGAATAAACTTCACCTGAACCTAATTTTACTTCATGTTTGCCATCTCTGCCATAAAGTGAAAATTGAGAAGGTGCGGTTTTAATGGCTTTTTCCACTAAATCTCTGGGAAAATATACTGTGCCGTTTTCTACTTTTAAACCTACTTTGGTGCAGGCTTCCATAAAACGTGTGGATGTGGTACGCACACCTATGGTTTCTAAAATTTCCAAGGTGGATTCATGGATTGCCTTTACATCTTCTTTACTGATATAATCATATAACATAATATTTCTCCTTTTTTAATTTAATATTTAATTTTTGTTAATGTCTTACTTTTTTGACATTAATACCATATTATAATGCAATATTCATGCCAAAAGCATTAGTTATTATATATTTATTTAGTTACCTCTATAACACCTATGCAAAATAAAAAAAACAGTTTAAATTCAAATTTAATCATTCCCATAAAATGCTTATACGCATTAATATTTATTTTCAATTACCCCTAAAGCAATACTATTTAATAGAATATCATAGCATAATATAGCTGCTTGCCTGTATAAAGCCGTGCAGAATTATTAATGCCCATACGCATTTCACTTAATGCACACAGGCATTAATAATTATTTTTTTAGATAGTATTTCTACATTATTTTATATATTTAATTCATATACGCATTATTAGCTTAAATACAAGCAGAATCCAAATGCCATCTTTAAATCTTTTTACAATTTTATTACTTAAAATAATAAACAAACAACTATAAAACTTTTGATTATAAACGTTATTTATAATGCAACTAATCCGGAAATAATAAAATTTGATATTCAACATTCTGTTTGCATATTAAACCAATTTGCTCTATAATAGTTATTTGTAACGTTTATTAAATATAGGAGGAAATACGGTGCACTATAAAAAAAGAAAAACCGATAGCAAACACGATAAACAAAAATTTTTTGCCATATTAAGTTCACATTGGGTAATATTATTCATTACTGTAATATTAGCCTTGGCACTTATACTTGTTACCGTTCCTCTTAACCACAATTTCATTGATAATGAAAAGAACTCCACCTTTTTTGATAAATGGCAATATAGCACCAATAACAGTGCTTTTAAAGAAATAGAATTACCTAACAATATAGATATACCACGCAATACCACCATTACTTTAAAAAATTACTTGCCTCGTGAAATTATAAAAGGTGAAACTGTTTTAGTTCGCACTTCTCAGCAGGATATAAAAATATCTGTTGATAATGAGCCCATATATAGCAGCTATAACCCCACCACAGCCGCACCATCCCCAGGCAGTGCCTATCATTTTGTGCAGCTGCCTGTTGATTGTGCGGGAAAAGCCATTACCATTACATTATCATCACCTTATAATGATTATGCCGGTGTAATAAATCAAATTTACATTGGCAGCAAATCCGCCAACATATTCTTTTTGTTCCAAGAAAACGGATTTAGGTTTATGCTGGGATTTTTAATTTGCAGCATAGGCTTTATAATGGCATTAATGTTTATTTTTGGCAAAACTGACAGTAATAAAATATCTTTAATTTACTTAGGTGCATTCTTTGTATGTGCAGGGTATTGGATGATGGTAGAAAGCCATATGCTGCAATTCCTCATACCCTACCCCATGACCATAACAGTAACCAGTATTTTTGCCTTGAGTTTATTGCCCGTATTTGCCAGCCTATATTATTACAATGCCTATCCCAATACCTTTAACAATGCAAAAAAAGCCGCTATTCTCCTTGTGGCCATTGCTTCCATAAGCTTAGCTTTGGTTAACTGTGCAAAACCTTCACTTTCTTTAATTATTTTGCCTTACTATTCAGGCTTTTTGGGATTTTATACACTATTGGCCTTTGCGGCAATTATCATGGAAAGCATAAAAAAACGCAAATTTTTATCCACAACTATATTGGGGATGATAGCTTTATGTATTTGCGGCATTGCAGAAGTTTTCAGTTATTATTCCGATATCAAAGGTTATGGCCAATCCAATTACCTCACCTTGGGCTTGCTGTTTTTCTGCATAGCCATGATAGTAGATTCTGTATATAATTTCACCAAAGTATATCAAAAATCCGTTAAAGTGGAAACTCTTTCGGTTTTAGTATATCGTGATAGCTTAACAGGGCTGCAAAATCGCACTGCTTTTTTGGAAAAAATAACAAATATTGATACTGAATCTCATAAATTTATCACCATTGCCATGTTTGATGTAAATGAATTAAAAGAAGTAAACGACACCTTAGGGCACTTGGCAGGCGATGCCATGCTGCGACATTGTGCCTATGCCATACAAAAAAGCTTACGCCGAGAAGATGAAGCATTTCGCATTGGCGGTGATGAATTTGTATCCATTATCCTCCACGATGACCATGCCGAAATAAATTCCCTTAAAACCAGATTAAATGATACTTTAGAAGCTGAAAATCAAAAAACTTTAAGCTATAAACTAAGCATTGCCTATGGGTATGCCACCTTTACTCCAAGTATGGATAAAACCATAATAGAAACATTAGCCAGAGCAGATAGTGAAATGTATATCTGCAAAAAGGCACAACATAAACAAAAAACCCAAAAATAAGTAAAACCATTTTTAAATTTCACAATTATAAACCTTTGGTTAAGTTGAATTATAAATGCTTTTATTATTAATTTTACTGCAATTTACCATTTTTATTTTTACACAATTTAATTATTTTTTTACTTAATTAGTTAGGTTTTTTACTTAATTTGCTTTAAATTATTTAGTGAACATGATATAATATTAAGAATAAGCAAAATAATAATAAGCAAAATAATATGCTGAGAAATTTAAGGAAAGTGAAGTGGTAACAAAAATAATTATTTAAATAATTTTAATGTGTTGCCATGGTTTTTTCGGATTGGTTTATCTCAATATTTTAAATGATAAAAATAAAATTAACCCAAAGTAAGCCCATAATAACAATACTTTTAATATTTTAGTACAAATATAAACAAGTAATTGCTACAAAAAACCTAAAGCACATATGGTAAACACTATTAAAATTTTAAAGGCACTGCGGTGTGTGCCTTAATTTCAATTAACTTAACAATAGAATAGTGTATTAAGGAAGGGAATTTTATGCGAAAAAGAATTACAGTTATTTTAATGGCAACAACTTTATTATTGTTTACAATAAACTCTGTTGCCTTTGGCACTACATTGGACACAAATGCAGATGCAAATTTAAGTGCAAGCACTACGGTTACAACAGATGAAAAAGTTGACATTACCATTGATAATCAAGGTACTGCTGCAACTCCTGTGGATAATCTATTTGGATTTAAAGACAACCATAGAGATACAACATATACCTACATTTACAACGCTCCGGTTACTATCACCGTAAATAATTGCTATGCCACGTATTTTTCACTAATTGAATATATTACCTGGGATAAATTTATATTTAATGATACGGTTACAATAAATATAAACAATTCAGCCATCAAGGTAATTACCGGTGCACAAAATGCCTCTACCTTTTATCTCGGAGATGGAAATGAAAAATGGAATTACGTTGAATTAAATGGTAAGCTAACTATAAATGCAGATAATGTTAAATTTAACAACATCATTGGTGGGGTTATGAAAGGTAACCCAATGGGGTACCCTCCAATACCAACAAAGGGTTTTAAAACCCTTATTAACAACGGCATTGAAATAAACTTAAAAGATATAACCGAAGGGTCACGTAGCATAGTTTTGGGTAATTATTTAATGGGATACAGCTACGAGAATATAGACCTGGCATACAAAGTTAAAGGTAATAGCAGTGTTAATCTCACCAACTCACAAGTAAATAGCGTAGTTGCAGCCAGATATAGGATAGATGGATTAAGCGGTAAAACCTTAGAGGAAGTGCAGGAATTTGCTAAAATTGATGGCGATGTTGATATCAATTTGGATAAAACCAGCACCGTAGGGAATTATCTTTCGGGATTTCCCGTAACATCCTCACCATCTTCTTCGGCACCACCTTCTGTTTCCTCAAGAAACGGAAGTACCTATCCTGCCAATTTAAAAGCTGA